>NZ_JAZEVT010000005.1:0-494594 GCF_036668755.1 Achromobacter sp. ESBL13 | reverse complement strand
GCGGGGGTGGGGGGGGGGGGGGGGGGGGGGGTGGGGGCTGCGGTGGGGGCTGCGGTGGGGGCTGCGGGGGGGGCTGCGGTGGGGGCTGAGGTTGGGGCTGAGGTGGGGACTGCGGTCGGGGCTGCGGTCGTGGGTGTGGCAATGGCAGTGGCTGCGGGCACACCCCGCGCGGACACCCGTCCGACTGCCGGGCCGCCCACCAGCACGAAGTGCGCCGGCGCCCTGCCCGCCATCAACACCAACACGCCTTCTTCATTGCCCGCCGACGCAGACGCAGACGCGGACGCGGACGCGGTCAGCGCGCAGCCCGTGCCCAAGACAGCGAAGTCAGGATCGCCGCCCATCTGCTTGGGCAACGCCGGCGCGCCGGAGCGGCGGTGGCGCGCGCGCACGCCCAGCTCGCCGGACACGACATAAAGCCAGGCGTTCCAGCCGGGCGGCAACGGCACCAGCTGCGTCGCGCCCGGGCGCAGCCACCCATCCAGGACCAGCATCGACGCCGCCGTGACCAGCGGCGATTGCCAGCCACCGTGGTGGCCGGCGACCACGCGGATACGGCCTGCGTCGGTCTGGATCACCGGCATTTCCCAGCCCCGGATCAGCGTGGGCGCGGGATTGCCGGCATCGCTCGCATCGCAAGCCCCCACGACAATACGCAGGCCATTCAACCGCCATCCATCGGACCGAGCGCCGTTGGCGGGCTGGCGCACCCGAGTGGCGCCGGCATCCGCCCGCGCCCAGTGCAGGTCGCCCGCCTGCACGTCCTGCTCATCGCCGGCGGCGCCGGTGCCGAGCAGGCTGCCCCGCGTGTCCTCCAGCAGCAAGGTGGCGACGTGGCAGCCGGGGCGCGGCTCCGGCGGCCACGGGCCCGGCGCGGCCGAGGCCGTCATGTCGAAATGGTCGACCCTGATGACCGGAGAGCAGCCACGAGAAAAGTCGGTGTGGCGAAAGGCGCGCGTGGTGCAGGAATCGCCGGCCGATTCGGGCTGGCTCGCCGCGACGTTACTAAGATGAATAGTCAAAAAGGCGCTGCCTGGAGTGGGTCGCGCCAATGTGGAAAGGGGGTGGCGCCGACTGACGCAGAGCTTATGCGTTCCACCAGGCGGACAGTAGAGGCCAATTTCAGGAATATTTGTCACGCCGCACAGGACAATTCGCGCCCGCCTCCCCTTTTACGCCCCCCCGCTCTATGTACCCGCACATTCATCACCTGGACGATTTGCTGCTCTTTAGCGAAGTCGTCGCCAAAGGCGGATTTTCGGCAGCGGCGCGTGTGTTGAATATGCAACGTTCCAAGCTGAGCCGGCGCGTGGCCGAACTGGAAGCTCGGCTGGGCGTGCGCCTGCTTCAGCGCAACACCCGCCGCGTGTCGTTGACGCCGATGGGCGAGCAGATTTACGTCCACGCCCAAGCGGTGGCGCGCGAGGCCCGTACCGCGTTCGACCTGGCGGCCTCTATGGGCGACACGCCCAGCGGCTTGTTGCGCATCACCGCGCCGTCGCCGCTGGCCGTGACACTGCTGGGCGAAATGGTCGCCCGCTTTTGCATCGCGCATCCCGGCGTGCGGGTGTTGCTGGACACTCGCGACGAAATCATCGACCTGGTGGGCGAAGGCTACGACCTGGCGTTTCGCGCGATGGGCGCCCCGCTGACGGATTCCCGGCTGATCGGTCGCGAGCTGGCACTGGTGCCGCTGACACTGGTAGGCGCCCCGGCATTGGCGCAGGCACGGCCGCGCCATCCCCGCGACCTGGCCGCGTTACCGCTGCTGGCGCATGCCACGCAGGACAGCCGCCATACCTGGCGCTTCACCGGCCCGGCGGGCGAAACGGAATCACTGGAGTTCCAGCCGCGATGCCTGAGCAGCAACATGGCCACGCTGCGATCCATGGTGCGCGCCGGCCTGGGTGTGGGGCTGCTACCGCATTATCTGTGCGCCAACATGCTGGCCAGAGGCGAACTGATCGCCATCTTGCCCGGCTGGCAAGCCGCTCCGTCGCGCATCTACGCAATCATGCCGGCCCGCCGCGGCGAGCCCCTGGCATTGCGCCGGTTCTTGGAAATCGCGGCGGCTGAATTGCCGGCGTTGCTGGCGTGAGCGGGCCCGCGCGGATAGCGTGACCCCCGCCCCCGCCAAAAGGGTTGGGCCGCCCGCCGTATCAATCCAGCTTGATGTTGTTGGCCCGGATGACTTCGCCCCAACGCCGACGGTCGTCGCTTACATAAGCATCCGTCTCGGCTTGATCGCGCGGCGCCTGGATCACCAGGCCCAACGTCTGGAATCGTTCGCGAAAATCCGCTTGGCGCAGCACGTTCGCAATGGCCTGCTGCAACACAGCGGCCTCTTGCGGCGGCGTGCCCGCCGGCACCGCCACGCCGAACCAGGTCGCGGCGCGAAAATCCGGGAAGCCGCTTTCAGCAACCGTGGGCACGTCCGGCAGCACGGGCAGGCGCTCGGCCGTCGTCACCGCCAATGCCTTGATCTTGCCGTCTTTCACCAGCGGCAACGACGTGCTGATCACGTCCACCATCAGCTGCGTGTCGTTGGCCATCAACGAGCTCAAGGCGGGCGCGCTGCCGTTGTAGGGAATATGCGCCACGTCCATGCCCGTGCGCGACTTCAGCAGTTCGGTGGCCAATTGCAGCGGGTTGCCGATGCCGACAGACGCGTAGTTCAGCTTGCCGGGATGCGCCTTGGCATAGCCCACGAACTGCGCCAGGGTGGCGGCCGGCACCTGCTTGTTGGCAACCACCACCAGCGGCAGTTCGGCCACTATCGACAACACGCGAAAATCGCGCTCGGCATCGTAGGAAATTTTGCGGTAAAGCGCCGGGTTCAACACCATGCTGGCATTGCTGGCCAACAACAAGGTGTAGCCGTCCGCCTGCGCGCGGGCCACCTGGGTAGCGGCAATCATGGTGTTGGCGCCTGGCTTGTTTTCAACGACAACCGGTTGCGCCAATTCGCGTGACAGGCGTTCGGCCAGCGTGCGCGACAACTGGTCTGCCGCGCCACCCGGCGTGTACGGCACCACCAGCTTTAACGGCCTGTCCGGAAACGCCGCCGCCCACACGGGTGCGGACGTCGACACGGCGCCGGCGCACAGCAGCACTGCCGCCGACGCGCGGCCTGCCCAACGGTTGATCTTCAACATGCTTGTCTCCCGAGTCTTTGGCGACTCTTATCTTGGTATGGGCCCCGCGCGCGTAAGCACACGGGGCAAGTCGATCTGCCCGCGCCTAGACCCGGCGTGCGTGGCCTTCCCAGAACTCGGCGCGCAGGCGGCGCTTGGCGATCTTGCCGTTGTCGTCGCGCGGCAACGCGGGGCGCAACAGCAGCTGGCGCGGCACTTTGTAGCGGGCGATGCGGGTGTCCAACCAACGCATCACATCCTGCACGTCCACATCGGCATCGGGCGCGGGTTGAATCAGGCCCAGCAGGCGTTCGCCAAATTCCGCGTCGGGCACGCCGAAAACGGCGCAATCGGCCACGCCGGGATACTGCGTCAGGTGGTGTTCAATTTCAGCGGGGTAGATATTCACGCCGCCCGATATCACCATGTCCGACTCGCGGTCGCACACGAACAGGTAGCCGTCCGCGTCCACATAGCCAAGGTCACCCAGACCGATCAGCCCGTCGCGTTCAATCGCCTGTCTCGCCTCGGGGTGGTTGCGGTACGTGAAGTCGGCATAGGCGGGCTGGCGGACATGGATATGGCCGATTTGGCCCGGCGCGCACGGGCTGCCATCGTCGGCATAGATGCGTACCTGCGCGGCGCCAATGGGGCGCCCCGCGCTGCCCGGCCGCGCCAACGCTTCGTGCGAATCGATCACGGTCACCATGCCGGCTTCGCTGGACGCGTAGGTTTCATGGACGACGGGGCCAAGCCAGTCAATCATGGCGCGCTTCAGATCCGGCGCGCACGGCGCCCCGGTCGAGGCCACGAAGCGCAACGACGACAGGTCAAAAGAGGCCCGCGTTTGCGCGTCCAGCTTTAGCAGGCGCACGTACATGATCGGCACGAGATACACGGTGTCGATGCGGTGCTGCTGGATCTGGCGCAGCACGTCGACGGGATCGAACCGGGGCATCAGCACCAGCGTGTCGCACACCCGCAAGGCCACCTGCGCGAACACGCTGGGCGCGCTGTGGTAGATGGGCGCGGGCAACAATGCGCGGCAGCCCGGCCGCAAGCCATACGCCTGCTCCACCACGGATTCGACGGCGGCCAGATGGTCGGCCAGGCGGTCCATCGGAAATGGCCGGCGCACCACGCCCTTGGGCCGGCCCGTCGTGCCGGACGTGTAGGCCATGTGCCCACGCGGCGCCACCAAGGGGCCGTCGTAACGCGGCTGTGCATCACGCCAGGCGTCGTAGTCGGCAGGGTCGCCGCTGTTATCCGCGACGGGTCCGTGCGCCGCCGCTGTGGGCCCGGTCACACGCAACACGGGCAGGCCGGCGGGAAGCGCGCCCTGCGCCTGCCGCCACAGGTCGTCGTCCGCGATCAGCAGCCTGGCGCCGCTGTCGGTCACCAGAAAGGCAACCTCGTCGGCGGTGTAGTGCCAATTGATGGGGCAGTAATAACAACCCAGGCGCTTGCAAGCCTGGATGATTTCCAGATACGCCATGCCGTTGCGCAGCAGCACCGCGATGACGTCGCCTTCGCGCACGCCCATCGCGGCCAGGCCGGCGGCCACCTGCTCGCCTCGGCCGACCAGCACATCACGCGTCAGGCTGACATTGCCGGCGATGATGTGGCCGCTCATGCCGGCTTCCCGGCGCGTTGCGCCTTGTCTTGGGCGGTGCGGGCCTCGATGGCGGCGCGGGCGGCGGCCCAGTCCTCGTCGGACCAATCGAAGTACTGCTTGAAATACGCGCCGTTGGCCAGGTAGTCGCCCCCGTCCAGCGCAATGGTCTGTCCGTTGACCCAGTCGTTGTCAGGCGCCAGCAGATAAGCCGCGAGCTCGCCGATGTCGTGTCCCGTGCCCAGCCGCCGCATGGGGTTCTGCTGAGTCAGCACGTCCTGGCCGTCGCCGTTGGGACGCAGCCGCGCGGTCGCGCCCTCGGTCGGAATCACGCCCGGCGCAATCGCATTCAAGCGGATGCCGTGGCGGCCCCACTCGACGGCCAGGGATTTGGTCATGGCGTCGATGCCGGCCTTGGACATGGCCGACGGCACGACAAACGGCGACCCCGTCCATACCCACGTCACCACAATCGACAGCACCGCGCCCGGCATGCCGGAAGCGATCCAGCGCTTGCCCACCGCTTGTGTCATGTAGAAGGTGCCATGAAAAACCGTGTCGGCGATGGCGTTGAACCCCCGCGCCGACAGCTTTTCGGTAGGGCTGATGAAGTTGCCGGCGGCGTTATTGACCAGGCCGTCCAGGCCGCCGTGCGTGTCCCATATGCCCTGCACCATGGCATCAACCGCGTCGGCATCGCGAATATCGACAGCGTGCGCGTAGACCTGCGCGCCGTGCCGGACTCGCAGCCCGGCGGCGGCTTCTTGGACCACGGACAGGCGGCGGCCGCACACGTGCACCGTGGCGCCCAGCGCCGCCAACCGTTCGGCCATGGCAAGCCCCAAGCCCGTGCCACCCCCTGTAATAAGAACGCGCTGCCCCTGGAACAGATCGCCGCGAAACATGCTTTGGGCCATGGTTTGTCTCCTTGTCGTGACTGCAATGCGCAATGGCGACCAGATTATCAACGCGTCGATACCGCGACAATCCTTCGGTCTGAGTAAACTCTGTTTCCTGACAGGCAACAATGACCCCTTCCCCATGGCCGCCCTGCCCGCGCTAGACCTGAACCTGATCCAGCTGTTCGTGACCATCGTGGAAGCCGGCACGCTAAGCGAGGCCGCCCTGCGCCAGGGCGTGACGCGGTCCCATGTCAGCCGCAACCTGCAAAAGCTGGAACGCACGTTTGGCGCGCAACTGATCCGGCGCACCACGCGCCGGCTTGAACTGACGCAGCAAGGCACAATGCTTTACGAGCATGGGGCGCGCATGGCCCGCGAGGTGGAATCGGCGCGGTACGCGCTTCAGAAACTGGGCGCCGAACCCACCGGCCATGTCCGCCTGTCTCTGCCCACGGGGCTTGGCGAACTGGACGCGCTGCGCCCGTTGCTGGTGCGTTTTGCGCTGGAGCATCCCAGTCTTAGCCTGCGGGTGCTGTTCTCGAATCGCGTCAGCGACCTGATCTCGTCCGAGATAGATGTGGCGCTGCGTGTAATTTCGCAGCCGCCGCAAGACTATGTCGCGCGCGAATTGGGCGACGTGAAATGGCACCTGTGCGCCGCGCCCGGGTATTTGCAGCGCGTGGGCGCGCCGTCCCGCCCGCGCGACCTGGGCCGGCTGGACTTCCTGTGCCCGCCCGGGGCCAAGCCGCGGACCACGCTGCGCTTGACCGGCCGCCGCGGCCAGACGCACGAAATCAAGCTGGCGCCACGGCTGCAATCCGAGTATTTCCCTTTTTTGGCCCAGGCCGCGCGCGACGGCGCGGGCGTTGCCCTGCTGCCCGCCTATATCGTCCAACCCGACCTGGAAGCAAACCGGCTGCGCGAGGTGCTGCCGGCCTACCGGGCACAGGGGCCGGGCGACAAGCTGTTCATCCTGACGTCGCCCACGCCCTACCCGTCCACCGCGCAGCGCGCGTTGGTGGACTTTTTGAAGCGTGAACTGGAGCCTTTGCTGCGCGGCTTTCTGGCTTGATGGCGGGGCCCGTCGGGCGCGGGGGCGGCGTCCGTAGGAAAGCCCTGCTACAAGCTTGGGGTCTTGCGGGCTTGGGCCATGTCCGCCAAAGTAGGGGTTTTGCAAAGCCATATGTCTTGTGCGGACGGGTCGGAACTTTGACGCGCCGCCCAAGTCTTATATAAGATATAAGACATACGATCGGGCGCGGGCTTGTGTCCCCTACAATGACAAACGCGCAAAAACGCCAGAAAATGCCGCCTGCGCTTGGGTAAAAAGCCGGGCAAAACCACGGAGTCCATCATGCCGCACAACACTCTAGACACCCTCAAGAATTTCAAGATCGGCAATAAATCCTGTCAGTACTATTCGCTGCCGGCGCTGGGCAAGTCGCTTGGCATCGATGTGCAGCGGCTCCCGGTATCGATCCGCATCGTTCTGGAGTCCGTGCTGCGCAACTGCGACGGCAAGAAGGTCACCGAAGAACACGTCAAGCAGCTTGCCAACTGGCAGGCCAACGCCCGCCGCGAAGATGAAATCCCGTTCGTGGTTGCCCGCGTGGTGTTGCAGGACTTCACCGGCGTGCCGCTGCTGGCCGATATCGCGGCCATGCGTTCCGTGGCCGACAAGATGGGCAAGAGCCCCAAGAGCATCGAACCGTTGGTGCCGGTCGACCTGGTTGTCGACCACTCGGTCATGATCGACTACTTCGGCACCAAGAATGCGCTGGACCTGAACATGAAGCTGGAGTTCAAGCGCAACCAAGAGCGCTACCAGTTCATGAAGTGGGGCATGCAGGCGTTCGACACGTTCGGCGTCGTGCCCCCGGGCTTTGGCATCGTCCACCAGGTCAACCTGGAATACCTGGCGCGCGGCGTGCACCAGGACAAGAAAAACAACGTCTATTACCCCGATTCGCTGGTGGGCACGGATAGCCACACCACGATGATCAACGGCATCGGCGTGGTGGGCTGGGGCGTGGGTGGTATCGAAGCCGAAGCCGGCATGTTGGGCCAGCCCGTGTACTTCCTGACGCCCGACGTGGTCGGCGTTGAACTCAAGGGCCAGCTGCGCGGCGGCGTCACCGCCACCGACCTGGTGCTGACCATCACCGAAATGCTGCGCCGTGAAAAAGTGGTGGGCAAGTTCGTTGAATTCTGCGGCGAAGGCACCGCCAGCCTGACCGTGGCCGAACGCGCCACCATCGGCAACATGGCGCCGGAATACGGCGCAACCATGGGCTTCTTCCCGGTCGACGAACGCACCATCGATTATTTCCGTGGCACGGGCCGCACCGAAGACGAAATCGCTGCCTTCGAAGCCTACTTCAAGGCCCAGAAGATGTTCGGCATCCCCGCCGCCCAGGACATCAACTTCACCAAGCTGCTGACCCTGGACCTGTCCACCGTCGCGCCGTCCCTGGCCGGCCCCAAGCGCCCGCAAGACCGCATCGAAATCGGCAACGTCAAGAACACCTTCATTGACCTGTTCTCCAAGCCGGTTGCCGAAAACGGCTTCAACCAACCCGCCGAAAAGCTGAACCAGACATTCACCACCAGCGCCGGCACCAAGATCAAGAACGGCGACATCCTGATTGCCGCCATCACGTCGTGCACCAACACGTCGAACCCCAACGTGCTGCTGGCCGCCGGCCTGTTGGCCAAGAAGGCGGTGGAAGCCGGCCTGAAGGTGCCCAAGCACATCAAGACGTCGCTGGCCCCCGGATCGCGCGTGGTCACCGATTACCTGACCAAGACGGGCCTGTTGCCCTATCTGGAAAAGCTGGGCTTTGACGTGGCCGCCTACGGCTGCACCACCTGCATCGGCAACGCGGGCGACCTGACGCCGGACCTGAACGAAGCCATCACCGGCAACGACCTGGTCTGCTCGGCGGTGCTGTCCGGCAACCGCAACTTCGAAGCCCGCATCCACCCGAACATCAAGGCCAACTTCCTGGCCTCGCCCCCGCTGGTTGTGGCGTACGCGCTGGCCGGCACGGTCACGCGCGACCTGATGACCGAGCCGGTGGGCCGTGGCAAGAACGGCGACGTCTGGCTGGGCGATATCTGGCCCACGTCCGAGGAAGTCGAAGCGCTGATGAAGCATGCGCTGGACCCGAAGGTGTTCGAGGCCAACTACGGCCAGGTCAAGAGCAACCCGGGCAAGCTGTGGGAGAACATCAAGGGCATCGCCGGCGATACCTACAACTGGCCTGACTCCACGTACATCGCGGAACCGCCCTTCTTTGAAGGCTTCGACATGACGCCGGCCGCGATGCCCACCGTCAAGGGCGCGCGTGCTCTGGGCGTGTTCGGTGATTCCGTAACCACCGACCACATCTCGCCCGCCGGCTCTATCAAGGAATCGTCGCCGGCAGGCAAGTGGCTGAAGGAAAACGGCGTGATGAAGGCCGATTTCAACAGCTACGGCTCGCGTCGCGGCAACCACGAAATCATGATGCGCGGCACCTTTGCCAACGTGCGCATCAAGAACCTGATCATTCCGTCGTTGCCCGACGGCAGCCGCTTCGAAGGCGGCGAGACCCTGTTCCAGCCCACGGGCGAACAGATGTCCATCTACGACGCGGCCATGAAGTACGTGGCCCAGGGCACCCCCACCGTTGTGTTCGGCGGCGAGGAATACGGCACCGGCTCGTCACGCGACTGGGCGGCCAAGGGCACGCAACTGCTGGGTGTGAAGGCCGTGATCACGCGCAGCTTCGAACGTATCCACCGCAGCAACCTGGTGGGCATGGGCGTGCTGCCGCTGCAATTCAAGGGCGCGGACAGCGTGCAGTCGCTGGGCATCACCGGCGAAGAAACGTACGACATTTCGGGCCTGGAAAATGGCATCAAGCCGATGCAGGACGTGACGCTGACGATCACCCGCAAGGATGGTTCGAAGCAGGACGTGACGGTGCTGCTGCGCATCGACACGCCAATCGAAGTGGACTACTACCTGCACGGCGGCATCCTGCCCTTCGTGCTGCGCCAGCTGCTGGCTGCCTGACGCGCGACGCGCCCGCAGTCGGGGCGCGATGCAAAAAGCCCCGGAACCTTGGCGGTTCCGGGGCTTTTTCATGGTCTTGGGCCGTGGCTATGGATCTGGGCCGTGTATCCGGGCTGTGTACCAGGGCTGTGTACCAGGGCTACGCACCCGCGCCTTCTATCCCCCGCCCCGCCGCCTCAATCGTCGAACTGATACGCGTCCATCGCCAACGCCCCATACGAAATTTCGTCGTTCAGGCGGGTGGCGCGGGCGTCGTCGCCGCCCGCCCCCAGCGCTACGTACAACGGCATCAAATGATCGTCGTGCGGATGCGCCTGCAATGCACCGGGCGCCCGCGCCTGCCAGTCCAGCAGCGCCGGCACGTTGTGCTCGGCCAGGTTACGCGCATACCACGCCTGGAACGCGGGGACGTACGCCACGGGCGCCGCGCTTTGCGGCATGCGGACATCGCGCAGATTGTGCGTCAGCGAGCCCGACCCGATGATCAGGATGCCCTCGTCACGCAGCGGCGCCAGCGCGCGGCCCAACGCCAGTTGGCCGGCGGCGTCGCGCCCCATGTCCAGCGACAGCTGCACCACCGGCACATCGACATCGGGATACAGGTAGCGCAGCGGCACCCACGCGCCGTGGTCCAGCGGACGGCGCGGGTCGCGCTCCGCGGAGATACCCGACTCGGCCAGCACCGCCTGAACACGATCGGCCAATTCGGGCGAGCCCGGGGCCGCGTATTGCAGCGCATACAGTTCAGGCGGAAAGCCGCCAAAGTCGTGCCACGCCACTTGCCGATCACGCGTGGACAGCGCCAGCCCTTCGCCCATCCAGTGGGGCGATACGACGAGGATGCCGCGCGGCTTGCGGCCTTGCGCGTGGCTCCATGCCGTCAGCACGGGGCCGGTGCGGCCGGGTTCAACGGCCAGCATCGGCGAGCCGTGGGAAACAAAAAGCGTAGGCCAACGCATGGCGCAGCCTCCTGTATAGAAATTCGATAAGGGATTGTCGAACTTTCGCGATCAGCAATAAACCCCCGTCGTGGGGATGCTCTGTTGCCAATGTGGCATCAATGGCGGGCGATGCATCGCGCAGCGTGCCGCGCGGGCCTCTGAAGTCGGAAACCAATGCGACAACGCCGCGATGGGCGGCGAGCGGTAAACTACGTCGTTACACACTTACTGGACGTCCCTCGAAGTTATGGCCCGAACCCGCAGCCAATCCGCTCCCCGCATGACCCGCGACGCCACCCGTTTGGTGGCGCTGGCCCAATCGCTTAACCGCTCGGGCAGCCGCGTTGAAGACGTGTTTTGGGAGAACCAGCTTGGCGAAGCGATTCCCAAGCTGCTCAAGGCCGGGCAGGACGCCCCGCTGGAAGCGGCCCTGGACCACCTGGCGCAAAGCGATATCGGCGCCTACGAAGTCTTGATCGAGCAAGCCGAAACGCTGTCCGAATCGATGAAGATCGAGAAAAACGGCGTGGTGTACGACGTATTGCTGATCGTTGCACCGATCGTGGCCTGGACGCGCTACGCCATCCCCACCGGCCCCGTTTCCGCCAGCGCCCAGCAGGCGCTGCTGGCCCAGTTGCATGGCCACGTGCTGTCCAGCCAGGCGCGCACCGCGCTGATGCCGGTGCTGGTCAGCGTGGACCAGATGCCGCGCACGTTCGGCGAAACCTGGCAGTGGCTGCAACGCCTGGGCTCGCAAGCCCTGGGCGCTGAAACCACCAAGCCCACGCTCAACACCGAGATCGAAACCGCCAACATGCTGGCCGACACGCGCTACATCATCGGCGCGGTGGCGGTGCCCGAAAACGCACCGATCTTCCGTTGGCAGGAAAGCCTGGGCGACGCCGACGCCACGCGCGACGCGTGCCAGCAACAGTGGGCCGCCCAGGCGCAACCCACGCTGGCCGCCCTGATGCCGGGCTGCGGCTTCGAAGCCCTGCTGCCCGACGCCTACTACGTCAGCAACCGCGAGGCCGACCGCCGCGTGCGTCCCTTGTCGCTACGCGCGGCCGTCAGTTGGCTGGAAGGCGCGGTCAACCTGGAAGCCTCGCAATTGCGCGCGGTCGTGGCCGGCTGTGGCGAAAACCGCATCGACGAATACCGCATCAGCTTCACGGCGCGCAGCAGCAACGACGTCTACTACGGCTGCGTGTGGCCTTTGTATGGCCGAGAGGAAGAGCTGCCGTCCGACGAAGGCCAACCCGACGTGGTCGATGAAATCGCCGCCTTGCTCAAGGAATACGGCGTGACGGAACTGCGCCGCATCCCCGGCGTGCTGCCGGCGGAATACTGCGAAGACTGCGGCGCGCCCTACTTCCCCAACCCCTTGGGCGAACTGGTGCACGCCGAACTGCCCGAGGACGCCGAAGCCGCGCCGGCCAAGTTCCACTAGTTTCACCAGGCCGCCATGCAAGCAGACATCTTTTGCCGGGTCGTCGATAACTATGGCGACATCGGCGTCTGCTGGCGGCTGGCCCGCCGGCTGGCCGCCGGCCGTGGCTGGGAGGTACGCCTGTGGGTGGACGACCTGGCCAGCTTTGCCCGCATTCAACCGGGCATCTTCCCCGACGCCCCGCGCCAGGAGCTGGCCGGCGTGGACATCGTCCACTGGTCCGACACGCCCGACCTGGCCCTGACCGCCCGCGACGTGGTCATCGAAGCCTTTGCCTGCGACCCGCCCGAGGCGTTTCTGCACAGCATGCAACGCGTGCATCCCGCGTGGATCAACCTGGAATATCTAAGCGCCGAAGCCTGGGTGGAAAGCTGCCACGGCCTGCCCTCGCAGCGGCCTGACGGGCTGGTCAAACACTTTTTCTTTCCCGGGTTCACCGCAGCCACGGGCGGCCTGTTGCGCGAACCGGGCTTAAGCGCCGAACGTGACGCGCTGCAAGCGTCTATCGACCAGCAAAACGGGTTTTTGCGGTCGCTGGGGGTGGACGACGCCGTGCTGGCGCGCCGCCGCGATGGCGCCCGTACGGTATCGCTGTTCTGTTATCCCACGGCGCCCACCGGCGATTTGGTCCGCGCCCTGGCGGCGGATTCCTGGCCCAGCGTGCTGCTGGCTCCCGAAGGCGTGGCGCCGGGCCTGGAAGCCGCCTGCCGGGTGCCCGGCGCCCCGCTACTCGCCCGGCTGCCCTTCGTGGCCCAACCCGACTTTGACCGCGTGCTGTGGCTGTCGGACCTGAATTTCGTGCGCGGCGAAGACTCGTTCGTCCGCGCCGCCTGGGCCGCGCGTCCCTTGGTGTGGCAAATCTATCCCCAGGACCAGAACGTGCACCTGGAAAAGCTGCAAGCCTGGCTAGCCCGCTATCCGGCCCCCGATTGTGCGCAGGGCCTGATCCGCGCCTGGAACCAGCCAGAGACCGGGCAAACTCAGGCCGCAATGACGGCGGCGCTGGTGCCGGACGCCTGGGCGGCATGGCAGGACGCCGCCCGCACCTGGGACGCAAGCCAGGCCGCGCTGCCGGATCTGGCCGAAAATCTGGCCGACTTTTGCGCAGACTTGGCCAAGAAACGTTAGAATAGAGAGTTTTCTGAGTCGCCCTGGATTTGTCGGGCCTCAACTATGACGCCTCCCGGGGTGTGCACGGAGCCGCAAGCCATGCGGCTTTTTGCAAGCACGGCGAGTGCACCTACCCCCCGGAGTTTTATCGATGAAAACCGCTCAGGAATTGCGAGTCGGCAACGTGGTCATGGTCGGCAAGGATCCCCTCGTGGTCCAAAAAGCCGAATACAACAAGTCTGGCCGTAACGCTGCTGTTGTGAAGCTGAAGTTCAAGAACCTGCTGACCGCCTCGGCCAGCGAATCGGTCTACAAGGCCGACGAAAAGTTCGAAGTTGTGCAACTGGATCGCAAGGAGTGCACGTACTCCTACTTCGGCGACCCGATGTACGTCTTCATGGACGAAGAGTACAACCAGTACGAAATCGAAGCGGAAAGCATGGGCGACGCCCTGAACTACCTGGAAGAAGCGATGCCCGTGGAAGTGGTCTTCTACGACGGCCGCGCCATCTCGGTTGAACTGCCCACCACGATCGTTCGCGAAATCACCTACACCGAACCCGCCGTGCGTGGCGATACCTCCGGCAAGGTCACCAAGCCGGCCAAGATCAACACCGGTTACGAACTGAACGTGCCGCTGTTCTGCGCCATCGGCGACAAGATCGAAATCGACACCCGCACGAACGAATACCGCAGCCGCGTTCAGTAATCTGAATCGGCAGCAGGTACGAAAAAGCCAGGCCCGCAATTCGCGGGCCTGGCTTTTTTTGTTGACACCCACCGGGGTTATTGCAGGCGCTCGTCGTCCAGAAAATCCGGCACGGCCATGATTTCGATGCCGTCTTCGACCAGCGCGGCGCGCTCTTCGGGCGTGGCCGTGCCGCGTATCGGGCGCTCGTCCGCGTCGCCCTCGTGGATGCGGCGCGCCTCTTCGGCAAAGCGCGGGCCAACGTTTTCAGTGTTGCGCAGCAAGGCGCGCACCTGTTTCATCACGATGGCCTGCACCGCGGCCATTTTTTCGGCGTCCGAGGCGCCGGCGGGTATCGCGGGCGGACTGGCCGGCGCGTGCAGATGCGACACGTTCAGGCGCGGCGCCGACAAACGCTTGGTGATGCTGGCGGACCCGCAAACAGGGCACGTAACCAGGCCACGCGCCTGTTGCGCGTCATAATCTTCGTGCGAACCGAACCAGCCTTCGAATACGTGGCTGTGTTCGCACTGGAGGTCAAAAACTTTGAGAGCCATGATTGCCATATGGGGGCCTGCGGCAAGAATACAAGTATCCGGCCGGCCGCCCCACTATCCCCTGAAACGCGCGGGGGCATTATCCCCAGGCCAAGAAAAACGGGCCCGTGGGCCCGTCTTGGCAAGAGACCTTGCTTACTTGCCCCGCTTGGCGCCGGGGCCCGCGTCAATCTGGGCTTGCTGGGCCTGAAGCGCATCGATCTGGCGCTGCAAATCACGCAGTTGCTGGCGCACGTCCTTTTGCTGGTCGGCCAGCGCCGTGGCTTCCTGGCGCGACTGTTCCTGGCGCGCCGCCACTTGCTGTTCCTGCTGCATGCGCAGCGTGCGGTCGGCTTGCAGCGTGCTGAGTTGCTCATTACGGCTGGCCAGCAGCTTTTCGGCATGCGCGTATTCGGCTTGCAGCTTGATGCGCTTGATGTCCACTTCAGCCAGGTCCGCCGATTGCGCGGCGAACGCGCGGTAGGTGGATTCAGCCTGTTTTTCAGACAACGTCTTCAGGACGCGCCAAAAGTCCTTCTGCTGGAACAGGGCCACGTAATAGGTCAGGTCGTCGGGCTTGAACAGCAGGCTGGCGCCGTACGTGCCGTTGTAGGCCGTGCGCAGCTCGGACACCTGGCGCGCCTGGATCAGGCCTTGCAGTTCGGCCACCGTGGACGCAGGCCGGGCGGGCGCAGCGGGCGGGGCCACGGGCGGGGTTACCGGGGCGTCCGCCGCCTTGGTAGCTTCGACCTGCTTAACCGTGGGCCGTGGCGCTTCGGATTGAGCGCTGGCGCACGCCGCCAGGCCGGACAACGCCGTGCCTAACAGCGCCATGCGTGTGGCGGCACGGATAAATTGGACGTTCATGCCTTCCCCAAAAAAATCGTTGCGGAACTATAGCAATTTATTTCGCTCACGGTTAATCCGCTTACATAGGCCGCGGGCGATTTGTCGCCCCCCTAGGGGCCTTCCCCAATTGCAGGATCAGGAGGCCTCCACGACGCCTTCCGCCGTTTCGCCCTGCCCGCCTCCCAGATGCAGCTTGCGCATCTTTTCCCATAGCACTTTGCGGCTGATACCCAGCGTGTTCGCCGTGTCTTGCCGACGCCAGCCGTTGACGTCCAGCGCCGCCAGGATGCGGGCACGTTCGGCGCGCTCGGCGTCGGTGAATACCGGTGGCTCGCACAGCGTGCTGCCGGCGCGCAGGGGTTCGGCGATCTGGTCAAAGATGCGCGCAATGCGCGATTCATCCCAGGCGCCGAACTGCCGGCGCATGATGGCCACGCGTTCGGCCACATTGGACAGTTCGCGCACGTTGCCGGCGTAGCGCGTGCGCGCCACACGGTCCAACAGCCATTCCGGGGGCTCGCCCTCGCAGCCCAGCCGACCCAGCAGCGCGCGGAATATGGCGATTTTTTCTTCGCCGCCACGCTGTTCAAGATTCGGAATGCGCAGCTCGATCACGGCCAGCCGGTAATAGAGGTCGGCCCGGAATTCGTCTTGCCCCACCAGCACACGCAGGTCTTTGTTGGTTGCCGCGACCAGGCGGAAATCCACCGGAATTTCCACGCTGGAACCCAGCCGGGTCACCGCGCTTTGCTCCAGCACGCGCAGCAGTTTCACCTGTTGGTATAGCGGCAGGTCGCCGATTTCATCCAGGAACAGCGTGCCGCCGTTGGCTTGTTCGAAATAGCCTTTGTGGGCGCCCACGGCGCCCGTGAAGGCGCCCTTGGCATGTCCAAAGAAATGCGCCTCGAACAAGCCTTCCGGGATGGCGCCGCAGTTGACCGCCACGAAGGGGCCGTCGGACCAGGCCGCGCGGTCATGCAGCAGGCGCGCGATGCGTTCCTTGCCGACGCCGGTTTCGCCGTGAATCAAGGCATTGCTGCGGCAATCGGCAAACATCTCGGCTTCGGCCAGCAGCGCGCGCATGGGTTCGGACACCGCAATCAGGGGCTGCTCGCGCTTGGGCGCCGACCGGCTGAACTGCTCCAGCGTGCCCAGCAATTCATACAGCAGCTTGCGCAGGTCGGCCGTGGTGAATGACAGCGGCAAGGTGTAGGAATATTCGGGCGGGTAATAGCGGGGATCGCGTCCGCGCGCTTCGGCGGACACCCAGATCACCGGCATGGCCTGCGCCGACAACCAGTCATAGCCGCTGAATCGGTTGTCGCCCATGACCGACACCGACACCAGCGCGACGGCCGGGCGGCCCGGGTCGCGCGGCGGCGGGAAGGCGGTGCCCGCGTCCGCGCGCACCAGCGTCACGTCCATGCCCGCCAGGCAGCGCTCGGCGCGGCCGGCGATGTCGGACGTGCCTTCCCAGACGTAAAGATCGAACTCATCGCGGGCGAATTTCTGAGTCATGGCAGCAACCCTGCCGACAAGGATTTAGCGGCGATCAAAGGCATCTTCATCAGTACACCAGGCGGGGCTGCCCGCAATCGACGGACAGCAGCGAAACATCGGTCTGGCCCACGCTGACACCCAGCAAGTCCAGCAGTTGTTGCAGCGCGGCTGACAAGGGGGTCAGCACCGGCTGCAAGAGGTTCACCACGATGGACAGCACGCCGCCCACCTGCGAACTTCCACTAAGCGCCTGCGCGGCCACCGAATTGATCCGGCACGTGCGGATGGCGCTGGGGGTGAGCCCCAGCGCGCACACCACGTCATTAAGGGGCGCCACCAGCAACGAGGTCAGCAGGTTGCCAACCAGTTGCAGCGTGCCGCCCAGCACGCCCGTCAGCCCGCCCGTGGTCAGCCGGGTGCTTAGCTGGTTGAGCGCGGTGGAGGACCACTGCATGTCGTTGTAGACCTGCGTAATAGACTTGCCCGCGCTGCTGCCGCCCCCGCCGACCAGGCTGGTGGCCAGCGCCGTGCGGTCCGCGGCGGACAAGGGCGTTCCCGTGCTGTACAGGTCGCCCAGAATGCCGCCGATGACGGCGTCGGACAGGTTCGAGGCCAGCGCACCCAGGTTCACCGACGTGGCGGTGACCGTTTGCGTGGAGGGCGTGCCGGGCGGCTCGGTCAGCGTTACCGACACCGGCGCGGCGGAATTGAAGACGGGCAAGGTCACCTTGGCCGTCAACGGCAGGATGCCCAGCACGTTCAACACCTGATGGCGTTGGATGGCCGCAAACGCGCCGGGCTGGCAGCTGTTGGTCAGTGATACGAAATTGGCGGCGTTCTGGTCGGTGCTGGACGTCATGCCCGGAAAACGCCCCAGGCAGATATTCGCCAGCGACGAGGTCACCGCGATGGTGGCCTGATGCCGGGTCAGCGGTGCCTGGCACAGGTTGGTCAGCGTACCGGTGGACTGCGCCACATCGATGATGATGGGCAAGTCGACGCGAGTGCCCAGCGTGTTCGCCAGCAGCGGTCCCACCAGCGGAATGTTGCTGGTGCTGACGCGCAGGTAAACGCGGATGCCCGCGCTGGTGGCCTGCGTGCCGATACCGCCAACGGCCAGCGTGGGCGGCTCGACCACGCGCACCCGGGCGTCCACGCCCAACAGCGGCACGCTCAAGCCCAGGTTGATCAGGTTTTGGCCGTTGGCCACGACCAGCGCGGTTTCCAGCACGTTCAGCGCGTTGACGTTCGCCGACAGCGCGCCGGTCGCGTCCCCGCCCACCACCGACAGGTTCAACACGCCGCCATTGCCGAACAGTTTCACCGGCAGGTTCAGCGGCATCACCGCCAGCACCGTGTTGACGGCGTTGCTGACCAGGCCCACATTGGCGCCCGCCGTGCCGCTTTGGTTGACCACGGTAAGGGTGGCTTGCAGCAATTGGCCCAGCGTCAGGTTGTTGACGGCCGCCAATTCAGCCGGCGTGCCCACGCCCGTGGCCACGGACAGCGGCAGGCCCAGCGCCTTGAGCAAGCCCGCGGGCGTGATGTTGACGCTGGCCAGCCCGGCCGCATCCAACACATCCAGCTGCGCGGGCGTGGCGCCTACCGTCGACAACAGTTGCGACAGCAGGCCGCCGCGTTGCAGGCGCAACAGGCGCGAACCCACCATGAAGGCGGCAACGGGCTGGGTATTGGTCGCCACCGCATTCACCGAGACGGTGGTGCTCAAGCCCAAGGTGCCGAACAGGCTGGCCAGTTCCTTGCGGATAGTCAGGCGCACCGCGTTCAGCGGCTGTCCGCCGGCCGGGTCGAAAACATGCATGCCGGAGGCGTCGGCACGCGTGGAATCCCACAGCTTGCACTGCACCGTGATGTCGGCGGCCGTGAAGGTGTCGAAGATGTTCGGCACGTTCGCCAACGCCGATGCCTTGCCGGCCGAGGTGGCGCGCGTGCAGTCGGCCGCCGAACCCATGCCCAGCACCTGCACCGCCGTCAGGGCGGCCAGGTCCGCCGCCTTCTGGATCTCGCGCTTCATGTAGTAGCCATAGCCCAGCTGCGCCACGCCCAGCATCGCCACGCCGACCAGCACCGCGAACACCACGGCCACGGCCATGCTGCCGCGCTGGCGCGCCAGGGACACACGACAAAAGGGTTGGGCTGGGGCTGGCATGATCGGGCAATCCTGAAGTCGCCATCAGCTGGCAACGAAGTGGGCGCGGGTCAGTTGGTGTTCTTGGTTTCGACCCGCTTCTGGAAATAATCCGGGATGGGGTGCGAGAAACTTTCCAGATAGCGATTCCACGCGGCCGTGGATACCGGCCCCAACACGGGCAAGGCATTGCCGGCGCGGCGGCCATCGGCCTGCGCGGCCAGCAGGCCACGGGTGACGTCGCCAAACGCTTCCTCGGGCGCCGCCGTCTGCGCTGCGTGGGCGCTTGAGGCGCCTTGGGTAGTGGATGTCGCCTGGGCGGTCGGCGCCGTGCCCGGCTGCGGCATGGGGCTTTGCACCTGCTGCACCACGGGGCGAGCCGGCAGCTGCGCTTGCGGCAAGGGCTGCGCCGGCGCAGTGGCCGCTGCGCCACCCGACATGCCACCGGTCAAGGGCACGTTCGACTGCGCCACAGACGACATGGGCGCCAGCACGGCCAGCACTGCCGCCAGTGCGATGGTCAGTGCGCAAGGCAATCCAGCAGCCGAGGCAGCGGGCAATGCAGCAGGCAAGGCAAGCGCCGATGTGCATGCCCCTGCCGAGGGCACAGCGCGGGATGCGAAATAGCGGGTCGTGGACATGGATATCGTTCCTGATTCGGGTTAGCGCACGATGGGCCCATTGCCCAGGCCATCCATCAACGGGCTCATCACCGGCAGGACAATGCCGCCGCTGGACACGCGAGTCGTGGACGCATCGGCCGCCACGGGCACCGCGGCGGATGCGGACGTGGACGTGGACGTGGATGTGGAAGTGGACGTGGACGTGGGCATGGACGTGGCTGTGGGCATCGGCGGCCGCTGCACGCGGATGTCGGAGGCCATGCGCAGCACCTGTCCGCGCGCTTCCTCGCTGAGCCTGGCCTGGTCCATCAGGCGTTGCGCGCGCGCGGGCTCGCCTTCCACCAGCAACAGCACCGCCAGATTGGCAAGCACCTTGCCGTTGTCCGGCGCCAGTTCAGCGGCCTGCCCCAAGGGCACGCGCGCCCCCGCCGGGTCGCCGGCACGCAGCCGTGCATAACCCAGGTCGCCCAGAATGCGCGCGTCCATCGGCGACAGCTTGGCGGCGCGCGCAAAGTCGTCGGCGGCTTGATCGAACTGGCCGCGCGACCCGGCGATCAAGCCCAACCCGTGCCAGCCATCGGCCGCCTGATCGGTGGACAGCAACGCGCGATACGCTTGCTCGCTCATGGCCGTCTGCCCCGTCTGGCGCAAGGCCTCTGCGCGCAGCACCGCCACCCGCGCGTCGTTGCCGAACTTCTGCTGATACGCGTCGATATACGCCAGCGACGCGAAATAGCGCTCTTGGCGCTGCGCCTCGACGATCAGCGACACCATCATCTCGGGCTCTTTGGGACGCCGCTTGGCGTCCGCGTCTTCTTCCTTCTGCCGCGCCAGCGCCTGTTCCTGCTGTTGCTGCTGGATCAACTGCCACGCCGATTCCGCGTTATTGGTCTTGCATCCCGTCAAGCCGGCGCCGGCCGCCAAGGCCGCCGCCACCAGGGTCCACCGCAAGGCGCCCCCACCCTTCTTGATCACGTCCGCCATTACATGCCCCCCATGCGTGACATGCCACGCAATACCGCGATAAACCCCGCGCCGCCCGTCACGATCAACAGGGCGGGCAACAACGTCACGATCATCACTCCAGTCATCTTCACGGTGGTCTTGCCGACCTTCTCCTTCAATTCCAGCCGGCGCTTGTCGCGCAGGCGTTCGCCAAACCGATTCAGGGGTTCCTGCACGGCGCCGCCATGCTGGTCCACCTGCGCGATCAGCCGGCAGATGGCCGACAGATCATCGTTGTCGAAACCCGTAGCCAGCCGCGCCAGCGATTGCTCGCGCGTCCGCCCACGCACATACAGCTCTGAAGCCAGACGCAATTCAGACGACAGCACCGGCAGCACCTGCGCAAATTCCTTGATCAGCACCTGCATGCTCTGGTCGATGGACAAGCCCACCCCTTGCAGCAAGCGCAGCAAGTCGATCAGCAGCGGCAGTTCGTCGCCCGCCATGCGCTTGCGGCGCGCCAGCCGGCGGCTGACCACCCACTTGGGCAACATGTAGCCGATGGCAAAGCCGAAGAACGCGGCGATGAACACGCCCATCGAGGAATCGGTCAGGTGCTTGCGCAGGTCGAACACCACCGCGACGATGGGCAGCACGATGGCCAGCCCGAAGCGTGCCGCGACAAAACGCGAGCGCGCCGTGCCGGTATTGGCATAGCCCGCCATGTCGACCATCTTGCGGTCCTCGGCGGCCAGCAAGGTGTCGGCCAGCCGCCCTTCGCTCAGGCGCTTGCCGAACGCGTCGGCCATGCGCGCGGCCGACGAAAACCGGCCGCGTCCCGTGTCGGCAGGCGCGCCCGCCGCGGCCGCACCGCCCTGGCGCGTGGCCAGCGCCTGATCAATGACCTGCCGGCTACGGCCCTGCCCGCGCAGGCGCCGCGCCATGCTGACGCCCAGCACCAGCAACGCGGCGGCCACCAGCATCAGCGCCGCCGCCAGCACGGTAGAGACATCCCAGGATTGCAGCATCTGCATCGTTGCCTTCCCTTAAATCGACTTGGCCATGCGATACAGCCAATAGCAGCCGCCTATTTGCAGCACCACGGCGGTCAGCAGCATCTTGAAGCCCAGGGGGTCTTCCCACAGGCCCATGAACAGCTTGTTGTTGGCGACGATGATGAAGCCGGCGATCCCCACCGGCAGCAGCGCCAGAATCCATGCCGACAGGCGCACTTCAGCCGAGCTTGCCGTCAGTTCATTGCGCGCCTGCGCCACGTCGCGCATGAACGCGGCCATGCGTTCCAGCACCTGGTCGCTGCGCCCGCCGAAGCGCATCGCCAGCGACACCACGGCCGCCACCATGTACAGCTCTTTCAGGCCATACATGCGCGACACCTGCACCAGCGCCGCGTCCAGTTCCTTGGCCGACCGGCTCAGGCTAGCCGCCGTTTCCACCACTTCCAGCAGCGGTTCGTCGGTGGTGGCGGCGGCTGTCTGGAACGCCGCGCCCATGCTGTTGCCGATGGTGATAAGGCGCACGATGTTGTCCAGAAAGGCGGGCAGCTGCGCAATCATGCGGCGCCGGCGCTTGTCGGCCCGCAGCCACAGCAGGAAGTACATCAGCACGGCCAGCATCACGAACGACACAATGCCCGACAGCGGCCCCAGGAACACCCAGGCCAACACCGCGCCCGCCACCACGGGCACCGCCGTGCGCAGATAAAAGCCCGGGCTTTGGCGCACGCCCGCCAGCAACAACAGCCGGTCCCAGCTGGAAAAGCCGCTGCGCATCGCGCGCCCGCCTTCGGCAAACGGTGCTTCTTCGGGCGTTTCCCGACCGCGCTTGAGCTGGTTTTCCAGAAACGCCGAGCTGGCCGCGCGCCGCGCGCCGCTGTTGGCATGACGCCAAAGCAGCACCGCGCCCGAAGCCATCACCAGCGCCAGCGCGCCCAGGATCAAAGCGTCTTGCATCAGCGCCTCCGGCTCCAGAACCCCCCGCCACCGCCATCGTTGTCGCCGGACGGGTTGTCGTTGACGCGCTGCTCGTTGCGCAGCTTTGCCAGCTTGGGCGTGTGCGGGTGGATGCCCAGCCAATTCCAGCGGTCTTTCTCTTCGCCCTCGGGCGTGGTGAAGACTTCGTGGCGATACAGTTCCTGCGTAGAGATGACGTTGTCGCCCATGCCGGTAACTTCCGTCACGGACAACACGCGCCGCTTGCCGTTGGACAGGCGGCCGATCTGCACAATGAAGTCCAGCGCGCTGGCGATCTGGCGGCGCAGGCTGTCCTCGCTGCCCTGGAACCCCGCAAAGCCCGCCAGCATTTCGATCCGGTACAGGCATTCGCGCGGCGAGTTGGCGTGGATGGTCGCCATGGACCCTTCGTGGCCCGTGTTCATCGCTTGCAGCATGTCCATCACTTCCGCGCCGCGCACTTCGCCCACCACCACGCGGTCGGGGCGCATGCGCAGGCTGTTGCGGATCAGTTCCCGGATGCTGACCGCGCCGCTGCCGTCAAAGCCGCCTTGCCGCGACTCCAACCGCACCACGTGCGGATGGTTCAGCGACAGTTCGGCGGTGTCTTCCACGGTGACCACGCGTTCCGTTTCCGGTATGAAGAACGCCAGCGCGTTCAGCAGCGAGGTCTTGCCCGAGCTGGTGCCGCCGGACACCAGCACGTTGCAACGGTTCTTCACCGCCTCGTGCAGCAGCCGGTAGATGTCTTCGTCGAAGGTGCCCAGCGTCAGCAGATCGGCGGGCTTGAGCGGGTCCTGGCGGAACTTGCGGATCGACACCATCGGGCCGTCCACGGCCAACGGTTCGATCACCACGTTCAGGCGGCCACCATCGGGCAGGCGCGCGTCCACCATGGGGCTGGACTCGTCCAGCCGCCGGCCGATGGGCGCAAGAATGCGGCGCACGATGCGCAGCACATGCTGGTTGTCCGTGAAGCGCAGCGTTTCGCGCGCCAGCACGCCGCGCCGCGAGACGAACACGTTGTCGTAGCCGTTGATCAGGATGTCTTCAACGGCCGGATCGGCAAGCAGGTCTTCCAGCGGCCCCAGGCCGGCCAGTTCCTTGGTCAGCGCCTCGGCGATCAAGCGCATTTCGCCTTCGTTGATCGGCACGCGCCGCAAGCGTACAAAGCTTGCGACTTCGATATCGACGAACTCCTGGATGGCCGATCGCGCCCAGCGGCCGAACTCCGCGCCCAGTTCCTCGATGCGCGACAGCAGGTGTTCGTACGCCGCCGTCTTCACTTCCTGAAAGCGGTTCGACGATACAAAGCCCTTGTCGCCGTCACCGCCGAATTCTATGGTCGCTGTCATGATCATGTCGGATTCCGCCGCCGTCCCGTGTCGCTTGCCGTTAACCGACGATCATGCGGCGGTGCACGCCGGGCAGCCATGTGGCCAGCCAGCTAGCCCGCCCGCCGGGGGTGTTTTCTTCCGCGCTGAGTTTTTCCGCCAGGGTCTGCACCGCGCGCACATAGACATCGCGCTCGGCCTCTTCGTGCAGCAGGTGGCCCTGGTTGGTGCATACCATCAGGGCCAGCGTGCGGTCCGGCAGCGTGCCCACCAGATCCAGTTGGAAGCGGTCGGCAATCTGCTGCGCCGTCATGCCGTAGCGTTCGTCGTAGCGGTTGACGATCAGGCCCAGGCTGCGGCGGTCAACATGCAGTTGCTCCAGCTCTTGCAGCAGGCCGGCCAGCGACACCAGCGCCCCGACGCTCTGGTCCGTCACAATCCAGTTCTGTTGAGACGAGCGCGCCAGGCCCGCCACGAATTCCGGGTTGGTGAACCCGCCCGCATCCGCTACGACCACGCCGAAGTGTTGGCGCAAGCGCTCGAACACCAGCAGGGAGTCGGATTGCGAAACGTCGCGCATCTGGGACAGATCGCGCGGCAGCGCCAACACGCTCAGACCGTTGTTGGTATGGGCCATCGCCGAACCCAACAAGGTGGAATCCAGCCGGCGCAGGTTGCGCGCGGCTTCCGCAAAGTCAAAGTCGCTACCGATATTCAGGTAAAGCTGGCAATCTCCCACCGGCCAGCCCAGGTCCATCAACGCTACGCGGCTGGCCAGGGGCAGCAGGGCGCCCGACTGTTCGGACGGCTTGACGGGCTTGGCGCCGTTGGCGCTGGCGCGTGCAACGTGCGCCTGCTTCAAGCGGTCTTGCACCATGCCGGCCAGATGCACGGCCAGCGTGCTGGTGCCCACGCCCGGACGCGCGCCCAGCAGCAAGACGCTGCGCCGCGAACCATCCATGCGGCCACCCCCGGCCGGCACGTCTAGCAGCCGCAGCACCACTTCCTTGACTTCCTCGGGTGCGACCGTGGGGTCCACGAAATCGCTGACGCCCGCACGCAGCGCCGCGATGGCGCCTTCGGGCTGGCTAAGAAAGCCGACCGCCACTCGCGGCACCGTGGGCGCGATACGCGCCAGCAAGCGTGCCAGCTCGGCGGATTTGAACAGCTTGCCCGGTTCGTCCTCACTAAGGGTGAAGTCCAGGAAAACCACTTGCGGTCCGATCTCGGTCAAACGCCGCGCCAACTGTTCGATGCTGGGGGATTCCTGGGTCAACATGCCCATGTCTCCCAAAGCCTGTCCAAGCTGCGCGGCGACGCCATCGCCTTTTGAGCAAAACAGGAACCGCTTGCCGTTTTGCAGGCCAACCCACTCGCTGGCATGTGTCTTCATATTACTCACCGTGAAAAGCCCGGCATTTGCTGCCCGCCTACCGGGCCCATCAGGTAATAGCCCCAGGCATTGAAAGTTGAATCTGCTGCTTCTTGACGGCCACCTGGCAGCGGCAGCGTCACGCCGCGCGCAATCGGGCGCACCAGGCGCGGCGTCACGACGATGACCAATTCGGTGTCCTCTTGCGAATAATCCACGCTGCGAAAGAAGGCGCCGATGATCGGCAGGTCGCCCAGCATGGGCACCTTGTTGACCATTGCCTTGGTCTGGCGCGACACCAGGCCGCTGATCACGAAGCTTTCGCCGTCGCCCAATTCCACCGTGGTATCCGCCCGGCGCGTGCGCAGCGCGGGGATGACGGTGTTGGCGTCAATGGAGATGCCGTTGCTGTAATCCAGTTCACTGGCCTCTGGCGCCACCTTCAACGAGATGCGATCGCGCGACAGCACGGTCGGGGTGACCGTCAGGCCGATACCGAATGGCTTGAAGGTCACCGTGGTGGTGCCCAGGCCGCCCGCTTCGGGAATCGGCAGTTCGCCCCCTGCCAGGAAGCTGGCGCTTTGACCCGTCAACGCGACCAGCGTGGGTTCGGCCAGCACGCGCGCCATGCCGTTGCTTTGCAAGAGGCGCAGGCGCGCCGAGAAATTGTTCGTGTCATAGAACAGCGAGAAGCCCGCGGCGATCGGGCCGCCCGGCGTGAACCCCAGCGGCGAGGCCAGCCCCGTCGGGGATATGGCGCTGGCGCCGGCCCAGGGGCCATTGCTGGCGGCGAAATTGATGCCTGCCTGCTTCATCACTGACCGCGACACTTCCACGACCTTGACCTCGACCTGCACGACGCCGCCCGCACCGGCGGTGGACACGTCCACGACGTTCTTGTCGCCCACGGCCGCGGCGGCAGCCTTGGCCGCGGCAATCTGCGCCAGCGGGGTATCAGCGTGGCCGGACACCACCGCGTGGTCGCCCGCGATATCCACGTTGGGGCCGCCCTGCACGCCGCGGCTGGCCAGGGCCGCCTGCACCGACGTGGCCACGCGCACGTTCCAGATCTGCGGCGTGGGGCTGCTGCCCGTCCATATCTGCAACTGTGTCGTGCCCGCCTTTTTGCCGTACAACAGCAGCGAGCCGGCGCGCTTGCCGGAGGGGGGCAGAATCTTCACGTCGGCCACCTCGGGGTCGCCGATGGCAATGCGGCTGGGCGCCGCGCCATCAAGCATGAGCGATTGCTGGCCCTTGACGGCCACCGCGATATCACGGACCGGTGCATTCGCCGACGCCGTGGACGCGGCGCCCTGGGCCAGGCTTGGGGCACCGTATGTCATTGCCGCTGCGGCCGACAGGACGCAGATCATGGTGGTGCGCTGATATCTTTTCATTGTGCTGGATCTGTTTGCTTCTAATGGTCCAGCCGCGGGCGGCACCTGCCACGCGCAGCCAAGTTCAATAACGAACGCGCTCGGATTTGTCTCCCCGCACGATTTCAACGGTACGGCCGCCGCCGCCGCCACTGCCGGCCGTGGGTGCCGACACCCGGCTGGCGGGCGCCCGGGCGGCCGGCGTGGCGCCTTCAAGCTGCACCAGGCTGTCGCCTGCAAACGCGCGGTTCGGACCCGTCAACAAGGCTTCGCGCTGCGCGGGGCTCAGGTCAGCGCGAGTGGGCAAGACCGTGCCGCGCCTGGCGAACAGCGTGGCGTCGGGCACGGCGTCATCGCCCACCGGGCGCAACGCCAGTTGCAGACGGCCGGCACGGCTGGCCAGGATCAGTTCGTTGATCTGTTCGACCGGCACCGCCAGCACCGCTGTACGCGCCGGCTGCCCGGGGCCTTGTTGCAGCACCGATTTTTCTTCGGGGCCGTCCACCGAGCTTTTGCCAAAGGCCAGCACGCGCAACTGCGATTGCAGCAAACGGGCCTGGCCGCCGGAAATTTCCTGGCCTTTTTCCACCATGAAGAACACGTCCACCAGGTCTCCGGGCGCAATGCGGTTGCCGCCGCCGACCACTTCGTCAACCGCGATGGCCACGGCGCGTTCGCCGGGCTTGAGCTGCTTGGCCAAACCTTGCGCCAACAGGCTGGGAACGATGGGGTCACCCGCCGCGATGTCCACGCGCGCAACGGCGCCTTCCAGCGGAGCCGGGGTGTTGAAGCTGTTGGAAAGAGCCACCTGCCATTGCGCCACCGTCAGCATTTTTGCAGCGTCGATGCGCGTGCCGGCCGGAATGGCTTCCTTGGCCACAACCACATCGTGCAACGTCACTTGCGGCGCGGTCGCCGGCGCCGGCGCGGTGGCGACCGGTGACGGATTGGCGGGCGGCGGGCCGGAATGGGACGCCAGGCGCCACGCCAGGAAGGCCAGCACCAGGCCCGCCACCAACAACACGCCCGCGATGATCTTGCTAATACTGCTCATGGTGTCCCTTGCGATATCTGCACGATGGCTGTCGACGACAACCTGCTGGGAACCCAGTTCGTGTTCGTGCCGGGCAGCATGACGATGAACGATCGCAATGTGGCCAGCAGCGGCCAGGACTGGGTGTTGTAGGTCATGGCGACGGTGGCGCAATTAGCCACTTCGCCCCCGGATCCGGCCCAGGCGCAGGGCGCGTTCGTGGTGGCGCACGCCACCGCGGACCCGGTCGAGAAAATGCTCATGGCAGCCGAACAGGCATCGGCCTGAACGTTGGCGCTGCCGCTGATCTGCGCGTGCACGGCGGCGCGCGCGCCCTCACCGGCGGCGGCGGCCAGCTGTTGCTGCATCCAGAACAACACGCCATAGCCCACCACGGCGCAGATGAAGATCAGCAACATGGTCAGGGTCAGCGACAGTTCAAGCGCGGCAATGCCGCGTTGGCGCGGTGGCGCAAAACGGGTTCGTGGCAGCGCCATGTCAGCCTCCCACGCCCAGCGTGTTGCCCAAATGGACCGTGGCGCGCGCGCTAAGCACACTGGTGGACGGCATCAACACGGTCTGCAACAGTGGAAACGACGGGATCAACGGATGCGCGCCGTAGGCATACGACACCGTCACTTCAATTTGATCGGCGGCCAGCGGCTGACCGCTACAGGTGCCGCCCGCGCTGCTGCTCAAGGCGCCGCCGCTGCCGCAGACCGCAACCTTGATCGGCGCGGCGGACATGGACGACATCCAGGACGCAATATTCAATGCGGTGTCGCGGCCTGCGTTGGCACGCGCCGCCAGCGACGTGGTGCCCGCCTGCCATTGCAGGACCTTGCGGGCGCCGTCCTGCGCGGCCAGCGTGACGGAATTCTGAGCAAGAAACACCAGCCCGTAGGTCAGGATGCCGTAGAGCACCAGGAAGAACACCACGAATACCAAGGCGAATTCAAGGGCATAAGAACCACGCTGAGCGCGCCAATACCCAGGTACATGGCATACGGAATCTGGCGCAGCCGGTGCGACACCGCCCAATAGCGCGCCACCACCACATACGCCAGTGCGTGCAGCCCGGCCAACAGGCTTGCCAGCACCATCACCAGCACCAAAGGGGCAAACCCCATCGCCAAACCCAGGATGGCGATCGCCTTGATATCGCCCGCGCCCATCAGGCGCCGGCCCCAAAGCGGCAAGAAAAGAATGGCGGCCAGAAAGCCTGCCCAACACATCAGCCATCCCGTCCAGAGAGGCGGATACGTCCATCCAGGCACGAGCGCGGCGGCGGCAAGCCAAAGCAGCTGTGCCACGAAGCCCACCACGATCAACGTGTTGGGTACGCGGCGATAGCGCAGATCGTTGTAGATCAGCACCACATTCCAGCATGCGAACAACAGCAGCCACAGCACTTCCCCTGGATACAAGGCAGGACCTTCTGATCAAGCAGATTCAACGGCAGGCTTGCTCGTCCAGAAGAGCAAAACCCGTGTCAAGCAAGCAAACTCGGCCTTAAGCCACGTACCGCGATGGCCCGACACGTTGGGTCATAGCGGTACGCGTTAGCGCGCTAGGGGGTCAACCCCCGTTTGCGGTATTGAGCTTGGTGCCGAGCCCCGTGAACATGTCGCCCAGGGCGTCGGTGAACGTCCCCACGGCAGCGATGAGGGCCACTGCCACCAGACCCGCGATCAACCCGTATTCCAGGGCGGTGATGCCATCTTCGTCGTTCCAGAACTGCGCAAGTTTCGCTTTCATGTCGAGCTCCTAACACTCGATTGATAATTGAGCCGATCCGCGTTGCGGTGCCGACCCCCTATTCCCGGTATTTGCCGCGTTCGAATGAAAATCCGAATGCATACCGGGCCCTGCTAGCCCGGCCCCAATGTGGAGCCGGGCGCCTTGCCGGGTTCGGCCACGGGCGCCGATTCAATAAATGAGTCAATACGCTGCGCCATGCGTGAGCGGAAACGGCTGGACGCGCGTTGCAGTTGCCAACGCATGATCAGCAACATGACGGCCGACAGCACGAACGCGATATAAGGCAGCATCACCCCGCCGATTTGCAGGCTGGACGCTTCGCGGGGCGTTGAACAGATAACCGTGCCGGCCGCCGCGCCGGTGTAATGCATGCCGCAAACAGCCACTGCCATCAAAATGGCCGCGCCGCCGCGTTGAAACTCGTTCTGGGTATTGAACGCCAGCCACAACGCGGCCGAAGCCGCAATTACGGCGATAAGCACCGATAAAACGACAATGGGCAGATTCCAAAGCAGCACCGCGGGCATGCGCATCGCGCCCATGCCCAGATAGTGCATCGCCGCCACGCCAAGGCCGGCAGCCATGCCACCCACCAGGCAGCGGCCAAAGGTGAAGCGTTCGCGCCCCACATACCAGAATGCCCACCCGGAAAACCCGGCGGCAACGAAGAAACTGAGTATGGTCAGCCCGACCTGATAACCGACATCGAAAGGCAGGTTCTGCGCCTGCATGCCGATGAAGTGCATGCTCCAGATGCCCACGCCGCCCATGGCCACCGCGCCGATGATGATGTAACCGATGCGCAGGTCGCCGTCCTGCGTTTCTGTGCGGATGCCCGCCGCTGCCAGCAAGGCAACGTACGAACCGAGTACCGCCGTCAGAAACGACAAGGCGACCAGGCCGCCATTGAACGAGAGCGGAACAATATCGCCCGGGTTCATGAAAGGCCCCGACGAAACAGCGGCAAACGGTGAAGCGGGATCGGTTGATCGCGCCAATGATTACTGGGGTGATGCGTGCCCATCTTGTGGACTCCCGGTGGCTCATAACCGATGTGTTTTTGAAACGTTTATATAGTCTTATCTATTAACATTTAATACACATCAGGGTTTACACGTATATTCGCAGCACATTGACCACCGACATGTAACGAATACAGCAAAACTAAGGTGAACCTAATAACAATCCCCTAGTTAACCCTTATAAAAGTTAAATATTTTCTTTCATGAGAATGTCTATATGTTGTAATCCCGTCGTGCCCGATCGGTCACACTGAAATAATTTGTTGTTAACTCCGTGCACTGGCACCATATTGCCTACGACACGCTGAAGCAATTCTTACCAACGCTGTGTCCCTATATCGATTCAGTATTCCCGCAATATCGAATACTCATCGGGACGGCGTTGGCCGATACAGAGACACACTGGCAATGAGACGTACGTACCCGGCAAGTTCGCTTACCCTCGCCCTGATCTGTACGGCCTTCCTAAGCGCTCCCGCGCGCGCGGATGGCCCTTTGCGAGGCAACCCCGTGGATTCGGTCCCGCAGCTGGAAAGGCCACCGGGCGCCACCCAACCACCTCCCGTCGTGCAAACGGCCACCCCCGAGCAATTGGCATTGCAGGCGCGGCTGGCTCAACGCATCGTGCCCCGCAATTTCGATGTCAGCGGCGTGCATGCCATTCCCTTCGACGAGGTATCCGCAATACTCAGCCCCTTGTCCGGCAAGGAAATCAGCCTGGGCGAATTGGTCCAGCAGGTCGATAAAATCACGCAGCTGTATCGCGACAAGGGCTACCCCCTTTCGTTTGCACTCGTGCAGAACCAGACATTTGCAAATGGCCTGGTCGTGGTGACCGTGGTCGAGGGGTTCATCAGCAATGTGCGCATCGAAGGCGATATCGGTAACGCCCAGGATCGCCTGGACACCCTGGCAGGACCGTTAAAAGAGGATCGCCCGCTTAAGCAGGCCACGCTGGAGCGACAGTTGAATCTGATGCGCACGGTGCCGGGCGTTAAATTCACACCCAGCCTTGATTTACCGCGCCGCGCCGACGGTGCCACCGAACTGGTATTGAGCGCGACCCGGCATCCGTTCAGTTTGACGGGTGGCGTGGCCGACTTGGGTACCGGCATGCAGCCCTTGGTCAATGTGGGCGCCAGCAGCCTTACCCCATTGGGTGAACAAGTCAAACTGACCGCGGCGGTACCCTTCAATACCGACGACGTGAAATATGTAATGGGCGAAATCAGCGTGCCCATCGGCGCTGACGGCCTGGCCGTGAAAGTGGATGGCTACCACTACGACGCCAAGCCCAAGGACGACGCGATCGAATATCTGGGTTTTGAGCGACGCGTGAAAAACGACCGCATCGGTATCGGGGTCAGTTACCCGATCCTGCTGAGCAACACGCGGTCGCTGACGGGCACGGTGGGCATGTACGCCGCCAATTCCAAAGACCGATATGAATCGCGCAATGCCGATCTGTGGTTGCAGCAGGATGCCCGCGTGCGCGCCGCGAATATCGAATTACGATATATACAGTTGTCGGAAATCCAAACAACCGACATAACCGCCAGCGTGTCGAAGGGCTTCGATGCGGCGGGGGCAAAGAAGGACATCTCGAGCAATTACGGTTATTCCGCCACGCCGATTCTGGACCTGGATTTCACCCGCTATAACCTGAACGCCAAACAGACTATCGCACTGCCGGCCCAGTTCGGCCTCACCTTTTCGGGCGCTGCCCAATATTCCAGCAATATATTGCCCTCGTCCGAGCAGATCTCTTTTGGTAGCTGGCGTTATGCAATGGGATACCCGCAAGGAGAACAAAGCGGCGACAAGGGCGTGGGCGTATCCGCCGAAATCAACCGGCGCTTTGGCACCGGGTGGGAATACCTGTCGGCCGTCCAGCCTTATGCCCTGATCGACTATGCGCGCACCTGGTACAACAACAAGGGCTTGCAAGAGCTGAACCAGCGGCACCTTTCCTCGGTAGCGCTGGGGCTGCGCTTTACGGACGATAAATACTATCTGTTCGATTTCAACGTGGCCAAGCCAATCGGATCCGCTACGGTCAATAACGACCGCGACGTGCGCTTCAACGCCAACTATTCGCTGTTCTACGACGCGTTCTGACGCACCGGATACCCGACCCCTTTGGCGCCTGCTCCGACAGGCGCTTTTTTTTGCCCGGCGATCAAAGGCAAAAGCGGGCTTATTTGCGCCTGTTCCCAACACCGCGTTACGTAACGTCGCCCGTAACGTAACGTCGGATAACCGGCCATTCGTAACATTCGCAGGCTTTTTATGGTCGCAAAAGTGACTAATTCCCAAGCCTGGTAGAAACCCTGGAATTATTCATATCTCGTTGAAAATAAAGGTCTTTTTCCACCAACACAGGCGCAGGCCCACGCAATATCGGCGTTCTTGAAAAATCTTGGCACGGATTATGCATGTAGAGCGGTACCGGGCGGTTTCAACGCCTGATCTACCAACCCCGAGGAGCTCGCCATGATGTCCAAGATTGAAGCCAACCGCATTCAACGCATTTTGACCGCCACCGTCATGGCCGCTGCTGTCGTCAGCGCGCTGGCCGCTTGCGGAAGCAGCGGTGGTAGCAAGAAAACCGCCGGCCTGCCCGGCATCGATATCCCGACCAACCCCGGCGGCACGAATCCCGGTGGCACCAATCCCGGCGGCACCAATCCCGGCGGCACGAATCCCGGCGGCACCGACCCCGGTAATCCTCCGGTCAATCCGGTGACGGCAGGCTTGCTGCAAACCGGGCTGGGCAACACCGGAAACGCGCTGGACAACACCCTGCCGCTGAATTTGGGTCCGACGCTGGGTGGCGTGGGCAAGGCGTTGGATCCCACCGTGGAACCGGTGGTCAATACCGTGGTCGGCCTGACGCAGCAAGTCGGGGCCACGACGGGGCTGGGCGCACCCGTAGACGGCGTCACGACCCAAGTGGGCGGCCTGGTCAGCGACCTGGGCGGCACCGTCAAGAACGCCGGCCTGCCTGGTGGCTTGAGCCCCGGCCTGGGCGGCCTGGTGGACGGCCTGGGCAAGACGGTGGCGGGCGCCGGCGACCTGCTGAACGCGGATCCCGCCAACCCCAGGCCGCTGACGTCAGTGCTGGGCAACGCCACGAACTCGGTGGGCGCCTTGACGGCGGGTCTTTCCGGCCAAGGCGGTTTGCTCAACCCGGTTACGCAACTGGTGGGCGGTGTGACGGGCGGCGTGTTGGACGGTTCGTCCAGCCCCGTCTTGCAGCCGGCCCTGTCGAATGTTGGCAAAACTGTGGACAACGTACTGCCGCTGGGGCTGCAACCCGCACTGGGCGGGGTGGGCGGCGCGCTGGACGTGAACGTTGCGCCGATCGCCGGCACGGTCACCAACCTGACGCAGCAAGTCGGGGCCAAGACGCAATTGGGCGCCCCGGTGGCCGGCCTGCTGACCAGCCTGGGCGGGACGCTGGCCGGCGCGGGCGGAACGTTGCCGGGTAACACAGCCGGCCTGAACGGCGTGTTGCAGGGCCTGGGCGGGGCGGTGGCCAGCGCGGGCGGTCTGGTCCACGCCACGCCGGGCAATACGAACCCGCTGGGCTCCACGTTGGCGAACGCGACCGGCGCCGTGGCGTCGGTGACCGGCGCACTGGGCCTGGGTGGCGTGACGGGTGGCGTGACCGGTGGCGGCACGGGCGGCCTGCTCAGCCCGATCACCGGCATCCTGGGCGGCGTCGGCGGCGTGGGCGGAACGCCCGCGGCGGGCGGCGTGAACGGCCTGTTGGCCCCGGTGACCAGCTTGCTGGGTGGCGTGACGGGTGCGGTCGGCGGTGCTACGGGCGGCACGACGGGCGGCGCGGCCAACGGCGGTTTGCTGGGTGGCTTGCTGGGTGGTGTGACCGGCGCCACGGGTGGCACGGCGGGCGGCGCCTCGGGCGGCGCGGTCGGCGGCGGCCTGCTGGGTGGCGTGGTGGCCGGCGTGGCCGGCGGCGTGTCGGTGGGTGCGACGACGGGCACGGGCGCCGGTGCAGGCGTGAGCGCCGGCGCCGGGGCCGGTGCGGCAGCCGGCGGCGCGGCGGGTGCCGGCGCGGCAAGCAACGGGGGTCTGCTGGGCGGTCTGCTGGGTGGGGTTACCAGCAGCTTGAACGGCGGTTCAACGGCGGGCGGCACCTCGGGTGGCGCTGCCAACGGCGGATTGCTGGGCGGTTTGCTCGGCGGTCTGGCCAAGAAGTAAACAACTGATCCGCCTAGGAGCGAAATCATGCTGCAACAAGAAACGATCGCCCACCATGAGCATGTGACCGTGATGCCAGAATCCCGCACGAATGAATTGCGACCGGGCATGCTCGACGATATCGCCCTGATGTTGGGACGACAGTTCTCGGTGTACAACGCCGCGTGCCAGTCGGCCCTGGCGGACAAGCTGGGCATCCCCCTGGCGGATCTGAAAGCGCTGGAACTGGTGATGGAGTTCGACGCCTTGCCCACCGGGCAACTGGCTCAGTTGATGGGAATCAGCTCGGGTGGCGCCACCGCCTTGATCAACCGGCTGGAGGCGGCTGGTTATGTGCAGCGCGGCCGCCACCCGCTGGACCGCCGGATGATCGTGATCCGGCCGGTCGAGGAACAGTGCCAGCACCTGGCGCAGGAGCGCCAGTGGGTCGCCGACGCGGTGATGTTGATGGCGCGACGCTACGACACCGCCGAACTGGAAACCGTGCATGCCTTCCTGGCGCAATGCGTGCGCGCCTTGCGGCACGACACCCTGGTCTGGCTGGAAACGCCGACGTCCCATCACGAGCTTTGACGCGGCGGGCGTCTCACCAGGACGCCACCCCGCCACGCGCCCTGATTCTCCCGGATCAGGGCGCGTTTTTCATGGGCCGAACTGCAAGCGCGGCACGGCCGCAAGCAAACGCTGGGTCAGTGGCTGGCGTGGCGCATGCAGCACGGTATCGGCATCGCCAAGCTCGACGATGCGCCCGCCGTCCATGACCGCGATGCGGTCGGCCAGATATTCCACCACCCCGAAGTTATGCGTGATGAACAGATAGGCGATGCCCAGCTCGTCCTGGAGTTCACGCAGCAGGTCCAGGATCTGCGCCTGCACCGACACGTCCAGCGCGGACGTGGGTTCGTCGCAGATCAGCACCTTGGGCTCGACGGCAAGCGCCCGCGCGATGGCGATGCGTTGGCGTTGCCCGCCGGAAAATTCGTGCGGGTAGCGCGTCAGCGTGTTGGCCGGCAGGCCGACGCGTTCGATCAACTGCGCGGCATGGGAGGCGCGTGCCTGGGCGCTCATCGAACGCCGTAGCGATGCCAAACCTTCATCCAGGATGTCGCCCACGCGCATGCGCGGGTCCAGCGATGCGTAAGGGTCCTGGAACACGATCTGGATGTCTTGCCGCAGATCGCGCAGCGTGCGGCGGTCGGCCGTCAGCAAGTCCTTGCCTTGCAGCATGGCGCGGCCCGAAATGCGCGCGCCGTCGATCAGGCGCAACAGTGCCTTGCCGGTGGTTGTCTTGCCGCAACCGGACTCGCCCAGCAGGGCCAGCGTCTCGCCCGCGCGCAGCGTAAAGGTAACGCCGTCCACCGCCTTGACCCAGGACACGACACGCCGCAAAGGCCCCTTGCGCACGGGGTAATGCACCTTCAGGTCTTGTACGTCCAGCACCATGTCGCCCGCGTTACCGGGCGCGCGTGGGCGGGCGCGCTCGGCCTTGCCGGCGCCGGCCTCGCGGCCTTGCCGGGACAGCGGCGCACCACGTTTGTCGAAGGTGGGAATGGCGTCGAACAACTGGCGTGCATACGGATGCTTGGGCGCGCGGAAGAATTCCTCGGCGCTGGCGCTTTCCACGATTTCACCGCCACGCATCAGCGCGACGTGATGCGCCACGTTCTTGACCACGGCCAGATCGTGCGTGATCAACATCACCGCCATGCCCATTTCGCGCTGGATGTCGGCCAGCAAGTCCAGCACCTGCGCCTGCACGGTCACGTCCAGTGCGGTGGTGGGCTCGTCGGCGATCAACAGCAGCGGCTCGGCCGCCAAGGCGATGGCGATCATCACGCGCTGCTTCTGCCCGCCCGAAAACTGGAATGGGTAGTCGTCCACACGGCGCTCGGGCTCGGGAATGCCCACGCGGCGCAGCCAGTCGATGGCACGCGCGCGCGCCGCCGCGCCGCGCAAAGGCGTATGCGCCGTCAGCGTTTCGATGATCTGGTCGCCCACGCGCATGACCGGGTTCAGGCTGGTGGACGGCTCCTGGAAGATGATGCCGATACGGCCGCCACGCACGCCGCGCATTGCGCTTTCAGGCAGGCGGTTCAGGTCCTGGCCATCCAGGTCGATCTGCCCGCCCACGATGCGGCCCGCGTCGGGCAGCAAGCGCAACAGCGCCAGCGCCGTCATGCTCTTGCCGCAACCCGATTCGCCCACCAGCGCGAAGGTCTGGCGTTGCGAAATGGCCAGCTCCAGGCGCTTGACCGCGTGCGTCATGCCGCTTTCCCCGGCTATGTCCACGTCCAGGCCGCGTACGTCCAGCAAGATGGAATCCTGGCTCATGGCGCTTCTCCGGATTTCGACGGACGCGGCTCGGCGGCCAGCGTCTGGCGGCGGCCAAACCAGCCGCCCAGGCGCGCCATGCGGCTGGGTTTGTAGCGGCGCGTACGCGGATCGAACGCGTCGCGCACGGCATCGGCAAACAGGTTGGCCGCCAGCACCAGCGCCAGCATGAACAGGAATGCGGTCATCAGGCTCCACCAGATCATGGGATCGCGGGACATTTCCAGGCGTGCCCCGTCAATCATCGAACCAAAGGAATTCATGCTGGGGTCCACGCCGATGCCCAGGTAAGACAGCACGGCCTCGTACAGGACCAGCCCCGAGAATTCCAGCACCACCGTAATCAGCACCAGATGCGCCACGTTGGGCAGCAGGTGGCGCGTCATGATGCGCCAGTGCGACACGCCGAATGCACGCGCCGCCTGCACGTATTCCAGCTCGCGCAGCTTCAGGGTTTCGGCGCGCAGCAGACGGCACAGGCCGGCCCAGCCGGTCAGCCCAAGAATCATGCACAGCAGGAACAGACGCAGGTCGGCGCGGGCGACAGAGGTGTCGAACAGGTCGGCATGGTTGTCGATGTACACCTGCATCATCAGCGCGCAGGCGGCCACCAGCAGCACGCCGGGAATTGATGTGATGGTGGTGTACAAGTACTGGATGGCGTCGTCGACCTTGCCCTTGAAATACCCGGCCGCGATGCCGAAGATGATGGCGGGCGGCAGCATGGCGATGGTGGTCAGGCTGCCGATGACAAGCGCCGTGCGGATGCTTTTCAGCGCTTGCCACAGCACGTCGTTGCCGATGCGGTCGGTGCCCAGCGCGTGGTAGCCGCTGGACAGGCCGGCCAGCGTCCCCGCCGTCAGGCACAGCAAGGTGAACGTGATGGCCATCGCGCGCCAGGGCACGTCGGAATCGCCGGCCAGCAAAATCCGCGCCGCCTGCCTGCCCGACCGCGCGCGCCGCGCCAGCAAGGCAAACAGCAGGGCGGCGCATAGCAACGCCACCGCCAGGCCGCCGGCCAGCCCCCAGCCCAGGCGCTTCAACACGTCAGGCACATGCTGGGTATCCGGATCGGTCACGTGCGTGGCGGCGCCGCGCAGGCGCGGGAAGTCTCGCACCGGCTTGTCGTTGACCAGCATGGTTTCTTTCAGGAACAGCTTCACGGCCAAGGGCTGCGAGTAGTTTCTTTCGGGTTGCGTCAGCACGGTGCCGGCCAGCAGACCGTCAAGCGCCGACTTGACCACGGGCGCGTAGATGGGCGCCGCGTTGGCGGCGGCGCCGGGCGCGGGCGGAAGTTGCGGGCGATAGTGCACGGAATCCAGCAGCCCCACCACGGTGAACGCGGCAAGAATGACGGCCGAGCACATTGCCGGCGTGTCACGCGCGACACGCCCCCAAGTGGCGCGCAGATTCGGGCTGCGGCGCACGTGCCAGACATAGGCCAGCGCCCCCAGCACCATGAGCCACAGCGCGATGTCGGTCCAAAGGAAGACGATCTTGGGCATGGCGGCTACTCGAATCGAACGCGGGGGTCAGCCAGCGTGTAGGAAATGTCGGCCAGGATCAGCCCCACGATGTAGAGCGCGGCGCCCAGGAACACCATGGCGCGCACCACCGAAAAGTCCTGCGCGTTGATGGCGTCGATGGTGTAGCTGCCCAGGCCGGGGATGCCGAAGAAAGATTCGGCGATCAGGCTGCCCATGAACAGCAGCGGCAAGGCGGCCACCGTGCTGGTCAGGATGGGCAGCATTGCGTTGCGCAGCACGTGCCGAAACAGCACGACGCGTTCGGCCAGGCCCTTGGCGCGCGCGGTGCGCACGTAGTCCTTGCCGATTTCTTCCAGGAACAGCGTGCGGTAGAAGCGCGCCTCGGGCCCCAGCCGCGACACAATCGCGATCAGCACCGGCAGCGCCAGGAACTTGACCACGTCCAGCCCGCCTGAAAATCCCGAGAACGGCACCAGCCGCATCAGTTTGGCAAACACCCACTGCCCCGCGATGATGTAGAACAGGCTGGAAATGGACAGCAGCAGCACGCAGACGACCACGCCCCAGAAGTCCAACCGCGTGGCGCGAAAATACACCAGCGTCAATGAAAAAACGATGCTGACAAACAGGCCCAGGATGAAGGTGGGCACGGCCAGCGCCAGGCTGGGGCCCATGCGGGTCTGGATCTCGCGGCCGATGTCGCGCCCGCTGTCCGATGCGCCGAATTCCATGGCCAGCAGCGGCACCGAGCGTTGGTAGAAGATGGTGTCGGTCAATTGCGCCGTGCCCTGCGCGCGTTCGTTGAAGAACAGCGGTTTGTCGTAGCCGCGTTCCACCTTCCATTTTTCCACCGCGTCCTGGCTGGCGCGCTGGCCGCCGATGGCCAGGCGCGCCATGTCGTCGGGCGTATTCACGGCAAAGAACAGGATGAACGTGAACAGGTTGACGCCGATCAGAATCAGCACGCCATACAACAGCCGGCGAATGACATAGCCGATCATGATTGATGCTCCTTGCGGACCGCCGGGCCGAAGGCGGTCTGGCGTTCGCGGCGTTTAAGCGCCACGTACGAAGGCCAGATCGCCAGCGCCAACAGCAGCACGAACAGGCCGATGGGCCACCATCTTGGGACGTTCCATTCATCGATCTTCTGCTGGCGCAGCGCGGGATCGATCTTCATGTATTGCAGGGTATTGCGCACCATCTGCGTGGGTTTGGCGTTGCCGACCCACTGCTGATAGGCGCCGCCCGACATCGGAAAATAGCCGAACATCCAGGGCGCATCCCGCTGCACCACCGCCACCATCTTGGCGATCAGCTGTTCTTTCTCGGGGCCGTCGTCCAGGAACTTCATCTGTTCGAACAGCTTGTCGAATTCCGGGCTTTCGTAGTTGGCCGCGTTTTCGCCGCCCCCGCGCGCCTTGGCGTTGGGGCCGTACAGCAGAAACAGAAAGTTCTCGGCGTCCGGGTAATCCGCGTTCCAGCCCCACAGGAAGATCTGCGCGGCGCCGCGTTTCATCTTGTCCTGAAAGCGGTTGTAGTCGGTAGAACGCACGTCCAGCTGCACGCCGATCTTGGCCATCTGCCGGCGCATCCAGTCAAAACGCGGGTTCGACCCGCCGCCCTGCATGGCGTCGTAATACAGCACCAGCGGCGCGCCGGTCTTGGCGTTGCGGCCGTCCGGGTAGCCAGCTTCGGCCAAGAGGCGCTTGGCCACGTCGACGGACTTGCGCACGGGTTTGCCGTCGACCAGGTCGTACACCACCGGGTTCACGCCTTCAGGCGGATCGCGGTAGCCCAGCACGCCGGGAGGCACCGGGCCCTGGGCCACGGACGCCTGATCGTTTTCAAAGACCGTGACAAATTCTTCCCAGTCGAACACGATGCTGATGGCCTGGCGCAGCTTGCGGTTCTTTTCCGCCTGCTCGGGCGTGTCGCCCTTGCCCACCACCGGGTCCAGCCAGTTAAAGCCCATGTACCAGTTGGCGGTTTCCACCGTGGTAGGCAGGCGGATGCCGTGTTCGCGGTACTGTTTGGCCTTGTCCTGGCTGTCGCCCGCCGCCACCAGCATGGCCACCCCGTATTCGCCGCGTTCGATTTGCGGCACGTCGTAGTAGCCCTGCATGAATTTGCCGATCAGCGGGATGGCTTCTTTTTCCAGGCTGAAGACCGCGCGGTCGATGAAGGGCGTGGGCTTGCCGCAATCAGCCAGCATGCCCGCTTCCTTGTCGCCGGGTTCGCCTTCGCAGGGGTAGGCTTCGCCATGGAAGTTGGGGTTGCGCACCAGCACGTGGCGCCGGTTCTGCAACGATTCCGCCATCATGTACGGTCCGGTGCCGACCGGCCAGGTGTTCAACGACAGATCATGCGCGGCCATGCCGGGCTGGCTGTAGAAGCGGTCGGCCTCCCAGGGGATGGGTGCCGTGAAGGTCATCGCCAGCCAGTACTTGAACTGCGGGTACTTGCCTTTGACGCGGATGCGCAGCGTGTGCGGGTCCAGCGCCTGGATGCCGGTGAAGCCGTCGGCGTCGCGCAAGTCCAGCCACGACGCGGCGCCGCCGCCGGGCAGGTCGCGGCGCAGTTCCTGGTCGCGCTTGCGCAGGCGGTCGCCGTATTCCTGCATGCCGACCACGTGGTCCGCCATCACCGAATAGATGGGCGACACCACGCGCGGGCTGGCCAGCCGGCGAAACGCATAGACGTAGTCGTCCGCCGTCAGCTCGCGCGTGCCGGTGCGCGGAAAGTCGGGGATGTAGTACTTGTCTTTTAGGTCGTCTTCGGAAATCGGAAAGTAGTCGTAGCTGCCGTCCGTCTTGCGGGCGAACGCGGGGTGCGGCTGGTAGCGCACGCCTGGGCGGAGCTTGATGTCGTAGATGCTTTCAGCGATTTGTTCGCCCGGCGCATCGGCGGGCAAGGGCTTGCCCTGAGCGTCCAGATACTGCGGCGGATCAATGGTTTGCGCGGCGCGCGGCACCAGCTCGTAGGGCCGTTTCAGGTAGTGATACCCGTACAACGGCTCGTAGATGTTGTAGGTATAAGGGGTTTCGTCGCCGGAATAAGAGCTTGCCGGGTCCAGGTATTTGGGCGAACGCTGGACAAACGCGGAATAAAGCGTGTTCTGGCTTTCGGCGCCGGACGGATACGGGCTGTTGATCGGGCTTTCTTGAGAGCAGCCCGCCAGCGCCAGCAACATCAGCATGGCTGTCGCCCTGAGCCGCTTCATTGCAAGCATGGAAACCTTCCCTTCAAAACGTTGCGACAGAGGATAGCAAAGGCGGGACGCAGCCAGTACCCAGGCATGCCCTAGCGGGGCCACGGGACGGCCGCCGCCGCCCATCACCCGCACTGGCGCTGGCGCCAGCAGTCATAGCGCCACTTCCAGGGTTGCATGGCGCCCTCTTTGGCCCAAAGGCCGCGCTTGGCGTCCTGGGCTTGGCGTTGCAAGCCCGTCATGGCCTTGTCGCGCAGGTAATCGCCGCGTCTGGCCGTGTAGGCCCAGGCGTAGCCGGACTGCACCTGCAAACGGTTGGCCGAGCGGCCGTCATCCAGAATCAGCGCGCACACGTCGCGGCCGTACTGGTCTTGTTCGTAGCATTGGGCGGTCAGGGTCTTGCCGGCGACCAGATCCGCCAGGTTCTTGCGGGATGCTTCGGCAAAGGGCTGGCCGGGCTGATCAGCGCCATGGCCTTCTTCAGGCGCATCGATGCTGTCCATGCGAATGCGCCGCTGGCCGTCGCGTGCGCGCAGCGTGACGGTGTCGCCGTCGGCCACATTGACGATCGCGCCGGTCAGCGTGTAGCTGCCGGGCGGTATGCCGCCGGCCGAGGGCGGGCGCGCGTCGGCCGAGGGCGGGCGCGACGGGCTGGGTGAATCGCCCTGGCCCGACGGCTGTAGCCAATTGACGATGGCGCCGGCCGCCGCAAGAATCAAGGCAATGATCAGGGCGGTCAGCTTGCCGCCGCCGCGAAATGGGGGTTTGCCACGCACCGGCCGGGCTCCAGGTAAGAAACGCGGCAAGTGTGCCACAGGCGGTCCGCATTTCGGCAAATACAGCGTACGGAAATGTCCCGGTCGCTTGCCCTGCCGAACGTCTCGCCCCCCAGCCGCCCAGGCTTGCTTCCTGACCTGGCGTGCGCGTGGTTGCCTGCCCGCCCTTTATAGCCAGCCGGACTTGCGGAACCGCCAGTACAGAACCGAACAGATCGACGCGATGACGCCCAGCGTGATGGGATAGCCCCAGGGCGACTTCAGTTCCGGCATGAACTCGAAGTTCATGCCATAGATGCCGGCAATCGCGGTGGGCACGGCCAGGATGGCGGCCCAGGACGCCAGCTTGCGCGTCGTGTCGTTCTGCGCCGCCTGGCCGATCATCAGGCTGGCTTCGAAGGCGAACGCCAGCGATTCCCGCAGCGCATTGAACAGCTCGTCCACACGCAGGACGCGGTCGGCGACTTCGCCGAAATACGGGCGAGCGTGCTCGTCCACCGCCGACATCTCGACGCGCGCCAGTCGACGGCAGATTTCCGCCATCGGCGACACGACGGTGTGGATGCGCAACAGGTCGCGGCGCTGGCGATACAGCTTGCGGATATCGGAATCCTTGGCGCCACGGATCAGCAGCTTCTGTTCGGCGCCTTCGACCACGCTTTCGATCTTGCCGGCCGCCGCCACGTAGCGGTCAACCAGCCAGTCCAGCACTTCGGACGCCACGTAGTCGCTGCCGCGCTTGAGCAGGTCGGGCGAGGCTTCCAGGCGTTCGCGCAGCGGGCTGTGCGCCGCGGTGGCGCCGCGCCGCACGGTGACCAGAAAGCCGTCGCCGATCAAGAGCTGGGTTTCGCCGAAGACGGGCCGTTCGGCCTCGACCTCGACGGTGATGGTCACGATCAGGACCATGTTGCCGTAGTCGATGATCTTGGGCCGCCGATGCGGCTCAAGCATCTCTTCCTGGTTCTTGCCACAAGCGCCCAATTCACCCGTGACACGGGCCAGCAATTCGGGCGTGGGGTTGCGCAGGCCGATCCACAGCATGCCGGGCGGTTGCCCGGGGCTTAGTCCGCTTGATTGGCCACTGTTCTGGCTGCTATACCGGCCGATGTGCTGCCCGACTTCATCGATGGGTACTTCGCGGTCGCGGCGGCCGTTCACATAGGCGATGGACGCCACCACCTCGCCCTTGTGGACGTCGGCGAAATTCTCTTCAGCAGACATGGATACCCTTTGGCAATGCGAGCCCTACGGCACAACTTATGGCATCGGCCGATGATAGCGCAGGCTATGAGAACAGGTTGCGCACCCTGCGGGTGACGTCGATGGCCGGAGCCTGCGCCTCTTTGGGCTGCGCGCCGGCAGGCAGGTCGCCCAGCGCCGGCGGCCGGGGCAGGTGTTCAAACAGCGGCAGCATGGCGTTGGTGATGTAGCGCGTGCGCGAACCGTACACATGGCGGTCGCCCATGCCCGTCTGCTGGTGCACGTAAAAGCGCTGCGGCACGATCAGTTGCAGCCGTTCCTTGGCGCGCGTCATGGCCACGTACAACAGGCGCCGTTCTTCTTCGATCTCTTCGGCGGTGCCGGTGCTCATGTCGGACGGGATGCAGCCATCGACCACGTTCAGCACATAAACAGCCTTCCATTCCTGGCCCTTGGCCGAGTGAATGGTGGACAGGATCATGTAGTCCTCGTCGCGCGAGGGCGCGCCGGATTCGTCGCTGGTGGCGTCGGGGGGATCCAGCGTCAACTCGGTCAAAAAGCGTTCGCGCGACGGGTAGCCCGCCGCCAGCCGCACCAGCTGGTCCAGGTCGGTCTTGCGCACCCGCGCATCGTCATACAGGCGTTCAAGCTGGCCGGCGTACCAGCGCAGCGCCAGATCCACGTCGGCGGGCCAGCGCAGGCCCGGGTCGCACAGGGCCGCATAGGTGTCGGCGAAGGCGCCCCATTCCTGCTGGGCCGCCGCGCCGGGTTTGAACTCGCGCAGCGCGCGCAGCGGCTCGGGGCTGGCGGCCATGGCGTCCATCAGCTTGCCGGCGGTGGCCGGGCCGATGCCGGGCATCAGTTGCGCGACGCGAAAACCCGCCATGCGGCCACGCGGGTTCTCGGCCCAACGCAACAGCGACAGCAGGTCCTTGACATGCGCGGCTTCCAGAAAGCGCAGCCCGCCAAACTTGACGAAGGGAATATTGCGCCGGGTCAGCTCCAGTTCCAACGCGGCGCTATGGCTGGCCGTGCGAAACAGCGCGGCTTGCGACTTCAGGGTGGCGCCGCCCTCGCGCTGCGCCAGCACCTGGTCGGCGACCCAACGCGCCTGCCCGGCTTCGTCGCTGACGGTGACCAGTTCGGGCAACTGCGACGAGACGCGATCGGTCCAGAGGTCTTTGGCGAAGCGTTCGGTGGCCAGGCCGATCACGGCGTTGGACGCATTCAGGATGGGCTGGGTCGACCGGTAGTTGCGGTCCAGCGTGATGACGCGGGCGGGTTTGGGAAACTGCGCGGGAAAATCCAGGATGTTGCGCACGGTGGCGGCGCGGAACGAATAGATGGATTGCGCGTCATCGCCCACCACCGTCAGGCCGCGCCCGTCGGGCTTCATGGCCAGCAGAATGGCGGATTGCAGGCGGTTCGTGTCCTGGTATTCATCCACCAGCACGTGGTCAAAGCGCGCGCCCACATCGGCGGCGATGCCCGGGTCCGTCATCATCTCGGACCAATACAGCAGCAGGTCGTCGTAGTCGAGCACCTGCTGGTCCTGCTTGGCGGCCACATAGCCGCGAAACAGCGTCTTCAATTCTTCTTCCCACTGCGCGCACCAGGGGAATGACGTTTTCAGCACGTCGGCCACCGGGGTCTGGCTGTTGACCACGCGCGAATAAATCGCCAGGCAGGTGCCCTTCAAGGGAAATCGGGATTTGGTGGATGACAGGCCTTGTTCATGGCGGACCATGCCCATCAGGTCTTCGGCGTCGCCGCGATCATGAATGGTGAACGCTTCAGACAGGCCGATGCGCAGTGCGCAGTCGCGCAGCAGCCGCGCGCCGATTGCGTGGAAGGTGCCTGCCCAAGGCAGCGACGGCGCCTGCTGCGATCCGCGCAGGTTCATCACGCGTTGCAACACCGAGCCCACGCGCCGGTCCATTTCCTGGGCCGCGCGGCGCGAGAACGTCAGCAGCAGCATGCGCTGGGGGTCGGCGCCGTTCAGGATCAGGTGGGCCACGCGGTGCGCCAGCGTGTTGGTCTTGCCGGAGCCGGCCCCGGCGATCACCAGCAGCGGGCCGTCGTCGGCCGCCGCGTCCGCGGGCGAACTCAAGCCAGAACCCAGGCCCGTGCTTGAGCCTGCGCTTGAGCCTGCGCTTGAGCCTGCGCTTGAGCCCGCGCTTGAGCCCGCGCTTAAGCCCGACTTAACGCCGTATTCGGCGGCTTCGCGCTGGGCGGGGTTCAGATCGGCAAGGGGATCGGGGCGGGTGTTGGGAGAGGGGTCGTGGTCGGGCATGGCGGCAAGTAGGCCAAATGACTGGCTATTTATCCAGCTATCATAGCAGCGTCGTCGCCCTGCCCCACGCCCCATCCGCCACCCTTTTGTCATGCGTATCCTGACCGGCACCGCCTCCTGGACCGATCCCACCCTGCTTGCCTGCGGGCGCTTTTATCCGCCCGACGCGCGCGGCGCCGAGGCGCGGCTGCGCTTTTACGCGTCGCGCTTTTCGATGGCGGAAATCGATTCCAGCTACTACGCCCTGCCCTCGGCCAACAATGCCTATCTGTGGGCGCAGCGCACGCCGGATGACTTCGTCTTCAACATCAAGGCGTTCCGCTTGTTCACCGGCCACCAGACGCCGCTGGCTGCCCTGCCCGGGGACATCGCGCGCGAGCTTGACGATTGGCCGGACCCAATCATCTACCACCGCCAGATGCCCGAAGACCTGCGCGACGAAATGTGGCGCCGCTACCAACTGGCGCTGGAACCGCTGCGGATGCCGGGCAAGCTGGGCGCGGTGCATTTTCAATTTCCCCCGTGGATCCGGCGCGACGCGCGGGGACGCGCGCACGTGGCCGACTGCGCGGCGCGCATGCAAGAGCATCTGATCTCGGTGGAATTTCGCCATCGCAGCTGGTTCGACAGCCCGGGCGCCATCGCCGACACGCTGGCTTTCGAACGCGATCTGGGCGTGGTGCATACGGTCGTGGACGCGCCGCGGGGCTTTGAAAATACCGTGCCCGCCATCTGGGAAAGCACGCATCCCGATCTGACGCTGCTGCGACTGCATGGCCGCAATGCCGATGCATGGAACGCGTCGGGCAGCGCGTCGTCGGGCCGCTTTCAGTATGAATACACAGAGCAGGAGCTTGCCGAACTGGTTGAACGCTTCACGCGGCTGGCCACGCAAAGCAGCCAGGCGCATGCCGTTTTCAACACCAACTTCGAAGACCAGGGCATGCGCAACGCGGCGGCATTCGGCGCGGCGCTGCCGCTGTTCTAGGCGGGCCGCGTCAAGCGGCCGCGGGCTTGCGGGCCACTTCAGCCAGGCTTTCCAGCAGCACTTCAAACTTGCGCGCAATATCGTGTTCGGGCACACAGGCATAACCCAGCAGCAGGCCGGGCCGCCGCCCTTCGGCATTGACGTAGTAGCGCGACAGCGCGCGCGTCAGCACCCCCTTGCCGCGCGCCACGTCCACCACCCGCAGGTCGTCCATGTCCGGCGGCAGGGTCAGCACCAGGTGCAGACCGGCCATGCTGGCGTCGCGATGCAGCCATTCCGGCCCCAGCCGGCGTTCGATCAAATTGACCAGCATCGCGCGGCGCCGCCCGTACAGCATGCGCATGCGGCGGATGTGCGCGGCGTAATGGCCTTCGGAAATGAAGGTGGCCAGCGCCGCGTGCGTCATGAGATGGCCTTCACGATACAGCTCGGCGTGCGCGGCCTGGAACGCGGCGGTCAGCGGCTTGGGCAAGACCAGATAGCCCACGCGCAAGCCCGGGTACAGCGTCTTGCTGAACGTGCCCATATAGATGACGGGCGCGTTGGGTTCCAGCCCCAGCAATGAGGCAATGGGTCGGCCCGAGAAGCGGAATTCGCTGTCGTAATCGTCTTCGATGATCCAGCTGCCGCTTTGCCGCGCCACGGCCAGCAACTGCCGGCGACGCGCCAGCGACATCACCGGACCCAGCGGATATTGATGCGACGGCGTGACGAAGATGAAGCGCGGGGGCGTGCCGCCGGGCTCGGGCAGGCGCATGCCCTCTTCGTCCACCGGCAGGTGCACGGTGTGCAGGCCGTTGACTTGCAGGATGGTGCGCGCGCCCCAGTAGCCCGGATCTTCGACCCAGGCGGTTTCGCCGGCTTCGCCCAGGATGCGCGTAGTCAGGTCGATGGCCTGGTGCGAGCCTTCGGTGATGATGATCTGATCGGGGTCGCAGTCGATGGAACGCGTCAGCGCCAGATGCTGGGCCAGCGCTTCGCGCAGCGCGGGCAGGCCGCCGCCGTAGGCATAGGTCAAGAGATCGGGCGACGGGTTGCGCCATAGATTGCTGACGATGCGGCCAAATTTCTTGTGGGGAAATTCGGTCAGGTCGGGCACGCCGGGCATGAAGGCGCCCCACTGGTAGGGCGAAGCCGACACGCCTTCGACAATGGCCGCGCCGCGTGGTGACAGCGCGGGCCCCGGTTGCGCCTGCGCGGGCTGGCGCAGGCGCCGCCCGCTGGCCAGGTAGGAATCAGGCACCGACGCATTCACGAATGTGCCGTTGCCCTGGCGGCTGCGCGTATAGCCCTCGGCAAGCAACTGGCTATAGACGTGGACCACGGTATTGCGGGCAATGCCCAGCTCTGTTGCCAGGTCGCGGGACGCGGGCAAACGTGAGTCCGCGGCAATGGCTCCATCCAGGATCGCTTCGCGTATCCCACGGTACAAGCGCTTGTTCATGGGCTCGCTGGATCCGTCCGCCAGACGCAGCAGCAGCAAGTCACCTACAATGGACCGCAATTGGTTCTACCTGTTTTATCAAAGTGGTTCCCACAAATGGGGCCATCGTAGCATTAAATAAGGTTTTCCCGCCCACCCTGTTCATCGAGGCTGAGATGAAGAATCAAGACCTGAATACCCGCCGTTCTTTGGCCACGCCGCGCGGCGTTGGCGTCATGTGCGACTTCTACGCGGTGCGCGCCGAGAACGCCACGCTGTGGGACGCCAACGGCAAGGAATACATCGATTTCGCGGGCGGCATCGCGGTGCTCAACACCGGCCACCTGCACCCCAAGGTCAAGGCCGCCGTGGCCGCCCAGCTGGACAACTTCACGCACACGGCCTACCAGATCGTTCCGTACGAAAGCTACATCTCGCTGGCCGAACGCATCAACCGCCTGGCCCCCATCGACGGCCTGAAGAAAACCGCCTTCTTCACCACCGGCGTCGAAGCCGTTGAAAACGCCATCAAGATCGCACGTTCGTCCACGGGCCGTTCGGGCGTCATCGCGTTCTCGGGTTCGTTCCACGGCCGCACCATGCTGGGCATGGCGCTGACCGGCAAGGTTGCCCCGTACAAGCTGTCGTTCGGCCCGATGCCCGGCGACATCTATCACGTGCCGTTCCCCAACGCCACGCAGTCCATCACCGTTGCCGACTCGCTCAAGGCGCTGGACCTGCTGTTCAAGTGCGACATCGACCCCAAGCGCGTCGCCGCGATCATCATTGAACCGGTGCAAGGCGAAGGCGGCTTCAACATCACCCCGCCCGAACTGATGAGCGCGCTGCGCAAGCTCTGCGACGAGCACGGCATCCTGCTGATCGCCGACGAAGTGCAGACGGGCTTTGGCCGCACCGGCAAGCTCTACGCCATGGAACACCACTCGGTGCAAGCCGACCTGATCACCATGGCCAAGAGCCTGGGCGGCGGCTTCCCGATCTCGGGCGTGGTCGGCCGTGCCGACGTCATGGACGGCCCGGCAGCGGGCGGCCTGGGCGGCACGTACGCCGGCAACCCGCTGGCGGTGGCCGCGGCCCATGCCGTGCTGGACGTGATTGCCGAAGAAAAACTGTGCGACCGCGCCAACGTGCTGGGCGAGAAGCTGCGCGCCCACCTGGAAGGCCTGCGCGCCAAGGTGCCGGCCATTGCCGACGTGCGCGGCCTGGGTTCGATGGTGGCACTGGAACTGAACGACGCCAACGGCAAGCCGGACGCTGAAGCCGTCAAGCGCGTGCAGGCCCGCGCGCTGGAACAAGGGCTTATCCTGTTGAGCTGCGGCGTTTACGGCAACGTGCTGCGTTTCCTGTACCCGCTGACCATCCCCGACGCGCAGTTCGACCGCGCGCTGGAGATTCTGTCCGACGCACTGGCAGCGTAACGGTCTCGGCCTGAACCCTGTTCAAGGGGCCACAGGCACGGTGATTGCGGGCGTTGCGGATCTTTCCGCCGCGCCCGCTGCGCTTTACTGTTGCGCTTTACTGTTGCGCTTTCTTCGCTGCCTTGGCCCCGTTGAATCCCAATCAAGGAGACTTCAATAATGACCGCATTGACCCATCCCCTGTCGCGCCCCGATCTGCTGCGCGACGCCTGCTACATCGACGGCAAGTGGGTTGGCGCCGGCAACGGCGCATCGATCCCGGTTGACAACCCGTCCACCGGCAAGACCATCGTGTCCGTGCCCAAGCTGGGCCGCAAGGAAACCGAACAGGCCATCGCCAGCGCGCAGGCCGCGTTGCCCGCCTGGAGCGCCAAGACCGGCAAGGAACGCGCCGCGATCCTGCTGAAGTGGTCGCAGCTGATGATGCAGAACCAGCAAGACCTGGCTGCGATCATGACGTCGGAACAAGGCAAGCCGGTGACCGAGGCCGCAGGCGAAATCGCCTACGCCGCATCGTTCCTGGAATGGTTTGCCGAAGAAGCCAAGCGCATCGACGGCGACGTGCTGCAAAGCCCGAAGGCCGGCCAACGCCTGTTGGCGCTGAAGCAGCCCATTGGCGTCACCGCCGCCATCACGCCGTGGAACTTCCCGGCCGCCATGATCACCCGCAAGGTCGGCCCGGCACTGGCCGCCGGCTGCACGATGGTAGTCAAGCCGGCGCAGCAGACGCCGCTGACGGCACTGGCGCTGGCCGTGCTGGCCGAAGAAGCCGGCGTTCCGGCAGGCGTGTTCCACGTCATCACCGGCAGCTCGCGCGATATCGGCGCAGCGCTGTGCGAAAGCGATGTGGTGCGCAAGCTGAGCTTCACGGGTTCCACCGAAGTGGGCCGCACGCTGATGGAGCAATGCGCGCCCACAATCAAGAAGCTGTCGCTGGAACTGGGCGGCAACGCGCCGTTCATCGTGTTCGACGACGCCGACCTGGACCGCGCGGTTGACGGCATCCTGGCCTCGAAGTACCGCAACGCCGGCCAGACCTGCGTCTGCGCCAACCGCATCTACGTGCAAGCCGGCGTGTACGAGGAAATCGCCACGCGCCTGGTCGCCAAGGTCAACGCCATGAAGGTCGGCGACGGCTTTGAAGACGGCGTCACGCAAGGCCCGCTGATCGACACCAACGCCATCGAAAAGGTGCAAGAGCACATCGCCGACGCCACCTCGCACGGCGCCAAGGTCATTGCCGGCGGCAAGCCGCATGCGCTGGGCGGCACGTTCTTCGAACCCACGGTGGTGCGCGACGTGACGCAATCGATGCGCTTTGCCACCGAAGAAACCTTCGGCCCGGTAGCCCCGCTGTTCCGCTTCGACACCGAAGAAGAAGTCATCGGCATGGCCAATGACACCATCTTCGGTCTGGCCGCGTACTTCTTCACGCGCGACTACGCCCGCATCTGGCGCGTGTCCGAAGCGCTGGAATACGGCATCGTAGGCATCAACACCGGCCTGATTTCCAACGAAGTCGGCCCGTTCGGCGGCGTCAAGCAGTCTGGCCTGGGCCGTGAAGGTTCCAAGTACGGCATCGAGGAATACCTCGAAATCAAGTACCTGTGCGTGGACCTGGGCGCCTGAGGCCCCAGCCGGTGCGCGGCGCTCGCCGCGCACCGGGGATAAGCGGTTTTCCCCGCCGCTTATCCCCAACAACTGTGGACAACCCGGCAGATAAGTCCTGCACAGCCCGGAAAAGTCCTTTCAATCCAGTCACTTGCGAATCGCGATCAAATGCCGCCCAGGCATGATAGATTTGCGCGTTCCCTGAATGGATCCGTATGAGCAGAACCTTTACCCTTGAGGACACCCGCAAGCTTGCCGCCGTGCTGGCCGAAACGGCCCAGGTGGAAGTCATGCCGCGCTTTCGCAACCTGCCCGAAGGCGCCGTGCGGGGCAAGAGTTCGCCGCGCGATTTGGTCACGGATGCGGACGAGGCCGCCGAACGCATGATCGGCGCCCGTTTGGCCAAGCTGTATCCCGGCGCCGTGCTCATCGGCGAAGAGGCGTCCGCGCGCAACCCTTCGCTGCTGAACATGCTGGTGGACGCCGACCTGGCCTTTTTGATCGACCCGATCGACGGCACCCGCAATTACGTGGCGGGCCTGCCCCTGTTCGGCATGATGATCGCCGCCTGCCATCGCGGCGACGTCATCGCGGGCGTGATCTACGACCCAGTCAACCGCGACAGCGCGCTGGCCGTGCGCGGCGAAGGCGCCTGGATGGAATACGAAAACGGGCGCCGCGCGCCCTTGGCCGTGGCCGGCCCCGCTCCGCTGGAGGACATGGACGGCCTGATCTCGACGGGTGCCCTGCCCGAGCCGCTGCGCACGACCGTCAACGGCCACCTGTCGCGCCTGGGCAGCACGGCGTCGCTGCGCTGCGCCGCCCACGAATACCGCATGCTGGCGGCCGGCCATTGCCACATCGCGCTATACAACCAGCTGACGGCCTGGGACCACGCCGCCGGCTGGCTGCTGCACCGCGAGGCGGGCGGCTATGCGGCACGCTTTGACGGATCGCCCTACAAGCCCACGCACCGCACCGGCGGCCTGCTGTATGCCCCGGACGCCGGCAGTTGGCACGCCGCCCGCCGCGCCCTGTTGGGGGACGGGGCTGAGCTCGCCGATGCAGGATGATCGAAAAACCGGGGGTATTCCCTAGGAATTATCCACAGATCCTGTGGACAACCCTATGGAAAGGTCTGTAACGGCGCCAAAAAACGCTTACAGGACAAGCACTTGCTTAAACCGGTCAAAAACCGGCCGCCGAAAACCCGTGTTACAAGGCCTCCAGCGCGACCGCGCAAGGTTGTTCCACCTTCAGGGTCAAGAGGCCGTCGGCCCGTGTCCGACCCAAGTTGATGGCGGCGATCGGCATGCCATTGCGCGACGCGGCGGTCACGAAGCGATAGCCCGAATACACCATCAAGGACGAGCCCACGACCAGCACCGCATCGGCGCTCATCAGGCCGGCGTTGGCGCGGTCGACACGGTCGCGCGGCACCGTTTCGCCAAAGAACACCACGTCGGGTTTGACGATACCGCCGCAGCGCGGGCACGGCGGCACGGTGAATTGCGAGAAGTCTTCGCCTTCCAGGTCCGCGTCGCCGTCCGGCGCGTCGGTGGCGTCCAGCAACGTCCAGGCGGGGTTGCCGTTTTGCAGCCGGTCTTGCCAGTCGGCGCGCCCACCGCGCCAGTCGCAGTTCATGCAGCGCACTTCATCCAGGCGGCCGTGCAGGTCCACCACGTCGCGGCTGCCCGCCGCCTCGTGCAGGCCGTCCACATTCTGCGTGACCAGCACCGTGATCAAGCCGCGCGCTTGCAGCCGCGCCAGGGCACGATGCGACTCGTTCGGCTGAACGTGGCCAAAGCGCCGCCAGCCCACCATGCTGCGCGCCCAGTAGCGGGCGCGCGCCAGGTCGTCGCCCATGAACGTTTGCAGCGTCATGGGCGGCTTGCGCTTCCATTCGCCTTCGGTATCGCGGTAGTCGGGGATGCCGGAATCGGTGCTGACGCCCGCCCCCGTCAGCACGAACAGCCGCGGGTGGCGGTCGACAAAGCCGCGCAACGCGGCCAGATCCGAGACTTGGGTATCCATCCTGATTCCTACGCTGCGTTCAGCCGCCCAGCCCACAGTCGGGCATGTCGCTGACCAGGCTGGCCTGCGTGACGTTGCTGCCCGGCGGCACGCTGCGCGTAAGCCAGACATTGCCGCCGATGGTCGAGCCCTTGCCGATGGTGACGCGGCCCAGAATGGTTGCGCCCGCGTAGATGACAACGTCGTCTTCGATCAGCGGATGGCGCGGCAGGCCCTTTTTAAGCTCGCCGTTTTCACCGGGCGGGAAGCGCTTGGCGCCCAGCGTCACCATCTGATAGAGCCGCACGCGGTCGCCGATGATGGCCGTTTCGCCTATGACCACACCCGTGCCGTGATCGATGAAAAAGCTGCGGCCGATGGTGGCGCCCGGGTGGATGTCGATGCCGGTATCCGCGTGCGCGATTTCCGCCACGATGCGGGCCAGCATCGGCACGTTCAACCGATACAGCACGTTGGCCAGGCGATGGTGGATCATTGCCGCCACGCCGGGATAGCACAGCAGCACCTCGTCCACGCTGTGCGCGGCCGGGTCGCCCTGGTAGGCGGCGGTCACGTCCAGATCCAGCGCGGCGCGCACGCGCGGCAGCTCGGCGCCAAACTGGCGCACGATTTCGATGGCGCGCCGCTGCGTTTCGGCCGGGTCGACGTGTTCGTGCCGGCCCACGTATTGCAGTTCAAGACAGACCTGATGCAGCAGCGCATCCAGCGCGGCGCCGATGGTATGGCCCACGTAGTAGTCTTCGACTTCTTCACGCAGATCGATCGGCCCCAGGCGCATCGGGAACAAGGCGCCGCAAAGGTCCTTGATGATCTGGCGCAGGCTTTCCTGGGACGGGAATTCACGCAGGCCGGAATCTTCGCGCAGGCGGCCGCGCGGGCCGCGCCAGGCGACGCGCGCTTCGCGCAAGCCGGACACGATGCTGTCCAGGTTCCAGTGGGCGGGGGGAATGTAGGTGGGCCCGTTCATCGCGACTGCCCCTGTGCGGGGCGGGTGGACCCGGGCCGAGTATGGATGTCAAACATGGGAATGCCTCATTGACGGTGCTACGCAATAGTCCCGTCAACTGTAACCGCTGGCGCCCCTTTTTCAACAGGCCTCCGATATGGCATAGGGGTTATGCCACGGCGGCCTGCACGCCCTGGCTGGCGTCGTCCGCCTCGTAGCCTTGTGGATTGCCCTGCTGCCAGCGCCAGCCGTCGGCGCACATTGCCGCCACGTCGTACGTGCTGCGCCAGCCCAACAGCGACTCGGCCAGCGACGGGTCCGCCCAGGTGCGCGCCACATCGCCCGGCCGGCGCGGCATGATCTGCACGGGAATGCGCAAGCCGCTGGCGGCTTCAAAGGCGTGCACCAGTTCCAGCACGCTGGTGCCGTGCCCGGTTCCGAGGTTCACGGCGACAAAGCCGCTCTGGCCGGCGCCGTACGCCAGGGCCTGCACGTGCCCTTGCGCCAGGTCCATGACATGCAGGTAGTCGCGCACGCCGGTGCCGTCAACGGTGTCGTAGTCGTTGCCGAAGACGCGCAGGAACGGCTGGCGGCCTACCGCCACCTGGGTCAGATACGGAAACAGGTTGTTGGGCAGGTCACGCGGGCTTTCGCCGATCTGCCCGCTGGGATGCGCGCCGATCGGGTTGAAGTAGCGCAGCGTCACCGCGCTGAACGTCGGGTCCGCCGTGCAGACATCGCGCAGCATCTCCTCGACCATCAGCTTGGTGCGCCCATACGGATTGGCCGGGGCCAGGGGATGCGCCTCGGTGAACGGCAGGAACCGCGGCTCGCCATAGACGGTGGCCGATGAACTGAACACCAGCCGCGACACGCCCGCCTCGCGCATGGCGCGCAGCAGCGCCATCGAACCCGTGACGTTGTTGTCGTAGTACTTGAGCGGATCGGCCACCGATTCGCCCACGGCCTTGCAGCCGGCCAGATGCAACACCGCCTGCACCGGTTGCCCGCGCGCGGCGGCGTCAGACAGCACGCGCTCGATCAGGCCGGGGGTGCGGATATCGCCTTCGATCAGCGCTATCGGCTGCCCGCAAAGCTGTTCGACGCGGCGCACGGCCTCGCGGCTGCCGTTGCTGAAGTTATCCAGCACCAGCGGCCGCTGGCCGGCCGCCAGCATCGCAATCAGCGTATGCGTGCCGATGTAGCCGGCCCCGCCCGTCACCAGCACGTGCATGTCTGGCATCGCCGCCCCCGTCAAAGATGCGCCGCCACGCCCGGCACCCAGGCATGACGCGGACGCGGCGCCTGGGTGTGGCTGCGATAGCGGTCGATCCAGTACGAGGTGGACGCGTCATGGCCCCAATCGACCACGCCCGCCGACACCGGCACCGCCAGCTCGCGGTCGATGCCCGTGGCCAGCCGCTTGCCCAGCTCCACGCCGAACTGGTCGAAGGGGTTGATGCCCCACACCACGCTTTGCACGAAGACCTTGTGTTCGTACAAGGCCAGCAAGGCACCCAGGCCACGCGGGTCCAGCTGGCGCAGCACGATCAGCGTGGACGGCCGGCCGCCCGGGTGCACCATGTGTTGGGCAAGGCTCAACGCGCGTTCCTGGTCGTCGATGTGGGCGACGTCCTGCAACGCTTGTTCAAGGTTCTTGCCGCGCAGCAGCGCCTGACGCTGCGCCAGGCAGTTGGCCAGCAGATGGCGATGGGCGTCGGGGCTGTCGGCATGGCCTTGCAGGCTGGCGATGAAATCCACCGGCGCGCCATCTTCGCTTTGATGCAGCCACTGGAAGAAGGTGTGCTGGCCGTCGGTGCCCGGCATGCCCCAGATGATCGGGGCCGTGGGCACGCCCACCGCCGTCCCATCACCCGCGACACGCTTGCCCAGCGATTCCATTTCCAGCTGCTGCAAATAGGTCACCAGGTGCAGCAGACGCGCGCTGTACGCGGCAATGTTCAGCGAGTTGTAGCCCAGCACGCTGCAATTGACCAAGCCGGCCAGGGCCAGCTGAATCGGGGCGTTCGCGGCGAAGGGGGCATTCTGGAAATGCTGGTCCATCGCCTCGGCGCCCGCGCGCATGCCGATCAGCACGTCGGCGCCCACCGTCAGCGCAATCGACAAGCCGGCCACCGACCACACGGAATAACGCCCGCCCACCCAATCGCACATCTTGAAGGTCTGGCTGGCCGGCACGCCCAAGGCGCGCGCGGCCGACACGTTGGCGGTCACGGCCGCCAGGTGTTCGGACACGTCCGCCACCCCGCCCTGCTTGAGCCACGCGATCGCGGCGCGCGCGTTGTGCATGGTCTCGGACGTGGTGAACGACTTGGACGAAATCACCACCAGGCAGCGGCGCGGGTCCAGGCCCGCCACCGCGTCATGGAAGGCGTGGCCGTCGATATTGGACACGAAGCGGATCTGGCGGCGTTGCGACGGCCCGCCGAACGCCTGGACCGCCAGGCGCGGACCCCAGTCGCTGCCGCCGATGCCAATATGGAGCACGGTTGAAAAATCTGCCGTCTGGTCCACGCGGCGCACGAAATCGCTCATGCGCGAATATTCGCAGACGGAATCGGCGTCCAGCCCGTCCGGTTGCTCGGGCGTGCGCCCGGCGCGCACGGCCGTGTGCCAGGCGGGTCGGCCTTCGGTCCAGTTGACGGGTTCGCCCGTGAACAACGAATGGCGGGCGTCCGCCAGCCCGCGCGCTTGCAGCAGGTTCAATGCCGCCGCTTCCAGCGCGGGCGATTGCCGTTGCATGGTCAGGTCCACGCACAAACCGGCTGCTTCAATGACTTTCAGCGTGTTGGCGTCAAGTTCGGCGGCCTCGGCAGCCTGCGCGAACGCCTGCCACTCAGGGCTCTGCGCCAGGCCGGAATCCGCCCTTAACGCCTCAATCGCAAAATTGGCCTTTCCCATCGCGTGATGCTCCTTAGAACGGTAAACGAACGAGAGGTGCAATGCGCCGGAACGCGTTGCGGAAATCCTCCTCGATCCGGGCCAGTGCGGCCACGGTGTCTCCTTCAAAACGCAAAACCACCGTCGGCGTGGTGTTCGATGGACGCGCCAGGCCAAAGCCGTCGGCGTAGTCCACCCGAACGCCGTCCAGGTCGTTGATGGAGACCGCGCTGGGGAATTCCCCTTGTTCGCGCAGCAGCTTCACCAGTTCGAACTGTTCGCCTTCGGCGGTGTCCAGCTTGATTTCGGGGGTCGCGCAGGACTGCGGCAAGCCTTCAAGCAGGGCAGACGGGTCCGGCGCAGCGGACAGGATCTCCAGCAGCCGGGCGGCGGCGTAGATCCCATCGTCAAAGCCGTACCAGCGCTCCTTGAAAAACATGTGACCGCTCATCTCTCCAGCAAGTAGCGCTCCCGACTCACGCATCTTGGCTTTGATGAGTGAATGCCCGGTCTTGCACATGGTCGGTTTGCCCCCGGCCTCGAAGATGGCGCGGGCCACGTGGCGGCTGCATTTCACGTCGTAAAGCACTTCCGCGCCGGGGTTGCGGGACAGCACGTCGCGGGCGAACAAAATCAGCTGCCGATCCGGCCAGATGATCTGTCCCGATTTTGTCACCACGCCCAGCCGGTCGCCGTCGCCGTCGAACGCCAGCCCGACCTCGCAATCGGAATAGCGCAGGCAATAAATCAGGTCCTGGAGGTTCTGCGGGTCGGCCGGGTCGGGGTGGTGGCCGGGAAACGAACCGTCCACCTCGCAGAACAATTCGGTGACTTCGCATCCCAGGGCGCGAAACAGCGCCGGCGCCACCGCGCCCGCCACGCCGCTGCCGCAGTCGATGGCGATCTTCATCGGGCGCGCCATGCGGATGTCGCCCACCAGACGCGCGGCGTAGCAGGGTTGAATCTGCATCTGCGTGCGCCCGCCGGACACGCTGGCCGATTCGATCGGCAGGCGCATCGCGTCGCGCAAGGCGGTAATGCCCTCGCCGTACAGCGACGCGCCGTCCAGCACGATCTTGAAGCCGTTATGGGCGGGCGGGTTGTGGCTGCCCGTGACGGCGATGCCCGCGCCCGTGTCCATCAGCCGCGTGGCGAAATACACCATCGGCGTGGTGGCCATGCCGATGTCGATGACATGCATGCCCGCCGAACGCAGCCCGGCCTGCAACGCCGCCGCCAGCTCAACGCTGCTCAAGCGGCCATCGCGCCCCACCACCATCGACCGCGCCCCCAGCTCGCGCGCCTTGGTGCCGGCCGCCATGCCCAGGCTGTGCGCGAAGCGCGCGTCAATTTCGTCCGGCACCGTGCCGCGTATGTCGTAAGCCTTGAAAACCGCATCCAGAATTTGCGGGGTATCCCAGCCAAAAGTTCCGTGCATGCCAGTTTCTCCGGGTGGCGTTACTTGGGACCGTTCTGTTTGAAATCGCCGTAATACGCCGCACGGGAGTATCGATAATTCCCATACTTGGACCGGAAGCCAAAGCGTTCCGGCATCAGTTTCAAGCCGTTGAACAGCACGCCGTCCACCGGCGCGCCGGCCTGGATCAGGCGCTTGGCCGTTTCACGGATTTCGCCCACCGTGTTCATCCCCGAGCGCACCACCACCATGACGGCGGCGGCATGCGTGCCAACCACGGCCGCATCGGGCGAGGACAGCACCGGCGCCGTGTCCAGGATCACCATGTCGTATTGCGAGGACAGCTCGCGCAAGGTGGCGCCGAACACGGGCGAAGCCAGCAGCTCGGACGGATCGAAGGTGACCGCGCCGGTGGCGATGAAGTCCACGCCTTCGGACACGCTGTGCTTTCTGACGCGCGTCAACGGGATCGTGCCGGACAGCACTTCGAACAAGCCGTCTTCCTTGGGCACGCCGAAATAGCGGTTCAGCTGACCCTTGCGGAAGTCGGCGTCGATCAGCAGCACGCGCTTGCCCACGCCGCCCTGGATGAAGGCAAAGTTGGCCGACAGGAACGACTTGCCCACGCCCGCCACCGGGCCGGTGAACATGACCATGTTGTTGGCGGACTGGCGCAGCGACGCTTGCAGCACGTTGCGGAACGATCGCAGGCTTTCGATAGGTGGCGCGTTGCCCTGGCTTTGCGCCAGCAGCGCGGGCACCGTGGCGTTCTTGCGGCGGCTGCGGCGCCACAGCTTGTCCTGCATGTCGCTGTACGGAATGGCGGCCAGCACCGGCAGGCCCGTGTAGCGTTCAACGTCGTCGGGTTCCGACAGGCCGCCGAACAGCGCATTGCGCACAAAGGCGCACAGCATGCCGAAGATCAAACCGATGGCCGTGGCCACGCCGATAATGATCGCGGCCTTGGGGCGCACGGGGCGGTCCGGCTGCACGGCGGCATCCAGGATGCGCACGTTGCCGACCTTGCCGGCGCGGATCAAGCGCAGTTGCTGGGCGTTGTTCAGCAAGCCCGTGTACAGCTCGGTGTTGACGCGCACATCACGCACCAGGCGCACCACGTCCTGCTCCAGGTCGGGCAGCGCCTTGATGTTGTTGCCGATGCGGCTGACGTCACCCGACAGCGACGCGATCTGGCGATCGATCGCGACGATGCTGGGGTGCGTGGGGGCAAAGCGCGTGATCAGCTCCTGGCGCTTGGAGCGCAGCTCCATCACCTTGGTCTGCGCGTCCACCGACTGCGCCAGGATCAGCTTGGCTTCTTCGGACAGGTCGATGGTGCCGCGCTTGTTGCGCAAGGCGTTGTACTTGGTTTCGGCCGCGTCCAGCTCGCCCTTCAGGATGGGCAGTTGCTGTTCCAGGAAGCCCAGCGATTTCTCGGCCTGCGCCGCTTTACGGTTGACGTTCTGCTGCACGTATTCCTGGCCGATCTGGTTCAGCACGGCCGTGGTCAGTGCCGGGTCGTTGCCTTCCAGCGTGACGCCGATCACACCCGATGCGCGGCCTCGTTCAAAGATGCCCAGGTGCGATTGCACGTTTTCGATCGCCGCCAGGCGCGAGCTGCGCGAGATCGTGAACTCGGTGCCGGGCCGGCCCGTCAACGCGTCGATATGCACGTCCATCGCGCCCCCGCCGGGCAACAGGAAATGTTCGGGCTTGCCCACCGCGCCGCTGAACGTGGCGCCCGTGAACTTGTCCGTCAACGTGTAGCGGCCCTCGCCTTGCGTGGTCACGCGAAACGGCTTGCCCAGCCATTCGTTGGGCACGTCCAGCTGCGAGATCGCAATCTGTTCGCCGCCCCACGCATAGCCGCCGCGCGGCAGGCTGGACGGATACGGCAACGCTTCATAGCGCTGCGCAAGCCATTCGCCCACCACGGGGAAATAACGCGGCTTGGCGTGGATGTACAACAGGAACTTGTCCACGGCCGGCCCCACCACCATGCGCGAACGCAGCACTTCCATTTCGCCCGAGGTCTCTGCCTTGGTGTCGAACATGGCGGACACGTCGCCCAGCAGGCTCCGCGCCTGGCCGTTCGGCATCTCTTCTTCGACCTGCACGATGATGTCGGCCGAATACACGGATGGGGTCACCATCACATAGGCCAGCGCGCCCAGGAAGGCGAGCAAGGTGATCCCAAGGATCATCCAACGATTCGAAATGATGGCGTCCACGTGCGAGGACAGCGGGGTTTCCTGCTGGCGAGCCGGGACGTTCGGCTCGAATGCTTCGATGGGCAACGACATGCAGCTCTCCAGACGTGGGCGCCGCGGCGGATGCGGCGCCCCCAAAGGCGTTGTTTTGGGCCCGAAGGCCCCGAAAGGCGGACTAGTTGATCGACTTGACGGTCTGCACCGTTTGCGCGCTCGGGAACAGGTTGCTGATGAAGCGGTTCCACCGCACCAGCGCGGCCGTATCCACGAACACGACGTCTTTGGGTTCCAGCTCAAACTTCGCACCAACAGCCAGAGCTTGCGGCGACTTGGCGTTCAGGTGGAACACCTGCGGCGTCGCTTGCTCGGTACTGCGCACAACGAATATCTGCGATGCATCCGCCGTCAACTGGTTCGGGCCACCCGCCATGCCCAGCGCCTCGGTCAACGACATGCGTCCATCGCGCATCACAACCGTGGTGGGCAGGAACACTTCACCCATCACGAACACCTTGCTGTCGTCGCGCGGCGTAACGCGCACGATGTCGCCCGACTTCAGCATGACCTGATTCAAGTCCTGGCCACGTTCGATCAGCGCGGGCAGGTTCACACGAGTACGGCGGCCATCGCGAATGACATAGACGGCGCTGCGGTCGGCGGTGGGCAGCAAGCCACCCGCGCGGTTGACCGCTTCGAGCAGAGTCATCGGAATGTCGTTGATGGCAACCGTGCCCGGCAACTTGACTTCGCCTTCGACGTAGACACGCTTGCTTCGATAGCCCAGCACGCGTACCGTGATCTGCGGATCCTGGATGTACTTGCCGGAACTATTGACTATGAGATTGCGCGCCTGAAGTTCCGTCAACCCCGCCACTTTCAGCAGTCCCGTATACGGAAATTGGATATATCCAGTGGATGAGACGGTATACCCCGGTATGCCCGAGGCGGTATCCCCCATGACTAGTTCGGTAACCCCAGTCCCGATGGCATAGGTTTGCGTCGGAAGGACGAGTTCGGGGTGATCCCACACCACGATGGAAAGGATGTCGCCCGGCCCGATGCGGTAGGGCTCGACGGTGCCGACCAGCTTTTGGACGCCGTCGTTATCGATCAACGCCTGGCGGTTGCGCAGGTCGTCGACCACCAGGGTTGGCGTGATTTCCTTGATCGGCGCCACGGAATTGGGGTCCATGGGATCAACAAGATGGCCGGAATTAAAGGTCATACCGGGAGACAGGGCGCAAGCGCCCAGCGAGGACACGAGCGCGATAGCGGCGATGGCTCGGCTCAACGTTCCGAAAAATGTCGTCATGGCAAATCCACTGTGAATGACTTCGTTGCTTGGAATGGAGCCCGATGCGTAACGGGTTGCGACATTCCACTCTCTTTTCGAAGCCCCGCACATTCGACGGATGCCCTAAGCCTTCTCCTACATCGTTTGGAGGTTTCGGGTACGCCACGCACTCAATAAGATTTCGTCGGTAGCCACATGTTTTGCGGCAGTGCATCGTTTTTTTCTTCGCCGCAAGAAGACTCCCCACGAACAGGAGTGCGCGATGGACCCGTCCCACTCGGACACATCGGCAAGATTCAGCGGAGCAAGCTATCTGTACCGCCTGCTCGATGCCGCGATCGTGATCGCCTGCGGCCTGACTGCCACCGGTTTGAAGTTCTCGGAAGATGCAATGGCGGACCCTCCGCAAATTCATCTATTCCTGATCTATTTGTGCGGCCTGGGCGTGATCGCCCTGTTCCCCGCATTCCGCCTGTATGTGTCATGGCGCGGGCGGCTATTGACCGATCTGGTCGTGCGCAGCCTGGCCGCGTGGGCCACGGTGTTTGCGCTGGGCATCCTTGTCAGTTTTCTCATGCATCAGACCGCCGCGATATCCCGCATGTGGGCGGCTACCTGGTTCGGCATGGCGGCGCTGACGCTGGCCGGCGTACGTATCGCGGTCTACGCCGCGCTGGGCGCCGCGCGCGATCGCGGGCTGAACAAGAAGAACGTGTTGCTGGTGGGCTTCGGCGCGCTGGGCCATGACCTGTGGCGCCGCGTTGAACGCTACCGGGGCGCGGGCTATGAAGTCGCGGGCATCTACGCCGAGCCGCACGAAAGCCTGCCGCCGCAAGTGCGCCGCCTGCACGATCTGGACAACCTGCATTCCTTCGTGCACGAAAACAATGTGCGCGAGATCTGGATCGTCCTTCCGATGGAGGCGGGCCAGGAATTGCGCGAAGTGCTGTATCACCTGCGCAACGACTTGGTGGATATCCGCTGGATTCCGGATGTGATGTCGATCCAGTTGCTGGGCCATCGCATCGGCGAATTTCTGGGGCTGCCCGCCATCCAGCTGAACAGCCTGCCCGCCGCCGGCGTGCGCGGTTGGGCGAAAGAAGTATTCGACCGCAGCTTTGCGTTCTGCGCGCTGATCGGCCTGTCGCCGCTGATGCTGTCGATTGCGCTGGCCATCAAGCTGACCTCACGCGGGCCTGTGTTCTTTACACAACCCCGCCTGGGCGTGGACGGCAAGGTGTTCCACGTCTACAAGTTCCGCACGATGACCGTGCACCAGGAGCAAGGCACCGTCACGCAGGCCACGCGCAACGATTCCCGCATTACGCGCATCGGCGGCTTTTTGCGCCGCACCAGCCTGGACGAACTGCCGCAATTCCTGAACGTGCTGATGGGCGACATGTCGGTGGTGGGGCCGCGGCCGCACGCGCTGGAGCACAACGAAATGTACAAGGACCTGGTGCAGCGCTACATGATGCGCCACCGCGTCAAGCCGGGCATCACGGGGTGGGCGCAGGTCAATGGTTTTCGTGGGCAGACGGACACGCTGCGCAAGATGAGCGACCGCGTCGAGCACGACATCTATTACATCCAGCACTGGACGTTCCGGATGGACCTGCTGATCATCGCCCGCACGGCCGTGTCGGGATGGACGGGTCGAAATGTCTACTAGTCCATTGGGATGGCCCGGCGCGCCCGCGCGCGCAGCGGCGGCCATGACGGCAGATGCGGCATCCACGGGCGTACTGCCGCGCGCGGACTTCCGCCAGGCGGTGGAGATGCTGCCGCTGGTGTCCATCGACCTGTTGTTGCGCGACGGCGCCGGCCGTTATCTGACAGGGCTGCGCACCAACCCGCCGGCGCGTGGCGCCTGGTTCGTGCCGGGCGGGCGCATCCGCAAGAACGAACCGCTGCGCGCCGCGCTGGACCGTATCGCGCGTGAAGAACTGGGGTTGGCCATTGCCCCGGAATCGTGGACGCCGCGCGGCGTGTACGAACACTTCTATGGCACCAATTTCGCGGGTGAAGCGGGACGCTCCACCCACTATGTCGTCCTCGCGTATGAGGCCGAGCTTTCGTTGGATACCGCAACCCTTCCGCGCGGCCAGCACCATGGCTACCGCTGGCTGCAAGCGGAAGAGATCGCCGCCGATCCCGGCGTGCATCCGTACACCCAGGCCTACTTCAAGGAGTGAGCGCCATGACGAATCCCCCTCCCGCCTACCGGGCAGTCATCCTTTGCGGCGGTTCCGGCTCGCGCCTGTGGCCGCTGTCGCGCGAACTGCTGCCGAAGCAGTTCATCCGTTTGACCGATTCGCGCAGCCTGTTGCAGAACACGCTGCTGCGGCTTGGGTCCGCCGGCGCGCAGGCCAAGCCGATGCTGGTCTGCAACGACGCGCACCAGTACATTGCCGCCGAGCAGGCGCAGGAGCTGGGCATCAAGGACGCGGAAGTGATCCTGGAGCCCTTTGCGCGCAACACCGCGCCGGCCATTGCCGCCGCCACGCTGCGCGCCATGCGCGACGGCGAAGACCCCATCATGCTGATCATGCCGTCCGACCACGTGCTGGAAGACGGCGACGTGCTTCGGCAGGCCTTCGCGCAGGCCTATGAGGCGGCGCGCCAGGGTGCGCTGGTCACGTTCGGCATCACCCCCACCGCGCCGCTTAGCGGCTATGGCTACATCCAGTCTGACGAACCCGGCGTGATGGCGCCCGCGCGCCGCGTGCGCCGCTTTGTGGAAAAGCCGTCGCCCGAAGTCGCGCAGCGGCTGATCGATGACGGCGGCTATTACTGGAACAGCGGCATGTTCGCGTTCCAGGCGTCGGTATTCCTGTCCGAGATGGCGCGGCTGGCGCCCAAGATGCTGGAACAGGTGCAGGCGGCGGTGGCCACGGGGCATGGCGAAGCGGGCTTGTTTCATCTGGATGGGCCGTCGTTCGAGGCCTGCCCCAGCGATTCGATGGACTACGCCATCATGGAACGCACCGACAGCGCCGTGGTGATTCCGCTGGCGGCCTCGTGGAGCGACGTGGGCGCGTGGGACGCGGTCTGGGGCATCGCCCAAAAGACGGTGGAAGGCAATTCCACCACGGGCGATGTGATGGTGGAGGATTCGCGCAATTGCCTGATCCATTCGACCAGCCGGCTGGTTGCTTCCGTGGGCCTGGATGACATCGTGGTGATCGAAACCGCCGACGCAGTGCTGGTCGCGCACAAGTCCCGCTCGCAAGACGTCAAGCGCCTGGTCGAGATCTTCAAGACGCAGCATCGGTCGGAGCTGAACCATCACCGCGAGGTGCAGCGCCCGTGGGGGTCGTATGACTCGGTGGGCCAGGGCCCGCGTTACCAGGTCAAGCGGATCACGGTGAAACCGGGCGCCAGGCTGTCGTCGCAGATGCATCACCACCGGGCGGAACACTGGATCGTGGTGTCGGGCACGGCGCGGATCTACAACGGCGACAAGCAGTACCTGCTGACGGAGAACCAGTCGACGTACATCCCGCTGGGCGAAACCCACAGCCTGGAAAACCCGGGAAAGATCCCGCTGGAAATCATCGAAGTGCAGTCAGGCGCGTATCTGGGCGAAGACGACATCGTGCGTTTCCAGGACATGTATGGCCGGGTCTAGGGAGCCCCCACGCGCCCAGCCCTCCGGGCACGCGCTGCCCCCCGGGGGGGCCACCCCCGCCTTGGGGCGGCCCGGCGGCGGGGGGGAGCCCCCACGCGCCCAGCCCTCCGGGCACGCGCTGCCCCCCGGGGGGGCCACCCCCGCCTTGGGGCGGCCCGGCAGCGGGGGGGAGCCCCCACGCGCCAGGCCCTGCGGGCACGCGCTGCCCCCCGGGGGGGCTACCCCCGCCCTGGGGCGGCCCGGCGGCGGGGGGGAGCCCCCACGCGCCCACCCCTCCGGGCTCGCGCTGCCCGGCGGCGGGGGTGCGGGCCCATGGGAGGAACCTTTCTGGCGACCCGGCGTAGCCCGGCTTTGCCTGCCGGTCGCCGGGCTGTTTTTCCTGGTGTTGATCACCGTGGGGAACCTGCCCGGGCTGGCGGCGGAGATGTCGGATGCGTTTGGGGATAAGCGGCTGCATCTTCTGGCTTACGCCGTATTGACGGGATTGGTCTACCTGTCGGTCAACCGGCGCCCTGCCCTGGTGGCCATGCTGGCGGTCACCGCGCTGGGCGCGCTGGATGAATCAATCCAATCCTTTTTTCCCTATCGACAGGCTGAACTCTTAGACCTTTTGGCCGATATCTTAGCGGCGGGTGCAACAGTAATCTCATTGCACATTGGTTCCGCAGCCTTCGGCTCCTTTCGTGCAGTCACTAAGTCTTAAGGATACAACCATGCCAAAACGGGCACTCATTACCGGCGTTACCGGACAAGACGGGGCCTATCTGGCCGAGTTTCTGTTGGCCAAGGGCTATGAAGTCCATGGCATCAAGCGGCGCGCTTCGCTGTTCAACACCGCCCGCATCGACCATCTGTACCAAGATCCGCATGACAAGCCGCGCAACTTCGTGCTGCATCACGGCGACATGACCGACTCTTGCAGCCTGATCCGCATCGTGCAATCGGTGCAGCCGGACGAAATCTATAACCTGGCCGCACAAAGCCATGTGGGCGTCTCTTTCGAAGAGCCGGAGTACACCGCTAACGCCGACGGCCTGGGTACCCTGCGTCTTTTGGAAGCCATCCGCATCCTGAAGCTGGAGAACAAGGCGCGCTTCTACCAGGCGTCCACGTCCGAGCTGTATGGCCTGGTGCAGGAAACGCCGCAGAAGGAAACCACCCCGTTCTACCCGCGCAGCCCGTACGCCGCCGCCAAGCTCTACGCCTATTGGATCAGCGTGAACTACCGCGAAGCCTATGGGATGTACGCCTGCAACGGCATCCTGTTCAACCACGAATCGCCCAAGCGCGGCGAAACGTTCGTAACGCGCAAGATCACGCGCGGCCTGGCCCGCATCGTGCTGGGTTTGCAGGAATGCCTGTACCTGGGCAACCTGTCCGCGCTGCGCGATTGGGGCCATGCGCGTGACTACGTCGAAATGCAGTGGTTGATGCTGCAACAGGACACGCCCGAGGACTACGTCATCGCTACCGGCTTGCAATACAGCGTGCGCGAATTCATCAATACGGCCGCGCGCGAGCTGGGCATCCTGCTGGCATGGGAAGGCGAAGGCCTGGAAGAAACGGCCACCGTGCTGTTCTCGCCGGTGCACGACGTCAAGCCCGGCCAGGTCATCGTGCGGGTCGACCCGCGCTACTTCCGCCCGACCGAAGTGGAAACCCTGTTGGGCGACCCGACCAAGGCGCGCGAAAAGCTGGGCTGGTCGCCGCGCACCACGTTCGCGGAGCTGGTCAAGGAAATGGTGGAAGCCGACCTGAGGGACGCGCGCCGCGATGCGCTGGTCGAGCAGAACGGTTACGAAATCTACGCCTACAAGGAGTAGCGCGCCATGACGAACCTGGACCAACGCGTGTTCGTGGCGGGCCATCGCGGCATGGTGGGCGCGGCGATCACCCGCGAACTGCAACGCCGCGGCTACCCCAACGTGCTGACCCGCAGCCGGGCCGAGCTGGACCTGGAAAACCAGAACCAGGTGCACCGCTTCTTTTCGACCACGCCGGTCGATGTGGTGTACCTGGCCGCCGCCAAGGTCGGCGGCATCCTGGCCAACCAGAATCATCCGGTCGACTTTCTGTACAAGAACCTGATGATCCAGTGCAACGTGATCCGCGCCGCGTATGCGGCCGGTGTGCGCAAGCTGCTGTTCCTGGGTTCGTCATGCATCTACCCGCGCGAGGCGCCCCAGCCGATCCGCGAAGACGCCTTGCTGACCGGCCCGCTGGAAGCCACCAACGAACCCTACGCCATCGCCAAGATCGCGGGCCTGAAGTTGTGCGAAGCCTATCAGCGCGAATACGGCGCACGCTTCATCTGCGCCATGCCGACCAACCTGTACGGCCCGCACGACAACTACGACCTGCACAGCAGCCACGTGCTGCCGGCGCTGATCCGAAAGTTCCATGAAGGCCGCGAAGCCGGTCAGGACAGCGTGACGATCTGGGGCACGGGCACGCCGCTGCGCGAGTTCCTGTACGTGGACGATCTGGCCAAGGCCTGCGTGATGCTGATGGAACACCCCGACGCCGAGGGCATCTACAACATCGGCGCCGGCAAGGACATCAGCATCGCGGACCTGGCGGCGCTGGTGGCGCGCGTGGTCGGCTATCAAGGCCGCATCGTCTACGACACCGGCAAGCCCGACGGCACGCCACGCAAGCTGATGGATTCGTCGCGCGTGACGGCGCTGGGCTGGCAACCCGCCGTGTCGTTGACGGACGGCATCGCGCTGGCCTACCAGCACTTCCTGCGTGAACGCGCGGATCAACCCCAATCGGCGCTGCCCGTGGCCTGACGGCCGCGCCAGCACTCACCACAGGCATCCCGATGTTTGGATTCGTCAGGAAACACATCGCCGGCAACGCCTCCTTCTGGGGGCTGGTGGAATACGGTATCGGCCCGGTCGCCGCGCTGATCGCGCTGCCCATCCTGTTTCGGCAGTTGGGCACGGTGGGCTTTGGCCAGTACTCGATGATCATCGCGCTGGCCGGCTTCGGCAACGCCGCCAACTTGGGCGCGGCCGTAACCGCCACCAAGCTGGTGTCCGAGCGGATGCACGAGCCCGGCGGCGCCTATCGCGCGGCGGGGGTCAGCATGTCGCTGATCGGCTGCGCGCTGGGCGTGGTGACGCTGGCCGCCGTGTTGTTGTGGGCGGTGGTGGGGCTGGCCTGGCCGGCCGCCACGTTCGGCGGCGTGGCCGTCACGCTGCTGGCCTTGCCGGCACTGGCCATCTACCTGACGCAGCAGTACGACCAATTGTTTTCGGGCTGCCTGAAAGGCCGAGAGGACTTTCGCGCCACCGCGCTGTGCGAGGTCTTCAGCCGCAGCGGCACGATGGCGCTGGCCTGCGCCACCGCCTGGATGACCGCATCGCCCACCTACACCGGCCTGGCACAGGCGCTGGGGTTGCTGGTGGCGGGCAGCGTGAAGATGCGCGTGTTCTCGCGCACCTACGGCCATGTGCTGGTGCGGCCGGTGCGCGATCGGGGCGCCATGATGGACGCCTTCAAGTTTTCACGCTGGTCATGGCTGAACAGCCTTAGCGCGCTGGCCTTCGGATCGGTCGACCGCGTGTTGGTGGGCAGCATGATGGGCCCGGCCGCGCTGGCCATCTACACCGTGGGCGTGCAGGTGGGGCAGATCATCCACACCGCGTCGGTGGCCATCTTCCAGAAAGCCATGCCGCGCGTGACGCGCCTGTCGGTGTCGCCGCCTTACGCGGGCGCCGTCGAACGCGAGATCCGCCGCATGATGGGATGGAACCTGGTGCTGTCCGCCACCGCCACGCTGGCCGTGCTGGCCGTCAGCCATCCCTTGTTGAACCTGCTCTTGGGCGACAACGTGGCGGCCGGGCACCTGGGGACTTTCCAATTGTTGATCGTGGCCTCCGGGCTGCTGTCGTTGAACGCCGCGGCCCACTTTTCTTTGCTGGGGCTGGGCAATTCCCGCGCCGTCGCCATCCTGAACGGGTTGGGCGGACTGGCGATGCTGTGTGTCATGGCGGGCCTTGTGCACGCGGCGGGCGAACACGCCGCGGCGTGGGGCCGCATGGCGTATGCGGCGATCACGCTGGCCGGCGTGGCCCTCGCCATCCGTCAATCCCGCCCCGAATTTCCGGGCGCGTTGCCAGCGGCCACCCGATAACACCTACATGCTGAGGTCTTACATGCGCAAGCGTCATAACGAGTATTCACGTCAGCTCATCGACTTCGTCCGCGAGCTGCGTCCGCCCGCGCCGATCGCCGGCGGCCTGTTGCCCAAGGTGACCATCGTGACCCCCTCGTTCAACCAGGCCAAGTTCCTGGAGCGCACCATCCTGTCGGTGCTGAACCAGGGGTATCCGCGTCTGGAATACATCATCATCGACGGCGGCTCGACCGATGGCAGCGTGGACATCATCCGCAAGTACGAGCGCTACCTGACGTACTGGGAAAGCACCCCGGACCGGGGCCAGTCCCATGCCATCAACAAGGGCTTCGAACGCGCCACGGGCGACTATGTCGGTTGGCAGAATTCCGACGACCTGTATTTCCCCGGCGCCTTGCGCAAGCTGGGCGCCGCGGCCGCACGGGGCCGCGCGCCGATCGTCAGCGGCAACCTGTTCGTGGCCGATGCCAACAACCACATCTTTCGCAAGATCCACTACACGCCCGTCAATCGCGGCACGCTGACGGTGGTGAAGGCGTCCATACCCAACCAGTCGGCCATCTTCCGCCGCGACCTGCTGCGCAAGTACGGGCTGTTGCAGGAAAGCATGCGCTACTGCATGGACCTGGAACTGTGGAGCCGGCTGCTGCGCGAAGGCAAGAACCTGATCGTGCCGGACGCGCTGGGCGTCTACACCGCGCATGACGAAACCAAAACGGCGCTGATGCAGGACGTGCTGCTGGAAGAGCGCGAGCAGATCGTCACGCGCATCCGGCGCACCGAACCGGGCCTGGGCAAGCTATTCGAACTGTCATGCCGCGCGTCCAAGGTGGCCGCGCACGCGCGCCAGGGCGACTTGTCTTACCTGTTCGAAAAGCTGACCACCAAGATTTTCGGACGCGACGACTGGGCCGCGCACTAGGACGACGCCGACATGAGCCCGCACCGCCGCTTATCCACTTTGCACCTGCTGGGCCTGTTCGCCTTCACCGCGCTGGCCCTGAACGACGACCGCTTCATCCTGGGCGTGGGCAGCTTCAAGCTGTCGCCCTTCGATGTGCTGTTCGTGGCCATGCTGGCCGTCAAGGCGCTGCGGCTGGCCGAGCCCAGCGCCTACGCCCTGCCCCGCGGCCTGCTTGGCGCGCTGCTGGGCTTGCAGGCCATGTCGGTAATCTATCTGCTGCTGGTGTCCATGCACCACCCCGGCATTGAAACCGGCGACGTGGCGCGCGACCTGCGCATCGTCTTCTACTTCTTGTGCACGCCGTTCCTTTGCTACAAGGACATCGATAGCCCGGCCGCCTACGCCGTGCTGCAAAAGTACATCGTGGCGGCCTGCCTGGCGGTGGCCACGCTGATGCTGCTGGAACAGTTGCAGGGGTTCAGCGTATCGAACCCGCTGCGCAACGTGCGGCTGGGCGTGTGGGCCATTCCGTTTGGCGTGGTGTCGCTGCTGACGTTCCGGCGCACCTTGAACGTGTCCGGTCCCAAAGCCTATGCGTTGACGCTGTACATGCTGCTGGCGCTGGTGTTTTCGCTGAACCGCAGCCAGTACCTGCAACTGGCGGTGTCGGTGGTGATTGCCGTGCTGCTGGGCACGGGCCCCGAACTGCGCCGGCGCGCGGTGCTGATCTTCGCCCCCGCCGCCGTTGCGGGCGTGCTGGTGTTTGCCAGCATCGGCTACCTGGACGTGCTGACCAACCGCATCTTCAGCGTGGAAAAGCTGGACGAAGATTCCAGCTACGGCGCGCGCATCCAGGAAATGCAGGGGCAGATGGACTACTTTGCCGAAAGCCCCGTGTTCGGCAAGGGCGCGGGCTTTCGCAGCTGGGTCATGGGCGAAAACGGCTTTGAACTGAGCACGTTCGCGCATAACTCCTGGGCCTTCTACCTGATGAAGTTCGGCGTGGTCGGCACCATCATGATCATGCTGCCGCCGCTGTTGATATTGCTGCTGACGCTGTTGCGGCGATACGCGCATCCCGGCCTGGAAATGCACCGGCGCTACCTGCTGGCCACGGCGCCCATCTACATCTTCATCGATTCCCTGTCCGGTGGGCTGGCCTATGCGCCCAAGACCGCGTTCACCGGCTTCCTGTTGTGCTATTGCCTGTCGCTGATGCGCAATGCGCAGATCATGCCCGTGCCCCGCGCGGACGCGCCCCGTTCCCCGCTATCCCCCAGCCACCGTCCGGATGCCGTGCGCCGGACGCCACCTCGAGTGATTCCTCATGCCTGATGTCTTGTTTGTCGCGCCAGACTTGCACGGCGGCGTCGGTAGATGCGTTGCCTTCATCGTGGATGCCCTGCCGGAACAGGGCGTTGATTCGGGCCTGTTCCTGCTGCGTTCGCGCAACCGCGAATACCCCGTCGCCAACCCGAAGGTGACGCGCGCCCTGCCCATCATTGAATCGCCCACCAAGCTGCGGCTGATGCTGCCCGTGGCGTTCATGCGCCTGTTGGCGCAGATCCGCCGCGACAAGCCGGCCATCGTGTGTTCGCACGGATTGCTGTGCAACATGCTGGTGGTGCTGGCCCGCAAGATACTGGGCGGCACGTTTCGCACCGTGGCGTTCGAGCACAGCAGCCCGGCCATTCATTACGGCGCGTCAAAAATGCGGCGCCTGAAGTGCTGGCTGGTCAGCCAGACGTATCGGCGCCACGACGCGGTGGTGGGCGTGTCGCGCGGCGTCAAGGAAGACCTGGTCAGCATGTTTCCGCCGCTGCGCGGCAAGGTCCACACCATCTATAACGGCGTGCCGCTGGACAACGTGCGCCGCCAAGGCGCGCAGCGCACGCAAGGCGACGCTGCCGCGCCTTATCACGTGGTGGCGGTGGGCCGGCTGGAAGCCGTGAAGGACTATGCCACGCTGGTGGATGCGGCCGCCTTGCTGGACGACCCGGGCATCGCCTTCACCATCCTGGGCGAAGGGTCCGAGCACGACGCGCTGCAAAAGCGTATCGACGAGCGCCCCTCGCGCAGCCCCGTCACGCTGGCCGGCCACATCGACAACCCGTTCCCCGTCATCGCCAGCGCCGGCGCTTTTGTGCTGACGTCCATCCGCGAGAGCTTCGGCAACGTGCTGGTGGAAGCCTTGTGCCTGGGCGTGCCGGTGATCTCCACCGACTGTCCGCATGGCCCCGCCGAGATTCTGGACGCCGGGCGCTACGGGCTGCTGGTGCCGGTGGGCGACGCGGCGGCCTTGGCCGACGCCGTGCGCCGGCTGGCCTACGACGCCAAGATGCGCGAGCAACTGGCCGCGCAAGGCCCCGAACGCGCCGACGCCTTTTCCCTAGAGCGGCACTGCCGCAACGTCATCGCGCTATTCCAGCCGCTGATGCAACGCGGCACGCCCTGAACAGGACAGCATCATGCAGAAAATACCGGTATCCGTGGTTGTCATGACGAAGAACGAAGAGCGCAACATCGCCAAGTGCCTGAAGGCGCTGGTGGAGTTCGATGAAGTGTTCGTGGTGGACTCGAACAGCACCGACGCCACCTGCGCGATGGCCACCGCCCTGGGCGCGCGCGTTTCCAATTTTCAGTGGAACGGCAAGTACCCGAAGAAAAAGCAGTGGTGCCTGGAGCAACTGCCCTTCTCGCACCCGGTGGTGTTGTACGTGGACGCGGACGAAGAAATGACGCCGCAGCTTGCCGCCGAAATCCGCGAGGTGCTGCCGCGTTTCGCAGCGGGCGCGGGCGGCGCGTTCGTGCCCTTCGATTACGTGTTCTGCGGCAAGAAGCTGGTGCACGGCCACCGCGTCTACAAGTTGGCGCTGCTGGCGCGCGACCAATCGCGCTTTCTGGATTACGACGACCTGGACGTGGCGCACATGTGGGAAGTGGAAGGCCACTACCAGCCGCAGGTCAAGGGCGAGACCTTTGCGCTGCGCCAGCGCATGGTGCACAACGACCACGATTCCCTGTTTCACTATTTCGACAAGCACAACCGCTATTCGGATTGGGAAGCCAACCTGCGCACCAAGGGCCTGATGAACGATCCGCGTGAAGCCAACGTGGGCGCGCGCGCATTGCTCAAGCGTATTTTCCAGGCCATGCCGTTCAAGGCACCCATCTCGTTCTTGCACTCGTATGTGTTCCGCCTGGGTTTCCTGGACGGCAAGGCGGGCTATGACTACGCGGTGGCGCGCGCCATGTACTACTGGCAGATCCGCATCAAGACCGAAGAACTGCAAAAGGCCCGCCTGGCGCGCGCCAACGGAACGCAAGCGGACGCCGTGCCGGGGGCCGCCAAATGAGCGCGCTTCAGCAATTGGACCGCTTTGCGCTGGCCCCCGGCCAGCGTGGCCGCTCCGCGCTGACGGTGCAGCTGTGGTGGACCGTGCAGGCCACGCTGTTTCGGTGGTCGCCCCAGGTGGCGTATGGGTTTCGGCGCTGGCTGCTGCGCTGCTTCGGCGCGCAGGTGGGCAAGAAGGTATTGATCCGGCCGACGGCCACGGTGACCTACCCGTGGAAAGTACAAATCGGCGATTACGCCTGGATCGGCGACGACGCGGTGCTGTACAGCCTGGGCCCCATCCACATCGGCGCCCACGCCGTGGTGTCGCAGCGCAGCTACCTGTGCGCCGCCGACCACGACGCCGGCCAGCCCGACTTCCCCCTGCGCGAACGCGCGGTGCGCGTGGAAGACGGCGCGTGGGTCGCCACCGATGTTTTCGTGGGGCCGGGCGTAACCATCGGCCGTGAAGCGGTGGTGGGCGCGCGCAGTTCCGTGTTTCGCAATATGCCGGCGGCGATGGTGTGCCATGGCAATCCCTGCCGCCCGGTGCGCCCGCGCATGGCGACGGCGCCATGAAAATTCTGATCTACGGGATCAACTACGCGCCCGAACTGACCGGCATCGGCAAGTACAGCGCCGAGCTGGCCGAGTGGCTGGCCGCGCATGGGCACGAGGTCAGCGTGGTGACCGCCCCGCCCTACTACCCGCAGTGGCAAGTGCACGACGGCTACCGCGCCGGCCGCTATCGCAAAGAAGAGCGGCGCGGCGTGACCGTGCGGCGTGCGCCGCTGTGGGTGCCCGCGCGCCCCGGCGGCCTGAAGCGGTTGATCCATCTGGCCAGCTTCGCGGTGTCCAGCCTGCCATCGCTGCTGCGCGCGGCAGCGGGCCGGCCGGACCTGATCCTGGTGGTGGAACCGGCGCTGTTCTGCGCGCCCGCCGCATGGATCACGGCGCGGCTGTGCGGCGCGCGCGCGTGGCTGCACATTCAAGATTACGAGGTCGACGCGGCCTTTGAACTGGGCCTGCTCAAGGGAGCGGGCCTGCGCGCGTTGGTCAAGCGGGGCGAGCGCTGGCTGATGCGGCGCTTTGATCGCGTGTCCACCATTTCGAATCGCATGCTGGACCTGGCCCTGGCCAAGGGAGTCGAACCTGATCGCGCGGTGCTGCTGCCGAACTGGATCGACGTCAACGCCATCACACCGCGCGCGCAAGGTGGGGATTACCGTGCGCAACTGGGCATACCCGCGAACGCGATCGTGGCGCTGTATTCGGGCAACATGGGCGGCAAGCAAGGCTTGCAGACGCTGGCCGACGTGGCGCGGCGCCTGGGCCGCGAAAGCCGCCTGTGGTTCATCTTTTGCGGTCAGGGGCCCGAGCGCGCGCCATTGGAAGCGGCGTGCCAGGGCCTGCCCCGCGTGCGCTTTCTGGACTTGCAGCCGGCCGATCGGCTGGGCGCGCTGCTGAACACGGCCGATATTCATCTGCTGCCGCAACGCGCGGGCGCGGCCGATCTGGTGATGCCGTCCAAGCTGACCGGCATGCTGGCCAGCGGCCGCCCGGTGGTGTGCGGCGCGGCGCCGGGCACCGAGCTTGCCGGTGTGGTGGCGCGCTGCGGGCTGCTGACGCCGCCCGAGGACGCCGAGGCCATGGCGGAGGCGGTGCGCAAGCTGAGCTACAACGCGCAGATCCGCGAAACGCTGGGCGCCAACGCGCGCCAGTACGCGCTGACCCACCTGCACGTGGATGCGGTGCTGGCGGCGGCTGAACGGGAGTTCGCGAAGGTGGTGGGCAAGCGCGCAACGACGGCAGCGGCGCCGGCGCCAACGGTGGATGTGGTCCCGCGCGAGGGTGAACGGTAACGGCTACCCGCGTGGAGGATCCAAGCGTTGAATGAACGGTAGAGATCGATGGATCCCTACCGTTTTTTTATTTTGCTTTGCTTTGCTTTTGCTTTGCGTTGGCTTTGCTTGCGCGCTTTCCGGCAGCGGCCAAAGAAACGGCCGGGCGTTACCCCGGCCGACAGGCGTGGCCTGCAAGGGGCCGGCGCCCCTTAGCCCGGCCCATCCTTCTTCGGGGTGGGCGGCGGGCCGCCGCTACGCACCAGGCCCATCTGCACCGCGATGTAGGCGGCCTCGGCCTGGTTGCGCGCATTCAACTTCCAGTACAGCGTGCGCGCGTGGCTCTTGACCGTGGCCACGGATATGCCGACATGCTGGCCGATCTCGCGCATGGTCTTGCCTTGCACCAACAGTTGAAGAATCTCTTCCTGGCGCTGTGTCAGTTCACGCAATTCCTGCATGGGCGCCTGCGCCACGCCTTGGGGCCGTCCGGCCGGTTGCGGATAGCATTCGCCCCCCGCCACCACCAGGCTGACGGCGGCGGCCAGCGCGTCTGGGCTGGAAGCCTTGGGCAGATAACCGGCCACGCCTGCCCGCGCACACGCCCCCATCACGGCGGGGTCCAGCACGGAATACAGCACCAGTACCAGCCTGGGCATGAAGAAGGCCATGGCCTGCGAGATAAGCCCGATGTCCTGTTCCGCAACGCCGCTGCAACCGATCACCAGCAACTCGACTGGGCGGTTGATCGAACTGGACATGTTAAGGAGGTGAGCTGGCGATATTGCCAGGATGTCGTCGGCGTTCCGTACGCGCTCCAGCACATGCTGGATCGCGACGCGAAGCAGAGCGTAGTCTTCGATCAGTACGGTTGTCATCCCGGGGAGAACCTTGTGACACATGGCCCATTCACGGTTCCCATGGCGTCGGCGCATCACGCTGCGATGGCAGGTTATGTGCGGCGCCAGCCCCAAGGGAATCTTGTCCGCGCTATTGGGTCGCGATTGCGAGGCGTTGTGATTCGCGCTCTCGACCCATGCTTGCGGACACGACCCATGCTATCAGCGGCACTGTTCGCTGAATCTCGTTCAGGAGGATGATTGGAGGAGGAAAGCCGCATCCGAAATGTCTGCGGGCACTGCGATGTATGACTTAGGCGGGATGGAGGGGCGAACCCGGCAGCAACAGAACAGACCTGTTCCTGGCTGCCGGGCAGGCGGCGCGCCCATTACTACCCAAGCTTGCGCCCATAGATCTGCCCGGCGTCCGATTCCCTGCCATTGGGCTCATGCCATTCCAAGGTTGCGCCGCGTTGCAGCGCTGCGTATACGGCTTCGCCCTTGTTCTTGACATGCAGACGCTGGTAAAGCGTGCAAGCATGCGTCTTTGCGGTAGCAACCGAGATGTTCAGCATGCGGCTGACCGTCTTGATCGGATACCCCCTGGCCAGCAACACCAGCACTTCGTACTGACGCGGCGTGATCTGAAGCAGCTGCGCACCGGCGCTGACCGGCATGGAGCCCTTGCTGGAAGCGTCGTCGCCATCACGTGGCGGCAGCGCGCAGACCGTCGAGGCAGGCGCTTGCAATGCCTGCTCGCTGGGGAAGCACTGACCGCCGGCCATGACCAGGCGAATCGCGGCTTCCAGAATCTCGACCGAAGCCGTCTTCATCAAGCAGCCATACACACTGGCGCCGGGCAAGCCTTGCACCGGCATCGGCAACGGCATCACGTCCGTCAACAGCAGAATCCGCTTGGGCGTCAGAACACGCTGAATTTCATGCAGCGCGCTCCATGCTTCGTCGGTATCCACCGGCAACCCATAGATCAAGAGATCGGCGCCAGCGTGCGCGCCATCGGCCTTGGACAAGTCCGCCAAGCCCATACCCTCGATTTCCCACACATCGTCCAACTTGCTGAGTATCTGCCACAACCCCAACCGCAGTAGCGGATGGGCTTCAATCAGGACCATCTTGGCCATGGTGTCCTCCCGGTTTTTCGACGGGCCTAGAAGGGATCTTCGCTGTGCTGAAGACTATTTTTTTTCCAGCCCCGCGGGGGTGGTCCGCAATATCCCGGAATATCTAATGAAGCTGGACCGGGGCATTTGGGCTGGGCAACTTTGGTAGCCAACATAACGGATGGCATGGACCCATCTTATGGTTCGAAACCTTCAAAATCAAGACGTTTCAGGGCGATATAATCCGATAAAAACAGAAATCATTCGTTAGCCTTAATCACTCTCGTAAATATGGATGAGAGCTGTCCCTCCGCCTTTCTACCGCTAGGGTTTTCACCAGCTTTCCCAGGCACCCGGGCGGTCTCCCCCTATGAGGCCCTGCCCCGAAAGGCTTGAATGGTAACGATTTGGGCCAAAAGCGGGCAGCAAAAAAGCCGCAGCGGGTCGCGGGCCCGTGGCGGCCGATATGCCGAAATCTGCACCGAAGAACTTTCGATATGTTTCCGCGGACACACCCCTGCCCGCTCCGGATCATCGAATCGAAATATAGGTAACATTTTTATTTTGGCGCGCCGGGCTTCATTTACTCCATATAGGCGAAGTCAAATACGGTATGACCCCCCTGATGGTGCCAATGGTGCATTGAAGCATGACGCTTGCGTAAAAAGCTGGCGTAGTGAATTTCGCCATCCGTTTCCACATACGTGGATGGTGTCAGCTCTTCGATACGGTTCAGCGACACGCCCTTGCCGTAGTGGCAAAAGCCCTGGTACTGGGCACAGCGGATCACCTCTCCGCTAGGCGAGACAACGATCCCCGCGTTGCGGGCGCGCATCGGGTTGCGCACGATGGGGTTGCAGGCGTGCGGCGTCCACTCGGTCGAGCGCGGCGAATCCGAGAAGAACGCGAATAATTCATCGCAATGGCTTTGGCCGTCTGTTCTATCGATATTCGTTAATAACCACCAATATTCTCCGTGTTTAAAAATAATGGTATCCACGGCGGATATATTAGTCATTAACGTGACATCGAGCTCCCATTTCAGGGGAAATTCAGTGCATTTCCATAATTCAATACTGCGATTTCCGCACGTTTCCGGAACCATGTAGGTCACACCGTCGTGTTCAAAAATATACGGGAACGACAGGTGATAAGGCAGGTTCAAGGCAGTGCCCAACAGTCGGAAAGCCCCGTCGGAGTAGGTCGCGACCGAAATCGTGCCCTTCCGTGAAGTGAAGTCGTAATCTTCAAAAAATATATATGGTTTTTTATCGTGCGTATAAACAAACGGATCTGCGAAGAACCTACCTTTGGGAGGTTGCAGCACCATGGCTTCGGATACCACCGCCTGTTGCCGGGATGACGGAAACATACCAATCCGCCAACGCACATTGCGCTTCATGATGCGCCGCACAATCAAATCCGACATTAACCACGCCTGGCGCGCAATATACGCCGCGCTGTCCCACTCCCCGGGGTCGGCCCGGCGCGGGCCGCTCATGATCTGCATGTCGGGCGCCGGCTCGCTCTGGCGGGCGCGCGCCAGGGCCTGCAAGGCGTCGTAGACCATGAAATTTCCCAGGCTGAAAGCGCGGGCCTGATTCTTCAACCAGAACACTTCCGTATTGAAACTGCGCTGGTCCAGCAGTTCATCCTGCTCGGCCGCCGCGCCGATTCGCCAGAGTTTGACGGTCGTGTGATCCTCGCGCTGAAAGACCTCCCAGAAACCGGCGTAGCGGCTGGTCGACACGGCAATATCCGAATAGCTCAACTGCCAGACCCCCAAGCGCGCCCACTCGGCCATTTGCTCACGGGCCGCGCATGACGAACCCAGCGTGATGACCAGGTCCAGCCCCAAAGCCGTCACCGCCTCCTGGGCCCCCGGCGCGGCCTGCCCCGCCTCCAGCGGCAGCACCGGCACTGACGGGGACGGCATGCTCTTGCGCAAATCGGCGCACGACAGCATCTGGCGTTGCTTGGCCGGCAGCATCCGGCCCTCGAAGCGCGACAGCGTCCCGAACAGTGCCCTGACGGCCAGGCGCGGCGCCGCCGACGTCGCCTCGGCGTTCATCACCAGTAAGGCCGAGATGTCGAAATCCTGACTATGGACGAGCCAATCCACCATCTCATGCATCCAGCCGGGTTGCTCATACCCGTCAACCAACAGTCCCACTCGGTACGTTTTCATATGTCCCGCTCCTGTGTCAGGGCGTCTAGGGCGAGCGCACCGGCCTGGTGCGCGGGCGAGCCCCTTGCATCGCCGGTACAACGCAATTGAGTCCTCGCGCTGATACTGCGGCGTTTTGCCCCTGCCTTCCAGACCACATTCATCCTAGGTCGGCCGTCCGAGGACGAACGGTTCAGGATCGTGCCGGCGGCCGAGGCGCGCTCATGCAAGTGCGTGCGTCAGCTCATCCTTCCGGTCTAGCTGACCCGGTGCAACAAGCCCGCCACCTAGTGCACAAGGGATGTTGCAGGCGCACGTTAGGGGTAAACCCTATTGGGGATAGCCGAGGCTCGCTTCTCATTCTTCGCTAACGCATAATGATTTTTAAACGAACGTTTGAATTCAACCTTATGCAAGAAATCAGAACTCCCACTACCCGCGAATCCATCCTGGACACCGCCGAAGCGCTGTTTGCGCAGCAAGGCCACGAGGGCACCTCGATGCGCCAGATCACCGGCGCGGCCGGCGTCAATCTGGCCTCGGTGAACTATCACTTCGGCTCGAAAGAGTCACTCGTGCAGGCGGTGCTGAAACGGCGGCTGGAAGTCCTGAACCGCGAGCGCCTGCGCCTGTTGGACGAACTTGAGGCGCAATCCGAAGGCAAGCCCCTCAAGCCATCGCAGATCGTCGACGCTTTTTTCGGCACGCTGCTGCGCCTGGCCGCTGACCCGGCCCAGGCCGGCAGCACCTTCCTGCCGCTGCTGGAACGCACAATGACCGAGCCGTCCGATTTCATCCGCGCCCTGTTCGCGGAGGAATACGCCGACGTGCTCGAGCGCTACCGCAATGCCCTGTTTGCCGCGCTGCCCGATGTGCCCAAGGCCGAAATCGTGTGGCGCTTCCAGTTCATGCTGGGCGCCACGTCGTACGCCATCATCGGCACCGACCTGCTGCGATCCGTCACGGGCTGGCAGATCGACGAAGCCGAACAACCCGACAACCCCGACCTGCTGTTGCCCCGCCTGATGAGCTTCCTGCTGGGCGGCTTGCGCGCCCCGCTGCCGCCGGTGGCGGGCGCCTAGCCGACATCGGCATCGGCATCCTCACAATTAGAACCAGACCGACCAGAACACCCATTACGGAGACAAAGACATGTCCGCAGTCATCCTCACGCTAGTCGTCATCGCGGTGCTTGCCGCCATCGTGCTGGGCGTGCGGCCACTGCGGCGGGCGCTGCTGTCGGCGCCCATCTTCAATCTGTACCGCAAGGTGCTGCCGCAGATGTCCGACACCGAACGCGACGCCCTGGAAGCCGGCACGGTCTGGTGGGAAGGCGAACTGTTTCGCGGCCGCCCGGACTGGAGCCGTCTGCTGGCCTACCCGCGCCCGCGCCTGACCGATGCCGAACAGCAGTTCCTGGACGTCCAGGCCGAGCAGGCCTGCCGCATGGTCAATGACTGGAGCGTCACACAGGAACGCTACGACCTGCCGGCGGACGTGTGGACCTATCTGAAGTCCCAGGGTTTCCTGGGCATGATCATCCCGAAGGAATACGGCGGCCTGGGCTTCTCGGCGTATGCCCATTCCGAAATCGTGACCAAGCTGTCGACGCGCTCGTCGGCGCTGGCCGTGTCGGTGATGGTGCCGAACTCGCTGGGCCCGGCCGAACTGCTGCTGCACTACGGCACCGACGAACAGAAAAACCACTACCTGCCGCGCCTGGCGCGTGGCGACGAGGTGCCGGCCTTTGCGTTGACCAGCCCCTGGGCTGGTTCGGACGCCGCGGCCATTCCCGACAGCGGCATCGTCTGCAAGGGCGAATGGCAAGGCCGCGAAGTGATCGGGATGCGCGTCACCTGGGACAAGCGCTACATCACGCTGGCCCCGGTCTGCACGCTGCTGGGGCTGGCGTTCCGCCTGTACGACCCCGATGGCCTGCTGGGCGGCAAGAAAGACCTGGGCATCACCTGCGCGTTGGTGCCGCACGACCATCCCGGCGTGGACACCGGCCGCCGCCACTTTCCGTTGAACGCGATGTTCATGAACGGCCCGACGCGCGGCACCGACGTCTTCATGCCGCTGGACTTCATCATCGGCGGCCCGGCCATGGCCGGCCAGGGCTGGCGCATGCTGATGGAATGCCTGGCGGCCGGTCGATCGATTTCGCTGCCGTCTTCCAACACCGGCATGTCCAAGCTGACGGCGCGCGCCGTGGGCGGCTATGCCCGCGTGCGCAGCCAGTTCCGCATGCCCGTGGGCAAGTTCGAAGGCGTGGAAGAAGCGCTGGCGCGTATCGGCGGCCACACCTACATGATGGATGCCGCGCGCAGCATGACGGCGGGCGCCGTGGACCTGGGCGAGAAACCGTCCGTTGTGTCCGCCATCGTCAAATACCATGTGACCGAACGCGCCCGCCAGGTCGTCAACGACGGCATGGACGTGATCGGCGGCAAGGGCATCTGCCTGGGCCCCAACAACTTCCTGGGCCGCGCGTATCAGCAGATTCCCATCGGCATCACCGTCGAAGGCGCCAACATCCTGACGCGCAGCCTGATCATTTTTGGACAAGGCGCGATTCGCTGCCATCCCTACGTGCTGGCTGAAATGCAGGCGGCGCAGTCGCCCAACGCCAAACAGGGGCTGGACGACTTCGACCGCGCATTCTGGGGTCACGTCGGCTTCGTGGCCAAGAATACGTTGCGTACCCTGGGCACCGCGCTGACCGGCGCGCGCTTTGTTGCCGTGAACGCCGACGTCGCGCCCGACATGAAGGCCTATTACCCGCTGCTTAGCCGTTATTCCGCCGCTTTCGCGCTGCTGGCCGACTCGATGATGCTGGTGCTGGGCGGCAGCCTGAAGCGCCGCGAACGCCTGTCGGCGCGCTTGGGCGACGTGCTTTCGCAGATGTACCTGATCAGCGCCACACTCAAGCGCTTTGAAGATGAAGGCCGTCAGGCCGCCGATGCGCCGCTGGCGCACTGGTCGATCCAGGACGCGCTGTTCAAGTTGCAGGAAGCCTTTGATGGCGTGCTGGCAAACACGCCCAACCGTTTCGTGGCCTGGACCTTGGCGCGGCTGATCTTCCCGTGGGGCCGCACGCAAACGCCGCCGTCAGACGCGCTGGGCCAGGACGTGGCGCGGCTGTTGATCGCCCCCAGCGCCACGCGCGACCGCCTGACCTCGGGCTGCCACTTGCCCGCCACCGCCGACGAGCCCGTGGGCGCCATCGAACTGGCGTTGGCGGCCACGCTTGCCGCCGAGCCCATCGAAGCCAAGATCCGCGAACTTGAAAAGCGCGGCGCCCTGCAAGGCAATCCGCAAGCCAACGTGCGCGACATCGCCGACGCCGCCTACGCGGCCGGCGGCATCACCGCCGAAGAGTACGCCGTGGTCAAACACCGCAACAGCTTGCGCGATACCGTGGTGCAAGTGGATGATTTCCCCTTTGACCTGGGCAAGGCGCAGGCCGACCGGCCCGCCGCCGAACGCAAGGTCGCCTGACGGAGGAAACCGATGGCATTCAAACCGGTTTACGTCGTTGATGGGGCCCGCACGCCCTTTCTGAAAGCCCGCACCGGCCCCGGCCCGTTTTCGGCCGGAGACCTGGCCCTGCAAGCTGGCCGCGCCCTGCTGCTGCGCCAACCCTACGCCCCCACCGATCTGGACGAAGTCATCATCGGTTGCGCCGCGCCATCGCCCGACGAGGTCAACATCGGCCGCGTGATTGCGCTGCGCCTGGGTTGCGGCAACCACGTGCCCGGATGGACCGTGATGCGCAACTGCGCATCCGGCATGCAGGCCCTGGATTCCGGCATCGCCAATATTCAAACCGGCCGTTCGCAGTTGGTGCTGGCTGGCGGCACCGACGCCTTGTCCCGCGCCCCGCTGCTGTTTTCCGACGACATGGTGCGCTGGCTGTCCGGCTGGTATGCGGCGCGCGGCATCGGCGCCAAGCTGGCCGCGCTGCGCGGCTTCAAGCTGAAGAACCTGGCGCCTGTCATTGGCTTGCTCAAGGGGTTGACCGACCCGGTGGTGGGCCTGTCGATGGGCCAGACGGCAGAAAACGTGGCCACCCGTTTCGGCATCGACCGCGCCGCCATGGACGCTTATGCGGCCGGCAGCCATCAGCGCGTTCTGGCCGCGCGCGCGGCCGGCGCGCTGAACGAGATCACGCCGTTGATCGACAACAAAGGCAAGCTCTACCCCGACGATGACGGCGTGCGTGACGATTCCACGCCCGAAAAACTGGCCAAGCTGCGGCCGGTGTTCGACAAACCGTGGGGCAACATCACGGCGGGCAACAGCTCGCAGGTGACCGACGGCGCGGCCATGCTGGTGCTGGCGTCCGAAGAAGCGGTGGCCAAGTGGAACCTGCGCCCCCTGGGCCGCATCGTGGACAGCCAGTGGGCTGGTCTGGACCCCGCACAAATGGGCCTGGGTCCGGTGCATGCCGCCACGCCCATCCTGCAACGCCATGGCCTGGGCTTGAATGACCTGGACTTGTGGGAAATCAACGAAGCCTTCGCCGCGCAAGTGCTAGGGTGCCTGGCGGCATGGCGTGATGATGCCTATTGCCAAGCGCATTTTGGTACGCCAGCATGGGGGCCGCTGGACCCGACCAAGCTGAACGTGGACGGCGGCGCCATCGCCATCGGCCACCCCGTGGGTGCGTCCGGCGCGCGCATCGTGCTGCATCTGCTTGAAGCGTTGAAGCGCCGTGGCGCCAAGCGCGGCATGGCGGCCATCTGCATCGGCGGCGGCCAAGGCGGTGCCATGCTGGTTGAAACCCTGGACGAGGACCGCCCATGACGACAATGGACACGCTTTCCCACTGGCGCCTGGACCGCGACCCCGACGGCCTGGCCCGCCTGACGTTCGACCGCGCGGGCAGCGCCGTGAACGCGCTGTCGGCCGACACCATGGCGGAACTGGCGGTCGTGCTGGACGCCCTGGACGCCGCGCCGCCGGCCGGCCTGATCATTCAGTCGGGCAAGGCCACCGGTTTCATCGTGGGCGCCGACGTCAATGAATTCGCCAGCCTGGACACGCCCGAACAGGCGCGCGGCCTGATCGCACGGGGTTGGAACCTGTTCAACCGACTGGCCGCCGTGCGCTACCCCACCCTGGCCCTGATCCAGGGCCACTGCCTGGGCGGCGGGCTTGAATTGGCGCTGGCGTGCCGCTACCGCCTGGTCGCCGATCAGCCCGGCACGTCGTTGGCGCTGCCCGAAGTCATGCTGGGCATCTTCCCGGGCTGGGGCGGCATGCTGCGCTTGCCGCAGGTAATCGGCGCGCCCGCCGCGCTGGACATGATGCTGACCGGCCGGGGCGCGGATGCGCGACGCGCCGCCGCGCTGGGCCTGGCCGACGCGCGCGTGCCGCCACGTTTGCTACAGGCCGCCGCGCGCCAGATGGTGCTGTCGAAAAAGCCGCCGCGTCGCGCACGCGGTATCGGCGCCTGGGCCAACCGCTGGCCCTTCAAGGCCCTGGTCGCCAGCCGCGCACGCAAGCAGATCGCCGCCAAGGACCCGCTGGGCCACTACCCCGCCGCCCCCGCGATCGTCACGATATGGGAAAAGCATGGCGGCAACGCCTTGCAGGCGCCTGACCTGATCGACGCCATCATTTCGTCCGACACCGCCCGCAACCTGTTGCGTGTGTTCCGCCTGCAAGAGCGCCTGAAGGCCAACGGCAAGCAGACCGGCGTCACGCCGGCCAGCCATGTGCATGTGGTGGGCGCCGGCACCATGGGCGGCGACATCGCGGCCTGGTGCGCATACAAGGGCTTGACGGTGACGCTGCAAGACCAGGACATGGCGCGCATCGCACCGGCCATCGAGCGCGCCGCCACGCTGTATGCGCGCCGCCTGAAAGACCCGCGCCTGGTTCGCGCCGCGCTGGACCGCCTGATACCCGACCCCACCGGCGGCGGCGTGCCGCGCGCCGACATCATCATTGAAGCCATCAGCGAACAGCCCGAGGCCAAGCGCGCGTTGTACGCGTCGCTGGAACCGCGCATGAAGGCCGATGCGCTGCTGGCCACCAACACGTCCAGCCTGTCGCTGGAAACGCTGCGCAGCGGGCTGGCTCGCCCCGAGCGGCTGGTGGGCATCCACTTTTTCAACCCCGTGGCCAAGATGCCGCTGGTGGAAGTGGTGCATGCCGAGGGCGATTCGGGCGAGGCCACGGCGCGCGCCTGCGCTTTCGTGGGCCAGATCGACAAACTGGCGCTTCCCGTCAAGAGCGCGCCGGGATTCCTCGTCAACGCCGTGCTGGCGCCCTATATGCTGCAAGCCATGCGCAGCGTGGACGACGGCATGGCGCCGGAAACGGTGGATGCCGCCATGGTCGAATTCGGCATGCCGATGGGGCCGCTGGAATTGGCCGACACCGTCGGGCTGGACATCGCCCGCGCGGCAGGCGAGCAACTGGCCGGTGGTGCCGAGCCACCGCGCTGCCTGGCCGAACGCCTGGCGCGTGGTGACCTGGGCAAGAAAAGCGGCAAGGGCTTCTACGCCTGGCGCGACGGCAAGCCGGTCAAGCAAGGCACGGCGGTCAAGTCCGGCGCGGCAAGCCTGGGCGGCGATCACCATGCCACCACCGGCGCCCCCGCCGGGCTGGCGCAGCGCCTGATCCAGCCCTTGGTGGATGCCACCTTGGAACGCGTGCAGTCCGGCGTGGTGGCCGATGCCGACTCGGCCGATGCCGGGGTGATTTTTGGAACGGGGTTCGCGCCTTTCACGGGCGGACCCCTGCATTACCAGGCCAGCCATGCCTGGCGCAGCAGCAAACCGGCTCACGCCGAATAGACCGGGGTCACAAACAGACCGGCAGTGCAAGAAGAGACATACATCCAACTCGAGGAGGCAGTACCATGCGCAGACGTTCATTGTCCCTGAGCACCTTGTCGGCCCTTGTGGTCGGCCTGGGCGCGTCCGCAACGTCCTATGCCGCCGGCTTTCAGCTTTTAGAGCAGAACGCCAGTGGCTTGGGCAACGCTTACGCAGGCTCGGCGGCAAATCCGGAAAACGCCAGCATCATTTACTTCAACCCGGCCGGCATGACCTACCTGCCCGGCGTGAACTTTTCGGGCGGGGTCAACCTCATCAAACCCTCGTTCAAGTTCAAGGACAACGGCAATAGCCGTAATCCCAGCGTTCCCGGCCTGCCCGGTTCAGGGCTGAACGGCTCGGCCCCCACCGGCGGCAATGGTGGTGACGCAGGCAACCTTGGCGTGGTGCCCAACCTGTACGCCTCCTGGCAATTGAACGAGCAGTGGTACATCGGCCTGGGCGTCGGCGCGCCGTTCGGCCTGATGACCGAATACGACGATGGCTGGGTCGGCCAATACCATTCGAACAAATTCGAGATCAAGACGATCAACGTAAACCCGTCGATCGCCTACAAGGTCAACGAAAAGTTCTCGATGGGCTTCGGGCTGAACTGGCAGCACATCGATGCCAACTACAAGAAGAAAACGGTGGTGCCGATTGCGGGCCTGCCGGTCGCCACCAACGGCGACGCCGACCTGAACCTGAAGGGCGACGCTTGGGGCTGGAACGTGGGTTTCATGCTGCAACCCACCGAAGACACGCGCATCGGCCTGTCGTACCGCTCGAAGATCAAGCACACGGCCAAGGGCGACACCGACATCACCAGCATCGGGCCCACCAAGCAATCGGTGTCGTTTGACGCCAAGGCCTCGGTAGACTTGCCCGACACGCTGATCCTCAGCGCCGCCCACCAGCTAAACGAGCGCTGGGAACTGTTGGGCGACGTGTCCTGGACGGGCTGGAGCAGCATCCCCGAGCTGAAGATCCGCAACTCGGGCCCTGGCGCGCGCGATGACGAACTGCCGCTGAACTTCCGCGACACCTGGCGCGTCGCACTGGGCGCGAACTACAAGTTCGCCCCGGACTGGAAGTGGAAGTTCGGCCTGGCGTACGACCAGTCGCCGGTGCATGACAAGGCCGACCGCCCCACCTCCCTGCCCGATAACGACCGCTACTGGTTCTCGACCGGCGTGCAGTGGGCGGCCACCAAGAACACCACGCTGGACCTGGGCTACACCTATCTGTACCTGCGCAAGACGGACATCGACACGACGTCCGGCAGCCAGGCGACCAAGGGCCGCGTAGCGGGCACCTATGACAGCAGCGGCCACATCGTCGGCCTGCAACTGTCGTCCCGCTTCTAGCCTTGCGCGGGTGGGCGGCCCCGCGCCGCCCGCCCGCTTTACACAGGAGAATCCCCTTGAGCAAGTTCGTCGTCAAACACGTTGCCGTCCTGGGCGCCGGCGTCATGGGCGCGCAGATCGCCGCCCACCTGGCCAATGCCGGCGTACCGGTCACCCTGTTCGACCTGGCCGCCCGTGAAGGCGATCGCAACGGCATCGTCAACAAGGCGCTGGCCGGCCTGAAAAAACTGGAACCGGCGCCGCTGGCCGGCCCGGCCCGCCTTGCCCTGATCACCCCCGCGAACTACGACGACCACCTGGACGCGCTGCGCGGCTGCGACCTGGTCATCGAGGCCATTGCCGAACGCATGGACTGGAAGACGGCGCTCTACGAGCGGATCGCTCCGCATGTGTCGCCCGACGCCATCATCGCGTCCAACACGTCCGGCCTGTCTATCGACGCGCTGGCCAATGCCTTGCCCGAAAGCTTGCGCGAGCGCTTCTGCGGCATCCATTTTTTCAATCCGCCCCGCTACATGCGGCTGGTGGAGATCATTGCCACGTCGCATACGCAGCCGGCCGTGCTGGACCAGTTGGAAACCTGGCTGACGTCCACGCTGGGCAAGGGCGTGATCCGCGCGCTGGACACGCCCAACTTCGTGGCCAACCGCATTGGCGTGTTTTCCATCCTGGCCGCCATGCACCACACCGCGCGGCTGGGCCTGGGCTTTGACGAAGTCGACGCGTTGACCGGCCCGAAGATCGGCCGCCCCAAAAGCGCCACCTACCGCACGGCGGACGTGGTTGGCCTGGACACGCTGGCCCACGTGGTCGGCACCATGGAAAAGAACCTGCCCGATGACCCCTGGCACCGCTACTTCGCGCTGCCCGACTGGCTGTCGGCCTTGATTCAAAAGGGCGCGCTGGGTCAGAAGACGGGCGCCGGCGTCTACCGCAAGCAGGGCCGCGACATCCTGGTGCTGGACCTGAAGGCGCAAGACTACGTGCCCAGCGCCGGCAAGCTGGCCGACGAAGTGGCCGCGCTGTTGAAAGAACGCGACCCCGCCAAGCGCTTTGCCGCCCTGCGCGCCAGCGCCCACCCGCAGGCGCAGTTCCTGTGGAGCCTGTTCCGCGACATCTTTCACTACAGCGCCGTGCAGCTTGAACACGTGGCGGACAACGCGCGCGACCTGGACCTGGCCATGCGCTGGGGGTTCGGCTGGTCGCAAGGCCCGTTTGAAACCTGGCAGGCCGCCGGCTGGCAGGCGATTGCCGCCGCCGTGGCGGACGACATCGCCGCCGGCCGCGCCATGAGCAACGCGCCCCTGCCCGCCTGGGTGCGGGAGGCCGACCGCCAGGGCGTGCACGCGCCGCAAGGCTCGTATTCCGCGCGTACCGCCAAGTTGCATCCGCGTTCGTCCTTGCCGGTGTATCGCCGCCAGCTGTTCCCCGAACGCGTATTTGGTGAAGGCCCCGACGACCGTGGCGTCACCGTCTGGGACAACGAAGGCGTGCGCCTGTGGAACCTGCCGGACGTGGACCCGGGCATCGCCATCCTGTCCGTCACCTCAAAGAACCACACGCTGGGCGGTGAAGTCCTGGAAGGCGTGCTGCAAGCCGTCACGCGCGCCGAACGCGATTTCGACGGCCTGGTGATCTGGCACGAACCGCCCTTTGCCGTGGGCGCCAATTTGCAGCAGGTGGTGCAGGCTTGCGCCGAGGGCAAGTTCGACATGCTGGAAGCGATGGTCGAAAAATTCCAACGCGCCTCGCAGTCGTTCAAGTACGCCCGCATACCCACCGTGGCCGCCGTGCAGGGCATGGCGCTGGGCGGGGGCTGCGAATTCCTGATGCATGCCTCGCACCGCGTGCTGGCGCTGGAAAGCTATATCGGGCTGGTGGAAGCGGGTGTCGGATTGATCCCGGCCGGTGGCGGCAGCAAGGAATTCGCGGGTCGCGCCGCCGCGCTGGCGGCCAAGACCGCCACGCCCGGTGAAGTCTTCCCGTACCTGCAACCGGTCTTTCAGACAATCGCCATGGCGCAGGTGGCGAAAAGCGCGCTGGAAGCCATCGACGCCGGGTTCGCGCGCGAGCACGACGTGGTGCTGTTCCATCCCGACGAGCTGCTGTTCGTGGCCATCGGCCAGGCGCGCGCAGCCGCCGAAGCGGGCTACACGCCGCCCCCGCGCCTGTCGAATATTCCGGTAGCGGGCCGCAACGGCATCGCCAACTTCGAGATGGTGCTGGTCAACATGCGTGAAGGCGGCATGATCAGCGCGCACGATTACCGCGTGGCGCGCAGCGCCGCCGTGGCCTTGTGCGGTGGCGAGGTCGAGACCGGCACCAAGGTGGACGAAGAATGGCTGCTGGCGGTCGAGCGCCGCGAATTCGTGGCCCTGTTGCGCACGCCTGAAACCCAGGCCCGCATCCGCCACACGCTGGAAACCGGCAAGCCGTTGCGCAACTGAGGAAACCATCATGACCAAGCAGATTCAAGACGCTTATATCGTCGCCGCCACGCGCCTGCCGGTAGGCAAGCGCAACGGCGCCTACATCACCACGCGCCCCGACGACATGCTGGCCGCCGCGCTGAACGGCGCGCTGGCGCAAGTGCCGGCCCTGGACACCGCGCGCATCGAAGACGTGATTGCCGGCTGCGCCATGCCCGAAGCGGAACAAGGCATGAACGTGGCGCGCATCGGCCTGCTGCTGGCGGGCCTGCCGCACAGCGTGGCGGGCGTCACCGTGAACCGCTTCTGCGCGTCGGGCTTGCAGGCGGTGGCCGACGCCGCCGCGCGCATCCGCATGGGCGAAGCCGACATCATGATCGGAGCGGGCACCGAATCCATGAGCGCAATGCCGCAGATCATGGGCAACAAGGTGTCGATGAACCCCGAGATCTTCGCCCATGACCAGAACATCGGCATGGCGTTCGGCATGGGGCTGACGGGCGAAAAGGTCGCGGAACGCTGGAAGGTGTCGCGCGAAGACCAGGACGCGTTTGCACTGGCCTCGCACCAGAAGGCGTGCGCGGCGATTGCGGCCGGCCATTTCCGCGCCGAGACCACCCCGTATGAAGTGGTGTCGCACCTGCCCGATGGCGCCAGCGGCGCGGTGCGGGTCGTGCGCCGACTGGTCGAGGTGGATGAAGGCCCGCGCCCGGACAGCAGTGCCGAAGCCTTGGCGCGGCTGCGCCCGGTGTTCTCCACGCGCGGCAGCGTCACGGCGGGCAATAGTTCGCAGATGTCCGACGGCGCGGCGGCCGTGGTGCTGGTGTCCGACCGCATCCTGCGCGAATTCAACCTGAACCCGCTGGCGCGCTTCGTCAGCTTCTCGGTCGCCGGCGTGCCGCCCGAAGTGATGGGCATCGGCCCCGTCGCGGCCATCCCCAAGGTGCTGCAACGCGCCGGCATCACGCAGGACGCGCTGGACTGGATTGAACTGAACGAGGCCTTCGCCGCGCAATCGCTGGCCGTGATCCGTGAACTGAAGCTGGACCCGTCCAAGGTCAACCCGCTGGGCGGCGCCATCGCGCTGGGCCACCCTTTGGGCGCCACCGGCGCGATCCGCACGGCGACCATCACGCACGGTCTGCGCCGCACGGGCGGCAAGTACGGGCTGGTCACCATGTGCATCGGCACCGGCATGGGCGCGGCCGGACTGTTCGAAGCGATGTAGGGCCATTGCGGAACCGCCCGGCATGCCCAGCCTGAAGCCCTATTGGCTTAAAAGCCTGTCGCCGCAATGGCGCGCGCGCCTGATGCGGGTGGGCTTCAACCTGCATCCCGCGTTTCGCGCCACCGGCGGCCGCGTGATGTTTGTGTCGCCGGATTTCCTGCACATCCGCATCAAGCTGCCGCTGCTTCGCCGCACGCGCAATATCGTGGGATCGATGTACGGCGGGTCGCTGTTCGCGGTAACGGACGGCGCCCATCCCACGATGCTGATGTCGGCGCTGGGCCCGGATCACATCGTGTGGGACAAGGCCGCCTCGATCCGCTTTCGCAAGCCCGCCTACACCACCCTGTATGTCGATTTCCGGCTGCCGCCCGGGGAAATCGCGGACATCCGCGCCGACCTCGCGCGCGCGCACGAAACCACCCGCGCGTACACGGTGGAATTGAAGGACAAGGACGGCGTGGTGTACGCCGTCGTGGAACGCACGATCTATATCGCCGACAAGAAGTTCTACAAGCGAAAGACCACAGGAGGAGACACATGCAACGTATCCCTGGAGGGCGAGCCACCGCCCTGAGCCTCATTCTGGCCGGCGCGATGGCCAGCCTGATCAGTGCGCCGGCCCTTGCCGCCGACATCGACGTGGCGGGCAAGCGCGTGCCGGAACAGCTGTCCGAAGGCGGCCACGCGCTGGTGCTGAACGGCGCCGGCGTGCGCACGAAAATCGTCGTGAAGGTGTATGTGGCGGCGCTGTACGTCACCACAAAAAGCCACGACGCGGCGGCGCTGATCAACAGCACCGAGCCGCGCCGCATCCGCCTGCAATTGCTGCGCGACGTCGACAGCAAGACTCTTGACGAGGCCTTGCAGGAAGGCCTGCGCGACAATACGCCCAAGGCGGAACTTGCCGCCATGAAGGCGCCGGCCGACCAGCTGACCCGGCTGATGGCCGACATTGGCGCCCTGAAGGAAGGCGACGTGGTCGACCTGGATTTCGACGGCCGGGGCATCACCGGATCGCACAACGGCAAGCAACGCGGCCGCATCGACAGCCCCGACTTCGCGCGTGCGTTGCTGCGCGTCTGGCTGGGCGAGAAGCCGGCGCAGGCCTCCCTGAAAAAAGCCCTGTTGGGCAACTAGGCGGAAATCCAAAAAGATGGAACCTATCTGGCACAAGAGCTACCCCGCCGGCGTCCCCGCGCGAATCGACATGGACGGCGTCACCACGCTGGTCTCGATCGTGCGGGACAGCTGCCGCCGCTACGCGGACAAGACTGCGTACATCAGCATGGGCAGGTCCATCAGCTACGCCGAACTTGACACCCTGACGCGCGACTTCGCCGCCTGGTTGCACGCCCGCGGGCTGGGCCGTGGCGACCGCGTCGCGCTCATGATGCCCAACCTGCTGCAATACCCCGTGTGCCTGTTCGGCGCCTTGCGGGCCGGCTGCGTCGTGGTCAATTGCAACCCGCTCTACACCCCGCACGAACTTGAACATCAATTGGTGGATTCGGGCGCGCGCGCCATCGTGGTGGCCGACAACTTCGCGGCCACGGTGCAAAAGGCGTTACCCAACAGCGCGGTGGAACACGTGCTGGTCACCTCCATCGGCCAGATGCTGGGGCCGGTCAAAGGGCGCTTGGTGGACCTGGTGATCCGCCACGTGAAGCGCATGGTGCCGGCGTGGTCCCTGCCCGGGCACATGCGCCTGGCCGACGCGCTGCTTGCCGGCCGCGCCCAGCCGTTTACCGAAGTGCAGCTGGACCAGCGCGACCTGGCCTGCCTGCAATACACGGGCGGCACGACCGGCGTAGCCAAGGCGGCGATGCTGTCGCACGGCAACCTGGTGGCCAACGTCAGCCAGGCCCACGCCTGGATCAAGCCGTTGGTGAACGATGGCGAGGAATGCATCGTCACGGCCTTGCCGCTGTATCACATCTTTGCACTGACGGCGAACTGCCTGACGTTCATGAAAATCGGCGCCAGCAACCTGCTGATCATCAACCCACGCGACATACCCGGCCTGATCAAAGAGATGGGCAAGGTGCCGTTTTCGGCGTTTACCGGCGTCAATACCTTGTTCAACGCGCTGCTGAACCATCCGGATTTTGCCAAGCTGGATTTTTCTCGCCTGCGCCTGACGATGGGCGGCGGCATGGCGGTGCAACGCGCCGTGGCGGACCGCTGGCGCGCCGTCACAGGCAAGTCGCTGGCGCAGGCCTACGGGCTGACCGAGACGTCGCCCGCCGTCACGGTCAACCCGCTGGACGTCACGACGTTCACCGGGTCCATCGGCCTGCCCGTGCCGTCCACCGAGATCTCGATCCGCAACGACGAAGGCGAAGAACTGGGCGTGGGCGAACCCGGCGAAATCTGCGTGCGCGGGCCACAGGTCACGCAGGGCTATTGGAATCGCCCCGACGAAACGGCGTTGGTGATGTACCCGGACGGCTTCCTGCGCACCGGCGACATCGGCTACGTCGATGAGGACGGCTACGTGTTCCTGATCGACCGCAAGAAAGACATGATCCTGGTGTCGGGTTTCAACGTGTACCCGAACGAGGTCGAGGACGCCGCCGCGCTGCATCCGGGCGTGCGCGAAGTGGCGGCCGTGGGCGTGCCGGACGAACGTTCGGGCGAAGCGGTCAAGTTGTTCGTGATCCGCAAGGACCCCGGGCTGGACGCCGCCACGCTGATCGCACACTGCCGCACGCAGCTGACCGGCTACAAGGTGCCGCGGTACGTGGAATTCCGTGATGACCTGCCACGCTCGAACGTGGGCAAGATCCTGCGGCGGCAACTCAAGCCCGAAACTCCCGCGCCGGCGGAAAAGCAAAGCGCCGGGCACGCCTGAGATCACGCCTGGTCGCGGCCACCGGGGCGGCGCGCGACACGCCCCGCCCTCAGTGCGCGAAGGCGCGCCGCCCCTTACTGCGCAACGCCGCCCCGCCCCTTACCACTGCCCGAAAAACACGCCCGCGCGCTTGTGCGCGTTGGTGGCCTTTTCCACGGCCTCGTCGCTCATGGTGGTGCGGCGCTTGCCGCGCAGCATCCAGTCCAACAAGCGCTGGCGCAGCTCCAGCCGCACGGCGGCGTGTTCGGCGCGGGTGCCCAGGTCCTGGAATTCGCCCGGGTCCGCATGCAGGTCGTACAGTTGTTCGGGCTCGTCCAGCCAGTAAACGTAGCGCCAGCGATCCGTGCGCACCGACCACGCCCGGGCGTTTTGCGGCGTCTTGCCACGCAGGATGCGCGCCTGGCGAAAGCTGTAGTCAAGTTCAGAAAACACGCAGTCGCGCCACGGCGTGGCGGCGTCGCGCCCATGCAGCAGCGTTTGCAGTTCGCGGCCTTCCAGCCGGTGCGCGGGGCCGCGCGTGCCCAGCGCGCGCAGCACGGTCGGCACCACGTCCACGCTTTCCACCATGTCGTCCAGCGCCAGGCCACGCGTGGCGTCGGCCGCCGTCGAGGGGTCCATCACGATGAACGGCACGCGCTGCACGGTGTCGTAGAACAGTTCCTTTTCGCCCAGCCAGTGGTCGCCCAGGAAGTCGCCATGATCGGCGGTGAACACGATCAACGTGTTCTTCATCAGGCCCGCGCCTTCCATGTAGTCGAACAGTCGGCCCAGGTGATCGTCCAGCTGCTGGATCAGCCCCTGGTACGCGGGCCGCACCACGCGCACGCATTCATCGGTGGAAAAACTGATGCTCTCTTCTTGCTGGCGATAGGCGGCCACCACGGGATGCGCGTCGCGCAGTTCTTCACGGTTGCGCAGCACCGGCAGGCACTGGTCGGCGGTATAGCGCCGGTGGTACGGCGCGGGCGCCATGTAGGGCCAGTGCGGCTTCACGTAGCTTAAGTGCAGCACCCAGGGCTGGCTGCCGCGACGCTGCATGAAGTCCAGCGCCTGGTCGGTCATGTAGGCCGTTTCGGAATGTGGCTCGGCCACGCGCGCGGGCAGATGGACGTTGCGCATGTTCCAGCCGCTGGCGATCTGGCCGTTGGCGTCCACGCCCGCAATGACGTAGTCCGTCCAGGGGTCGGCGCTGTCGTAGCCGTGGCGGCGCAGGTACGCCGGGTAGCCACTTTCGTCGCCGGGCGGGTGGTGGCCGTCGTAGCGGTCCAGTTCGTGAAAGCCGCCCCGCGTCAGCAGCACACCCAGCTCGGAGGCGCCATCGATGCTTAGCCGTTCCATGCCGGCCTTGTCAGGGATGATGTGCGTCTTGCCCGCCAGCGCCAGGTCGCGCCCCTGCCCGGTCAGGTATTCACCCAGCGTGATCTCGTTGATGGACAGCGGCACGCGGTTCCAGGTTGCGCCATGCGTCGACGGATAGCGGCCCGTGTAGTAGCTCATGCGAGACGGGCCGCACACGCCGGAATTCACGAAGGCGCGGTCAAAGCGCACGCCGCGCCGGGCCAGGGCGTCCAGGTTCGACGTTTGCAGATAGGGGTGGCCATAGCAGCCCAGGTGATCGGCGCGCAGCTGATCCGCCATGATGAACAACACGTTTTGCACGGGACTCATCGCCGCCCCTTATTGCGTCGCCGTGAAGCCGGATTCGCGTACAACCGGCTCCCACTGCTTGCGATAGGCGGCCAACGCATCGGCGGTGGCGCGTGCGTCCAGCGAGACCGGTTCCAGGAATACGGCGCGCACCGCCTGCTGCATGGCGGGCTCGCGCAGGATGGCGGCGATGTCGGCGCCCAGCCGCTTGACCTTCGCCTCGGGCATCGCGGCCGGCGCGAAGAACGCGTTCCAGCCGTCGGCCGCCAGGTTCACGCCGCCTTCGCGAAAGGTGGGCACATCGTTCAAGTCAGGGTCGCGCGTCTCGCCGGACGTCGCCAGGATGCGGATCTTGCCGGCGCGATGCTGCGGCAACAAGGTGTCCAGCGTGTCGATCCCTTGCGGCAGGATGCCGCCGATCAGTTCCGAGATCAGCGGGGCTGAACCCCGGTAGCCGACCACCTCGGGCTCCTGCCCGATTTCACGGCCCAGCATCAGCGCAAAAAAGTGCGGCAGGCTGCCGGTGGCGGGCACGCCCACGGTGAATTGCTTGGGATTGGCGCGCAGCCATAACCGCAGCGCGGCCACGTCCTGGATGGGCGAGGACGCGGGCACGGCCAGCGCGAACTTATATTCGCTGACCAGGGACACGGGCTTGAAATCGCGCTGGGCGTCGTAGCCAGGCTGCGCGTAGACCAGCGGCGCCACCACCATCACGGCGGGGTTGGCCAGCATCAACGCATTCTGCGTGGCGGGCGCGGCGTGCAGGCCTTGCGCGGCAATGCGGCCACCGGCGCCCGTCTTGTTTTCCACGACGACGGGCACGCCCACGCGGTCTTTCAGGCGGTCGGCCACCAGCCGCGCGATGCGATCGGAACTGCCCCCGGGCGGATAGCCCACCACAAGGGTCAACGCGCCATCCAGCGGCGCCTGCTGCGCACAGGCCGGCGACACGGCCCCCACCAACGCGGCAGCCAAGGCCGCCCCCGTCGTCCATTTACGCATGGTGTTCTCCTGTCGACAGTGGCCCGCCGTCGGTTATGTTCTGTCTGCCTGGCCGAATACCCAAATAAGCAGATTGACTGTAGCAACGGGGTCATTGCTTGATCTAATCCAGGACTTTCCATAACGATATGCAGACGCAACGCGCTGGGCGCGGCATGCGCTGCGGCAAGGAGGAGACGCCATGCCAACCCGCCCCAACCCCGCACCGCCGCCGCAATTGGCCGACATGCTTATGTATCGGCTGTATCAGGCGTGGGCGCAGTCCAACCCGGTGTTTGTGCGCCTGTGCGAAGGCCGCTTCGGCATCACGCGGCGCGAGTGGCGCATCCTGGCCTGCGCCATCGAAGGCGGCATCATGAGTTCGGCGGAATTGGCCGCCGCGGCCAAGCTGGACCTGGCCCGCACGTCGCGCACGCTGGGCACGCTATGCGACAAGGGATGGCTGCGGCGCCTGCACGACAGCACTGACCGCCGGGTTGTGCTGGTTGAAGCCACGGCCGAGGGGCTGGCGCGATACCGGGCGCTGCTGCCCGAAGTGTCGCGGCTGAATGCACTGCTGGTGCAGGACTTGAGCGACGATGAAGTGGCGCAACTGCGCGACTTTCTGGGCCGCATCGAACAGCGCGGCCGGCAGATGGGGCAAGACAATATCGTGGCCGACAAGGCCAGCCGCCGCGAAGGCGGAACGCGCCGCGCCCAGTACGCGTAACGCGCTGGGTGTCGTTTGAGGCCAACAGCGCGGCGCTGACGCCGGCCCGCGTGCCGATTGCCATTGGCCGTGCCCCCGCCCCCGCCAAGTTCTTGAAAACACGGAAATTTGCGCCACCACCGATCGTTGCGCGGCCGATTCTTGCAGGGCTTTTTTACATCTGGGATGGCCAGCGCGCCTAGGCGCACGATGCCAACGCAATTAATAATACTTATCGTTGCTATTTCCATATGTAATCAGCGGCCGCAGCGCCGTAGGGGACTTGACTTGAAACGCCATCCAACCCGGACCGCCCTGCGCACGCGGCCGCAAACCCTGTTGCCCGCCGCTGCGCTGGCCGCCTGCCTGGGCGCCTCGGCACACGCGCAGACCGCCGAACCCCCCACCGTATTACCCGCCGTGCAGGTCACCGGCACGGGCGAAACCGCAACCGGGCCCGTGGACGGCTACGTCGCCACGCAGAGCGCCACGGGCACCAAGACGGACACGCCGCTGTCCGAAACACCGCAAGCCATCACCGTCATTCCGCGCGGCCAGATCGTGGACCAGGGCGCACTGAACGTGCAGGACGCCATGAACTACGCCGCGGGCGTGCGGCCCAACGCGTACGGCGTGGACAACCGCGCCGACTATGTCCGGATTCGGGGCACGGAACCGGCGCAATACCTGGACGGCCTGCGCCAGTTCTTCAGCTTCAACAACCCGCGCACCGAGGTCTATGGCCTGGAGCGCGTTGAAGTGCTGCGCGGCCCCGCGTCCATGCTGTACGGACAGGGCAGCACGGGCGGCATCGTCAACCTGGTCAGCAAGCGCCCGCAAGCCGAGGCCCAGCGCGAAATCGGCGTGGTGATCGGCAATGACGGCCGCCGCGAAATCCAGACGGACCTGACGGGACCGCTGACCGAAGACGGCCAATGGCTGTACCGCGTGGTGGGCGTGGGACGCGACAGCGATACCCAGGTGCAATACGCGCCCGACGACCGCCTGATGCTGGCGCCGTCGCTGACCTGGCGGCCCAGCGCCGCCACGTCGTTGACCTTGCAGGCGCTGTGGCAAAAGGACAAGTCCGGCACGACGCAATCGTTCCTGCCCTGGAGCGGCTCGGTACAAGAGAACCCCAACGGCCGCATCCCGACCCGCCGGTTCGTCAGCGAACCGGGCTTTGACGCCTACGACACCGAGCAATTCAGCGTGGGCTGGCTGTTCGAACACCAGTTCAACGACACGTGGAAATTCCGCCAGAATTTCCGCAACACCGTCAGCCGCGTCGACTACCAGTCGCTGTACCCGAACGTGTATGGCGAACGGCGCGGCGATTCCTACATCGACGCCGCCCAAACCACCACCGACCGCTTCTTCTACGTCAACAAGCCGCGCATGCGCACGCTGCTGGCCGACCAGAACATCGAAGGCAAACTGAACTGGGGCCGCACCGAGCACACCGTCATCTTCGGCATGGATTATTCGCGCTATCGCGAAACCGGCGAGACCGCCTCGGGCCTGGGCGCGCCGCTGAACCTGTACCACCCCGTTTATGGCAACCGACCGGAATATGAACTGTCGGACACGCCCAAGCAGAAGCAGCAGCAGCTGGGCTTTTATGCGCAGGACCAGATCAAATTCGACCAGAACTGGATCGTCCTGGCGGGCATACGCCGCGACCGCGCCGACAACCGCATCGATGGCCAGGACAAGGAAACCGACTACGCCACCACCAAGCGCTTCGGGTTGATGTACGCGGCCGACAACGGCTGGTCGCCTTACCTGAGCTACAGCGAATCGTTCACGCCCATTGCCGGGTCCAACTTCTACAACGAACGCTACAAGCCGATGCGCGGCAAGCAGGTCGAAGCGGGCATCAAGTACATGCCCAAGGACGCCGACATCGAGTTCACCGCCGCCGCCTACGACCTGCGCGAAAAGAACCGGCAAACCAACGACCCTGAAAATCCCAACAACCAGCTCCAGGCCGGCAAGACGCGCACGCGCGGCGTGGAATTGGAATTGCGCGGCCGCGTCACCAAAGACGTGGACGTCATCGCCAACTACATCTACACGGATCTGGATCCGCAGCTGGAAGGCCTGCCCAAGCACATGGCGTCATTATGGGGCAAGTATCGCTTCGCGCTGGCCGGCCAGCCCGGCTTCGCGGTGGGCGCGGGCGTACGCTACCTGACGGCGTTCCGCGACGGCGGCGCACCGGAAACGCCCGCCGTCACCTTGTTCGACGCCATGGTCAGCTACGACAACGGCCCGTGGCGCTATGCCCTGAACGTCAACAACATTGCCGACCGCACCTATGAAGTGGTCTGCCTGGACCGAGGCGACTGCTTCTACGGCGCGCGCCGCACGGTGATGTTGAGCGGGGCGTACCGCTTCTGACGCAAGGTTCGCCGCGGTGCCGGCATTTTGGCTAAAACCTCCAGGACGGGGGTCCTGGAAAACCTGACCCAGCTGGAAAACCTGTACGTACAGGCAGTACGTACAGGTGTACACTAGCGGTTTTTCAACCCCCACTGACAGACGCGTCAACGAACGTCTGCAATCCACCAGAACCGTCCTGGAGACTTACGCAAGTGTCGACCTCTGCCTCTTCCCGTTCGCCTTTTTTTGGCACCATGCAGAAAATCCCCGGTGGATTGATGCTGGTGCCGCTGATCCTGGGTTCCCTGATCGGCACCTTTGCCCCTGATGCGCTGGCCATCGGCGGCTTCACCACCGCCCTCTTCAAGAACAGCGCCCTGCCGCTGATCGCCCTGCTGATCTTTGCGACCGGCACGCAGGTCAACGCCCGCACCGGCGGCCCCATCCTGGCCACCGCCGGCACCATTCTGCTGATGAAGACGCTGGTACCCGCCACGCTGATCATCATCCTGGGCAGCTACGTCGGCCTGGACGGCGTGCTGGGCGTGTCGATCCTGGCCTTGCTGGCCGCGTTCGACAACAGCAACGGCGGCCTGTGGCTGGCCTACACCGGCCAGTACGGCGATGCGCGCGACCGTGGCGCCTACGTGGCCAGCGCCGTCAACGACGGCCCCTTCTTCAGCCTGTTGTTCCTGGGGGCCTCGGGCCTGGCCGACATTCCGATGATTGCCCTGGTGGCGGCGCTTGTGCCGTTCCTGCTGGGTGTCGTGGTCGGCAACCTGGACCCCAAGTGGCGCGACGTGCTCAAGCCCGTGCCCAACATCGTCATCCCGTTCTTCGCCTTCGCACTGGGCACCGGCATCAACCTGGGCGCGGTCGTCAGCGGCGGCATCAGCGGCCTGATCCTGGGCCTGATCATCAGCCCGATTACCGGCGGCCTGGTCTACCTGGGCTATCGCATGATCCTGCGCCGTGGCGGCAAGAGCGGCCTGGGGTTTGCCGCGGGCACGACGGCCGGCAACGCCATCGCCACGCCCGCCGTGGTGGCCGCCGCCGACCCCAACTTCCAGCAATACGTGTCCACTGCCACCGCGCAAGTGGCCGCCTGCGTGTTGATCAGTTCCATCCTGGCTCCGATCCTGGCGTCGTACTTCCTGAAGCGCGCCGGTGAATTGAAGTCCGAGGACGCGGACGCAACCCGCGCCACGCCGACGTTGGGCGAGGCGCGCGGAGAGGCGCTTTGACCCCCACCATCGCCATCGTCGCCGATGACCTGACCGGCTCGGGCGACACCGCGGTGCAGTTCGTGCGCGCCGGCTGGAGCACGCACCTGTCCATTGGCGGCGCCGAGGAAGCGTTGTCCGGCCCCGCGACGGCCGGCGTCGAAGTGCTGGCGGTGACGACCAACAGCCGCGCCCTGCCCGCCGCCGACGCCGCCCGCGTCATCGACCAGAACGTGCGCCAGCTGCGCGCGGCCGGTGTGTCCCGCCTGTACAAGAAGGTGGACTCCACCTTGCGTGGCGCCTTCAAGGCCGAGATCGACGCGGCGCGCCTGGCCTGGGGACCGGACACGGTGGCGGTGATCTGCCCCGCCTTTCCCGCCACCGGCCGCACCGTTGAAGAAGGCGTGCTGATGGTGAACGGCAAGCCGGTTACCGAAACGTCCGCCGCGACGGACCCGGTCACCCCCGTCACCGAAAGCCATATCCCCACGTTGCTGGGCTGCGCCCACGTCGCGGCGCAAGACGGCGACACGCCGGAAGCGCTGGCCGCACGCATCCGCGAAGCGGGCCACACCGTGGTGGTGGACGCCGCCACGGACGCCGATCTGGAACGGCTGGCGCGCGCCATCGGCTTGCTGGGCGTACACGCCCTGCCCGTGGGCGCGGGCGGCCTGGCCGTGCCGCTGGCCCGAGTGTGGGCCGGTGCGGACCAGACGGCGCCCGTCGTCGTCGTGGTCACGTCGCAGCACAGCGCCGCGCGCGCGCAAGCCGCTGCGCTGAACGCGTCGGGCGCCGACACCTGGACGCCCACGTTGCAACAACTGGCCGACGACGCCGCCTGGCAGGCCTGGACGCAACCGCTGTTGCAAGCCCACGCCAAGGCGCCGGCCGAAGCCGGCACCGTGCTGCTGCTGGCGCCCGAAGGCCAGCTGGACGGCCTGGATTCCGAGAAAGTCGCCGAACGGCTGGGCAGCCTGGCGGCGCGGTTGATCACCGCATCCCGCGCGGCGGGCGTGGTGGCCACGGGCGGCGACGGCGCGCGCAGCGTGCTGGTGGCGCTGGGCGCGCGCGGGATCGCGCTGGTGGATGAAGTAATGGGCGGCGTGCCTCTTGGCACGTTGACCGGGGGCATGGCCGCCGGCCTGCCCGTGGTGACCAAGGCCGGCGGCTTTGGCACCGAAGACGTACTGGTTCGCGCCGTGCGCGCGATCCGCGACAGGAGATTCAAGCGATGACACAACCTCAACCGAACAAGCTGCCGCTGCTGGCCGTCACCCTGGGCGACGTGGCCGGCATCGGGCCGGAAATCACGGCCAAGATGCTGATGGGCCATGACGAACTGCGCCAGAAGGCCCGCCTGCTGGTGGTCGGCGATGTGGACGTGATGGTCAACGCCGTGCGCGGCCTGGGCGGCGACCCCGCCATCGTGCGCAAGCTGGACCGCGCGGCCGACTGTACCAATGCCCCCGGCACGATCGAAGTGTTGCAGGCCGGCCCGTCGCTGGCCCACGTCAAGCTGGGTGAAATCAGCGCCGACGCGGGCGACGGTTCCGTGCGTTTCGTGACCACGGCGTGCGCCCTGGCGCGCGCCGGCGAAGTCGACGGCATCGTCACCGCGCCGCTGAACAAGGCTGCGATGCACGCCGCCGGCCACAAGTGGCCCGGTCACACCGAACTGTTGGCGCACGAGTTCGGCGTCAAGACGTTCTCGCTGGTGCTGTCGGCCGGCGACCTCTACATTTTCCACGCGACCACGCACGTATCGCTGCGCCAGGCCATCGACGACCTGACGCCCACGCGCATGCGCGCCGTGCTGCGTTTGGCCGGCTCGTTCGCCAAGGCGCTGGGCCGTGGCGACCAACCCGTGGCCGTGTCGGGCCTGAACCCGCACGCCGGTGAGAACGGCATCTTCGGCAGCGAAGACGCCGACATCCTGGCGCCCGCCGTGGCGGAAGCCAACGCGGCTGGCATCCTGGCCGCCGGCCCGATTCCCGCCGACGCCCTGTTCCCGCAAGCCGTGCGCGGCAAGTGGCAATTCGTGATTGCCTGCTATCACGACCAAGGGCACGCACCGTTCAAGGCCGTGTATGGTGATGACGGCGTCAACATCACCGTCGGCCTGCCCGTGGTGCGCGTATCCGTGGACCACGGCACCGCGTTCGACATCGCGGGCAAGGGCATCGCGCGCGAAGACAGCCTGATCCTGGCCGCCGAACGCGCCGCGCACCTGGCCCCGGGCTGGACGCATGTATGGGAAACTGCGCGGGCACAAACCGGAGGTTGATTTTCATGGCGCCCGCCACGCACGACGCACTGCCCGTTCTTGATCGCTCTGGCGATATCCCGCTGCACGCCCAGGTGGCGGCCTTGTTGCGGGGCTTCATCCGGACGAACAAGCTGGCGGCGGGCGCCGTGCTGCCCAGCGAAGCCGCGCTATGCGAACGCTTTGGCGTTGCGCGCAGCGTGGTCCGCCAGGCGCTTGCCGCACTGGCGGCAGAAGGCTTGATCCAGCGCGAAAGTGGGCGCCCGGCAACGGTTGCCGCGCCGCGGGAACATCGCCGGCTGGTGCAGCGGTCCACCGGGCTGTACGAACAATTCGCGCAGTCCGGCGTGGCGTTGCAGACCCGCGTGCTGGCGTTCGCGCGGGCCGAGCCGCCCGCCGACGTCGCGGCCTTTTTCGGCACCACGCAATTACTGATGCTGGAACGCTTGCGCCATGTGGCCGACGCGCCGCTGGCGTATGTGCGTACGTGGCTGCCGGCAGACGCCGTGCCCGGCCTGCGCGCCGACGACCTGGCCGACGCTTCCCTGCATGGCGTGTTGACGCGCCGCTTCGGCTTGCGCCCCGGCGCGGGCCGCAACCAGATCCGCGCGGTCGCCGCCGACGCCAAGCTTGCCAAGCTGCTGCACACACAGACCGGCACGCCGCTGCTGATGTTGCAGGGCCAAGGCATGGACCAGCACGACCGTCCCCTGGAATGGTTCACCACCTGGCATCGCGCCGAACAACTGGTGTTCGACGTGGACGTCAGCATGGGCCACGAAAGCGTGCATCCGCGCTTGCAGGAGACACCGGCGGAACGGGCTGAAACGGCCGAAATGGCCAAGCCGACCAACTCGGTCAACCCGGCCAAGCTGGCCCACCCGGCCTTCACGCCCCTGACCCCGACACCGGAAGACACGACGTCGCCCCACGATTCCCTGGCGCGTGCGCAGGCGCTGGTTGCCGAGCTCTCGGCCGAGCTGGCCCGGCTGCGCGGCCAGGCCTGACCGCAGCCCTACAGCAAGCCGCACATCAGCGCCGCGCCAGATGCGGTACGCGCGCACTATCGGCCAGCAGCCGCCGCATGGTGACGATCATTGCCGGGTTGGCGAGGCTGGCGCAAAGGTGATCGCGGGCTAAGCGTGGTCTGGCAACCGTTTCTGGCGTGGGCGCTGATCGGCAGTGTGTTGTTCACCTTGCCGTTGAAGCGCTTTCGCAAGACTCTCAGCCAGATGGCGTGAGGCCCTGCGCCCGGGGATCTGATGAATCACGCGTGCTCGGGCTTGCGTGCAACCATGCCGGCCAACGCCTTGCGGTCCACTTTGCCCACCGCGTTTTCCGGCAACCGCTCAACCCAGAACACGTCGCGCGGTACGTAAATCCGGCCCAGCCGGGACAGCACTTCCGCTTGCAGCGCGGCGGCTTCTTGCTTGCCGGCCGTGGCATCGGCCTTGGGTTGCGCGAAGATCACCGGCACTTCGCCCAGGTCATCGTCCGGCGCGCCCACGACGCAGCACGCGGCAACAAAGGGCAGCCCCGTCACCACGCCTTCGATCAAGGCAGGCGAAATGTTCTCGCCGCCACGAATGATCACGTCTTTGATGCGGCCGGTGATGCTCAGGTAGCCCGCGTCGTCGAAGCGTCCCAGGTCGCCGGTGCGCAACAGCGTCGGCGCGCCATCGGCGCCGTTGTCCACGCCCAGGTAACCCAGCATCAGGCTGTCGCCCGCGATGCAGATTTCGCCCTCGCCGCCCGGCGCGGCTTCGGCGCCGTCCGGCAAGCGCAGCGTGACGCTTTGGCCGGCCAGCACGGTGCCGACCGAGCCTACGCGGCGGGCGTTGGGCGGGTTCATGGTGGACGTGCAGGTGGCCTCGGAAAGCCCGTAGGACACCACCAGCGGGCAGCCCAGGAACGCTTCGATGCGCCGATGCAGCGCTTCGGTGATCGGCGCCGACCCGCAGCGCGCGAAACGCAGGCCGGCCAGGCTGGCGGCATCAAAGTCCAGTTCCAGCATGCGGGCGTACATCGTGGGCACGCCGGTGATGATGGTGGGACGGAAGGTGCGCAGCAAGCCCGGCATGTCGTCGGCGCGAAAGCGGCCGGCCAACGCCACGCTGGCGCCCGCCAGCAACGGCGCGAAAATCTGATTATTCAAGGCGTTGGTGTGATGCAGCGGCATCACGTGCAGCAAGCGGTCGTCGGGCGTCAGTCCGGTATGCGCCAACACACCGCGCGCGTTGTTGGCCAGGCCCCGGTGGCTGAGCAACACGCCCTTGGGGTTGCCGGTGCTGCCGGAGGTGAATAGCAACAGGCCAGGCGCATCGGGAGAGATCCGGCCCGCGCATCCGAGCACCGACGCGTTGTCCGAACGCGCGGGATGTGCCGGGCGAGCCACGTCCGCCCCGGTTGCCCGGTCCGCCCAGGTTGCCACGTCCGCGACTTCCGCCACGTTTGCCACGTCGGCCGCGCTTGCCACGCTTGCCGCCTTCAGCACCCGTGCCGCAGGCAGACTGCTGGCCGCCGCCGTCGCGGTATTGGGTTCGTCGTGCAGCAGCCACGTCAGGCCCACCGCCGCCACGCGGCGTGCCGTTTCCTCGGCCGACAACCGAGGTTCCAACGGGCAGGGGCAAGCCCCCGCCGCCATCACGCCCAGTATCGTCAACACCTGTTCCAGCGACCGCTCCATGGCGATGGCGACATAGCTGCCCGGCGCCACGCCCGCCGCGCGGACGCTATCCGCGATGCGCGCGACGCGCTGGTGCAGGTCGGCATACGTCAGGGTCGTGTCGGCCGTGACGATGGCGGCGCGCGACGCCCATTCCGGCTGGCGCCACGTACGCGCAAACGCCGCTACCAGCGTCGGTTCGGCAAGAGTCATGGCGGCCTCTCCTAGCGCAGCGCGACGGCGGCGTCGCGTTCAAACTGGCCATCGGCGTCAAGCTCGCGCAGCGCGCGCGCCTCGGCGGCGGTCGGCGGTTCCGTGGGCGCCGCGCCGGTCGCGTCGAACTCAAAGCCGGTGCGCTCGCGCACTTCCGACAGGCTGGATTCCGGATGCCAGGATTGCAGCGCCAGCCGCCCGTCGCGCTTGATGAACACCGCGATGGGCGTCACCACCCCATGAAAGCCGCCCCACGACGTCATGAAGTCCAGTTTGGGCACGAAGGTGCGCCGCGAATGTTCCGTGCGCCACGTGCACGCGCGCTTGGCCGTGGGCAGCATCACCGCGCCTCCGCCGCCGCCCGGCAAGCGCACCTTGGGCGCGTGCCAGTCGCCGATGCAGGAATTATTGGCGCAGCCCGCGCCGTCGATCTGCGCCGCGCCCAGAAAAGTCAGGTCCATGCGGCCGCGCGTGCACAGGTCGTAGAAGTCTTCGTTCGAGAAGATCGACGCGGTGTGCTCGGCCAGCACCGGGTCGGAACTGGAAATGGGAATGTGCGACGGGCGCGGGTTCACGCCGCCCGCCACGTTGATGTAGACGAAGTCCCAGTCGTAGGCCCGCTTGGTCAGCAGGCATGCCAGCATCGGCATGGTGGAATTGACGCCGCTGAAGGTGATTTCATCCGGCCGGATGAAGCGCGCCAGGTTCGTCACGATGTAGGAAAAGCCCGACCACTGTTCAGCCATGATTGCCCCCTTGTGCTTCGGGCGCGGCGGCCAGATGCGCTTGTAGATCGCTGTTCTTGTCCATGTAGGCTTCCACCGCCGGATAGTCGATGGCGTAGTCGGGCCAGCACGACCCGGGCCACGCGCTGCCTGGCGACACGGCGTAGGCCTGCACCATGAAGTACGGCACCAGCGTGGATTCCGGTTGGGCTTCGAACACGGCGCTGTCGACCAGCTTTTCCGCCACCACCAGCACGCTGCCCGCCGCGCGCGACATGATGCGGTCCCAGTGCGCGGTGCCGTGCACGCGCACATTGCCCAGCGCGTCCACCTCCGACGCCTGGATTACCGCGAAGTCGGGGCGAATTGCAGGCACCACATACGTTTTCTGGTCGCTGCCGTAAGGGTCGTCCAGGCAGGCCCAGCCGTTCAGTTCCGGCAGGCCGCTGCCGTGCAGGCCGCCGCAGGGTTGAAACGGCACGCCGAACGCCGCCGCCCGCAAGCCTGCCGTGAGGCTGGCGCAAGCGTGTTCTTCCAGTTCAATCTGGCGCTGTTCCACCGCCCGGCGATACCACGGCGCCAGGCCGAAGTTGCCTTCCATGGCAACGATGCCCGCGCGCACGCGGCGCAGCACGCCGGCACGGCACAGAATGTCCACGTCATAACCGGGCGACTGCTTGACCAGTTCCAGGTCGCGCTTGCCTTGTCGGATCAGTTCGCGCACGAATGCGAACGGCCCGCGATGCAGAAAGCTGCCGCCCAGCGCGATGGACGCGCCATCGGGCACCAGCGCGGCCAGTTCGGCCACCGTGCACTGCTTGTTCTTTTGGTTGAATCCCGAAGCCATTGTCTTCCTCTCCCTTGCTGGTTCGTGTGGCCTTAGCGCGCTTGCAGGTAAGCCGCCACGCGGTCCTTCAAGCCGGGCGCGGCCGCCGAACGCACCAGGCGAGCCAGGTCGGCGTCGGGCGTTTCCCGCGACAGCGCGGCGTACAGCTGAATGCGGCTGGCATCGGTCAGCGCGGCCGCCGTATCCGCCGCCTGCTGTTCAATATCGGCCCATTCCTCGGCCACGGCCAGGCGCGTCGCAAAGCCATCGCGCAGCGCCTCTTCGGCGTTGAACGTGGCGGCCTGTTCCAGCACCGCCCGGGCGCGCTCTGCGCCCACCAAGGCGGCAAAGCGGCGCGTGCCGAGCACCAGCCCGAACTTCAGCCCGGGCATGCGGAAGGTTGCGTCCGGCGCGCTGATGCGCCACTTGCAGGCCCCGAACAGGTCCACACCCGCGCCAAAGTTGCGGCCGTGCGCCAGCGCCACCGTCAGGCACGGTGAGGCGGCCAGGCGTTGCAGCAGGGTTTCGATGCGCACAAAGCGCAGCAGCAGGTCACCTTCGCTTTGCGTCTGCCAATCGCCAAAGTCAAAGCCCGCGCTGAAGTTCTTGCCTTCGCCCTTCAATACGATCAGCTTGGCGCCCTGCGCCTCGGCGTCGTCCAGCGCGGCGATCAGCGCATCCACCAGATCGGCGGACAACGCATTCATTTTTTCAGCGCGCGTCAGCGTCAGCACATGGTGCGCGCCCTGCTTGTCGATACGCAACACGCCGCTCATGCCGGCACCCCTTTCTTGGCCGCGCGCAACGCGCCCAGCACTTCGTCGTTGTGCTCGCCCAGCGCGGGCGGTCGCCGGCGCAGCGCCGTCGTCTGACCATCAAAGCGCACGGGCAGGCCGAAGGTTCGCGTCTGTACGCCGTTAGGCAATTCCACGGGCTGCACCCAGCCCATGTGTTCCACCTGCGGGTCGGCCAGCACTTCGGAATAGGTGTTGATGGGCGCGCACGGCACGCCGGCCGCGCGAAACCGCGTCAACCAGGTCTGTGCGTCTTCGGTGGCGAAGATGGCTTCCAGGATCTCGCGCAGGTCGGTCTGGTGGCGCGCGCGCGCACTGGTGTCGGTATAGCGCGGGTCGGCCAGCAGGTCGTCGCGGCCAACGGTGGCGCATACGCTTTTCCACAAGGCCTGGTTGCCGGCCGCCATGCCGAAATAACCGCCCTTGCAGCGAAACGCCTGATACGGTGCGTTGCGCGGATGGGCCGAGCCCAGCTTGACCGGGTCTTTGCCGCTGCCGAAAAATTCCGACGTCTGCAACGCGGCAATGCCCAGCGTGGCGCCCAGCATCGGCACATCGATATGCGTGCCCTGCCCGCTGGCTTGCGCCGCGCGCAACGCCGACGCAATGGCAAACGCGCCATACAGCCCGGCCGAAAAGTCGGCCACCGGTACGCCGCATTTCACGGGTTCGCCACCGGCCTCGCCGGTCACGCTCATGATGCCGCTCATGGCCTGGATGGTCAGGTCGAAGCCGCCTTCCTGCGAGCGCGGGCCGGATTGGCCGTAGGCCGAGATCGAGCAATAGACCAGCTTGGGATTGGCCTCGCGCAATTGGGCATAGCCCAACCCCAGGCGGTCCATTACACCGGGCCGGTTGTTTTCGATCAACACGTCGACGCTCTGCGCCAGTTCGCGCGCCAGGGCCAGGTCGGCGGGGTCTTTCAGGTTCAGCGTCACCGACTTCTTGTTGCGGTTCAGCGACGCGAAGTTTTCGCTATAGCCATTGGAAATCGGCGGCCAGCTGCGCAGCGTGTCGCCGCCCTCGGGGTTTTCAACCTTGATGACGTCGGCGCCCATATCCGCCAACAACATGCCGCAGAAGGGTCCCGCCGCGACGTTGCAAATTTCAAGCACGGTGATGCCGGCCAGTGCCGAACTGGGTGTCATGTCTGACCTCTCATTATGAAAATTCAATATTTGGGATGCAAAAAATAATATAAGAGCGCGGCTTTCGTCGATGGCATGATGCCTGTCACCCGATACCCAGCGCCAGCTTTCCGCATGTTTCCTAGTGCAATCCCTAGGTGCTGCGCTTAATTGTTGACCAGCATATCACCGTGTGGAATTCTACGTAAACCATCTTTTGGAATACGAGTCCTATATTTTAGGATTTATAAAAATGAGCCGCAGCGGTGCCTGGCACGGTCAACACGGGCCGGTACACGTCTGACGGTTTGGATCACACCAAGGAGAGACATTCATGAAGCAGACATGGCGCATTGCCCTGGCTGGCGCGGTCCTGGCGTTTGCCGCCGGCCCGGCCCAAGCCCAAACCTGGCCGGCCAAACCGGTACGCATGGTTGTGCCCTTTCCGCCGGGCGGCGCCACCGATGCCGCGGCCCGCATCTATGCGCAGCATCTGGGTGATTTCCTGGGACAGGGCGTGGTGGTGGAAAACAAGGCGGGCGCGGGCGGGGAAATCGGCGCGGAATACGTCGCCAAGTCCGCCCCCGACGGCTACACGCTACTGATGGGCGCGGTGGGCAGCCATGCCATCCACGCAGCCATGCCCGACAAACCGGGTTACGACTTCGCCACCGCCTTCGTCGGGGTGTCCATGGCCACCAGCATGCCGATGGCAGTGGCCGTGAACAGCAAGGTGCCCGCCAACAACGTGCAGGAATTGATCGCGCTGGCCAAGAGCAAGCCGGGCACTATCACGTTCGGCTCGGCCGGCCCCGGCACCTCGCAGCACATGGCGGGTGAGCTGTTCCAGGTGGTGACCGGCACGCGCTTGATGCACGTGCCGTATCGCGGCAGCGGTCCCGCCATTACCGACTTGCTGGGCGGCCAGATCGACATGGTCATCGAAACCCTGCCCGCCCTGCTGCCCCAGGTGGCCAGCGGCAAGATCCGCCTGTTGGGCGTTACCACCGCCAAGCGCGCCACCGCGCTACCCGACCTGCCCACGTTGATGGAACAAGGCGTGAAGGATTATTCCGTGGCAACCGCCTACGCCTTGCTGGCGCCCGCCGGCACGCCGCCCGACGTCGTGGACAAGCTGTCGGCCGGCATGCAGAAAGCCGCCGCCATGGCCTCGGTGCAGCAGGCCGCATTGAAGCTGGGCGCGGACGCGGTGGCCACATCGCCCGCCGACACCAGCCGTGTGCTGAAGCAGGAAGTGGCGCGCTGGGGCGACGTGGTGCGCATGTCGGCCGCCAAATGAGCCACGCCCACACGGAGTTGGGCGCGGTGAAGCTGAGGGTTGATCCGGGTATCGATGCGGGAATGCCGGTCGATGTTGCCATCGTGGGCGGCGGCTCGGTCGCCGTCAGTTTCCTGTACCAGCTGCTGTTGTCCTGGCAAGCGCAAGGCCTGCCGCGCCCGCCGTCGCCGTCCCTGTCCGTATCGCTTTCCGTATCGCTATTTGAACCGCAGGCGGAACCCGGCCCCGGCGGTGCCTATCAGGAAGACCTGCCCAGTAATCTGTTGAACATCCCCGCAGGCACTATGTCGGCGCGGGCGGATCATCGCCTGGACTTTGTCGAGTGGCTGCGCGCGCAGGACCCCGCGTGGTTGCGTGGATATGGCGTGACCGATATTCAGCCATCCGACTTTCTTCCCCGCCCGCTGTTCGGCGCCTATCTGCGCGCGGTCTACGCGCGCTGTCGGGACCTTGCACACGCACTGGGCATCGCGCTGGCTCACGTGCCCTGCCGCGTGCGGCGCGTGTCGCCACTGCCGAACGGCACGGTGTACGTCGAACCCGACGGCGCGCCCCCGTGCGTGGCCCGTTATGCCGTCCTGTGCAACGGCAACTTGCCATCGCAAGCCTTCCCCGCGCTGCACAACGCGCCGGGCTATTTCAACAGCCCCTACCCCGTCGCCGAACTGGCCGCCGGGATCCCACCCGATGCGTCCGTGTGCATTGTCGGCACCAGCCTTAGCGCGGTGGACGCCGTGGCGGCCTTGCAGCAAGCAGGCCATCGCGGCCCGCTCTTGTGCGTGTCGCGCAATGGCCGGCTGCCGTCGGTGCGCAGCCCGCACAACCAGCCCCCGGCGGCGCTGCGCCACCTTAGCCGTGAAGGCGCCGTGGCGCTTGCCATGCGGCATGGCGGCGCCCTATCGCTGGAAGTGATCGCGCAGGCTTTGCAGGATGAAGTGCGCGCCATGGGCGGCGCATTGGACGCCGATGAGATCTTCGGCCTGACCACCGACGCGGCAAGCGCGCTGGACGAAGAGATACGTCGATCGCTGCAAGCGGCACGGCCCTGGCAGGCCGTGGCCGCCGCCACCAATGCAGCGGTAGACGAAATCTGGCGCCTGCTGCCCGACACTGAGCGCCATCGTTTTCAATCGCGCTGGCGCGCGCTGTGGATGGCGCGCCGCGCCACCTTTCCCATGCGCAACGCCTTGAAGCTGCAAGCACTGTTCAAGACGGCGCAATTGCAAGTGCGCGCGGGCTTTATGGACTGCCACCATGACGCGGTCGGCGCTCAGTTCCATATCCGCTTCCGCGCCCCGGACGGCAGCGCCGTACATCGCAGCGATGTCCTCATCAACGCCACCAGCTTTTCGGTGGACGCCGCACGCACGGACGATGCGCTGGTGGCCGGCTTGCTGCGCGACGGCCATGCGGTGTCGGACGCGTTTGGCGGGTTGGCGCTGGACTTCGACACGGGCTGCGTCAGGAACGCGCAGGGCGCGGTGTGGGAACAGGTGTCGGTGTTGGGCAGCCTGGCAGGCGGCACGTATTTCTGGACCACGTCCATGGATGTGAACGCACGCCTGGCGCGCGACCAGGCCGCGCGCATCGCCGCGGCGCTGCCGGCGCGCGTGGGCGCTACTGATCCAGATAACCGCGCCGGTAACCCATCCCTTGCGAAATGGACTGCGCACAGGCCGACACATCCGGCGCCAGCTGCTTCATCCTGGCCGCGCTAAGGCGGTCAAGCGGGCCCGAGATGCCCACCGCCGCCACCGCCTGGTCCAGGCTGTTGAACAGGGTCACCGCGAGGCCGCCCACGCCCTCGCGCCATTCGCCGCGGTTCACGGCATAGCCGGCGCGCGCGATCTTGCGCAGCTCGTCTTTCAGCAGGGGCATGGAAACAATGGTTGACGGCGTGTGGCGCACCAATTGCTCGGCATAGCGCTCGACATAGCCTTCGGGCTGATAGGCCAGCAGCGCCTTGCCCGTGGCCACCGCATAGGCGGGCGCGCGGCCACCCACCATGGAATAGGCGCGTATCGGTTGCGGGCTGTCGATCTTGTCCACGTAGACCACATCGAATCCGTCCAGCACCGACAGGTGCACCGTCTCGCCCGTCTGGTCCGCCAGCGTGCGCATGAACGGCGCGGCCAGCTTGCGCACGTCCAGCTGTGCAAGCTGGCGTGCGGCCAATTCAAACAGACGCACCGCGCCACGGTAGCCGCCGCCGTCGTCGTCCTTGATGACGTAGCCGGCGTGGATCAACGTTTGCAGCGTGCGGTGGGTGTTGCTGCGGGTAAGGCCGACCCGCGCGGCCAGGGCATCGATGGTGCGCGGCGGATTGTCCACGTCGGTCACCGCTTCCAATACCATCAAGCCCTTGAGCAGCGTCTTGTCCATCTTTGTATTTCCTAATATTTAGGACAGGAACATAGCACGGGCAGACACCACCGAACAACTTGCGTCGCGCGCGCTGCGGTCAGGCTTTCAACCCCGGGATGGTGGCGCGCACGGCGGCCGAGCGGTCCCAAAGGTTCGGCAGGCTGGGCGAGGAATAGCCGGACACAAAAGGCTTGGCCTGCCCCGTCTCAGGATCATAGACATGGCGCGACACCGCGCCGATGTTGCCGCCGTAGAGATGCACGCTGATCGAGACCTTGTCCGCGAACGCGTTCGACACGCGGTGGATGTCGCCCTGGGCGGGGTCCAGCCGTTCGATGTCGCCGGGGTGCAAGGTGGCGGGTTCGCCGGCGGGTACGATGCTGCCGTCGGCGTGGCGTACATAGCGCTGATTGATCTCGGCGCCGCGCAGCATGCCCACATAGCCCCACACTTCGTGGTCATGCACGGGCGTGGACTGGCCCGGCCCCCACACAAAGCTGACCAGCGAAAAACGTTCCAAGGGATCGCAGTGCAGCAGATATTGCTGGTAATACCGCGGATGCGGTGCGGTACAGGCGTCGGGCAACCAATCATCGTGGCGCACCAGATCGGCAAACGCCTCTTGCAAGGCGGTCGTTTGCGCCAAAGCGTCGGCGCCGGCCAGTCGGGTGGCAGTGGCGATGAAGCGGCGAAGCCGGTCCAGGCCGGCGGCGGATTCAGGCATTGCGGGTCTCCAGTGCATGGGGAAATCCCAGATGAGAAAAGCAGTATCCATCATTCGGGATGCATGCGCACGCGCGCATCACAGAAGCACATTACAGCGACACATCGCAGCCCGCGCTTGACAGGCAGGCGCCCCCGCGCGCAGCGTATCGAACTGTTCTCAAGGTTTGAAATGAAAAATACGCATCACGATATTCCGCCTGCCCTGATCGAGGCATTGCGCAACGCGCAGCGCGTCGTTGCGTTCACCGGGGCAGGGGTGTCGGCGGAAAGCGGCATTGCGACCTTTCGCGATGCGTTGACCGGCTTGTGGTCGCGCTTTGACGCGCAGGCGCTTGCCACGCCGCAGGCCTTTCGCAAGCATCCCGACATTGTCTGGGGCTGGTATGAATGGCGCCGCGCGCAAGTGCTGCGCGCCGCGCCCAATGCCGCGCACTACGCCATCGCCGCGCTGCAACGGCACGTGCCCGCGCTGACGGTCATCACCCAGAACGTGGACGATCTGCACGAACGCGCGGGGGCCACGCAGGTGGTGCATCTGCACGGCAGCCTGCACGCCCCGCGCTGCTCGGCGTGCGGCGCCCCCTATGCCTTCGACGACAGCGTGGCGACGGACAGCCTCGCGACCGACACGTCCGCGGCGGGGTCTTCGGCCGCGCACACCCACGCCGCCGGCAACACCGACGAAGGCCGCCGCATCCCCCCGCCCGGCTGCACGCAGTGCGGCGCGCCCGTGCGCCCGGGGGTGGTGTGGTTTGGCGAAAGCTTGCCGTCGGACGCCTGGGGCACCGCGATACGCGCCGCGCAGCAATGCGACTTGCTGTTCAGCATCGGCACGTCGGCGCTGGTGTACCCCGCCGCTGAGCTGCCGCAGCGCGCGCTGGCCGCCGGCGCGACGGTCGTGCAGGTCAATCCAAACGCCACACCGCTGGACGCGCACGCGCACTGCAATCTGCATGGCGCCGCCGCCGACCTCATGCCGCGCGTGCTGGCGGCCGCCTTCGACCCACGCGATGACGGGTTCAAGAGCGGTCACGCACCGTGAACATTTGTGAGCATCTTTACGTTGAAGATCGAGTAGAAACGAACTAGCCACAACAGCCGAGGGGAAACCCCAAATCTCACCGTTTTGCCACCGGGCTACAGTGGCAGGCGTGGCTTTGACCGTGGAGATCATCATCCCTTTTTCCTGGAGACTTCCCGACGTGTTCGTGCGTTCATCCGACGGCGCATTGCACCGTGTGGTGCGGCACGCCACCACCACGGAAACCATTGCCAAACTTGAGAGCGTTCCCAGCAATTACCACCTGGATTGCGAGTGCATGCTCGATAACGGCGAAGCAATCTCCTGGATCGGCAATGATCAGTATCGGCAAACCAACGGCGGCGCTATATTCACCGCAGAACCCGATGTCACAACGCCCCGAGGCGAACCCCGGAAAAGCGGCGCCGCCAAGCGCAATGTGCTCGGCCCCGAGCCGGCAGGCCCGCACCGCAGACTGGCCGTCGGACACAAGCCATTACCGCTAGCGGTCGTCAACTTAAAAACCGGCAACGATTGGAGTCTGATACGCGCGTGGCGCGAGCACCTCAATATCACTACCGCTGATATGGCTGCCCGGCTTGGCGTGGATCATTCCATATACATTGAACTGGAAAGGCCACGACCCCGCCCGCGGCAGATAGTGCTGGATCGCATCTCCGAGGCGCTGGGCGTGTCACCCGACCAACTTGATGATTCTTTGTTTGGAGGCCGCCTTCGGTAGCACCGCAAACGCGCCACGCGCGCATGCGCCGCAACACGAAGAAGCGCCCACAAGGCTTTGCCGCCGCAACACCGACGGCCCCTGGAGGTACTGAGTATGCTCGGCACCGCAAGACGATTGGCCGATGTGCTTGTCACATCCCCCGACGGCACCCTGTACCGCATCGAACGCTTCGTTGCGGACCTGGAGGCATATTCCGCGCTGGGCACCTCGCGCTTCGATCCCAAGACGCACTGTATCTGCCGGACAAGTTCGGGCGAGCAGGTCACGTGGCTGGGTGGGCAGGCGTATCAGATGATCAAGAACGGTATTTCATTGACCGCGGTGGACCGGCGACGAGGCCGTTAAAAGGCTGCCAGGAAGCCGGCAAGAGGCGCCCTGCCTGGGGTGCCGGCAACTATCGTGTGTAGCGTTCGACCAGAAAGTCCACAAAGGTGGTCAGCTTCGGCAGCGCCTGCCTGTCCTTCTGGTACAGCAGCGTAATGGGCCGCGCGGCGGGCCAATACGGTTGCAGGATCGGCACCAGCCGGCCAGCGCGCATATCCTCATTGAGCAACAGCTCGGGTTGCAACACCACGCCAAAGCCCGCCAGTGCGGCCTGACGCAGCGCCTGCCCGTTGTTCGACACAAAGCGGCCCGTGGGGTAACCGGCCTGGCTGCCGTCGTCCCCTGACAGCTGCCAGCCCGTGCGGCGGCTCCAGTACGAGAAATCCAGGCATTGATGCTGCATCAGGTCGTCGGGCGTGGTGGGCGTGCCATAGCGGTCCAGGTACGCGGGCGCGGCACAGATCACCATCTGGTAGCGTCCGATCGTGCGCGCGACCAAACCGGAATCGACCGGCTCGCCGATGCGCACCGCCACGTCGTAGCGGGCGGCCACAATGTCTTCCACCATGTCGCTGAGCACCAGCTCGACACTCACGTCGGGATACACGGATAGATAGTCGGCAATGGCTGGCGTCAACGCCAGCGAACCGAAGGTCACCGTGGACGTAATGCGCAGATGCCCGCGCGGCGTCAGCCGCAAGGCCTCGGCGCCCTGCTCCGCGTTGCGGATGTCTTCCAGAATGGTCTTGCAGCGCGCGTAATACGCCTGGCCCGCTTCGGTCAGGCTTTGGCGGCGCGTGGTGCGGTTCAACAGGCGCAGGCCCAATCGCGATTCCAGCGCCTTGACGTGCTTGGCCGCCATGGCCGCCGACATTTCGTGCCGCGCCGCCGCCGCGGTCAGGCTGCCCAGCTCAACGACCGCCACGAAAACTTCCATGCTGAGCAAGCGATCCATGTATTACGCACCCGGAGTGTGAAGTGTTTGCACCATGAGCGGATTTTTCCATGGATATCGAAAAGCGAGAATGCCTCTATGCACTGGCACGACGCCAGCGCTTTGCAAATGCCAACCAAACAACGGGCACGGCCCGGGGGCTTCCATGAAAATTATCCTGATCGGCGCAACCGGCACCATCGGCCGCGCGGTTGCCGAAGAGCTTGGCCAACGCCACGACATCATCGCCGTGGGCAACACCAGCGGCCAGTACCACGTGGACGTAACGCGCAGCGACAGCATCCGCAACCTGTTCGAACGCGTGGGCAAGGTCGACGCCATTGTCTCGACCACCGGCGCGATGCACTTCGGCCCGCTGGCCGAGATGACGGCCGAACAATTCAAGATCGGCTTGCACAACAAGCTGCTGGGTCAGGTTGACGTGGCGCTGATCGGGCAACACTACTTGAACGCGGGCGGATCCATCACGCTGACCAGCGGCATCGTCAGTGACGAACCGATCCGGTATGGCGCGAACGCATCGGCGGTGAACTCCGCCATCGACGGCTTCGTGCGTGGCGCGGCGATAGAGCTGCAAGGGTTGCGGATCAACTCGGTCAGCCCGACGGTGTTGCAGGAATCCATGCAAGCCTACGGGCCGTATTTCCCGGGCTTTGAAGCGGCGCCCGCCTCGCGGGTGGCGCTGGCCTATCGCCGCAGCGTGGAAGGCGCGCAGACGGGCCGGGTGATAAGGGTCTGGTGATACGTGGAGATCCGGGCCTGGCGAGCCGGGTCTGGTGATCCGCCCCGGACAAAACAAAAGCGGCTTGATGGATGACCATCAAGCCGCTTCGTTTTCTTGCCATGCCTTGGCGCTGTGGCGCTTTGGCGGAACCGCGATCGCCGTGCTTCTCGCCGTGCTTATCGCCGTGCTTATCGCACTGCTTTTTGCATTGCTTTTCGCATTGCTTTTTGCATTGCTTTTCGCATTGCCATCACGTGTTCGATATAAGTTGGTGCGCCCGGCAGGATTCGAACCTACGACCCCCTGGTTCGTAGCCAGGTACTCTATCCAGCTGAGCTACGGGCGCCCCGAAAGAGGCGTGTTTATAACATGGAAAAACCGCATCGTGCAAATCGGTGCGGAAAAATGCGCTTGGGCGCCGGTCGGGGCAAGGCTTCGGTGCACCATAGCTTGCTTCACATCAAGGAACGCGGCGCGGGTGCGCAGTACGCTGAAATTACAGTGCACTGCACTGCACTTCTCTTCGCGCACACGCACCGGCCGCCTGTCCCGGCATGCTGCGGACGACACTGCGATGGCGTTTCCCTGATGAGGCACGGCATGGCCAAGAAATTCCCGATGCATCCCAAGCACCCCGAACGGGTTTGCTGGGGCTGCGATCAATACTGCGCATCCGACGCCATGAAATGCGGCAACGGTTCCGACCGCACGATGCACCCCGCCGAACTGTTGGGTGACGATTGGGCAAGCGTAGGGGACTGGGGCTTTGAAGAGGAAAGCAAAGCAGCGTCGGCGCAAAACAAAAAGGCCTTCGATCAATGATCAAAGGCCTTTCCATTTTCTTTGTTCGGCGCTTCAGTGTGACGTGAAACTTGGTGCGCCCGGCAGGATTCGAACCTACGACCCCCTGGTTCGTAGCCAGGTACTCTATCCAGCTGAGCTACGGGCGCTCCGACAAAGAGGCAAAATTATATCAGAACAATTTCACCATTTTTACTGCTTCTGCTTTTTTTTCTAAGTTTTTTTGAAGTTTTTTTGCCGGATTTCGCGAAAAGAATTCGCTACGTCCTAGAAGCCGGTCCTACAAAACAAACCGCTCTAAAAAAACTTGGTGCGCCCGGCAGGATTCGAACCTACGACCCCCTGGTTCGTAGCCAGGTACTCTATCCAGCTGAGCTACGGGCGCGTCAAAAAGCAAGCCTTGAATAATAGCGTTGTTTCAGAAAACGTGCAAGTCGGGGCATCGAAATATCGCATTGCGGCGCGGCTTGGATACGGCAGCGATTGCCATCGCGATCGTGCACCCACGCCGCCGGAAAGCACTATCCTAGTGGCCGCTTCCATTGCCTCCCTTATCTCTTGGCCGTCATCGTGAAACACCTGCTGGTAAGTCTGGACAAGCTGCACGACTTCGATGAAATCATCGACGTACGCTCGCCGCTTGAATACGCCGACGATCACATCCCGGGCGCCATCAACGCGCCCGTGCTCAGTAATGAAGAACGGGTACAGGTTGGCACGCTGTACCGCCAAGCGTCGCCGTTCGAAGCGTCTCGACTGGGCGCCGCGCTGGTCGCCCGCAACATCGCCCTGCATCTGGAAACGCGCTTCGCCGACCGGCCGCAAGGTTGGCGCCCGCTGATCTATTGCTGGCGCGGAGGCAAGCGGTCTGGCTCTATGACGCTGATGTTCAACATGATCGGCTGGCGCGCGCGGCAGCTGGACGGCGGCTACAAAAGCTATCGCAGCGCTACGCTGCAAGCGCTGGCAACCTTGCCGGCGGCCTTGCACTGCGTGGTGCTGGTCGGCCCCACCGGCAGCGGCAAAACGCGCTTGCTGAACGCGTTGGCGCAGGCCGGCGCGCAGACGCTGGACCTGGAGCAACTGGCCTCGCACCGGGGCTCGTTGCTGGGCGCCCTGCAAGGCGTGGCGCAGCCTTCGCAAAAGCACTTCGACACACTGCTTGCCGCGCGCCTTCGTGCCCTGAACGCATCACAACCCGTGTTTGTTGAAGCAGAGAGCCGCAAGATCGGCGCCGTCGAATTGCCGCCCGCCTTGCTGCAAGCCATGCATGACGGCGTATGCATCAACGTGGCATCCACGCGCGAAGACCGCGCCGCTTTCCTTCAACAGGATTACGCGCAGCTGTTCGAAAACCCGGAATGGTTGAAAGCCCAGCTGCAACGCATGTTGGGCCTGCACAGCCGCGAGGTGATCCAGGGTTGGCAGCAGATGGTGGACGACGGCCGCCGCATCGATCTGGCGCGCGAACTCATCGACCGCCACTACGACCCCGCCTACGCGCGCAGCAGCCACGCGCAATACAAGCGCCTGGCGCAAGCATTGCCGATGCCGTTCAGGCCGAACGATGCGGATGTCGTGGAGCAGGCGCGCGCGCTGCTATCCGCGCTGGAATGAAAAACGCGCTGACGATCAACGCGCACCAATGAAAAAAACCCGCAATCGATTTCGCGATTGCGGGTTTTTTAATTCAGCGCTGGTTGTTTAGCACCAGCGCCGAAGATCTGGCGGAGACGGTGGGATTCGAACCCACGATGCAGTTTTTAGCCACATACTCCCTTAGCAGGGGAGCCCCTTCAGCCTCTCGGGCACGTCTCCGAAAAGAGAACGAGATTCTAGCACGAATTTTTTGGTGCTTGCCCGCAAACGGGGCCATCAATCAAAAAAAAACGTACCGATCCGCTGCCTTTATTCCTTGGGGGCCGGCGCCTGGTCCAGGCCAAAGGCCTTGTGCAGCGCGCGCACGCCCAATTCCATGTACTTGTCGTCGATGATGACCGACGTCTTGATTTCGCTGGTGCTGATCATCTGGATGTTGATGCCTTCTTGCGAAAGCGTCTGGAACATCAGGCTGGCCACGCCCACGTGCGAACGCATGCCGATGCCGACGATCGAGACCTTGGCGACCTTCTCGTCGGTGGACAGTTCACGCGCGCCCACGGCGGGGATGACTTCGCGCTTGAGCAGGTCGACGGCACGCGCGAATTCGTTGCGATTCACGGTGAACGAGAAGTCGGTCGTGCCAGCCACGGACTGGTTCTGCACGATCATGTCGACATCGATGTTGGCGGCGGCGACCGGACCCAGGATGGAGAAAGCGATACCCGGTTTGTCGGGAACCGCCAGCAAGGTGATTTTGGCTTCGTCGCGGCTGAAGGCGATGCCGGAGACAACGGCGGCTTCCATTTTTTCGTCTTCCTCAAAAGTAATCAGCGTGCCCGAGACCATTTCTTCGTCGAGCGGAATGAGCGGGTCGGTCAGCGAGGACAGGACCCGGACCGGAACACGGTATTTGCCGGCGAATTCCACCGAGCGGATTTGCAGTACCTTGGAACCCAGCGAGGCCATTTCCAGCATTTCCTCGAAGGAAACGACGGCCATGCGGCGCGCTTCAGGCACCACGCGCGGATCGGTCGTGTAGACGCCGTCCACGTCGGTGTAGATCAGGCATTCGTCGGCCTTGATGGCGGCGGCCACGGCCACGGCCGAGGTATCCGAACCACCACGGCCCAGCGTCGTGATGTGGCCTTCGGGGTCGATGCCCTGGAAGCCAGTCACGATCACCACGCGGCCCGCGTCGAGGTCGCCGCGGATACGGGCGTCGTCGATGGAGCTGATGCGCGCCTTGGTGAAGGATGAATCGGTGCGCACGGGCACTTGCCAACCGGCATAGCTGCGCGCCGGCACGCCTTCGGCCTGCAACGCAATGGCCAGCAAACCGCTGCTGGCCTGCTCGCCGGTGGCGGCGATCATATCGAGTTCGCGGCTATCGGGCTGGGGCGAAATTTCGCGCGCCAGACCCAGCAGGCGATTCGTTTCGCCCGCCATTGCCGACGGCACTACAACAACCTGGTGGCCGGCGGCGTGCCACTTCGCGACGCGACGCGCCACGTTCCGAATGCGCTCGACCGAGCCCATCGAAGTACCGCCATATTTGTGAACGATCAGGGACATCTCGTACTCTGGCTGGACACCCGCCGCAAAGTGGTGACGGGCAAAACCATATATTCTAGCGCGGCGGTAAAAATTTGCTCAGTTTGAGGAAATTTATGTTCATTGCGCGGCTATTTTTCCGTGGATTCTTTCCAGAACGCCGGTTTATTTATTGCCGCGCTTCGATCCACACGCGCCCGCGATGGCAGCGCACCACATGGCCGGCCTGCTGCACTTGCAGCTGCCGGTCGTGCCCCAGGCTGTGCAGTTCGCGCAGCTGACGCAAGAGGTCGCGCAGGCGCGCGTCCGTGGGCATGCGCGCACCGTTTTGTTGCAGCCAGAAGCGCAGCACCTGCGACTGGCGCGGCGGCGACAATTCGCGCCACGCCTTCAATGAAAAGCTGGCGCCGTCGGGGCCGGGGTCCAGACGGGCCAGATCTTCGCGCGCGACTTCTTCCAGGATCTGCGCCGCTTCGGCCATGTGCGCGGCGTGCCGCGCGACGATGGCGCGCCAGCCGGGCCAGCGCTTGTCCAGCACGGGCGCCAGCAATTCGCGCACGGCGGCGCGGGTGTAGCGGGGATCTGCGTTGGTGGGGTCTTGTACGGGCTGCCAGCCGCTCGCTTGCCGCACGGCGTCGGCGGCAAGCAGGATCGTCGCGCGGTCCTGCGCAAGCCAGGGGCGCACATAGGTGATGCCGTCGCGTTGCAAGACCGGGGACATCGCGGCCATGCCGAGCAGGCCGGTGCCGCGCAGCAGCCGCAGCAAAACGGTTTCGGCCTGGTCGTTGCGGTGATGCGCCAGCAGAACGTGAGTCGCGCCTTCTGCCTGCGCCAGCCGCGCCAGCGCCGCGTAGCGGGCATCGCGCGCGGCGGCCTCGATGCCCTTGCCCGCCGCTTGCTCGACCTGGACGCGCGCTTCGTGCACCGGCAGGCCCAGCAAGGCGCCCAGGGCATGCACTTGCCTGCCCCATTCGTCGGCCGCGTCCTGCAAGCCGTGATGCACATGCAAAAGCGACAGGCCGATGCCAAGGTCATGCGCAACAGCCGCCGCGTGCACGGCCAGCATGGCGGAATCGGCGCCACCGCTCAAGGCGACGGCAAGGCGGGCGGGTCGCGCGGGCAACGCCTGCAAGGCGTCTCGCAACGCCGCGATCAACGCGGGCGATTTCGGCAGCGCAACCGTTGACGCCGGTCGCCCTGCCGCCGACACCGACGCCTTGGCGCGCAACACCGTTTCCCGAACTGTCGACGCCGACGACGCAGCGGACGGCACCGCGCCCTTTTCCGTCGACACCGAAGGCGCTGCGGACGCGCAATGCGACACGCCCGACTCGGCCTGGTCGGGCGTGTCGGGCGTGGGGTGCGCGTTCATGATTTTGGGCGCGGGCAGCGCGGCCGTGGCGCCGGCGTACCAGCCGGCGCCGTTGCCTGCGCTACGCGCGCACTTCCGTATAAGCGCCGTAGGACAGCAAGCGTTGCACACGCTGTTCAACGAGCTGTTCGGGCGTCATGCCTTGCAGTTGGCGCAGGGCATCAGCCAGCGCGCGGCGCAGCAAGCGCGCCATGACGCGCGGGTCGCGATGGGCGCCGCCCACCGGTTCATTGACGACGCGGTCAACCAGGCCCAGGTCTTTCAGGCGCGGCGCGATGATGGCCAGCGCTTCGGCGGCATCGGGCGCCTTGTCGGCGCTGCGCCACAGGATCGACGCGCAGCCTTCGGGCGAGATCACGGCGTAGGTGGCGTATTGCAGCATCAACACGGCGTTGCCCACGGCAATGGCTAGCGCGCCACCGGAACCGCCTTCGCCGATGATCGTGCAGATCACGGGCACTTTCAGTTCGGCCATGGCGTACAGGTTGTGGCCGATGGCTTCGGACTGGCCGCGCTCTTCGGCGCCGATGCCGGGATAGGCGCCGGGGGTGTCCACGAAGGTGAACACGGGAACGCCGAATTTCTCGGCCAGGCGCATCAGGCGCAGGGCCTTGCGATAGCCTTCCGGACGCGGCATGCCGAAGTTGCGCGCGGCGCGTTCCTTGGTGTCGCGGCCCTTTTGGTGGCCGATGACCATGCAGGGCGTGCCGTTAAAGCGGGCCAGACCGCCGATGATGGATTGGTCGTCGGCGTACATGCGGTCGCCGTGCAGTTCGTGGAAGTCGGTGAACATTTCGCGCACGTAGTCCAGCGTGTAAGGACGCTGGGGGTGGCGGGCGACAAGCGCCGTCTGCCACGGCGTGAGCTTGGCGTAGATCTCCTTGGCCAAGGTCTGGCTCTTTTGCTGAAGACGCCCGATCTCGTCGGAGATGTCTACCGCAGAATCGGCCTGCACATAGCGCAGCTGCTCGATCTTGTTTTCAAGTTCGGCCAGCGGCTGTTCAAATTCCAGAAATGTATTGCGCATGTAGTGTGGTTCCGTAGATGGGCTGCCTGGTGTGCATCAGTATTGAACCGGTGTCGGTTCCAGACTGCGCCATAGATACCAGGTCGCCACGGTACGCCAGGGCTGCCACGCCAGCGAGACTTCGCGAGCCTCGAAGCGCGAGACAGGCTCGCCACTGAAATAGTGTAGTGAGATTGCCTTGAGCAACCCTGGATCATCCAGCGGCAGGACGTCAGGCCGCTGTAGATTGAAAATCAAAAACATCTCCGCCGTCCAGCGCCCAATGCCCCGGATGGCGACCAATTCAGAAATAACCGCTTCGTCGTCCATGGCCGCCCACTTTTCAGGGTGGACGCGGCGTTCGCCGAAGTGCACGGCAAGGTCCAGCACGTACTCGGCCTTGCGCTGGGACAAGCCGGCGCGGCGCAGGCCATCGACGCCTACGCGCAGCACGGCCACGGGCGTGGGGCGCTTGCCGACGGCTTCGATGAACTTGGTCCAGGCGGCATCGGCCGCCTTGGTGGAGACCTGCTGCCCGATGATGGCGCGCGCCAGCGTCACGAACGGCGTGCCGCGCGACGTCAGCCACACTTCGGGGTGCTGGGGGATGACTTTTTTCAAGATGCGGTCGCGCCGCATCAGATGGGCGACGGCCGCTTCCCAATAATCAGGCTTGGGAATGTCGAGATCGGCGGTGGACATATCGGGCGTATCCACTGGGCTCAGGCCCGGCGCCATTGCGTCAAGCCACCCGGCTTGTCGTCAAGTTCGATGCCGGCCTCGCGCAGTTCGGCGCGGATGCGGTCCGCCTCGGCGAAATTACGCGCGGCCTTGGCGGCGGCGCGCGCATCGATCAGCGATTGAATGGCGTCGGCGTCCAGCGTGGCGCGCGCGCCTTGCTCGATGGCCGCGGCCGAATAGCGCGTGGGCGACTGGAAGTACGTAGCCGGGTCCTGCTGCAACAAACCCAGCAAGGACGCCAGCGCCTTCATCTGGCCGGCGCTGCGCGCGCTTTTGTCGCGGTTGGCCTCGGTGGCCAGTTCAAACAGGGCTGCCACGGCCCCCGAGCTGTTGAAGTCGTCGTCCATGGCCGCCTTGAAGGCTTGGGCCTGCGGCTCGTTCCAGTCGATGCCCTGGTCGTCGGCCGGCACGTTCTGCAAGGCCTGGTACAGGCGATCCAGTGCGTTTTGCGCGTCGATCAGGTTGTCGGGGGTGTAGTTCTGCGAGCTGCGATAGTGGTTGCGCACAATGAAGAAACGCACCATTTCGGCTTCACGCGGGTTGACGCGGTAGTCGGCGTCGTCCGCCGCGGGGTCGCCCAGCGCCACGGTCTGGCGGATGGTGCGGAAGTTGCCCAGCGACTTGGACATCTTGTCCGAATCCACCATCAGCGGGCCGCAGTGCATCCAGATGTTGGCCAGCGTGCCGCCGAACGCGCCTTCGGTCTGCGCGATTTCGTTTTCGTGGTGCGGGAATTTCAGGTCGGGACCGCCGCCGTGGATGTCCAGCGGCAAGCCCAACAAGGATTTGCTCATGGCCGAGCATTCGATGTGCCAGCCGGGGCGGCCCATGCCGTAGGGCGATTCCCATTTGGTGTCGGCGGGTTCGTCGGCCTTTGCCGACTTCCACAGCACGAAGTCCAGGGGGTCACGCTTGGCCGAGCCCACCGCCACGCGTTCGCCGGCGCGCAGGTCGTCCAGCGTCTTGCCGGACAGCTTGCCGTAACCGGCAAAGCCGCGCACGGCGTAGTTCACGTCGCCGTCATCGGCTTGATAGGCCAGGCCGTTCTGTTCCAGCTTGCCGATGATGTCCAGCATGTCGCCCACGTAGTGCGTGGCGCGCGGCTCGCGGTCGGGCGATTGAACACCCAGCGCGCGCTCGTCGGCGTGCATGGCGGCGATGTAGAACTCGGTGACCTCGCCGATGCGGCGGCCGGTTTCAACGGCGCGGCGAATGATCTTGTCGTCGATGTCGGTGATATTGCGCACGTAATCGACGGCCAGGCCGGTGGCGCGCAGCCAGCGCTGCACGACGTCAAACGACACCAGCATGCGGGCATGGCCCAGATGGCAGAAGTCGTACACGGTCATGCCACACACGTACATGCGCACCTGACCAGCCTGGGCCGGTTTGAACGGTTCTTTGGTACGCGATAACGTGTTGTAGATTTGCAGCATGGCGCTTATGTATTGGTCTGATTGCTTTCCGCGGCGAAATCGGAAAAAGTTGCTGGGGCGGGACGATGCCCCCGGTATCACCGGCATCACCGGCATCGCCGATATGGCCGATATCGCCGATATCACCGATATCGCCGGCCCCCGGGATACCCCGGGCGCCACCGATACCGCGCGTCCTGCCGGGGGGCTCCAGCTCGACATCTCTGTTCCGGCTCAAGCTCTTGCCGAAACAAAAACGCAACCGGGGCTAAAATGGCGGTCGTCAAGTATAGCAAGCGGCCCGGTCGCACGCGTAAGTGCTGCCCGGCCACGACTTTTAACGGATACCCACGTGACTATCAAGCCGCGTTTTTGTGTCGCCCTGCTCGCGCTGGCCTTTGCCGGCGCGCCGGCGGGTAGCGCCTTTGCCCAGTCGATGGCCGGCGGCGGTGGGGCCAGCCCCAACGCCACGCGCACCACCCTGGACCCCATCCCCCCCGAAGGCGGCTGGGACAGTCTGGCCAAACTGCTGGAAGCGGCCAAACCCGGCGTGGACACGCGCTTGACGCCGTCGCCCTCGCAGATCACCAACCGCATCGAAATGCTGCTGAACCGCGGCGATAACGAAGAAGCGTTGGCGATGATCGAAAAGCGCGAAGCCGAAATCAAGGACCAACGCGGCACCGATGTGCAGCTGATGTTCCAGCACGCGCGCGCACTGGCCGCCCTGAATCGCACGGGCGAAGCCATCGACATCTACACCGACATGACCACGCGTTTCCCCGAGCTGCCGGAACCTTGGAACAACCTGGCCGCTCTATATGCCAGCCGCGGTGAACTTGAAAAAGCGCAAGACGCCCTCCAAATGGCACTACGCGCTGACCCCGGCTACGCCGCCGCCCGAGCCAACCTGGGCGATCTGCAACTTCTACAGGCCCTGCGCACTTACAAGAAGGCCGCCAGCGATGGCGTGCCCGGCATGCAGGAGAAGGCCCGTGAAGTCGAAACCATGCTGAAGGATAAACAAGGCAAATGATGTCCCGTTACTCACCCTTCCACCTGCTGCGCCTGACGGCGTGCTCGTTCGCGCTGGCCGCATTTGCCCCAGCGCTTGTCAGCGCCGCCCCAGCGGCCTCCTCCACCACCACTACTTCTGAAGGCACAAAAGCCATGAGCACCAACCCGCGCGTCAAGCTTGTTACGAACCAAGGCGATATGGTCATCACCCTGGACGCCGCCAAGGCGCCCAAGACCGTCGAAAACTTCCTGACCTACGTCAAGGAAGGCTTCTACAACGGCACGGTGTTCCACCGCGTGATCGACGGTTTCATGATCCAGGGCGGCGGCTTCGAACCCGGCATGAAGCAAAAGCAAACGCATGCCCCGATCGAAAACGAAGCCAACAACGGCTTGAAGAACGACAAGTACACCCTGGCGATGGCCCGCACCAGCGATCCGCATTCGGCCACCGCGCAGTTCTTCATCAACGTGTCCAACAATGATTTCCTGAACTTCACGTCGCCCACGCCGAACGGCTGGGGCTACGCCGTGTTCGGCACCATCACCGAAGGCACCGACGTGGTCGAGAAGATCAAGGGTGTGAAGACCGGCAACAAGGGCTTCCACCAGAACGTGCCCAACGAAGACGTGATCATCGAGAAGGCCGAGATTCTTGAATAAGATTGCCCTGCCCGGCCCGATCTGGCTGGCGTCCGACCTGCACTTGGGGCCGGCCACGCCGGCCACCTCCGAGGCATTCCTGGCGTTTCTGGAGGCCGCGCGGCAGGAAGCTGCCGCGTTGCTGCTGCCGGGCGACATCTTTGACGCCTGGATCGGCGACGACGTGATCCGCGCCGCGCCGCCGTGGCTTGCCACGGTGTTGACGGCGCTGCGCGACACCAGCGCACGCATCCCGGTATGGCTGGGGCGCGGCAACCGCGACTTCCTCATTGGGGAAGAACTGGCCGCGGCCGTGGGCGCCAAGCTGCTGCCCGAGCCCGCCCTGCTGCAAACGGATGCCGGCCCGGTGCTGCTGACGCACGGCGACGAGTTCTGTACGGACGACGCCGCGTATCAGCAGTTCCGCAAGATGGTCCGCAATCCGCAATGGCAGGCCGAGTTCCTGGCCAAGACCATCCCCGAACGCCTGGCCATGGCGCAGCAGGCGCGCGGCGAAAGCCAGGCGGCCAACCAGACGAAGTCCATGGAAATCATGGACGTCAATGGCGCCGCCATCGAGTCGATCTTCCGCGATAGCGGCGTGCCCGTGCTGGTTCATGGCCACACGCATCGCCCGGCACGCCACGTGCTGGACGTGGATGGCAAGAAGCGTGAACGCTGGGTGCTGCCCGACTGGGATTGCGATCACGTGTCGCCCCCGCGCGGTGGCTGGCTGATCATCGATAGCGATGGGCTGACGTTCTACGACCTGGAAACGGAATCGTAAGGGCAAGACTCAGGACAAAGCCGAACGCTGTGCAGCGCCGGCAACGGCCGCACAATGAAAATGGCCTCGCAACCGCGAGGCCATTTTTTTTGCGCGACTGAACGGGATCAGCGCGTGAAGATCCACGCGGCGACCACCGCGCCGAACACGATGCGATACCAGGCGAACACCCGGTACGTGTGGTTGGCCACGAATCGCAGCACCGCGCGCACCACCACCATCGCGCTCAGGAACGCTGCGATGAAGCCCACGGCGATGCCGGACAAGTCATGCTGGGTCAGCGCGCCGAAGTTCTTGTACATATCGAAAACGGCCGCGCCGAGCATCGTGGGCATGGCCAGGAAAAACGAGAATTCCGTGGCCGTCTTGCGCTGGATGCCGGCGATCATGCCGCCGATGATGGTGGCGCCCGACCGCGATGTGCCCGGAATCATGGCGAAGCACTGCGCCACACCCACGCCCAGCGCCTGCTTCCAGGTGATCTGTTCGAGCGTGTGCGCGGACGCCCGTTCGTCGGACGCCGTGTCGTCGGCAGCGCCCGGCGCGTCGCCCGGCGTGTGATGCGTCTTGCGTTCCACGTACAGCATGATCAGGCCGCCCAGCACCAGCGTCACCACCACCACGCCGGGGTGATAGAACACCGACTTGATGGTCTTGATGAAGATGGCGCCGATGACCGCCGCTGGCAGGAACGCGATGATCAGGTTGCGGGTGAACGCGACCTCGCTGGCCACGCCGGTCAAGGTGCCCCGGATCAGCTGGATCAACCGCGCCCGGAACACCCACATCACCGCCAGGATCGAACCCAGCTGGATGACCACTTCGAACACCTTGCCATCGCCGGACTGGAAGTTGATCCAGTCGCCCACCAAAATCAGGTGGCCGGTGCTGGACACGGGGATGAACTCGGTCAGGCCTTCAAGAATGCCAAGAATGAAGGCCTTGATCAGATAGAGCGCGTTGTCAGTCACGATAGGTAGGGGTTCCGGTTAATCGTTGGCCAGCGGGGCTTCGTCCGACAGCATTTCCTGCGGCCGCTTTTCAACGCGCACCAGCGCGATCCGGCGGCCGTCCATTTCCAGCACCTCGAAGCGGAAGTGCTGGTGATGGGCTTCGTATTCGCAGACATCGCCGGGCTTGGGCAGATGGCCAAAGCGCGACAGCAGGTAGCCTGCAAGGGTGGAAAAGTCTTGGGCTTCGTCGACCAGGCCTTCGGTTTCCAGCACCTGTTCGACGTGGTGCAGGTCGGCCGCGCCGTCGATCTTCCAGGTGTTGTCGCCGTCGGCCACGATGTCGGGCAATTCGTCTTCGTCGGGGAATTCACCGGCGATGGCCTCGAACACGTCGATGGGAGTGACCAGCCCTTCAATGGCGCCGAACTCATCGGCCACCAGCACCAGCTGCCCGCGCGACCGTTTCAGCGTGTCCATCAACCGCAGGATGCCGATGGACTCGTGCACGATGATGGGATCGCGCAGCCGGTTGCGGCGCACGCGCCCTTCGGTGATCAGGTCGGCAACCAGGTCCTTGGCGCGCGCGATGCCCAGCACTTCATCCAGCGACCCCCGGCACACCGGGAAGAAGCTGTGGGGCGCCTCGGTCAGCTGATGGCGGATCAGTTCCGGGTCGTCGTCGATATTGATCCAGGACACATCCGTGCGCGGCGTCATGATCGACCGGATGGAACGTTCGGCTAGCGTCAGCACGCCGCTGACCATGTTGCGTTCTTCCACGCCGAAGGCCGGAATGGCCGGGCCGTCGGCATTGGGCAGGTCGGCTTCGTCGCTGGTGGGCGGGCGCTTGCCCAGCATGCGCAGCACGGCCGACGCGGTACGTTCGCGCATCGGACGGCGGGCGTCCAGCTTGAGCAGGTTGCGGCGCGCCACCTGGTTCAGCGCCTCGATGGCCACCGAGAAGCCGATGGCCGCGTACAGATAGCCCTTGGGCACCTTGAAGCCAAAGGCTTCGGCCAGCAGCGAAAAGCCGATCATCAGCAAGAAGCCCAGGCACAGGACCACCACGGTCGGGTGCGCGTTGACGAAGCGCGTCAGCGGCTTGGAGGCCAGCAGCATGATGCCGATGGCGATGACGACGGCGATCATCATGATGGCAAGATGGTCCACCATGCCCACCGCCGTGATGACCGAGTCCAGCGAGAACACCGCGTCCAGCACCACGATCTGCGTAACGATCACCCAGAAGCTGGCATACACGCGCGGCCCGGAGGACCCCGCGTGCTGACCGCCTTCCAGGCGCTCGTGCAGTTCCATCGTGCCTTTGAATAGCAGGAACAGGCCACCGACCATCAGGATCAGGTCGCGCCCCGAAGGCGACACCGGACCGACTGTGAACAAGGGGGTGGTCAAGGTGACCAGCCACGACATGACGGACAGCAGGCCAAGCCGCATGATCAGGGCCAGGCTCAACCCCATGATGCGCGCGCGGTCGCGTTGCGCAGGGGGCAGCTTGTCCGCCAGGATGGCGATGAAAATCAGGTTATCAATGCCCAGGACGATCTCAAGGACGACCAGGGTAAGCAAGCCGACCCACGCTGCGGGGTCTAGCAGCCACTCCATCAGGAGCTCCAGAAGTTACACGACCGGTAATCGTACATGGAAAATTCGTGACATGCCGGTGACACGCGGCCCTCCGTTTGCCTGATGGCCAATGGCTTTCAGCCATGCGCATGGCTGGTGTTCACCTTGCAAGGACCATAAAAAAACCGGCCCGAAGGCCGGTTGTGGCAAGGCCGCATCGGCCCGCGCGATCAGGCGGCGGACGGCGGGTTCAGCGACGTCAGCAACTGCGTGAAGATCTTCGGGGTGGCGGCCAGGACGTTGCCGCTGTCCATCCAGCCTTGTTCGCCGTCAAAGTCGGCGATCAGGCCACCGGCTTCCAGCACCATCAGGCTGCCCGCGGCCAGATCCCAGGGCTTCAGGCCCACGCCGCAGAAGCCGTCCAGACGGCCGCTGGCCACGTAGGCCAGGTCCAGGACGGTGGAACCCATGCGGCGCACGCCCGTAACGCTTTCGGCCATATGGCGGAAACGCTGCGAACCCTGCTCGGGGTCGCCGGCGTTGGGCCAGTGCGCGCCCAGCAGCGCTTCGTGGTAGCGGGTACGGCCCGAGACGCGCACGCGGCGGTCGTTCAGGAAGGTGCCGCTGCCACGGCTGGCCGTGAACAGCTCGTTGCGCGAGGGGTCATAGATGACCGCTTGCGTGACCTGGCCGCGCTGGGTCAGCGCGATGGACACGGCGTAGTTGGGCAGGCCGTGGATGAAGTTGGTCGTGCCGTCCAAGGGATCGATGATCCATTGGAATTCAGCCTGGTCGGGACCTTGCAGCCCGAATTCCTCGCCCAGCACGGCATGATCCGGGTAAGCGGCATGCAGCGTTTCGACGATGGACTCCTCGGCGGCGCGATCGACTTCCGTGACATAATCGCGCGGCCCCTTGCGAGCCACGCTGAGTCGTTCCAAATCCATGCTGGCACGGTTGATAATGGTGCCGGCACGCCGGGCCGCCTTGATGGCGATGTTGAGCATCGGGTGCATAAAATTCCGTACGTATGCGGTGGGTTCGCGTGATGATAGGCCACTTGCCGCCCCCCCCGATCCGTCGTCGCCCCAACGGGGAAATCGACCCAAAAAACCAGGAAGGCGTGAAGCCAAACGCGCCATTTTAAATGACTCAAGCATTTTCACGTGTTCGCTTCATTATGGTGAACCCCAGCCACCCCGGAAACGTGGGTTCGGCGGCCCGCGCCATCAAGACGATGGGCTTCTCCGAATTGGTCTTGGTAGCGCCTAAATTTCCAGATGTAACCAGCCAGCCGGAGGCCGTGGCCCTGGCCAGCGGCGCGCTGGACGTGCTGGAAAACGCGCGCATCTACGCGTCGCTGGAAGAAGCGCTGGCGCCCGTGACCATGGCGTTTGCCCTGACCGCGCGCGTGCGCGATCTGGGTCCTCCGCCCTGCGACATCCGCCAGGCAGCCGATTTGGCCCGCGCGCATCTGGCCGGCACGGCCCAGGGCGTGGCCGCCGTCGTGCTGGGCACCGAACGCGCCGGGCTGACCAACGCGCAGATCGCCCTGTGCCATCGCATCTGCCACATACCCGCCAACCCGGAATACAGCTCGCTGAACGTAGCCCAGGCCTTGCAGCTGGCCGCGTGGGAGCTGCGCTACGCGCTGCTGGTGGAACAAGGCGCGGCGCTGTTGCCCGCATCGACCGCGCAAGAGCCGTCGCGCGGAGCCGAGCCGGCTTCGGGCGAGGCCGTGCAGGCGTTCCTGGCGCATTGGGAAGAAGCGCTGATCGGCGTCCAGTTCCTGGACCCGGCGCACCCCAAGAAGCTGATGCCGCGCATGCGCCATCTGTTTTCGCGGCCGGCGTTGACGCGCGACGAAGTGGACATGATGCGCGGCGTCTGCACCGCCATGCTGGCTACCGCGCGGCGCAACGGCGGCGCAAAAAAATAGGGACGGGCGCAAAGCCCGTCCCTGTCGGATCAGATCCCGGTAGCGGCTGGCGCCGGCCGGGGTATCGCCCGATCAGTCCACCTTGGCGCCCGAGGCCTTGACCACCGGGGCCCAGCCGTCGACTTCCGACTTGATGAACGCGCCGAATTCAGCCGGCGTGGTCTTCACGCCCACGGCGCCCAGCTTTTCATAGCTGGTCTGCACGGAAGGCTTGTCCAGCGCTTTCTGCATGGCGGCGTTCAGCGTATTGATCACTTCGGGCGGCGTGCCGGCCGGGGCCAACAGGCCGAACCAGGACGACACGTCAAAATCGGTAAAGCCCGATTCCTTCATGGTCGGCAGGTCCGGCGCGCTCTTGGAGCGGTCGCTGGTGGTGACGGCCAGGGCGCGCAGCTTGCCCGATTGGGCGTGCGGCCATGCCGACGGCATGTTGTCGAACATGAATTGCACCTGGCCGCCGATCAGGTCGGTCATGGCCGGCGCGCTGCCCTTGTAGGGCACGTGCAGCACGTCAATGCCTGCCTTCATCTTGAACAGCTCGCCCGCCATGTGGATGGACGTGCCGCTGCCCGACGAGGCAAAGGCCAGCTTGCCCGGGTTCTTCTTGGCGTAATCGACCAGTTCCTTGACGGACTTGACCGGCACTTCCGGGTTCACCACCAGGATGTTAGGCACTTTGGCGCCCAGCGCGACCGGAGCGAAATCCTTGGTCAGATCGAACGTGACGTTCTTGTACAGCGTCTGGTTGATGGCGCTGGTGACAGCCACGAACAGCAGCGTGTAGCCATCCGGGGCGGCGCGCTGCACCTGGTCGGTGGCGATGTTACTGCCGGCGCCCGGCTTGTTTTCAACCACGAACGACTGGCCCAGGGCCTCGGTCAGTTCCTTGGCCATGATGCGGGCAATCACGTCGGTGGTGCCACCGGCGGAAAAACCGACCACGATGCGGACAGGTTTGTCAGGGTAGGCAGCGTGGGCGGAACCCATCGCGAATGCGCTTGCGGCGGTAGCCAGAAGGGTGGCGGCAAAACGCCGCAGGCCAGGCTTTTGACCTGTAGTCATAGTGTCTCCGTGCAGGTACTGTCCATTAGATGGACGATTCGAATTATTTGATGACGCATTTTGAGCTATACACGACGGTTGCATCAAGGTAGAGTCCACGCTACGGACAATGGTTTTCCCTTGACCGATTCGCAATAACCCTAAGTTCTCAGAGATTTGCATGCAAGACAGTGATGCCGCGGCCGCAGGCCCACGCACGTTGCGGCGCGGACTTGCCGTGCTGGCCGCCCTGCGCGACCAAGGGCCCGACGGCCTCAGCGTGACCGATATCGCCCGCTTGACGGGCATACAACGCCCCACCATATACCGCCTGTTGGCCGCCCTGCTGGACGCCGGCCTGGTGCTGCCCGTGACGGGCACCAAGAAATATCGCGCCCAGTTGGCCGTGGACCCTGACACCCGCTCGCGCGATCCGCGCGTGCGCCAGCTGCTGCCGGTGCTGCGCCGCCTGGCCGACCGCACGGGCGACGCCGTGTTCCTGGTGGTGCGCGACGATGATGATTCCATCAGCCTGCATCGCGAGATCGGCAGCTACCCGGTCCAGATCCTGGCCACTTACGCGGGCAAGCGTCAGCCGCTGGGCGTGGGGTCGGGCGGCATGGCGCTGCTTGCCGCCCTGCCGGACGACATCGCACGCGGCATCGTCGACCGCAATTCGGGCCGTCTGGACGAATATGGCGGCATGACGCCGCAGGAAATGTACCGGCTGATCGACAACACCCGCGCGCGCGGCTATTCCGTGGTGGGCAATCACGCGGTGCGTGGCGCGTTGGGCGTGGGTTGCGCGCTGCTGGATTCGCACGGTTCGCCACTGCTGGCCGTCAGCGTCACGGCCATCATCGACCGCATGCCGGCCCAGCGCCAGCGCGAGATCGCGGGCTGGATCAAATCGGAACTGGCGCGGCTGGCCATGCAGGCCTGATCGCGCACGGCGGCAAGGCGCTGGTACGCCGAATGAACAACGGGCACCCGAAGGTGCCCGTTTGCATTGGTATTGGCAAAGTCTGCCAGAAACCGCTCAGGTGGCCGCGTCGGCCTTGCCCGGGGTCCGGGGGTTCTGGATTTCGCGCAGCGGAATCGGCGGTTGGAAACCGGCCGCTTCCAGCGTCGTACGGATTTCCTGGTACAGGCCCCAGCGCAGGTCCCAATACTTGCTGGATTCCGCCCACACGCGCACGTTCACGATGACGCCGCTTTCCTTGTACTCAAACACCTTGATCTGCGGCTCCGGATCCATCAGCGCATCCGGGCGCGCAGCCACGATTTCCTTCAGCTTGGTCATCACCTGATCCAGATCGTCGCCGTAGCGCACCGGCACCGGGATATCCAGGCGGCGCGTCTTATTGCGACTGTAGTTGGTGATGGTGGCGTTCCAGACAGTGCTGTTGGGCAGGGTCAGGTGGATGCCGTCGCCTTGCACCAGCCGCGTCAGGAACAGGCCGACCTCTTCCACCGTGCCGTCGGCGCCGGAGCTCAGGGCGATGTACTCGCCCGCCCGGATGGGGCGCAGGATCAGCAGCATGATGCCGGCCGCGATGTTTTGCAGCGTGCCTTGCAAGGCCAGGCCCACGGCCAGACCGGCGGCGCCCAGCACAGCGATCAAGCTGGCCGTCTGCACGCCGAAGCGAGCCAGCACGGCGATGACGGTAAAGATACGCACCGCCCACACGACCGTGGTGTAGAACATCGGCACAATCGTCGGGTCGATCTTGCTGGAGCGCATCGAGGCGCGACGCACCCAGCTGCCCAGCAACGACGACACCCACCACCCGATGATCAGGATCAGCAGCGCCACCGACAGATTGATGCCCATATCAACCAGCCTGGGGGCCCAGGCCTGAAATTCGTTCAAGGCGTCTTCCATGGAATTTTCCACAAAAAATAACAACCGAAAACTGTATCAGATGACGCCGACGCAAAGGGGCGCGGCGCGGGCTTGCTATGTCAAGCTTTGTAAGTGCCGAGCCGCGCGTCAGGCCTTGACGATGCGAAAGTGGTTGTCCCAGGACAGCTCGCGCGATGGCGGCAGCACCGGCGCGTGGTAGCCCGTTGCATCGGCACGCAACATCGCGCCCAGGCCACTGCTGATCAGAAACCCGGCTTGGGGCGCGGGCGCCACGCCGCATCCGTCCGCCAATTGCGTCGTGCCCAGGCAGCGGCCGTTGGCGGCATCCCAGTACATCACCTGCCCCCCCACCGGGCTGGACGTGGCGATGATGGCGCCCGACGCGTCCACCGTGACCGAGCCCACGTAGTTGCGCATATTGCGCAGCGTTTCCGCCGGCCCCTCGAAGAGTTCCAGCTGCGCGCCCCGGCGATGCCGCCCCACCAGCGCGGGCCGATCCGAGGCCGGCCCCATGTATTGGCAGCCAAACCATACGCAGCCATCATCCGCCAGCGCCAGGTGCCGGATCGACAAGCGATGCAACGCGGGCGCCAGCTCTACCTTTTCAAGCAACCGGCCACTGGCCGCGTCGATATAGGCCAGCGATGGCCGCATCGTGTCCAGATTCAGTTCCAGCTTGCCGTAATCGGGATGCGTCAGGATGCCGCCGTTGGCCACGCACAGCGTCTTGCCGTCCGGCATCAATACGACTTCATGCGGACCGATGCCGCCCGAATCGAATTCGCCGATACGGCGCCATGCGCCGCCGGGCGACGCATCGTAGATGCCCAGCACGCCGCGTCCGCCTTCAAAGTCGTTTTCCGTGGCGGCCAGCAGGCGCCCGCCATCAATAAACGCGCCGTGTCCGAAAAAATGGCGTTCGTCGGGTACGGGCAAGGCCTGCGGCTGGCCCTTGTCGCGCAACGAAAACGCCACGGCAAAAAAGCCCGGCTGGCGGCCGAACACCACGGCGCGCTGGCCCCGGGCGTCGATGGCAAAGCTGTGGCCGCGCGCGGGCATCGGCACCACAAGGCGGTCGTGCCCGGCCTCGTCCAGCAACACGGCTTCGTCGCGGCCGCCGCGCTTGCGCGCGCTGAGATACAAGGCGCCGCCATCGGCGGGCAGCACCGCCCTCGCGGCGGCGGGCGCCAAGCCCAGCGCCGTGGCCAGCATCAGAAAGCGGCGCCGATCAATCACCATCAAGCGCGTTGAAGCCGATGGTGACGCCCAGCGCCGGGGCCAGATCCTGGTCCACGATGGCCTTGGCGTTCTTGATGGTCAGCGACGCCAACAGCAACAAGCGCCGCCCGTCTTCGTCTTGCAGCGCGGCATCCAGCGGCGCGGGCACCGCTTGCAAGGTCCGGGCGGCGGATTGCAATTCGCCGCGCACGGACACATCCATCCATTCGCTGCCGGCTGGCAGGGCATAGGCGCCCGCCTGATAGAAGGCCTTCAAGCCATCCAGGTTTGCCGCCAGCAAGCGCGTGGACAAGCCGCTGCGCCAGAAGGCGGCGCGCTTGGGCCGCGCGGCGTCGGCGGACTCGCCCAACACCGGCAGGATCTTCACATCGCGGGCAAACTGCAAACCGGTCGACAAGGCCTTCATGGCCTCGGCGGCAATTTCCTGGGGGTCGCGGTACAGGTCGTTGCCGGCTTGCGGCTTGGCGAACTGGCGGCCGAACTCGCCTTGCGGGCTCCAGGCCTGGGCCACGTCGCGCGATATCGTCGTGACGTTGGCGGCCACGGCGCGCGCATAGCCGCAAGCGTAGGCAAAGGTCGGGGCGCCGGTCTGCTTGAGCAGCGCGGGGTCGCCATACAACACGTATTCCAGCGCCGGCAGGCCCTGCACCGCCACACTGCGGCCGGCCAGCGCGCCGGGTGCGAGCAAGGCGGCGTCTTGCGCGGCGATCAACTGCTGCACTTGACGCGGCATGACGCCGCGCGTGTCGGGCCAGAACGCCAGCCGTTCAAAACGGTTGGCCTGCACCAGTGGGCCGAAACGCAGGATCTCGACGCCGGACCACGCCAGCATCAATTGGGTATAGGCGTCGGCCACGCGCGTGGCGCCGGCGGCATCCGGCTTGGCGCACCAGCCGCCCAGCGCGCCATCCAGCGCGGTGGCGGCATCCACCATCTTGCCCACGGCCGGGCGCGCGTAGTCGCGCGCCAGCCGCTCGCCCAGATCGGCGGGTAATTGCGCCTGCGCGGCCAGCGGCACGGCCAGCATCGCCGCAGCCAGGGTGGCCTTCAATGCCGAACATTTCAATGCGAAGGACTTCAACGCAGTGACCTTCGGTGCGGCGGCATGCAACGCGGTCGCCGTCAGCTCGAAAGTGCCCAGCGCGGACACCTTCAGCGGGATGACCTTCATCAGCGGACCGTTCCACGCGAACGCCCCGCCCTGCGCAGCCTTACCGCCCGCTTGCGTCATGGATCTCATTACAACGACTCCAGGAAACGAATCAGATCAGCGCGTTCGTCCGGCGTCATCGCCACGACGCGATCGCGCGCGGGTTTGCCCGCGCCGCCATGCCACAGCACTGCTTCCAGCAGCGTCCGGGCGCGCCCGTCGTGCAGCCACGTCGCCGTGGGGTTCACAGTCTTGGTCAGGCCGATGCCCCACAGCGGCGGCGTGCGCCACTCGCGGCCGGTGGCCTGGCCGTCGGACACGCCGTCGGCCAGATCGTCGCCCATGTCGTGCACCAGCATGTCGGTATACGGCCAGATCAGTTGGAACCGGTGTTCCGGCTGCTTGGCATTGCGGCTGGTCACATACTTGGGCACGTGACACGCCACGCAGTTGGCTTCGTAGAACAGCTTCTTGCCGGCCAGCACGCGCGCGTCGTCGGCGTCGCGGCGCTGCGGCACCGCCAAGTTGGTGGAATAGATCGTCACGAAGTCCATCAGCTTGGCCGGCACTTCTTCCGGACCAAAGCGCGGCTGCGCGCCGTGCGGCATGTCCAGGCACTGCTTCTGCGCGGGCGTGCAATCGCCCGAATGCTTGGGGAACAGTGGCGTGGACAGGCCCATGTCGTTGGAAAACGCGGCAGCGCTCTGCTGTTCAACGGTGGGCTGGCCGGCCTTTAGATTGAAGCGGCCCAGCACACGCTTGCCGGTGCGCGCGTCGGTCACCCAATTCGGCTTGCCGACGATGCCGTCGCGCTTGTCCGCGCCCACGTTGGCCAGGATGTCGGCTTCGTGTATGGATTCCAGCAGGCCCAACCCGATCATGGGCGGCGCCAGGCGGGGCGAAATCTGCGTGTCGGCGCGCAGGGGGCCATAACCCGGGTTCTCGATGCGATACGTGGGCTTCATCAACGTGGCGGTCTCGCCGCCGTTCAGCGCCACCGCGATGGGCTCGTATTCGATTTCCATGCGGCCTTCGGCCGGCAGGCCCGCCACCGCGAAGTTCTGCAATTGCACGCCGTAAACGGGTTCGGGCAGCTCGGCCAATTCGCCGGGCGCCAGCTTCGGATGGCCACGGTCCGGGCCGCGCGGCACGGCCAGGCGCAACAACAGCGCCACGGCGTCGGTGCGTTCCAAGGGATCAAAGCCCGGCACGGTGCCGCGCCCGTCTTTCGTGTGACAGGCCTGGCACGAGCGCGCGTTGAACAGCGGCCCCAGGCCGTCGGAGGCCTGCGTCGATGCCGGCGCCGACACCCAGTCCTTGCGGAACAGGCCGTTGCCCACCTGGAATTCCTGGCGGCCCTCGAAGCTCATGTTGGCCGAGGGCTGGGAAAAAATGTCGGCGTTGATCAGTTTGTTGGTGGTGGCCGCCCCGGCCTGCATGGTCTCGAAGGTTTCGACCTTGGAGAAATCGCGCGTGGGCGCGGTGATGGCGGTGACGCGTTTTTGGTCTTCGGGCGTTAAGTCGTCACGCCCGGCAGGGACTTCAGTGGCAACGGCGGCGCCGGCGCAGGCCGACGCCGCCAGTACGGCGGCTAGAGCGAGCTTCACTTGAATACGGCGTCGGGTTTATCCAGGCTGTCGGAACCTTCGATGGCAACCTTGCCCAGTTCAAGCAAAGTAATCACGCGTTCCAGGCTGCGGGTCTGGTCGACCAGGCGGTCGATGGCGGCCTGCACCACGGCGTTGCCTTCCTTATTGCCGTCCGCAATCATCTGGTCGTAGGTTTCAACCGTTTCGGCGCGCGTCTTCATGGCTTGCATGGCGGCCACGGTGGCGTCCAGCTTGGCGCGCACTTCGGCGTCTAGCTTGGGGTCGCGCGCCTTGACCAATTCAGACAGGCTGGCGCCCGTGACCTGCTTGCCGTCGATGCGGGTGTAGGTGCCCAGGTAGACGTTACGAATGCCGATCTGGTCGTAGTAATGCGAATTGTGGGTGTTGTCCGAGAAGCAATCGTGCTCTTCTTCGGGGTCATGCAGCACCAGGCCCAGCTTCATGCGTTCGCCGGCCAGTTCGCCGTACGACAAGCTGCCCAAACCCGTCAGCATGGCGATCAAGCCCGCCTTGGGGTCTTCTTCGACGGCCTTGCGCGCGGCGCCGTCCTTCTTCCAGTTGCCGACCATTTCTTCCAGGTCCGTTACCAGCAGGTCCGTCACGGCCTTAAGGAATTGCACGCGGCGTTCGCAGTGGCCGCCCGTGCATTGCTTGGTGTCGAAGTCGGTATGCGGGCGGTTGCCGGAATGGCGTTCTTGCGGCGTGCCCTTGCGGTCTGCCGGCGCCGGGCCGGTGCCGTTCAGGTCCTGGCCCCACAACAGAAATTCAATGGCGTGATAGCCGGTGGCCACGTTGGCTTCGTTGCCGTCGGCTTCGTGCAGCACTTCAGACAGCAGTTGCGGCGTGATCTTGCTGACGTCCACCGTTTTGCCGCCCACCGAGATCTTTGAATTGGCGATGACGTTGACGGCGTAGTAGGCGTTTTCGTCGTTGTCGGTGCCGTACGAGGCATCCACATAGTCGATCAGGCCTTCGTCCAGCGGCCAGGCGTTCACGCGGCCTTCCCAGTCGTCAACGATGGGATTGCCAAACCGATACGCCTCGGTCTGCTGGTACGGCACGCGCGCGGCCAGCCACGCTTCGCGCGCAGCCTTCAGCGTGTCGGGGCCGGGCTTGGCGATCAGCGCGTCGATGGCGGAGCGCAGCGTCTTGGCGGCGGTCAGCGAATCTTCATAGCCCGCCAGCGCCAGATCCGAATAGGTGGCGACGACAGCACGCGGTTCCGCGGCCGCATGGGCCGTCCCCCCGAATACCGCTGCGGCCAACACCGCACCCAACAACAACTTGCGCATCGACTTTCTCCCGTGACTCGAACGGTGTCCGCCCCCGCGGCGGGCCGTTCCGACTTCAATTTTGTGGATGCGAGTGTAAACAATTTTCGTTTGATGTTCAGCGCCAAGTCAGATACCTGACATTTTTTTGAACGGAATCCGCTTAAAAAAAGCGCGCGCCTATCAGGCGGGCCGCTACTATCGCGCTATTACCGTCCCCGTTTTGAAGACCATGGAACTGCGTCAACTCCGCTACTTCGTGCGCGTTGCCGAACTGGGCAGCATCGGCCGCGCGGCGCGCGATCTGGGCGTGGTGGCCTCGGCGCTAAGCCAGCAGATCAGCCGCCTGGAAAGCGAATTGGCGACGCGCTTGCTGATGCGCACGCATACCGGCGTGGTGCCCACCGCCGCCGGCACCGCGTTCCTGCGGCAAGCGCGGCTGACGTTGCGGCATGCGGAACACGCCGTGGCGGCCGCGCGCGAGGCGCGCCTGTCGGGCATGGTCAGCGTGGGCTTTGCGCCCACCACGGCGTCCATGCTGGCGCGGCCGTTCTACGCAGCCATGGTCGAACGCTACCCCAACGTGCGGCTGCATCTGGTCGAGGGCCTGTCGGGCAACCTGGGCGAGCAGCTCAACAACCGGCGGCTGGACCTGGCGGTGCTGTTCCAGAATGACAGCAGCCAGGGCCGCAGCGCGATCCCGGTGCTGGACGAAAAATTGTTCCTGCTGGCCCCGCGTGGCGTGTTTGCCCTGCCCGACGGCGAACCCGCCACCATCGACCAGCTGGCCGGCCTGCCGCTGGCCGTGACCAGCAAGGCCCATGGCCTGCGCGCCTGGGTCGAAGCCGCCTTCGAACGGGTAGGCATCGAGCCCTGGGTGGCCGTGGAAGTGGACGGCCTGACCACGCTGATGGACCTGGTGCAGGCCAACCCCATCGCCACCATCCAACCGGGCGCCGCCGTGGCGCGGGCCGAGGCCGGGCTGTTGAACATGCACCCCATCGACGACCCGTTCCTGTACCGCCGCAACGCCGTCTACTGCATCAACGACGAAGAACTGTCGCCCGCCGCGCTGGCCGCGCGCGTCGTGCTGGTGGACGTGATGCGCGCGCAAGTACGCCACGGCGGCTGGCCGGGCGCCACCCTTCTGGATTCGTGATGCCCCCATGCCGGCCGCGGGGCTAGGCCGCGCCGGGTCCCACGCATACATTGCATTCGTGAACGCCGTGGCATGGTGCCGCGGCAACGGACCCCTGCAAAGCTGATGACCACTGATTCCCGACGCCCGGGCACGCTTCCCATCGCCTCCATGCGGCCGCACTGTTCCGACCAGGAATGGCAGGCCCGTGTCGACCTGGCCGCCTGTTACCGGCTGGTCGAGCTTTACGGCATGGCCGACATGATGGCCAACCATATCTCGGCCCGCGTGCCGGGCGAAGACAACGCGTTCCTTATCAACCCCTACGGGATGATGTACGAAGAGATCACCGCGTCCAGCCTGATCAAGGTGGACCTGGACGGCACCATCCTGGCCAAGCCGGACTTTGGCGACATGAACTACGGCATCAACAAGGCGGGCTACGTGATCCACAGCGCGGTGCACGCCGCCCGCCATGACGTGGACTGCGTCATCCACACACACAGCTGGGCGTCGATGGCCGTGGCCTCGCTGGACTGCGGGCTGCTGCCGCTGACGCAGACGGCCATGCGCTTTTTGAAGATCGGCTATCACGACTACCAGGGCGTGGTGCTGGACCTGCACGAGCAGCAATCGCTGTTGCAGGACCTGGGCCAGGGCGAAGCGCTGATCCTGCGCAACCATGGCGCGCTGACGGTGGGACGCACGGTGGGCGAGGCCTTCAACTGGATGCACCGGCTGGAGCTGGCTTGCCGTGCCCAATTGGCGGCCATGGCCACGGGCTCGCCGCTGCGCCAGGTCAGCCCCGCCGTGCTGGAAGAAACCTGGAACAACTATCAGCCCGGCACGCGGCGCCCTTACGGCGTCATGGAATGGCCGGCCCTGCTGCGCAAACTGGACCGCATCGACCCCGGCTTTCGGGATTGACCCCGGCGCCCCGACCGGCGACGGATACCTGCATTGGATTCCTGTATTGGAGTCCTGCATCCCAAAGGCGCCGGCCGACGTGGCGGCACGGCGCCGACTTATCCAAACGACAACCACGGACGGAGACAACGATGAACACTGCCCGAGCCCTGCTCGCCGCCGCAGCGGCGGCCTGCGCCTGTACCGCCCCAGCCGCCATGGCCGCCGACTACCCCGACAAGCCCGTGAAGGTGATCGTGGCGTTCACTGCCGGCGGCACCACCGACACGCTGACGCGCAGCATGTCCAACGCGCTGTCCAAGAAGCTGGACCAACCTTTCGTGGTGGAAAACAAACCGGGCGCGGGCGGCAACATCGGCACGGAATTCGTGGTGCGCGCCGCGCCCGACGGGCATACGCTGATTGTCAATTCCGTCGGCCCCATCGCGGTCAATGCATCGCTGGCCAAACTGTCGTTCGACCCGTTGACCGACTTGGTGCCTATGGTGCAGATCGCCACCGTGCCGAACGTGCTGGTCGTGCCGCCGTCATCGCCCGCCAAGGACATCAAGAGTTTTCTTGCTTACGTCAAAAAGGCGCAGCACCTGAACTACAGTTCCACCGGCGTGGGCACGTCGTCGCACCTGTCCAGCTACATGTTGATGGACCAGTTGGGGGTGCAAGCCACGCACGTGCCGTACAAAGGGGCCGACGCGGTCAACGACTTGCTGGCCGGACGCATCGACTTCATGTTCGCCACGATTCCGTCGGTGATCGGGCAGATACGCGCGGGCAAGCTGCGCCCGCTGGCCGTCAGCACGCTGCAACGGTCGGCAACCCTGCCCGAATTGCCCACCATTGCCGAGTCCGGTTATCCGGGCTTTGACGCCGGATCTTGGTTTGGCTTCTTCGGCCCGAAAGGCACGCCGCCCGAGGTCATTACCGTGATCAACCGCGAAGTCAACGCCGCCCTGCCCTCGCTGAAGGCGCAGATGCTGCATGAAGGCGCCGAGCCCGTAGGCGGCACGCCCGCGCAGTTTTCCACCTTCATCCGTGCGGAGCACGACAAGTGGGCGGCGCTGGTGCGCAAATTCCAACCCGCCGCCAACTAAGCCGCCGCCCTCTGGATCACCCCCGAGCCATCCATGCCGCAAGACGAGATCCGCATCCTTTGTTCGCCCGCCGAGGCCGCCGCGCTGCGCCAGGCGCTGGCAAGCCGGGACGCACCGCGCATCGCGCTGTGCCACCCGCAAGCCGGCGAGCCGTGCAACGCGCGCGTCGCGTTCATTTCGCGCGACATCACGGGCGCGTCCACCAAGTTCCAGATCACGCCCGACACGGCGCGCTACTACGACGCGCTGTTGTCCGCGCCTGACCTGCAATGGGTCCATGTGCATTCGGCCGGCGCGGACCGCGACATCTATCAGCAACTGCACGCACGCGGCGTCGCCATCACCACGTCACAAGGCGCGACCGACGCGGTGGTTGCGCAAACCGCGATCGGTGGCGTGCTGGCCCTGGCGCGCCGCCTGCCCCTGCTGGCCGCCGACCAACGCGAACGCGCGTGGCGGCCTCTGTTGGGCGAACGCACGCCACGCGATCTGGCCGGGCAACACGCGGTGGTCGTCGGCTGGGGCGGCATCGGCCAACGCATCGGCGCGCTGCTGGGCGCGTTGGGCCTGACGCTGTCCGTCGTGCGCCATTCCGCCACGCCCGTGCCGCAAGCGCGCCACAGCGTTACCTATGCCAACCTGCGCAGCCTGCTGCCCCAGGCCGACTGGCTGCTGCTTGCCTGCCCGCTGACACCGGCCACGCGTGGGCTGATCGACCAGCAGGCTTTGGCCGCCTTGCCCACGCACGCGTCGGTCGTCAACGTGGCGCGCGGCCACGTCATTGACGAAGCCGCGTTGATCGACGCTTTGTCGGCAGGCCGCCTGGGCGGCGCGTTCCTGGACGTATTCCAGCAAGAGCCCCTGCCGCCGGCATCCCCGCTATGGGGGTTGGACAACGTCATCGTGACGCCGCACAGCGCGGGCTTCTCGGACGGCAATCGCGCGCGCGTGCGCGGCCTGTTCGTCGACAACCTGCACCGTTGGGCGCGCGCTGAACCCCTGGCCAACCGCCTGGTGGGCTGACGCCGCCGAGTCCGCAAGCCTGCTGACGCCCACCCGACGTCCGACCTGTCCCCTTCAGTGGTGCGTCATGCACCAAAATGGTTCACCCGAGGCACCAGCGCGAGGCCGCCGCACGCGCCTCCCAGGGCTAACCCCACTCTGGCAAACCTGGCACGGGTTTTGCTTGATGACTGGTATGCAAGCTTGTCTACAAGGCAAGCGTCGCAACACCTTTCACTGCAAGCCCTCCAGGAGCCTTCATGATCAACCGCAATGCGCCTTTCGCCTTCAACGCCACCCGCCGCCGTCTGATCCAGGGCGCGGCCCTGGGCGCCGCGACGCTGGCTGCGCCCGCGCTGGTCCGCGCCCAATCGGGCCCGGTGATCCGCATCGGCTTCTGGCCCGTGGCGGCCGGCCTGCCGTTCTACGCGGCCGTGGAAAAAGGCTATTTCAAGGAAGCGGGCCTGAACGTCGAACCGCTGAAGTTCGCGGGCGCGCAGCAGGTCATGGAAGCCATGCTGGCCGGCCGCGCGGACGGCAGCGCCAACGGCACGGGCTCGGCCAACCTGGCCATCGGCGAGATCGCCTCGCCTGGCCTGTTCAAGATTTTTGCGTCCAATCCCAGCAACGCCAAGAACGTGCTGGATGAGTTCATCGTCGCGAAAGACAGTCCCATCAAATCCATAGCAGACCTCAAGGGGAAAAAGGTCGGATCTGGACCCGGCATCCAGAACGCCACGCTGGCCAAAGCAGTACTGGAGCGCGCCGGCGCAACCGGAGCAACCGTGGTCGAGTTGGCGATCAGCCAGCACGTGGCCGCGGTTGCCGCCGGCCAGTTGGATGCGTGCTACACGCTGGAACCCACGGGCACGGTGGGCCGCTTGAACGGCACCACGCGCGTGCTGGAAACGGGCGTGATCGCCAAGTACGTGTTGGGCGATCCGATGGCACCGTGGTTTGGCGGGTCGGCCTCGCTGACCACCGCGTTCCTGAAAAAGCACCCGGAAGAAAGCAAGAAATTCATCGCGGCCTATGCGCGCGGCATCGAACTGATCCGCACCAAGCCGGCCGAGGCGCGCCCCTTCATGAAGGGCTACACCGCCATCGAAGGCCCCATGACCGAAGAAGTGCCGTTGGCGGCCTACACGCTCTACAACGAGTTCACGCCCAGCGACATCCAGTACTTCCAGAAGTTCTTCGACCTGTTTACCGAGAAGGGCATCTTCGCGCAAAAGGTCGACGTGTCGACCATGCTTTACAAGGGCTGACCCATGACAGCCACGACCGCGACTTCCGCAACCTCAAGCGTGCCCGCAAGCGCGACCACGACCACGACCGCGACAAAGGCACCGACCGCCATGGCCGCCCCCTCCGCCCCCACCAGGCAGCCACCGCGCAAGTTCAATGGCGCACGCTTCCTGCCCCTGGTCGGGCCCCTGGCTCTGTTCGTGATCTGGGACCTGGTGGTGCGGCTGCAACTGGTCAGCCCCGTGCTGCTGCCCACGCCCAGCGCCACCATCGTGGCCCTGGTCAAGGGCCTGGCCGGCGGGCCGCTGCTGTGGGATTTCCTGTCATCGTTGAACCGCACGCTGCAAGCCTTCGTGATCGCCGGCGTCATCGGCGTGCCTTTGGGCGTGCTGCTGGGCAGCAATGAAAAGGCGTATCGCAGCGTGGAGTTCCTGGTGGACTTCTTTCGATCGACGCCGTCGTCCGCGCTGATCCCGCTGTTCCTGATGATCTTTGGCGTTACCGACATGAACAAGATCGCCATCGCCGCGTTTGCCGCCGTGCTGGTGATTCTGTTCAACAGCGCCTATGGCGTCATCAATGCCCGCAAGCAGCGTGTGATGGCGGCCCGCGTGATGGGCGCATCGCGCTGGCAGATCTTCAAGGACGTGCTGATCTGGGAAAGCCTGCAACCCACGTTTGTCGGCCTGCGCAGCGGCGTATCGATGGCGCTGGTGATCGTGATCGTGGCGGAAATGTTCATTGGGTCCGACAGCGGCCTGGGCAATCGCATCATCAACGCGCAGCAGGTGCTGAACGTGCGCGAGATGTACGCGGCGATCCTGGCGGCCGGCGCGCTGGGCTATGTGCTGAACATTATTTTTCTTGTGCTGGAAAAGCGCGTGGTCCATTGGAGCGGCCGATAAATGTCCACCGTCATCAACCCCATCATCGCCCCCGCCCCCGCCGCCGCGCCGTTTGCGCCCGGCCCCCTGGGCACGCACATCACCATTCGTGGCCTGACCAAGTATTTCGCGGGCTGGCCGCTGTACGAAGACTTCAACCTGGACATCCCCAAGGGCAAGATCGTCTCCGTCTTCGGCCCCAACGGCTGCGGCAAGTCCACACTGATCAACATGATCGCGGGCCTTATTCCCATTGATGCCGGCGAGATCCTGTTCGACGGCAAATCCCTGGCGCAAACCAAGATCGGCTATGTGTTCCAGAACTACCGCGAAGCCATGTTCCCGTGGCTGCGCACGATTGACAACATTGCCTACCCGCTGCGGCTGGAAGGCCGCAGCAAGGCCGAAGTGGATGCGCGCGTGGAAGAGCTGGTCGCCTCGTTCGACGTCAAGTTCGACCTGAAGCGCTATCCGTATGAACTCAGTGGCGGGCAGCAGCAGACGGCCTCCATCATGCGCGCGCTGGCGCCCGGACCCGAGGTGCTGTTCCTGGACGAACCCTTCTCCGCGCTGGACTTCGAGATGACGCTGTTCATCCGCGAAAAGCTGCAAGAGGTGTTTTTGCAAACGGGCACCACCATGTTGCTGGTGTCGCACGATCTGGAAGAAGCCGTGTACCTGGCCGACCAGGTGCTGCTGCTGACCAAGCGCCCCACCCGCGTGGCCGAGATCCTGGACTACACGGATGCCCGCCCACGCACGGTGGAAACACTGTCCGAGCCCAGCTTTATTCAAATGAAGAAACTGAGCCTGGAGATTTTCCAGCGCGAAGTGCGCAGGTAGGCAATCCACCGACTCGGTGTCTCAGGCAAGCAATCAACGCGTCTATCGGGAGAATCCGCCATGACCCAGGAAACCATCGATCAATACGTGCGCAGCGCCTTGGCGCTGTCGGGCTACGCCCTGCGCGAAGCGGCCACGGCCGAAGTCGTGCAGCAGTTCGCGCGCATCCACGACATTGCGGCCAGCTTCATCGACGAGCCGCTGCCCGTCGAACTGGAATCCGCATCGGTGTTCCGTCCGTGAGCGGCCCCGCCATCGACATCGCCCGCCAGGTCGCCAGCGGCGAGCGCAGCGCGCTGGCCGTGCTGGACGCCACCTTGGCCCGCGTGCGCGAACGTGACCCCGCGTACAACTGCTTTACCGCCGTGACCGAGGCGCGCGCCCGCCAGGAAGCCGCCGCCATCGATGCGCGCCGCGCGCGTGGGGAGGCACTGCCGCCATTGGCAGGCGTGCCCTATGCCGTCAAGAACCTGTTCGACATTGCTGATGAAGTGACCTTGGCAGGCGGCCGCGTCAACGCCGCCAATCCGCCCGCCGCGCAAGACGGGCGCCTGGTCGCGCGCATGCGGGACGCCGGCGCCGTGCTGATTGGCGCCCTGAACATGGACGAACACGCCTACGGCTTCACCACCGAAAACACCCACTATGGCCCATGCCGCAACCCGCACGACACCAGCCGTATCGCGGGCGGGTCATCGGGCGGCAGCGCGGCCGCCGTGGCGGGCGGGCTGGTGCCGTTAACCCTGGGCTCGGACACCAACGGGTCCATCCGCGTGCCGGCGTCGCTGTGCGGCGTCTTCGGCTTGAAGCCGACCTATGGCCGCCTGCCGCGCACGGGGTCTTTTCCCTTTGTCGGCAGCCTGGACCACCTGGGCCCCTTCGCCGCCAGCGCCAGCGACCTGGCCGCCGCCTACGATGCGTTGCAAGGCCCCGACCCGGACGACGCTGCCTGCGCCCAACATGCCGTGGACTCCGTGTTGCCCACGCTAGCCTCTGGCGCGCGCAAATTGCGCGTGGCCGTGCTGGGCGGCTACTTTGCCGACTGGGCCGGCCCGCAAGCCCGCCGCGCCGTCGAGATCGCCGCGCGCGCGCTGGACGCCACCGCCGTCGTCGACATGCCCGGCGCCACGCAAGCGCGCGCCGCCGCCTTCATCATCACGGCGGCCGAAGGCGGCGCGTTGCATCGGCGCAAGCTGGTCACGCACTACGACTACTACGAACCCTATTCGCGCGACCGCCTGGTCGCCGGCAGCCTGGTGCCCGCCGCCTGGGTGCAGCAGGCGCAACGCATTCGCCACCGCGTCTACCGCGAGGCCATGGCGCTGTTCGACCAGTACCACGTGCTGATCGCGCCCGCCACGCCCGTGTCCGCCACGCCGATAGGCACCGACTGGCTGACGCTGGCCGGTAAAGAACTGCCCGCGCGAGCCAGCATGGGGCTGCTGACGCAACCCATCTCATGTATCGGCCTGCCCGTCTGCACCGCGCCCACCTGGCCCGAGACCGAACACGACGGCCACTTGCCACTGGGCGTGCAATTGATCGGCGCGCCCTGGCGCGAAGCTGATTGCCTGGCCGCCGCCTACGTGCTGGAACAGGCCGGCGCCGCGCGCGTGCGTCCGGTCTGAGCTTTCTTTTTATCTCTTTCCGCCACCGTCCGACCGCCACACCCCCAACATCCAAGGCCCGTTATGGAATCCGCATTCGCCGCCATCGACATGCCCCGCACCCTGGCCGACACCGCCTACGGTGCATTAAAACGGGACATCCTTGATTTCCGGCTGGCGCCGGGCGACCGCTTTACCGAAACCGAAATCGCGGACCGGCTGCAAGTAAGCCGCACGCCGGTGCGCGAAGCGCTGTTCCGGCTGGAGCGCGAAGGCTATCTGGAAGTCCGGCAACGCAACGGCTGGCTGGTCAAGCCGCTGGACTTCAACACGCTGGACCACTTCTACGAACTGCGCAGCGTGCTGGAAACCGCTGCCGTCCATGCGCTGTGTGTGCCAGGCCAAGGCCCCGATCCGCTGCGCGCGCTGCAATCACTGGCCGACACCTGGCTGGTCGCGCCCGGTGATCGGTCCAGCGATGGCGAATGGCTGGCCGACCTGGACGAACGCTTTCATATCGACTTGGTGGCGGCCGCCGGCAACCCGGAGATTGCACGCGTGCATCGCGCAGCCACCGAGCGCATCCGCATCGTGCGACGGCTGGATTTCACGCTGCAAGACCGTATCGACAACACCTACGAAGAACATGGCGCCATCCTGCGCGCCGTGTTGGCCCGCGACGGCGCTGCCGCCGCACAGCTACTGCAAGCGCACATCAGCGACAGCCAAAGCGCGGTGCGCAAAATCACCCTGCACCGCTTGTATTCCACCCGTCACGCCAAGGCGGCCTGACGGGTGTGCGGCATCATCCCGCCCGCAACCACCGTTGCAGCACCCGCGAAATTACCGGAATGCAGATGAACACCATGATGGGCGTCAATATCACGCTTGTGATCAAAACGCGCCAGAACACGGGCAGCACGCTCAGATGCTCGCTGACCAGCATCGAGAACACCAGCAACACCGGGAAGTACGCCAGCCAGATGCTCACCGCCTGCTTCCAGCGCGGCGGCGCGCTGGCAGCCTTCGGCGCAAACCAGCCGTCCGTGCCCTTGACGCGGTGTTCATGGCTGGCCCGCACCAGGTTCGCCCCGCGCTCCAGCCACATGCGGCGCGGCAAGGATTTTTCCCACCGCAACAAGCTCGCCTCGTCCGTGAAGCGCAGCACGATCTGGTATTGGTCGCCCCCTTCGGGCGGTTGCAGCACACCCGACCCCAAAAAGCCGGGAAACCCCGCCGCCAGGATTTCGCCCTGGCGCATCCAGGACAGAAAATCGCTATAGCGTTCGGGTGCGATATGACGCGTGACCAGCATGGTGACCGGGGCGGAAACAGCGGAACTGGACATGACGGAACTCCTGGGCAACGGTGTAGCTTGTTATGCAGTGTTAACCCTAGCAATCCCCGTGCCAGCCTTGCGGTGCAGCATTCCCCTGGCGTGAACGACATCGACGCGCTGCACGTCCAAAATTGCGCACCGCAACACACACCATATTGGTGATTACCCCTACTCAACGCACCAAGCCGGTGCATGCGGAGAAACAGAGATGGACATCAATTTGCCCGACGTCGTCGCCGAAGTCACGGCCGCCTTCGAGCGCTATGAAACCGCGCTGGTGACCAACGACGTTCAGGAGCTGGACACGCTGTTCTGGAACAGCCCGCACACGTTGCGCTACGGCGCCGGCGAAAATCTGTATGGCTATGAGGCCATCCGCGAATTCCGCGCCGGGCGCTCGCCGCAAGGCCTGGCGCGGCGCGTCCTGCGCACCGCCATCACCACGTACGGCACGGACTTCGCCACCACCAACATCGAATTCCAACGCCAGGGCAGCGACCGCATCGGCCGCCAAAGCCAGACCTGGATGCGCACGCCCGCGGGGTGGCGCGTGGTGTCGGCGCATGTCAGCCTGATGGTGTGACACGTTGACGGGCGACGCGCGGCCGCGGCGCTGTCACGGACATGGCGCGCGCGGCCAAGCCGCTGGCCTGCTCTGCCGCAGGACGGCACCGCTCGCATTAAGACATAACGCGACAATGATTGAGCGCGTCGCCAAGCAGGTCTACACTGGCTTTTCCCTTTCCCGTTGGAGCATTTGCCCATGAGCACCTACAAAATTGCAGTTTTCGTCGGCAGCCTGCGTGCCGCCTCGATCAATTTGCGATTGGCTCGTGCGCTGGAAAAGCTGGTTCCCGCGGACTTCAAGTTCGATTACGTCAGCCTGGGCGACATCCCGCTGTACAACCAGGACAACGAAAACAATCTGCCCGCCCCCGCCGCCAAGCTCAAGCAGCAGATCGCCGACGCGCAGGGCATTCTTTTCGTGTCTCCCGAACACAACCGCTCGGTGCCCGCCGCGATCAAGAACGGCATCGACTGGGGTTCGCGCCCCTGGGGCCAGAACTCCTGGCCCGGCAAGGCCGTCGGCATCGTCGGCGCATCGCCCAGCGCCGCCGGCACCGCGATGATGCAGCAACACCTGCGCAACATCCTGGCCGCCGAAGGCGCCAACGCGCTGACCACCCCGGAAGTGTTCCTGCAATATTCCGAAGGCCTGATCGACGACCAATACACGATCACCAACGAAGGCACCCGCAAGTTCCTGCAAGGCTGGGTCGACCGCTACGTGGACTGGGTCAAGAAACTGAACAGCTGATTGCCGCCGCAGCCGGCAGGGCCACGCCCACCGGCGCCGATCGCCCGATCTACCTCCGGGCGATCAAGCCCCCTGACACGTCGGGGGGCTTTTTTTTGCGCCGCGTTTGTCGGACTGGCGCTGGGGCATGACTGGATGAGCCAGATTTGACCCGATCGAGCCAAATCTGGCCCGCTATAAGTCGTTGATAAGACGCAGGTTATTTTTAATCGAGTCAACTCTGGCTCGATTTCTCGTGAAAAACGGGCGTTTTCCGGGCATGGCACCGACCGCATGCCACTACAAGTCCGCCAATTTCACCGCAAGCCATTGATATCGCGCGTCTATTTTCAAGATTCGGTTTCATGGCACGGATGTTGCATTGCTCCGATATCGGACCAGCGCGAGCGCGTACCTGTCGAACGTGCCGCGCGCCGATCCGAACGCTTGACGGCATGCCGACGGCATTGCGGTCGTGACGTGTTGGCATTTACGGGGAGTTGCATCATGGGTTCGCATGCGGGTTCGTTCGCCTATCAGGCGCGGCTGGCGGTATTGGAAACCATGGCGGTGCCGGTCGGTACTTGCCGCGCGTGCGAGCGCAGCGGGATGCCGATCCTGTTGCTGCGCGAGGCCGCATTGCCGCAGGGGCCGTCCCCCTTCGATCCCGAACAAGACCGCGTACGCATCGATATGCAGCCGGGCAACTATCGCGTACTGCGCGAAGGGTTTGTGTATGTGCTGCTGGATCAGGAAATCTGGCACGCGTACCAAGTCACCGCCGAAGGGCACATGCGCCAATATGACCCGTACCGAATGCCCGAGGGCACTCCCCGCCCCTTGTCCCAGGCTTGCACGGGTGTAGGGCACGACGTGCGCGCTTCGTTCATACACGTCGACACCGCGGTCTACAAGGAAGCGTGGATCGCGTTCTCGCAGGACCGGTGGCCTGAGCCGGTGTTGGATGCCTACAAGGCGCAGACGGCGCCATCCGCGCGGTTCTTGAAAGTGGATCTGACGACGTTGCGTGACACGCCGCAGACGGTATTGCACGGGTTGAAATTCGCGGATGGGTTTCTGACCGATCACGTGTGGGAATACCGTTACGACGGGGAAGATTTCGGCAGCCGACATGCCGTGCGTACACGTACCCCCAGGTTTGTGCCGTCGAATGATTACGTCGACGACATCGCAAAGACGCAAGGCCTGCCGCAAGGTGTGCCGGCATTGGCGTTGCCCGATCCGGTGGGCGCGGTGTTGGAATTCAATCAACAACGACATTTGTTGATTAACGACCGGCTCGCATGGGCGGGCAATGCCGAACGGCAGTATCTGCTGTTCACATCGGCGGCGCTGGTGCAGATCAGAGAGTTGGAGAAGACCTGGGCACGCACGCAAGCGGTACAGGAAGTCGAAAAAGAGATCGAATACCGCCGACAACACAATGACCATCCCGTGCTGGGCACGCGTTCCCATTTACCGCCGGTAGATGTCCCCCGCGAAACGGAAATCGCGGCCAGGCGCATCACGGCCGAGTATCACGAACGCCTGGAACAACGCTACAGCGAGCCGCGTCGCAAGCAGTTTCAGGACATGCACGATAAGGAATGGCAGCGTCGGCAAGGACTGATAGATACGATGGCGGCCCGCTATGTCGCATGGCTGCAATCCTTGGCCTGGCTGCGCATCGCGCGATACGACTACTCGGCTACCGATCCGCACTCGGCAGCGGCGTACACCAAGATGGTGGCGGCCTGCCTGGACGGCGGCCCCAGCGAAGCGCCCCCGGTTGATGGCGCGGATCTTGGCCCCACGCAGCAGCTGTGGAAGGCCTTGCTGGAAAACCCCGACAGTATTCTGTACCAGGCGCTACTGGCCAAGAACGCCCGCCTGCTGGAAGCCCTACGCCCGAGTTTTACGGAAGGCTTCAAGGCCAACGACTCCGGCAAGCTGTATGCAGCGATCAAAGACGTGATGGCCTCGCAAGAAGGTGAGATGTATCTACGCAGCACCGTAAGGGACGCGGCGGGCCAACTGCAAGGCGCGATGATTAACGCGATGACGGTGCTGGAAGCGCGAGCGCAAGAACGGCTTCTGCCCGTCGCGACGACAGTTCATCAAGCCGCCCTGCTGCTATACGAGCGCACCCAGCTACTACGGGTTCAGATTGAACTGACACTGGGCGAGTATCAGGAATTACTCACTCAACAAATTCGCCAGCAATACGACAAGGCCGCGAAGGAGACCGGCAAGAAGGCCCGGGCGCTGATATTCAGCGGCATGCTGACCTTGCCCGGCCCGGCTCAGAACCACATATTCAAAGCCACGTTCTGGGTGGCGGATACCGCCGAAGGGTTGAAAGAAAAGCTAACGGCGATGTCCAACGCCACGGCCGAAACGCTGGACGCCGGTTGGCGCAGCGTGGTGGTGGGCATTGGTAGTTTCGAGCCGAAGGCACACGTTATAGCCGGCCAACTACGAACTACGGCGGCGGACGCAAAGCTACGAGCACACACGGCTTTTGTGGGTATGCGCGGGATGGCGAACATGGACGTGGCGCTTTCCATGGGCGCGTTGTTTTTTCAACAGGACGGGCTTAAGGCCAGTTTGGACGGCCTGGATCGCGTGGCGGGCGGCCGATACCGCGAAGCCGTCTCTAGCGTGGCCGCAAGCGCGGCGGGCGTGATGGGCGTCGGAATCGAAGCAACGGGCGTGGCGATACGAAGCGTGGCCCAGGCGATGGAGAGAGTCTCGGTCGCGCAATCGCACGCAGTGAATGCACTGGCCCTGGGAAAGGGACTGATTCGGTTTGGTGGCGTGACCAGTGCGCTGTCGGGAGCAGCGGACGCCGTGCAGTTCGGCTTTGCGGCTTATAGAAATCAACGCGCCGGCGACTTCCCCGCAAGAAACCTATACAGCTGGGCTGCTGGGTTCGCGCTCACAGGCGGTGGGATGGGCGCCGTAGCCGCGCATTACGGCTTAAGTTCGTTGATGGGACCATTAGGTTTAGCGATTGCTTTGGGTCTGGCCGCCTACGCCACCTCGCAAAGTGCCAAAGACCATCAGTCCACCGCGTTGGAACAGTGGTGCAGGAGATGCTATTTCGGGGTGCACAACGAATCTCCCGCGATTTGGTGGAATAGCGCAAAAACTGTCATCACCGTCCCGCCCTCCCCCACCCTTGAAGCCGCATTAGCCAAAAACGAGGCGGCCAATAAAGATCAATACACGGCCATCGGCGCGCTGAACGCGGCGATTTTGGGCATGGATGTGGCGGCAGAGTTCGTTAATAACCCCCAGCCAACACTGGATATCTCCAGCGTCGAGCCGATCTGGTCGCAAGCGCTGGTATACCGCATTCGACTTCCCGCATGGGACCCAGCACTTTCCGCCTACGCCATGTACGTCAGCTTAAAAAGTTACGCGGGCAACCACATCGCCGTTGTCGAACAGTGCAACGCTTCGGCGTCGGTGCAGTTGTCTGGTTCCCAGAAGCGCCCGAGCTACCACGTAGATGCCAACGCTACGCGTATGCCGACGTCTATGAATCCGTTGATTGCCGGAACTCTCATTCTGGCTTTTCTGGAACGGGACATTGAGTCGGCAACCATCAAGGCGAAATACTGGCCCGACCAAACTCAGCCCGAATTGTTTGCAGAGCTGGTGCTAACCACTCTTCGATAACGTGCGCGACTCGCTACATGCATAGGCCCCTGGCCGCGCCCCCTCTTTTAGAACCGGAATTATGGCAAACCAAAGACCTTTACTTGATAGACCATATCGGGGGTGGCAACGCGATTTAGCCGCACCCATGGACGGCGAGCGCGCTGAAGTCCAGCCCCATCATGCCCCTACACTCAACGCGCTCAACGACGCCTATCTGGAGATTTCCCGTCGCTCTACAAAAATGCGCGGGCTATTAATGTTCTTCGCCATCTTTCCAATCTGCTTCACCTTAGCTGTGCTGGCTATGGCCTGTAGCAGCTGGGAGCACGGCATCGTCTTCTCGTTGCAAATCCTGGCACCGGGCATTATGACCGGCGCCATGGCATACCTCTGCATACGCATAGACACTGCCATCCCGCGCGACGAGCCGGTCCGTTTTAACCGTTTACGCCGAACCGTATACGTATACAGCTTCGAACACGTCTGGTGGAATCCATTCGCGAAATGGCAGGTCACCACGAAATCCTACGATTGGGCCGACCTGCGTGCCGAAGCCTGGCGGCAACGGGGGGCCACCGGGCAAGGCGGCTTGATGATTTCGTGGGGCGTATCCGTGGCCGTCGTCAAGCCGGGCACCAATCAAGTCATCGACCGGTTTCCCTTAAGCGTCTACCAGGACGAAGGCAGTTCCTGGGATTACGTGCGCGCCTACATGCAGTACGGGGTCGACGCCGTGCCTCCCGTCCGAGAATTCAACGACCCTAACGAAGTGCCCTCCCACAACCTGGCGCTTCGGCTGGCGCCGAAGGTCGAATGGCCGCCTGCGATGGACGTGGAATCGCGGACGGCTCCGGCTTGACCGGGGGGTTTGCGACACGCAGCACCGCCCGCGCCCCCCACGCCATAAATACTTATCCCCGCCATCTGTGGAGAAGGCTGAGGACAGTATTGGGGCACAGTCAAAATCCCCTGCCCCGCCAAGCACTTGCGCGTGCTGATCAAACAATGCGCAATCGTCCTTTTGGATGAGTTTGGGCGAAGTTATCCCCGAAAAAGCTGTATGTCCGAACAGCGGTCCTCAAGGCGGGAGCACGGTGCGCGTCTTGTCCCAGCATTCTGTGGAAAAGCATGAGGACAGTTTGAGGGCAGGTACGAAAACCCCATGCATATCAATAACCTGCAACGGGTGGTCAATAAAGGCCCAATGGTGGCTAAGCGGGCACCGAGTTGTCCCCGGCAAATGTGGATAAGGCTGAGGACAGTATGCGGGTAGTCGCTAAAAACGCTTACAGGGCAAGCACTTGAGAGCAGCGGGCAATAAACGCCCAAGCATGATCCGGCCGACGCGACGTGGGGCGTCCCGCGTACCACGCCGCCCAACTTGGGGATAAAAGAAAAGGCTTGTCCCCATGGAATGTGGACAAGCCTATGAACAGTCGGATAACAAGCCCAAAAACTCCTTATCCAACAAGCACTTGCAGACGCTGGTCAATGAACGACCAGCGCGCGGATTACTCGTCTCCTTCGAGACGCATGCCGATTTTCAAACCGACCTGCCAATGGGCCACCTTGCCGTCCTGGATATGGCCGCGCACTTCAGTGACTTCAAACCAGTCCAGATTGCGTAGGGTTTCGGATGCGCGCTCGATCGCCTTGGCGATCGCGTCATCGGTTGAGGTGGTGGAAGAGCCCACCAGTTCGATTTGCTTGTAGACATGATTCGACATAGCTCGTCTCCGCTAAGGGGGTGAGTCGTGAATCGACGGTCTGTCGGCCGTGTTCCGGCGCTTACGACCGGCAATCCATTCGAACACACAGGATACCGCCGTGGCGCTATCGTGGTGTTACGAGTTCCGTCGCGTGGTCTCGACTGGCGACGAAGCCCGCTCCCGCAACCCAGCAAGGAGATCACCATGCCTGAACGGAAAACCCTGGAACGCGCGAAGCAAGACAAGCGAGAAGGCAAGGCCGCATCCACGCAGGCCGGAGAGTTCGTCCGCGAGGAAATCGAGCACGTGCGCGAAGGCAAGCACGGCGTACGTTCCACCAAGCAAGCCATTGCCATCGGACTGTCCAAGGCGCGCCGCGCGGGCGTGAAGGCCACGCCGTCGAAGAAGGCCAGCCCCGCCACCAAGCATCGGGCCAAAAAGGATATCGAGGCCGCACACGACGGGCATGCCAAGTCGTCCACGCGTTCTCGCGCAACGACCAAGGCCTTGAAGAAGGAAAGCACCAAGCCCGCATCGCGTTCGGCGTTGTCACACCACGCCAGCAAGACGGCGGGCCGCCGCACGGCGGCTGACCGCTCGGCAGCGGCGAAGAAGGCAGCGGCAACAAAGGGCGCGGCCGGCCGTTCCGCCGCCGCGAAGAAGGCGGCGCAGACGCGGGCCAGAAACAAGGCCGCATCGGGGTCGCACCACCGCGCGGCGCATTAGACCCGCGGGCTCTGTCGCCCAATCCGCGTTGTCCAGCCCACGTCGGACTACCCCACGGCGGGCTACCCCGCGTCGAGCTACCCCGCGTCGAGCTACCCCGCGTCGCCCTGCCCCGCGTCGAATTGCCGAAAGCGCTCTTGCAGGAATTCGCGCAAGCGCTTGACCGCCGGGGACAGCAACATGCGGTGCACGCACAGCAGGTACAGCGGTGAGGGTTCGGTGGCGTAGTCCGGCAGCAGCGCCACCAAGCGTCCGGCGCGCAGATCGCGCAGCACGTCATAGCGCGATTTGTACGCCACGCCCTTGCCCGCCAACGCCCAGCGGCGCACCAGGTCGCCGTCATCGCCCACGCGGTCGCCCTTGATCGGCACCGTCAGCGCCGTGCCTTCGTGGTCGAACGCCCAGCGGTCGTGCAGCGTTTCGCCCAGCACGAACGACAGGCAGTTGTGGTTGCGCAGGTCTTCCGGTTTCTGCGGCACGCCGTGCCGCGCCAGATACGCGGGTGAGGCGCAGACGACGCGGCTGTTCTGTTCGGCCAGCGGCAGCGCCACCAAGGCGGAATCGCTGGGCTTGCCGTAGCGGATGGCGATGTCCACCGGCTGGCGGTACAGGTCGGCCAGGCGGTCGCTGATGCGCACCTGAAAGCTCACGCGGGGATGCTGGCTCTGGAAGTCATCCAACCAGGGCAGCAGCACGTGGCGACCCAAGTCGGACGGGATCGACACAGACAGCGTGCCGGATATTGCCGTCTTGTCGCGCGCCATCGCGTTCTTGCCCGCTTCCAGCGTAGCGATGGCCGAGCGTGCGTATTCCAGATAACGCTCGCCGTCCGCCGTCAGCCGCAGGCTGCGCGTGGACCGCACGAACAGGCGCGCGTCCAACGTCTGCTCCAGCCGCTTCAGCGCCGCGCTGGCCACGGCCGGCGACACGTCCAGCTCGCGCGCGGCGCCGGAAAAGCTGCCGTGATCGGCCGAGGCCACAAAGATCCGCAAGTCTTCAAACCGCACCATGGTCGACTCATTTTCAAAAAATTATTGAAACTGAGTGCGATGCTAGCCGGTTTTTCATGCCTGCGAACTGGGTAATCATGGTTTCGTTTTCAAGCCCGTCCTGATCTTTTCTGGAGCTGACACATGAATATCGAACTGAATGGCAAAAAGGCGCTGGTGACCGGATCATCCGGTGGCATCGGCCTGGCGATTGCGTTCGGCCTGGCCGAGGCCGGCGCCCAAGTGGTGCTGCACGGCCGCAGCGCCGACAAGCTGGCACAGGCGGCTGCCGCGATTGCGCGGAAATTTCCCGCGGCCAAGGTCACGACCGTGCAGGCCGACCTGGCCACCGCCGACGGCGCCGCGTCCATCGTGGCGGCGCACCCCGACGTGGACATCCTGGTGAACAACGCCGGCTTCTTCGCCCCCAAGTCGTTCACCGAAATCACGGATGACGACTGGCAGCAAATGCTGGACACCAACGTCATGAGCGGCATCCGGCTATCACGCTACTACCTGCCGCGCATGATCGCGGCCAACTGGGGCCGCATCGTCTTCATTTCCAGCGAATCGGCCGTGCAGATTCCGGCGGAAATGATCCATTACGGCGTCAGCAAGACGGCGATGCTGGCCGTTTCCCGTGGCCTGGCCGAACTGACCGCCGGCACCGGCGTCACCGTGAACGCCGTGCTGCCGGGCCCGACGCGCTCGGAAGGCGTGTCTGACTTCTTCGCTGAAATGGCCAAGGAACAAGGCGTGTCGCAAGACGAGATGGAACGCGACTTCATCGCCCAGCACCGCCCCACGTCACTGCTGCGCCGCCTGGCGACCGTGGACGAAGTGGCCAACATGGTCGTCTACGCGTGCTCTACGCAGGCCAGCGCCACCAACGGCGCGGCGCTGCGCGTGGACGGCGGCGTGGTCCGCTCCATCCTCTGATCTCACCCCATCACCCAAGCAAACCCGAGCCACTGATATGAAAGCCATTGCGTACTTCAAGAACCTGCCGGCCGACAATGCCGACGCCCTGCAAGACATCACCATCGACGAGCCCACCCCCGGCGACCACGACCTGCTGGTGGACGTACACGCCATTTCGGTCAACCCCGTTGACGTGAAGATCCGCGCCAACCGGGCGCCCAAGGACGGCAAGCCCGAGATCATCGGCTGGGACGCCGCCGGCGTCGTGCGCGCCGTGGGCGCCAAGGTCAGCCTGTTCAAGCCGGGCGACCGTGTCTGGTACGCCGGCGCCATCAACCGCCCCGGCGCCAACAGCCAGCGCCACGTGGTGGACGAGCGCATCGTCGGCCACATGCCCAAGAGCCTGGACTTTGCGCAAGCCGCGGCGTTGCCCTTGACGACCATCACCGCCTGGGAACTGCTGTTTGACCGGCTGCGCGTGCTGGACAACGCCGCGCCCAGCCAGGGCAGCCTGCTGGTGGTGGGCGCGGCGGGTGGCGTCGGATCCATCCTGGTGCAACTGGCACGGCAGCTCACGGGGCTGACGGTGATCGGCACCGCCTCGCGGCCCGAGACGCAGGCATGGGTGCGCGAACTGGGCGCGCATCACGTCATCGACCACAGCAAGCCGCTGGCGCAAGAGCTCAAGCGCATCGGCGTGCCGCAGGTCAGCCACATCGCCGGCCTGACCCATAGCGACAAGCACTTTGCCCAACTGGCCGAAGCCATCGCCCCTCAAGGCAAGATTGCGCTGATCGATGACCCCAGCGCCATCGACGTGCGCCTGCTCAAAGGCAAATCGGCGTCGCTGCATTGGGAGTTCATGTTTGCGCGTTCGCTGCACAACACGCCCGACATGATCGCGCAGCACGAATTGCTGAACCAGGCGGCCCGCCTGATCGACGACGGCACGCTGCGCACGACGCTGGGCGAGCACTACGGCAAGATCAACGCCGAGAATCTGCGCCGCGCCCATGCTTTCATCGAAAGCGGCAAGGCGCAGGGCAAGGTCGTCCTGGAAGGTTTCTGACGGCCTTCGCAGAACTGTTCTGCGCAAAGATGGGGTAATCGGGAAGTCCGATAAAAATTATCATCGACTCCTGTGACAACCCCAGGCGGGCGGCCCAGCGCCGCCCGCCGCCCTGTCGCCACGCTGACAACACGCTGACCCGGCCCACAGAAGGCACGGACATGCACGGCGGCGGGATCAAGGAGAGAGACAATGTTCAAGCTCACGCGCCGCGATTTCATCGCGGCCGGCACCCTCATGATGCTTGCCCGGCCGCTGCGCGCCGCCCCCAAGCCCGTGACCCTGATCGTGCCCTACGCCGCCGGCGGCCCTAACGACAACTTCGCCCGGCTGCTGGCCGAAGGCATGAGCGCGCAGCTGGGCGTGCCCTTCATCGTGGAAAACAAGCCCGGCGCCAACGGCATCATCGGCGCGGCGCAAGTCGCGCGCGCGCCGGCCGACGGCAACATGCTGCTGATGGGCGGCTCGGGCCCGGTGTCGCTGAACGTCTTGCTGCGCCCCAACCTGCAATACCGGTTTGACAGCTTCGCGTCCGTGGCCATGATGTTCGACGGCCCGTTGACCATCACGGTACCGGCAACGATCGGGGTGAATTCCATTGCCGACCTGGTCGCCTACGCCAAGAAGGAAAACCGCGCGCTGACCTATGGCTCGCTGGGGCCGGGCAGCGTCACCGACCTGTACGGCTTGATCCTGGCCAAGACGCTGGGCATCCCGCTGACCGCCGTGCCCTACAAGAGCACCCCGACCAGCCTGATCGACCTGATCACCGGCCGCAACGACCTGTCGTACATGACGCCCATCGCGCTGGCCGATCACCAGAAGGCGGGCGCGGTGAAGATCCTGGCGCTGACGACCGACCAGCGCGACCCTGCCCTACCCGATGTGCCGTCGGTAGTCGAGCTGGGCTATCCGCAGTTGAAGGCCAGCTACTGGACCGCGCTGCACGCGCCCAAGGGCACGCCCGCTGACTTGATCCAGGCCTATTCCGCCGCGGCGGTCAAGACGGTTCAGGCCGAGAGCTTTCGCCAGATGCTGGTGGCCAATGGGCAGACCGAAAAGGCAGGCGGCCCGCAAGCGCTGGACGCACAACTGGAAGCGGACCGCCAATACTGGGGCCGCGTCATCCAGGAAAACCATATCGTGCTGGATTGATCAGAGGCTTGCCGCCGCGTGTCCGGCGGCATCCTGCGTTTCAACCGCAGCAAGAAATGCCCGCCGACATGGCGGGCATTTTGCCGGGCGCGGCCCCCGTCTATTGAAGCCGGACGGGCGCGATGCGATGCGTGGCGGACTTGAAGTTGATCACGGGCTGCGCTTCGCGGCAGGTCGTCTTGCGGATCTTGCCCACGATCAAGTCATGCGTGCCCAGCACTTCGGTGCAGACGATATCGCATTCGATGCTGGCCAGCGCATCGGGCAGCACCGGCGTGCCCTGCTCGTTCATCGCCCAGCCGCCTTGCGCAAAGCGCGCCATGCCTTGGGGCTGCCCCAGAAACGCCTGCATGACGGCCTCGTGCCCTTCGCCCAACACGTTGGCCACGAAGCGGCCGTGGCGCAGCAAGGGCTCGCGCGCCGACGAGGTCTGCTGGACAAAGAAGCCGACCATCGGCGGGTCAGCCGATATCGACGTCAAGCTGGACACGATCATGCCGGCCACCTGTTCACCTTCACCCGTGGTGACCGCGCTGATGCCGGCCGGCAGCGAACGCATCGCTGCCTTGAAGTCGTCAACCGACACCACCTGGTCATGCTCGTTGACCACCATGTGCGCGCGAATGTCGCCGCGTTCGTCGACCCATCCGTGCCTGGCCGCGTAATCGACCATGGCGGAAAAATCCGCTTCCCATTTCGGATCGCCCGCATGCTGCGACAAAAATCGCAGCACGGATGGCGACAGGCGCACATGGCGCTCGTCTTCGCGCCGCCCGACGCGAGCGATGGCGTGTTCCAGGCGTTCACGCGGCTGCGGGTCGGCCAGCACGTCCAGCCGCCGGAAGTCCGACGGATGCCGCAGCGTGATCGCCCCCGCGTTGCTCAGATAGATCTGCATCTTGCACCCCTTCAGGCCACGGCCGTCGTGCTGCCGACTTCCTTGCGGATGGCCGGAATGATCTTGTCGCCCCACAGCTCGATCTGCTTGAGCATCGTCTTCTGATCGAAGTCGCCCAGCTGCGTCTGCAACGCAATGTGCTTGGGCCGCAGGATGCTGATCTCTTCCAGCATCTTGTCGATCACTTCATTGACCGAGCCCACCGGCAGGTTCTTGCGCAGTTGCTCGAACGTGGGGTCGTTTTCAGACGGCACTTCCTTGACCATGTAGCCATCGTCGCTTTGTGCGCGGCGGAATTTCAGGCTTTCGGAAATGCGGCGTTGAAAGCGCGCGCAGTCCAGGTACGCGTCGATCTCTGCCTTGTTGTCCGACGCGTAGCCACAGCGCAGAAAGCCGAACTTCACATCGCGGTCCAGGTCGCGGCCGTTGTCCTCGGCCACTTTTTCCAGCCTGCCGCGCAGTTCGGCTATGGCGTCGTTGCCCTTGAGTAGCGCCGTGACGAACAGGTTATGGTTTTCGCGCACGCCACGGCCCAGCGTGACCGGGTTGCCCGACGTGATCCACAGCGGCGGCATCGGGTCCTGCAAGCAGCGCACCGCGATCGAGCTGGGCGGAATCTTGAGGAACTGCCCGTCGTGTTCAAAGATCTTCTGCGTCAGGCCCTTGGGGATGACGTCAAGAAATTCATTGAAGATTGCCCCCGAATCCGCGATCTGCACGCCGAAGCGTTCGAATTCGAATTCCTGATAGCCCGAACCCACGCCCAGGTCCAGGCGGCCATTGGAGACGGTGTCCACGAAACCCACTTCAGCCAGGAAGCGCGCAGGGTGGTACAGCGGCAGAATGCACACCGCCGTGCCCAGGCGGATGCGGTGCGTTTTGGCCGCCGCGTGCGCCACCGTCATCAGCGGCGACGGCGACAACGAGTAGTTGTTGAAGTGGTGTTCGGCGTACCAGGCGGCGTCGAAACCGGCCTGCTCCGCCACCACGGTTTGTTCGATGGAGTTGTTGATGACTTGCTTTGAGGACTGGTGGTAACCTCGCTGCTGCGCCAGAATGAACACGCCGAATTCCATAATGTCTCCTCATTGATTGCTTGACGTTCTGAGGAAATTCTAGAGGCCGGCAGTCATCGGGGAAATACAGGAAATGCGGCGTTCTGTGCTGCGTAAAGTGGAGGAATGATGGACAGGCTGCGCGCGATGGAGCTCTTTCTGTCGATCTCCAAGACCGAGAGTTTCTCTGAAACGGCTCGGCAGTTCGGGGTGTCGGCAACGTCGGTATCCCGCATGATCACCGAATTCGAAAACGAGTTGAACGTGAAGCTGCTGCTGCGTTCGACCCGGCAAGTCGTGCTGACCGAAGCCGGCCAGGAATATGCGCAACAGCTTGAGTCCATTCTGTGGAACATCAACGAGGCGCATCGCAATATCACCGAAATCCGCGCCGCGCCCAAGGGCATCCTGCGGGTGCATTCACGCATGATGTTCGGGCTGGGCGTGCTGCCGCCGCTGGTGGCCGCGTTTCGCCAGCAGTACCCCGACATTCATATTGAACTGGTGCTGTCCGAAACCAAGGCGGACCTGCGCCGCAATAACTTCGATATCGATTTCCGCATTTCTCCGCCCGTGGAAGCGGGCTTGAAGCGCCGCATTCTGTTCAAGAGCGAACGTTTTCTGGTGGCCTCGCCCGCCTACCTGGCCAAGCACGCCGCGCCCGCCCGGCCCGCCGATATCGCGCGGCATGATTGCCTGGCCTATCTGCTGCCCGGCGATCAATATTGCTGGCGCTTCAAGCAAGACGAAGCGATTGAGGAAGTGCTGATCAAGCCGCGCCACGTGACCAACAACGGCGTCGCGCTGCTGGAACTGGCGCTGTTGGGTGAAGGCATTGCGCTGTTGGATGACTACACCGTGCACAACGATATTTCGCGTGGCACGCTGGTGCGTTTATTCCCCGATTACCACGTCACGAACACGACCTTCGAAGAAGGCATGTACGCCACCATTCTGGATACGGCGATGATCCCCGTGAAGATCCGGCTGTTCCTGGATTTCGTGGCCTCGCATGTGTCGGGTTCGGCGCTGCGGTTCACCGCGTACAACAAGATGGCCGCCGCCGAAAGCCCCTGATCAGGCGCAGTACATCAAGGACGAATGCGGCACTGCCCACGCGGCGCACCCACAGCGCCCGCTTCCCGAATGCGCAGCAAGGCCCCGTCCAGCGGGCCTGTGGCTGTCAACCGACCGCTGTCGCTGATTGTCGTGACGAAGATGTCCGACAGATCCGGGCCACCGAAACATAGGGATGCCGGATGCGCGACCGGCAGGTCGATGCGGCGATCCAGCCTGCCCGTCGCATCGAACCGCGCAATGGCTGCCGCATGCACCAGCGCGGTCCACAAACCGCCGTCGCGATCAAAGCAGCAGCCGTCCGGCGCGGAGCCAAGCGTATCGGTATCGATGTAGACCTCGGGGGCAGACAACCGGCCGGCTTCATCCATGCGATAGCGAAAACCCTTGCGTTGCGCGCTATCGCATACATGAAAATGCCGCCCGTCCGGATGCATGACGGGGCCGTTCACCACGCCCAGGCCCTGCGCGATGCGGCTGACCTTGCCGACCGTATCCACGCGATACAAGCCGCCCAGCGGCGCTTCGCCTTCTTGCCGATGGACATGCATGGTGCCGGCCACGAAACTGCCATCAGGCAGCGGCGCGCCGTCGTTCAGCCGCAGATTCGGGTGGCTGTCGTCAATGCGCCCCAGCGTGTGCGTCGCGCCGTCGTTCAGGCTGACGAGCGCAAATGTTTCTTTCAACGCCACGATGATGCTGTCGTCGCCGTTCAGCGCGAACGAGCCCACCGGGGCGGGCAAGCGCCATTCGCGCGTCGCGCCGCTTTCCGGATCAATCCTCAGCAGCTGCCCGCCGCGGCAATCCAGCATCCACAAACAATTTCCGGCCGCATCCCACACCGGGCATTCGCCCAGCGCCGCGCGAACCGTGCCGATACGCTCGATCTGCATGCGCCGACCGCCCCTGTTCTGCTCGTCCGGCGGACGAATTCCCAAACCATGGTATCGGCTTGAGCCGCGCGGGAATATGCCGTTTTCGTGCAGAACACAACCAACATTTTTGGCCTGAATCCTGCGCAATACCCGTCCATATAATCCAAAAAAAACCGGCCGTCCCGCACTAAAAGCGGGGCAAGACCGGTCCATCGGACTTATGGAGACACGTCATGCAACATGCCATCGGCGCCCTGCGCGCCCTCGCTTTTTCCCCCATCAAAAAGGTGCCCGCATGAGCGACGCCACGGTCACTTTGGAAATCAACGAAGGCGTTGCGCTGGTCACGCTGAACAGCCCGCCGGTCAATGCGCTGAACCGCGCCATGCGCCGCCGCATCGTCGCCATCTTCGACGAAATATCCGAGCGCGATGACATACGTTGCGCCGTGCTGACGGGCCAAGGCAAGGTGTTTTGCGCCGGGGCGGATTTGAAAGACCGACCCAACGCCGAAATCGCGGGCGACTTTCTGGAGCACAACCGCATCACCCGCGAAACCGGCAACGCCATCAAGGAATGCGCCAAGCCGGTGATTGCCGCCGTGAACGGCGCGGCGCTGGGCGCGGGGTTGGGGCTGATGGCCGCGTGCGACATCATGTACGCGTCTGACAACGCCACCTTCGGCATGCCCGAGATCAACGTGGGCCTGGCGGGCGGCGCGTCCATGTTGCGCACGCTGGTGGGCCGGTCAACCTTGCGCCGCATGTTCTTTACCGGTCAACGCCTTAGCGCGCAGGACCTTCTGCGCCGCAACGTGTTGGAAGACGTACTGCCGCCCGACCAGTTGCTGCCGACGGCGTTGGCGCTGGCCCACGAAATTGCGTCCAAGGCGCCGCTGGCCGTGCTATACGCCAAGCGCGCCGCCAATATGGTGGACCTGATGCCGCAGCGCGATGCCTACCGTTTCGAGCAGGACTTCACGATGGCGCTGGCCAAGACGGAAGACGCCCGCGAGGCACGCATGGCGTTCCTGGAAAAGCGCCAGCCGCAGTTCAAGGGCCGCTGACATGGCGCTGACCGAACAAGCGCGTAGCCCGCAGCAACATAGCCCCCAACGACATAGCCCCCAGCGCGCGGGCGCCGGACTGACGCCGTTTTTCAAGGCAAGCGGCATCGCCGTCGTGGGCGCGTCGGATGACGTCACCAAGATCGGCGGGCGGCCCGTGCAGATGCTGATCAAGCACGGCTATGCCGGCGCCGTGTATCCCATCAACCCCAAGGGCGGTTTCATCCAGGGCTTGGCCGCCTACGCCTCGGTGCGCGACACGCCTTCCGCTCCCGAGCTGGCCATCCTGGCCGTGCCCGCCGCCGCCACGCCCGCCGCGTTGCGCGACTGCGCGGCGCGCGGCACCAAGGCCGCCATCGTGCTGTCGGCCGGCTTCACGGAAGCGGGTCCTGCCGGCGCCGCGCTGCAAGCCGAGCTTGTCGCTATCGCCCGGGAATACGGCATGCGCGTGCTGGGGCCGAACTGCCTGGGCGCGGTCAACGTGGCCGACCGCCTGATCGGCTCGTTCTCGATCGCGCTGGAAGAACACATGCCGCCGGTCGGGCACGCAGGCATCGTGTCGCAGTCGGGCAATGTGGGTAGCCACACCATGCAAAGCGTGGCGCGGCGCGGCATGGGCGTCAGCCGCTTCATTGCGACCGGCAACGAAGCCGACGTGGACGTGGCCGACGGCATCGCCGCGCTGGCCGACGACCCCGACACGCACATCATTCTGTGCTGCATGGAGACGTGCCGCGATGCCGACAAGCTGATCAGCGCGCTGCGCCTGGCGCGCCAGCGCGGCAAGCCGGTCATCGTGTTGAAGATCGGCTCCACCGAAAAAGGCCAGCAGGCGGCCGCGTCACACACCGGCGCGCTGACCGGGTCGGACGCTGTCATCGACGCCGTCTTCGGCCGTTACGGCGTGCTGCGCGTGCGCTCGGTGGAAGCGTTGATCGACGTCGGCCACGCGGCGTCGATGCTGATGCCGAACCGCTTGCCCCGCAACGACGCGGTGACGCTGGTGGCCGCTTCGGGTGGCTTCGGCATCATGATGGCCGACGCCATGAGCGAGGCCGGGATGACGCTGCCCGCGTTGGCGCCGCTGACGCAACAGCGCATCCACGACGCCGTGCCCACCGCCAGCACCGGCAACCCGGTCGACGCGTCGGCGCAAATGTCGAGCCGGCCAGACATCCTGTTGAAGATGCTGACTGCCTTGCTGGAAGATCCGTCCGACAGTTCGCTGGTGTTGTTCATGTCGCTGTCGCTATACAACACCCGGTTGCGCGGCATCTACCTGGAAGCGCTGGCGCAGGTGCGCACCAGCCATCCGCAGCGCCTGCTGATGATCATCAGCCAGGGGCCGGCGGACGCGATCGAACAGATCAATGCGCTGGGCATACCCGTGTTCGCCAGCATTGACGCCGCGGCCACGGGCTTGGCGGGGCTGGCACGGCTGGGGCAGTTGCGTGCGAAGGGTGGCGCTGACAGTGCGGCTGGAGCGGGTTACACGACGGCAACACCGCTTGCAGCGCCCGAGGGCGCTTCGATTGCGGCCATCGACAATGCGCCCCCCGCCCCTTCCCCCATCGACCCCGTCGTCTTCAAGAATGAATTCCACGCCAAGCAGGCGCTGGGCCAAGCCGGCATCGATGTGCCGCGCGAACTGATCGCCACCGATGCCGACGCCGCCGTGCGCGCCGCCGACAGCATCGGCTACCCCGTCGTGCTGAAAATCGCGTCGGAGGATGTGGCGCACAAGACCGAGGCGGGCGGAGTGGCGTTGGATGTGGCCGACGCGCAGGCCGTGCGCGAGGCGCATGCTCGCATTCTTGCCAACGTGGCGCGCCACGCGCCCGGCGCCCGCATTGACGGCGTGCTGGTCGGGCCGATGCTGCGCGGTGGCACGGAAATGATCGCGGGCGTGTCGCAAGACCCGGTGTTCGGCCCGATTGTCATGGTGGGCATGGGCGGCATCTTTGCCGAAGTGCTGAACGACGTGGCAGTGCAGACCGCGCCCGTCACCGAAGACGAAGCGCTGGCGATGATCCGGTCGTTAAAGATGTTTCCGATTCTGGACGGCGCGCGCGGACAGCCCAAGGCCGACGTGGCCGCCGCCGCACGCAGCGTGGCCCGCTTGTCGGAATTTGCATTCCGGCATCGCGACGACATCGCCGACATCGACATGAACCCCATTCTGGTGCGGCCCGAGGGCCGGGGCGTGGTGGTGCTGGACGCGTTGATGATTCCGCGCGCCGCGCGTGCCTCTACCCCGGCAGCCGCGCCCGTACAGCAAGGACAAGCATGCAATTTGAACAACAGGTAATCGTTCCCGACCCCGCCTCGGGCGTCGAGGTCTACCGGCAACACGCGCGCAACTGGCTGCGCGCGAATCTGCCGGATTTCATGCGCGCGGACAGCCTGGAGTGGCGCGCCGCCACGCTGGCCGAAAGCAGCGCCTGGGAAGCGGCCATGCATCAGGCCGGCTTGGCGGGCATGACCTGGCCCGAAGCCTATGGCGGACATGGCCTGACGCTGCGCGAGCATCTGGCGGTGAATAAGGAAATCGGCGCGCTGCCGATGCCGGAGAGCGTCAGCTCCATCGGCAAGGAGCTGGCCGGCCCCATCATCATGGCCGTTGGCGACGAAGCGCAGAAGCAGGCCTTTTTGCCGGAAATCCTGACGATGCGGCAATTCTGGTGCCAGGGCTTTTCCGAACCGGACGCGGGCTCGGATCTGGCGCGCTTGCGTACCAAGGCGGTGCAGGAAGGCGGACACTGGCGCATCAACGGCCAGAAGATCTGGACCAGCGGCGCGGCCAAGGCGCACTACTGCCTGCTGCTGACGCGCACCGGCACCGTGGCGGACAAGCACCGTGGGCTGCTGATGTTTGCCGTGCCGATGGACACGCCGGGCATCCGGGTGGTGCCGATCAAGTCGATCGACGGCAAGGAGTCGTTTGCCGAGGTGTTCTTCGACGACGTGGTGGTGCCCGACAGCGCGCGTCTGGGCGCACCGGATGAAGGCTGGAACGCCGCCATCCGCGTGCTGTCCATCGAACGCGCCACCAATCGCATGTACCGGCCGTGGCGCTTTGAATGCGAACTGCGGCAGTTGATCGCGGCGTGCAAATCCCACGCGCATCTTGCGCCATCGTTGGACGACGGCTATGTGCAGCAACGCGTGGGCGACGTGGTCGCGCAGGTTGACGGCTTGAAGGGGCTGGTCGAACTGACGGTGGACCGCATGTTGCGCGGCGAATCCATCGGTGCGCGCGGATCGCTGACCAAGCTGTATTGGTCCGAATGCCATCAGGCCTTTGCCGGGCTGGCGCTATCGCTGCTGTCGCAGGTGGGGCCGCATTCCAGCCCCCTGGCGCGGCGTACGCAGAAGGCCTTTACCAACGCGTATCTGTTCGCGCGCGCTGAAACGATCTACGCGGGCACCACCGAAGTGCAGCTGGATGTGATCGCGCAGCGCGTCATGAATCTGCCCAAGGATTTGACATGAGTAGCGAAGAACTGCGTCCGGAAGAGTTTGCGCAGGCCGCCGACGCGGCCATCACGGATGCGCTGTCGCGCACGGACCCGCACGAGATGGCCGCCGTGCTGGCGCAGGCCGGTCTGTGCGGCGTGATGGCGGACGAGGCCGACGGCGGGCTGGGCCTGGACCTGGCGTTCGCCTTGCCGATTGCGCAGGCGGCGGGCCGGCTGCAACTGCCCTTGCCGCTGGCCGAACAGATGTTGCTGTCCAAGGCGCTGGCGGGCACTCCGCACGCCGCCGTGCTGGTGGCCGGCGAGCGGTTGGCGGGCATCGCGTGGCAAGGCAGCGTCCAGCAAGGTAGCGCGCGTCTGGATCATGGCCCGGCCGACTGGGTGCTGGTTGCCGATGGGGACGGCGCGGCACTGCTGGACGTGCGCGATGCCACGCAAGAACCGCAAGCGGAACTGGACCCGGACCATCCGCAGATCTGGCTGGCGCTGGCCGGCGCACCCGTGCTGGCGCGGCTTGACGCGCGGGCACGGGTCGCGCTGGAAGCGTCCGCGCAACTGCTGCTGGCCGAGTACGCCAACGGCGCGGCCGAAGGGACATTGCAAGCCGCCGCCGGCTACCTGGCGACCCGCGTGCAATTCGGCCGTCCGCTGTCGGCCAAGCAGGCCGTGCGCCATTTGCTGGCGCGCATGCGCTTGCTGCAAGACGTGTCCAGCGCCGCGATCCGCCGCGCGATGCACACCGACGAGTTCGGTGCGCATCGCGATACCCGGCCGGCGTTGGCGGGCGCCATCGCCAACGCCGCCTTCGTCATCGAAAAATCCATCCACCTGCACGGCGGCATGGGCTTTACCTGGGAGCTACCCTTGCACCCCGCGCTGCGCGCGGTGCGCAAGCTGGATGCGGCATTCGGCGGCGTGTCACGTGCCGTGGGCCGCGATTTCATTGAATCGGTGTAGGAAGAAACCATGCAACAAGATCTGGCTGGGCGCGTGGCGCTCGTCACCGGCGCAGGCGCCGGCATCGGCCGCGCCACCGCGCGCGTGCTGGCGGCGCGCGGCGCCATCGTGGGCATCAACGACTTGAAGCAGGAACTGGTGGACGCGGCCGTCGCCGACATCACCGCCGGCGGCGGCAAGGCGTTTGCGGTGGTGCAGAACGTGGCGTCACGCCAAGGCATTGCGCAGGCCGTGCGGCAGGCGGCCGAGTACGGTTCGCGCTTTGACATCCTGGTCAACAACGCGGCGTGGGTGCGCTACCAAAGCGCCGCCGAGATCCAGGCCGACACGATGGACCGCATGCTGGACATCGGCTTCAAGGCGGTGATCTGGGGCATCCAGGCCGCCGCCGACGCGATGGACCCGGAACGCGGCGGTGCGATCGTCAATGTGGCGTCCACCGCCGCGCTGAAATCGGCGCCGGCGTCGATGGTGTATTCGGGCATCAAGGCGGGCGTGCTGGGCATTACCCGGGCGGCGGCCGCCGAGCTGGGCGGGCGCGGCATTCGCGTCAACGCGGTCTGCCCGTCGGCGGTGCCAACGGAAGGCACGCAGCGCAACCGCAACGCCGAACGCGACGCGCGCCGCATCGCCAGCACGCCGTTGGGGCGGCTGGGCACAGTGGAAGACGTGGCCAGCGGCATCGCGTTCCTGGCCTGCGACGAAGCGCGCTTCATCACGGCGCAGGCGCTGGTGGTGGACGGCGGCATCACGTTCACCACGCTTTGATGGATACGGTTCTGTTGACCGGCGCCGCCAGCGGCATCGGCCGCGCCACGGCCTGGCGGCTGGCCCGGCTAGGCCACCGTTGCGTGCTGGTGGACCGCAATGCAAAGGCGCTGGAGGACCTGCTGGCGGAGTTGCGCGCTGCGACGAAGGTGAACGTGGACGCCGATGCCGACAGGATCGCCGCCCCGGTCGCGAAGCCTTCGCGCGCCGGAGCCACGGACCGGTCTGCGCCGCAGTCCCAGGCGCCCGCCACCGCCCAGTTCGAACATCTTGCCCGCGTCGTCGACTTGACGGACCCCGAACAGATTCTGGCGCTGGCCGACGGCATGCCGACGCTGGACGCCATCATCAACAACGCGGGGATGACGGACGCCAGCAACCTGCCCGTCGCCGAACAACATGACCGCGACTGGCAGCGCTTGCTAGACCTGAACCTGCATGCGCCGCCACGCCTGCTGCGCGCGCTACAGGGCCGCTTGGCACCGCACGCCCGCATCGTCAACGTGGCGTCGGGCGCGGGGCTGCATGCCATTCCGCTGCGCGGCGCGTACAGCCCCAGCAAAGCCGGCTTGATCGCGCAGACGCAAGCCCTGGCGCGCGCGCGGCCAGATCTGCGCGTCAGCGTCTTGTGCCCTGGATTCGTGCAAACGGAATTGGTTGACGGGCTGATCGCAAGCGGGCGCCTGGACCCGGTGCGCGCAGTCGCGAAGATTCCCCTGGGTCGCCTGGCCAAGCCCGAAGAGCTGGCTTGCGCACTGGCGTTTCTGGCCAGCCGAAACGCCGCGCCCTTAAGCGGCAGCCGCCTGTCCGTGGACGGCGGGTCGTCTGTCTTTGGCGGCAGCCAACCCTTTGCCCCGAACGCCATCGCCGCCGTGCCCTGCGACGCGCCTTTGTCGTTAACCGTGCACGGCGGCTGGCCCGGGCTGGGCAGCACGGATACGCGCGACGGCTACGCCGCCATCGTCGACACGTCTGTGCTGCACAGCCCGCCTGGCGGGCGGCTGGCGGCCACTTTGGCGGCCGCGCAGCGCCATGGCGCCGGCAGTGGGCCGGGCAGCCTGACGCTGCTGCTGCCGCGTGCCGTCCAAGCGGACTTCCAAGTGGATTCCCAGGCGGACTTCCAAGTGGATTTCCAAACGAACTCCCAAGTGGACTCCCATACGAACTCGCTGACCGCCTGGGAACACGCGGGCGACGACGCCGCCGCGCGCATGCTGATCGCCACGTTGGCCTGTGAATGGGGGCCGCGCGCGCGCCGCATCAATGCTGTCGAAGTGGACGCCGCCAACCCGGACGCCGCGCTGAACCCGCTACTTCGTTTCATCGCGGGGGCTGAAGCTCAATACCTGACAGGGCAAACGCTATGCACACGCTGAACGATCCGGCCGCGATCAAAGCCCGGTTCATCGCCGCGCGCGGCTACTGGCGGCCGTGGACCGAGACGCTGTTGCACGCCAATCCCACGTTCTTGTCGACCTACGCCGAATACGCGGGCTATCCCGCGCGCACCGGGCCGCTGACGCCGCGCATGGTCGAGCTGATCTACGTGGCGCTGGACACGTCCCCCACGCACCTGTACGAAGCCGGCCTGACGACGCATCTGAAGCTGGCCCTTGCGGCAGGCGCCAGTGAAGCGGACGTTTTCGATGTGCTGCACCTGGTGACCTTGCAAGGCCTGAGCGCCGTGCTGCAAGCGGCGGACGTGCTGCATGAGGCCGCCCCGTCGGCGGCCCTGCCGCCGGATGATCCGCTTGTGGCCCGCATCCAGGCGCTATGGCCGGATCAGGCGGCCGGCCTGTTGCGAATGGCGGCGCAGGACCCGGGCTATGTGGCCGTGCTGTTGGATTTTGTGGAAGGCGGCGCGCCGGCAGGTGGCCTTAGCCATGCCGAACGCTTGTTGGTGCGCATTGCGCTGCACGCCACGTTCACGGACGGCGACCGCACGGCATTGCAGGCCTTGATTCCGCGTGCGCTGACGCAAGGCGTGACGCGCGCGGAAATCCTGCAAGTCATTCAGCTGGGCGCGCACCTGGCCGTGCATGGCGCATCATTGGGCGCCACGGTGTACACGAAGGTGGTCGCCGATCACAGGAATGGGCCCGGCAAGGCCGATGCAACGGCTTGACCGGACCCAGTTGCTTGGCTCAGGCTTGCCCTTCCCGCCTGGCGCGGGCATGCGGATCGTTGATTTCCGCTTCCAGTTCGGCGATCAGCCAATCGAACCAGCCTTTCTCGGTCCGGGCATACACCACGGCGGCCGGCGTCTTGCCGTCACGCCACCCCGGCTGATGGGTGTCCATCCACGACGCCAGGCTCTTGTGCGGCGCCAGCAGCCCCGACAACCAGTTCCACAGATAGTCCGGCACGTTACGGCGAAAGCCCTTTGCGCTGGCGTACAGCGTGGGCTCTAGCGGCAGGCTGCCTGAACGGGCCAGCTTGGCCTGCACCCGGCGCAGCGTTTCGGCCGCCGCCTGCAATTGTTCGGTGCTGAGCTTTTTCACGTAGGAGACTCCTGGATTGGGGTTGGCGGATTATCGCCGGAGGAAGCCGGCGTTTCCAAGCGCGGCGTTCAGCGTTGGCCGCGAGGCGGCGTCAGCGCCATCAGCGCCGTGGCCGCAAAGCGCGCCCCCGGCTCCAGGACCTGCATCCCCGTGCGGGTTTCACCGGCCGCCGCCAGGTTGAACGCGTCGGCCACATTGGTGACGGGTTCCACGCACAGAAATTGCGATCCCGGCGCGGTGTAGACCACGACATGGGCAAAGGCCGGGTCCGCATGCAGGGCCAGTTCGTGCCCGTCCGGCCAGTGCAGCGTGGCGCGCCCCTCCCATTGCGACAGATAGGTATCGCAGCCCTCGGCCGACCGGCGCACTTCGCGCACATGCTTGACCCGGCTGCCCGTTGGTAAGCCGTCGGCATCGGCGGGCCACAGGCGCCGCGCGTTCAGCGCCACGCGATCGGCGGTGAAGTAAGGGTGGATACCCAGGCCGCAAGGCATGGCGGAATCTCCCTGGTTGACCACGCTTAGTGACAGGCGCAAGCCACGCGCGTCAAGCCGGTAGCGCTGCACGCATTCGAACGGCCAGGGCCAGCCCAGCACGCCCGCCGGTTGAGCCAGCACCAGGTCGATGCTGTCCGGCGTGTGATTGCGCACCTGCCAGGGCTGAAACAGGCCCGCACCATGGATGGCTTGCGGCCGGCCGGGCACGGATTGCAGCACGTGGCGCGCGCCGTTGAACGTGAACACCCCGTCGCGAATGCGATTGGAATACGGAACCAGGGGGTAGGAGCCCGCGCGGGGCCACTTGCCAGCCGCCCATTCCGTGGCGGTCAGCGGCACGATCCAGTCGTGTGAGCCCGTGGACAAGCGGGTCAGCCGCCCGCCGCCACCCGGCGCGAACTCGGCCTGATGCGCCCCGCTGGAGATCGTCACGCGTTCGGCCGCATTAATGGGGTCGGGAAACGGCGGGTCGGGAAACGGCGGGTCGGAAAAAGCGGGATCGGGTAAGGCGGGGTCGGGAAAGGGCAGGTCCGGCATCTGGGGCTCCCACGGCCATCACAAGACCGCGTCGTGCGATTGTGCCGTCGGCGGCCGGGCGCGGCAAATCCATCCTGCTTGCCACCGCACGCGCGCGCTCGCCCCGATACAATCACGGGCATGAATTCCGCAACACCACTCACCGCCGCCGAGGCCCACGCGGGCCACACCCCCATGATGCAGCAATACCTCCGCCTGAAAGCGGAGGCCGGCCCCTTGCTGCTCTTCTACCGCATGGGGGACTTCTATGAAATGTTCTACGAAGACGCCGAGCGCGGCGCGCGCCTGCTGAACCTTACGCTGACCAAGCGTGGGTCGTCCAACGGCACGCCGATTCCCATGGCGGGCCTGCCCGTGCACGCCATGGAGCAATACCTGGCGCGGCTGGTGGCCATGGGCGAATCCATCGCCATCTGCGAACAGATCGGCGACCCGGCCGCGTCCAAGGGCCCCGTCGAACGCCGCATCGTGCGCATCGTTACGCCCGGCACGCTGACCGACGACGCGTTGCTGCCCGCCAAGGCGGATCGCGCGCTGGCTGCCGTGTTCGTGTCCGGCAACGCCCGCGCGCCGCGCGCCGGCCTGGCGTGGCTGAACCTGGCCAGCGGCGAATTTCGCGTTACCGAATGCGCCCCCGCGCAGCTGGAATCCGAACTGCACCGCATTGCGCCGGCCGAGATCATCTGCGCCGACAGCGCCGCCTTCGACTTCCCGTTTGATGGCGCGCGCTCACGCGTGCCGGACTGGCATTTCGAAAACGATGGCGCGCGCGCGCATCTGCTGGCGCACTTCAAGACCGACACCCTGGCGGGCTTCGATATCGAAGACATGCCCGCGGGCATCTGCGCCGCCGGCGCCCTGCTGCGCTATGCGGCGCGCACGCAATCGCAGGCGCTGGCCCACGTGCAAAGCCTGTCCGCCGAACGGCCGGGGCAGTACGTGTTGCTGGACCCGGTGACCCGCCGCAACCTGGAACTGACCCAAACGCTGTCCGGCGAAGACGCGCCCACGCTGTTCTCGCTGCTGGACGGGTGCCGCACGCCGATGGGCAGCCGGCTGCTGCGCCGCTGGCTGCATCACCCCTTGCGTGAAAACGATCAGGCGCTGGCGCGCCAGCAGGCCATTTCGGCGCTGCTGGCCGGCCGCATGGACGTCGAGCAGACCTTCGGGTCCGCCAGTGTGCTGGAATCGCTGCGCGCCGCGCTGAATGCGTTTCCCGACATTGAACGCATCGCGGCGCGCCTGGCGCTGCGCTCGGTTCGCCCCCGCGAACTGGCCAGCCTGCGCGATGCGCTGCAATCGCTGCCCGCGCTGCGCGACCTGGTCGAACCCATGGCAGCGTCGCCGCGTCTGGGCGAACTGATCTCGCACCTGTCCGTGGACCCTGCCCTGGCCGCGTTGCTGGTGCGCGCCATTGCGCCGGAACCCGCTGTCGCCATCCGCGACGGCGGTGTGCTGGCCGCCGGGTTTGACGCCGAACTTGACGAACTGCGCGGCCTGGCCGCCGATGGCGGCGACTTCCTGCTGCAACTGGAAGCGCGCGAACGCGAGCGCACCGGCATCAGCAACCTGCGCGTGGAATTCAACCGCGTGCACGGCTTCTATATTGAAGTGACCAAGGGCCAGACCGCCAAGGTGCCCGAAGACTACCGCCGCCGCCAGACGCTGAAAAACGCCGAACGCTACATCACGCCCGAACTCAAGACGTGGGAAGACAAGGTGCTGTCCGCGCAAGACCGGTCGCTGGCGCGCGAAAAGTGGCTGTTCGAGCAATTGCTGGACGTGCTGGCCGAACACGTGCGGCCGTTGTCGGACTGCGCCGCCGCGCTGGCCGAGCTGGACTCGTTGTCCGCCTTGGCCGAGCACGCGCGCCGCCACGACTGGATCGCGCCCCAGCTGTCCGAGAATGCCGACATCGACATCGACGCCGGCCGCCACCCGGTGGTGGAACACGCCATTGAACGCTTCACGCCCAACGGCTGCCGGCTGGACCCGGCGCGTCGCATGTTGCTGATCACCGGTCCGAACATGGGCGGTAAGTCGACCTACATGCGGCAGGTGGCGCTGATTGTGCTGTTGGCGCGCATCGGCAGTTTCGTGCCGGCCGCGCGGGCGCGCATCGGCAAGATCGACCGCATCTTCACCCGCATCGGCGCGGCCGACGACCTGGCGGGCGGGCGCTCGACCTTCATGATGGAAATGACCGAGGCCGCCGCCATCCTGTCGGCCAGCACGCCCAACAGCCTGGTGCTGATGGACGAAATCGGTCGCGGCACGTCCACCTATGACGGCCTGGCGCTGGCCTGGGCCATTGCCTGCCGCCTGCTGGCGCACAACCGCGCACTGACCCTGTTCGCCACCCACTACTTTGAACTGACGCGCCTGCCGGCCGAACAACCGGCATCGGCCAACGTGCATCTGGCCGCTGCCGAATCCGCCGCGGGAATCGTGTTCCTGCACGAAGTGCGCGAAGGCCCGGCCAGCCGCAGCTACGGTATCCAGGTGGCGCAACGCGCCGGCGTGCCTGCCGCGGTCATCCGCCAGGCCACGCGCGAACTGGAACGGCTGGAAGCACAAGGCGCTCCCACGCCCCAGCTGGGCTTGTTTTCAGCGGCGGCGGACGCCGACGCGCACGCCTACGCCCAGGCCGATCGCGACGACGCCCTCGAGGCGCTGGACGCGCTGCGCGAAGAACTTGCCACGATCGACCCCGACAGCCTCACCCCGCGCGAAGCGCTGGACGCCCTCTACCGCCTGAAGAAGCACCTGCAATGAACCTTGACCAACCCCTGCCGCTGTTAGGCGACCAAAGCCCGAACGACTTCATGCGCCGCTACTGGCAGCGCAAGCCGCTGCTGATCCGTCAGGCCATCCCGGGCTTTCAGCCGCCGCTGACCATCGCCGCCATCAAGAAGCTGGCGCGACGCGACGATGTGGAATCGCGCCTGATCTGGCGTGAAAACGGCGAATGGCAAATGGAGAACGGCCCCTTTGCGCGCCTGCCGAAAGACAACGAAGGCGATTGGACGCTGCTGGTGCAAAGCGTGGACCTGCTTAGCGACGCCGCATCCGAACTGATGGGCTTGTTCCGCTTCATTCCCGACGCCCGCCTGGACGACGTGATGATCAGCATCGCCAGCCATGGCGGCGGTGTGGGGCCGCATTTCGACAGCTACGACGTGTTCCTGCTGCAAGCGGCCGGCGAACGCGAATGGCGCTATGGACGGCAAAAAGACCTGTCGCTTGAACCGGGCCTGCCGCTGAAGATCCTCAGCAACTTCCAGCCCGAGGACAAGGCGGTGCTGGCGCCCGGCGACATGCTGTACCTGCCGCCCCAGGCCGCGCACGACGGCGTCGCCATGGGAGATGGCTGCATGACGATTTCGATCGGCTTTCGGGCGCCCACGCAAGCCATCCTGGCGCGCGGCCTGCTTGAAGCCGCCGCCGACCAGGTCATGGCGCGGGTGGGCTTGCTGGGCGGCCCTTATGGCGAACCCGCCCTGCCCGGCCCGAAGCTGTCCGCCGTCTATCGCGACCCCGGGCAACCCGCCGTCGACACCCCGGCGGCGCTGCCGGATGCGCTGGTGGCGGCCACCTTGGAAACCGTGGAAAAACTGCGTTTTGACGATGCGCTGGCCTCGCGCTTTCTGGGTTGCTGGCTGACCGAACCACACAACCAAAGCGTATTTGACGCGCCCGAGGACGTAGAGGTTGATCTGGAAGAAGACTGGCCCGCGTCCGGTCGCCTGGTGCTGGACCGCCGCACCCGCATGCTGTATCGCGGCAAGCAGCTTTTCATCAACGGTGAAACCGCCATGACGCCCGCCGACGCCGCGCTGCGCACGCTGGCCGACGCCCGCAGCCTGGACTGCGCCCACCCCGCCTGCGCGAAGCTGTCGGAAGAGGCACGTTCGTGCCTGGCCGACTGGCTGGACTCGGGGTGGATTCATTACCAGCCGGCGTAGTATCCGGACACGTCCGCGTATCGGAGTCGGACAGAACGCAATCAGATCCATGCGCGGGGACACATAAGGAAAGACATAACACGAAGCTGAAAGGTTTGTTGCCGTTGGGATGCGACCTTTTTAACTTTCACACGCGCTGCGGCGTCGGCTTCCTGTAGCCTGAGTTCTGGTTTCCCCTAAGGGGGTTTCAAGAGTCGTCATCTACAGGAGTCCAAAAATGATGAGCAAAACCTTGATTATTGCTTCGGTGCTGGCCGTTGCGCTCAGCGCTTGCAACAAGAAGGAAGATGCCCCGGCGGCGCCCGCGACCACCCCTGGCGCCAGCACGCCGGCCCCCTCGACCACGCCTCCGGCCACGTCGCCGGCCCCGACTTCGCCTGGCACCACGCCTGGCGGCGGTTCGAATACCCCGGGCGGCTCGACCACCCCGGCGTCTTAATAAAACAGAGACGAACCCCCGCTCTGAAGACGCGAAAAAGCCCTGGCAAGAAATTGCCGGGGCTTTTTTGCGTCTGGGCGCGATGCGGCGTGGGCAGTGCCCTGCGCAGCGGCGATGCCCACCCTGCCCGCCCAGCCCACCCGCGCAATGAGCCGGGCTGATCCGCCCGCCCGCTGCCAGGGCGGCGGCCCCAACGAAAAGGCCCCCATATGGGGGCCTTGACCAATCCGGGCCGGCGCGCTGGGCGCCGGCCAAGAACGGCTATTACATCTTGTCCTTCAGCACGCTCAGCAGACGCTGCGCGGTGGCGCTGCTGTCGCGCGCGCCGTTGGCGTCCAGCACCGTCACCGTGGTCTGGTCGCCCGTGGCGGCCAGGTGGATGCGGAACTGCGGTGCTCCGGCCTTCTTGTCGCCCGAGAACATGCGGCTGAAGAAGCCCGGCTGCTCGTTCTTTTCGCCGGTGTCGGTGTCGACGTAGCGCACGAAGTAGTCACCCGTGGAGCGGTCGCGGTCGTCAACGGCAAAGCCGCCGCCGTCCAGGGCCACGCCGACACGGCGCCAGGCGCGGTCGAACGATTCAGCCACCAGCAACGAGGCGCCTTGGGAACGGACGTCTTCCTGCACGGCCGGCTTTTGCGGCGAGGCTTCGGCCTGCTGTACCAGCTTGCGGGCGTTGTCCACGTCGGAACCCAGGTAGACCATCATGCGCGCCAGCATGGCGGCGTTCAGGCCCGGGTCTTCCTTGCCGTTCTGCCACTGCACCTGTCCGCCGTCGGAACCGACGCGCTTTTCAAGCATCTGGCGGTGGCTGACGTAGACCTCGGTGTGGCCGTTCACGCGTTCGACGCGGGTACGGAATTTTTCACGTTCGCCGCTATCCCAGGCCGATTCCAGCACAGCGCCCAATGCCTGGCGCAACCAACTTTCCGGAATCTTGGCGCGGTTTTCCGCCCAGTCGGTTTCGATCAGGCCGGCAGACGGGTTGTTGCTGGCCACGGTGAAGCCGTTTTCGGTCCAGAAGTCGACCAGGCGCGGGAACACGTCTTCCGGGGCACGGTCAACGACGAGCCAGCGCAGATCGCCGTCGCGTTCGACGCGCATGTCCTGGCGGCCGGGCAGCACGTTGCTGGACTTGGGCGCGGTGGCTTGCGCCTGGCCCTGCTGCTGGAACTGCGAGTACGTCGTCGAGCCCGAAGCGGGCGCGCGATAACGCGGGTCGCTATTGGCCTGAGTCAGATCCGGCGGGATGCTCAGAGGCTCTCCACGCTGGGTGACGGCGCTCTTGTAGTTGACGGATTCTTCATTGCCCAGGAATTGATTGACCTCGCTGCAGCCGGCCAATAACACCAGAGACATCAATGCCGACAAACCGGCATGACGTTTGTTCATACGTATCCTCACGATATTTAGAGCAGACCCGTTTCCTGGAGCGCGCGACGCACGACTTCGTGGTTCTGCGTACCCAGTTCAACCAGCGGAAGCCGGTAGCCCAGTGCGCTGCGGCCCATTTCGGCCAGCGCCCACTTGACGGGGATGGGATTGGCTTCAACGAACAAAGCCTTGTTCAGACGCGCCAGATAGGCATTAAGTTCACGCACCTTGGGCACGTCGCCCGCCAATGCGGCGGCACAGAGGTCGCGCATGAGCTTGGGCGCCACGTTGGCGGTCACGGAGATATTGCCGCGCGCGCCCAACAGAATCAGGGCGGCGGCAGTGGGGTCGTCGCCGCTGAAAACCTGGAACGTGTCCGGCGCTTCACGCAGCAGCAGGCCGCCGCGCGCGATGTCGCCGGTGGCGTCCTTGATGCCGATGATGCCCGGCACCTGCGCCAGGCGCAGCACCGTTTCATTGGTCATGTCGGCCACGGTGCGGCCGGGCACGTTGTACAGGATGGTGGGCAGGTCGACGGCTTCCGCGATAGCGCGGAAGTGACGGTACAAACCCTCTTGCGAGGGTTTGTTGTAGTACGGAACGACCGACAGGCCGGCCTGCGCGCCCACGGCCTTGGCGTGGTTCGTCAGGTGGATGGCTTCGTCGGTGGAGTTGGCGCCCACGCCGGCGATGACCGGGATGCGGCCCGCGGCATGTTCCACCGCTACGCGAATCAGTTCCGCGTGTTCTTCCATGGAGACCGTGGGCGACTCCCCGGTGGTGCCCACCACCACGAGCGCGTCGGTTCCTTCCTGGACGTGCCAGTCGATCAATGACCGGTAGGCAGCGTAGTCCAGGCTGCCGTCGGGCTGCATGGGAGTGACCAGGGCCACCAAGCTGCCCTGGAAATTAACGCCTGCGGCGGATGCAGGGGATGCCATAGATGTAGGGCTCCAACGCCCCGTGGCAGGATGCCCCAGGGCCAGAATCAAAGAAACCGCTGAGTTTAACGGATATTGGATGAAATCCTACAGAAACCACTGGACGATAGTCGTTCCAAGTTCATACACCGGGCGCATCAAAAGCCACAGCACATCCGTGACCAGCAAGACGATCACGATGACCAGGCCATACGGCTCTATTTTTGAGTATTGCCAGGCCAGACGGTTCGGCAACAGGCTGAACAGGATGCGTCCCCCATCCAGCGGCAGGATGGGCAGCAGGTTCAGCGCCATCAGCACCAGATTGATGTTCACGCCCGCCACGCCCATCTGGAACCAGAACGATTCCTGCATGCCGGATTCCAGCATCAGGCGCAGCGAAAAGGCCCACAAAATCGCCATGAAAAGGTTGGCGGCGGGACCGGCCAGCGCCACCCAGAGCATGTCGCGCTTGGGACGGCGCAGGCGGCCGAAGTCCACCGGCACGGGCTTGGCCCAGCCGAACAACATGCCGGGGCTTCCCAGCAGCTTGGACGCCAGAAGAATTGCCATCGGGACCAGCAGCGTGCCGATCGGGTCGATATGCCGGGCGGGATTCAGGCTGACACGGCCGGCTTCATAGGCCGTGGGGTCGCCGAACATGCGGGCCACGTAACCGTGCGCGGCCTCGTGCAGCGTGATGGCGAAGATGACCGGTATCGCGTAGACCGCAATGGTTTGGATGATGTCGTTCATGGCGAACCGGATTGTAGATGAGCCGCGTGCCGGCGGGAGCCGGCACGCAAGGGCAAAACAGTAATAGGGAAATCAGGCAAGGCCAAGCGTGGCCGGGTCGCCGCGGCCCACGCGCACCACGACGGGATCGTCGCTGGTGAGGTCAATGACGGTGGTGGGAGACTGCGCGCACGCGCCGGCGTCGATGATGGCGGCCAGCTGATGGTCGTAGCGTTCGCGGATGGCTTCGGCGTCGTTCAAGGCCTCGGTTTCGTCCTTGGGGATCAGCGTGGTGGACAACAGCGGCGCGCCGACTTGCTCCAGCAGGCCCAGCATCACGGCGTGATCGGGCACACGTATGCCGATGGTCTTGCGCGACGGATGCGAAACGCGTCGCGGCACTTCCTTGGTGGCTTCCAGAATGAAGGTCCACGGACCGGGCGTGGCGGCCTTCAGCAGGCGGTATTGCTTGTTGTCGACGCGCGCGAAATGGCCAATTTCAGCCAAGTCGCGGCACAGCAAAGTCAGGTGATGTCTTTCGTCCAGACCGCGTAGCCGGCGCAAGCCGTCCGCGGCGTCCTTGTCGTCCAGCCGTGCGACAACGGCGTAGCTGGAATCAGTGGGTACGGCCACAAGGCCCCCATCGTTCAGCCATTGGGCTGCCTGCTTGAGCAGGCGAGGTTGAGGATTCGCAGGATGAATAGATAAATACAGAGCCATGGGTTTATCCTAACACTCTTGAATGCCGCCAAGTAAAGCGCGGCGATGCAAAATGGCGGGAACGCCGACCCGCCCGGAGAAACAGTATGCGCCTCGATGACTCGCGCGAAAGCGACAATGTGGAAGACCGACGTGCCAGCGGTCCCCGTATCGGCGGTCGTGGAACCATTGGCATCGGTACGATAGTACTTGCCTTGGTGGCCATGTATTTTGGCGTGGACCCCAGCGTCGTCCTGCAAATGGCCGAAGGCCCGACCACCACGCAAGAAGCCCCCGCGACCAAGCCTCCCGTCAACGACCCGCAAGCGCGCTTCGTGGCCAAGGTGCTTGGCGAAACCGAAGACACCTGGGGCGCCATCTTTCAAAAAGACTTGAACCGCCAATATGTCGCGCCCAAGCTGGTGCTGTTTCGCGGCGCAACGCCCACGGCGTGCGGCACGGGCCAATCCGCAATGGGACCCTTCTACTGCCCAGGCGACAGCAAGGTGTATATCGACCTGGCGTTCTTCGATGAACTGCAAAACCGCTTCAAGGCACCCGGCGATTTCGCGCAAGCGTATGTAATCGCGCACGAAGTCGGCCACCACGTGCAGCATCTGCTGGGCATTTCGGATCAGGTCGACCAGCTGCGCCGGCGCAACCCGTCGCAGGCCAACGCCTTGTCGGTGCGCATGGAATTGCAGGCGGACTGCTTTGCCGGCCTGTGGGCGCAGCGGGCCAACGCGGCGCGCAATATCCTGGAAGGCGGTGATGTCGAGGAAGCGCTGGGCGCGGCCACCGCCATCGGCGACGACCGCTTGCAAAAGCAGGCGCAGGGTTATGCCGTGCCGGACTCTTTCACCCATGGCTCGTCGGCCCAGCGCGTGCGCTGGTTCAAGCGCGGCCTGGAAAGCGGCAGCATCAAGCAGTGCGACACCTTCGGCGCCAGCGCGCTGTAGCCCGGCGCTGAAATCGGACATCGCGCCCGGCCCGCAAGCTGTATATCCATACAGCTTGCGGGTTTGCACTGACTCCATCTTGTAAGATTACGCCCCCTCGCCCTGTTTGCCCGCACGCGCACCTGCGCCGCGGCGCGAGCGGCAGAGCGCATTGGTAGCGCAATTCAAAGACCCTAGATTCGTTTTATGGCCAACAAGTTCGAACCGTTAATTACCGTTGATGAGGTGCAAGAGATTCTTGCCGAACCTAAGGAAACTGTAAAACCGATCTCCTGGATCCCAAAGCCCGCGGCCAACAACATCCAGTGGATGGAATTCGCAAGCCCCTGCAAGGTCAAGGGCGACGCGCGCGACGACGTGATCTTTCGCGTGACCTATCGCGGCGCGCGCACCGTGGTGCACGGCCAGGCCACGATCTTTCTCACCGAAGCGTTTTGCGCCAGCTTGTTTGTCGGCCCGCATCGCGTGTTCGGTGTCGATACCGATGACTCTTTCCATACCAGCCTGGTGGGCGAAGGCCGGCCGCACTTTCGCAAGCCGCTTGCGGATCGCAGCCACGAACATATCTGGGTGGACGAAGGCGAAGGCTATGCCGAGCCCATCGTGCCCGCCCTGCACACCATCGGCGCGCTGATGCAGTATTTCCTGCCGCGGGCGAACCTCACGCTAGTGGGCGGTTTTGCGCATCCCCTGAAAGGCCGCCAAATCGAACTGATCCTATGAGCAATTTCCTGGAAGCCTCCGGCTGGACCGTCCTGCCGGCCGGTGAACACGCCATACGCGCCGTCGCCCCCATGACGTTGGGGCTGGATGGCCAGCACGCCGCCTTCTTCATCGCGCATCCGGACGATGCCACCTTCTATCTGACCGACGCCTGTGAGACCTCGATGCACGCGTCCAGCTACGGCATCGAAATCGGCCCCAAGCGCATCGACATGCTCAATGAAACGCCCGGCGTCAGCCTGGCGCACTTCGACCGCGACGGCGCCATTGTGGCGACGGGCCCGAACGATCAATTGCAGGAAGCGTTGTGGGATGCGGTGAAGCTGGCGATGGCGCTGTCGTTCCAGTGCGCCAAGTGGATGCCCCGTTTCAGCCAGCTGCGGTTTCGTGCCCAGGTGGGCCGCGCCCTGGCCGAGGGCGTGGGCGTGAATCGCATGGTCAAGGGCGCGCGCGCCAAGGGCAGCAGCGGCCACACCGCCGACTTCGCCTTCGCCGTGCGTGCGGCGGGTAGCACGGCGCTGACCTACATCGAGCCGATTGCGCTGAAGGCCGGCAAGAAAATGGACTGGACGCAGGTCTATCAAACCCACGGCAAGATGTCGGACGTCAAGATGGCGGATGCGCGCAATTCGCGCATGGTCATCCTGGAAGACGGCGCTACCGCCGAGGAATTCAAGAAGGCCGTGACCATCCTGGAGCAATCCGCAACGGTGCAGACGCTGGCCAAGACTCGCGATTGGCGGGAAGTCTTTTCCAGCTAGGACGGCATGTTCGTCAGGCCGTCCACGATTTCGCGGCCATGCAAGATGGCCGCGTGCACGGCTTCGCGCGGGCTATAGACGAACCCGCCGTCCGCAAAGCGCGGCACCGGATATTCATCGCCACCTTCTAGGACGGCGCCGGCCTGAACCACCATGACCGATGCAATGAATACGGGGCCGCTTTGCAACGCTGAAATGTCAGCGTCCTCGCCCCGGGACACCTTGGCCGTGAGCCGGTATCCCTTGTAGATCAAATTGTTCTGATGCACTTTCGGATGCCCTCGTTCTGCGAATGAGCATACCCCGGCATTGATGACAGTCCGGATATGTTTTGTAACCTCGGCAGCCAATAGAAACATTGTTGCACGGCAACAATTGCGTCCCCGTTTCCGGGTGAGACGTAGCCGAATCGTGGCGATCGGCGCAACGCCAAGCGGGGCGCGGGGTTTGAAAGGGCGACGCTTTTGCGCACCGCCCCCCGGCCAAGGCGTTACGGGGATTACCCTAGGTCATGTTGCGAAATCGCCTCTTTGACCGAAATCATGCCCGTCAGGCGCATGTATTCCGGAAGGGCCCAGCCGCGTCCCAGCAGGATCATGCGCGTGTGCAAGTCTTCCTGCACGCGCTGCGAAACCGCCTTGCCCAGATAGCCAAGCTGCTTTTTGCGCAGGTCTACAAACCCCAGTTCGTAGTCCGCCGCCAGCCCCATCCACAGGCGATGCGCACCCACCGACTGGCGGGCACCGCTGATGATGCACAGGCCGGCATCCAACGCCCAGCGGTACACGGCGGTGGCCAGGCCCATCCCCTGATACGCCGGCGCGTACTTCGAATGCGGCGCGCGCACATAGGGGTCAGCCCGCTTGCCCACTTCGATCAGTCGATTAAAGACGGTATAGCCGGCCACGCGGTCACGCCGCACATCCACCACGTACACGTAGTACTCGCCATCGGCTTCGCGATAACGCAGCACCAGGCCGGGGATGTCGGTATGAACCTCCGGCAACGCATACAGGCGGTCCGACGGCCGCTGCATCCGTTGATGAATGGCGTCCAGTTCGTTCTGAACTTCCTCGGGAGCGTGATTGACGTCGATGCGTAGTTCCGAAATCAAACCGGCGGGAAAGCAAATTGCGCGCAGCGCCAGGGTAGGCAAGGCCACCTCCTGAAAAACGTTGATAAGGCTAATGGGAAAAAAAGGTCGGGGGAATCATGTTCAACACAGCTTGAAGACGGGCCCCGCACACGCCGGGCTTCGGCCACGGCCGACGAAAAAAAAGCCGCATTCGCGGCTGGAATGGCTATGTTCGATCAAGCCGCCGCATGCGCATCCCCCTGCATCAAACCGTCGTCGGCATACGCGTCCGGCATGCCGAAGAACGCCGGAAATTGCCGTGCGCCCTTGCGCGTGACGGACAGCGCGCGGGAATCCAGGTCCTTGGTGATCCACCCGCGCTGCATCAGGGCGTCCAGCAGCGCCGCGCCCAGCGCACCGCCCAGGTGCGACCGACGCTCGCTCCAGTCCAGGCACGCGCATGCAAAACGGCGGCGGCGCAGGCGTGCCTGGGCAACGTCAACGCCAATCTGCGCCATCGACGCTTCGCCCAGGGGTGTCAGCGCGTAATCGCGGCCGTCCTGCGCCAGCCATTGGCGGGCCACCATGGCGTCATGGACGCGCACGGCCAGCGTGCCGGCCATGTGGTCGTAGCAGGTGCGCGCGTCGCGCAGCGCGGTCGGCGTGCTGGGCTTGAACGGTACGCGGTCGGCGCCGGCCACCACCAGCAGGGCCTCAAGCGCGTGCCCCACGTCCCCGTTGGCCAGCCGATAGTAGCGATGCTTGCCCTGCACGGCCATGTCGACCAGGCCCTGTTCACGCAAGCGTTGAAAATGGCTGCTGGCGGTGGACGCCCCGATATCGGCGGCCGCGGCCAGCTCAGTGGCGGTACGCGCGCGCCCGTCCAGCAACAGGCAAAGCATGCGGGCGCGGGCAGGGTCGGCAATGGCGCCGGCCACCGCGGAGAGATTGATGTCGGCGAACTTGGATTCCATGATTCGCTGTGGACCAAAGTGTTGTGTGCAAGGCGTAAGCATACTGCGCCCTATCGCAACATGACATCCGGACAAATCAGAAAAGCCATGCCCAAGTCATCTTCGTTCTTCGGTTGGAAAGTGCTTGCCGCCACCTTTGTGCTGGCCGTCTTCGGCTGGGGCGTCGGTTTTTACGGGCCGCCCGTGTTCCTGCACGCGGTGGTGCAACGCACCGGCTGGAGCGTCGCGCTGGTATCAGGCGCCGTCACCCTGCACTTTCTTAGCGGCACGATCGTCGTTGCCAACCTGCCGCGCCTGTACCGCCGCATCGGCGTGGTGGGGGCCACGTTCGGCGGCGCGGTGCTGCTGGCCTTGGGGGTGACCGGGTGGTCGATGGCCGCATCGCCATGGCAGCTGTATGGGGCGGCGGTGCTTAGCGGCATGGGCTGGGTGGCCCTGGGTGCGGCCGCGGTCAATGCGCTGATCGCGCCGTGGTTCGTGCGGCGTCGCCCGTCCGCACTGGGCATGGCCTATAACGGCGCCAGCGTGGGCGGCATTGTGTTTTCACCGCTGTGGGTATTTTTGATTGCGCAGGCGGGCTTCGCCCAGGCCGCGTTGTGGGTCGGCGTGGCCATGGTCGCCGTCATCGGAGTCTTGTCGCGCAAGGTGTTCGCGGTAACGCCACAGCAGCTGGGCCAACTGCCGGACGGCGATAGCACGGATGCGCCCGCGCCGCCGGCGTCCGCCACGCTGCCCCGCGTGTCGCGCCTGTGGCACGACCGCGCGTTTCTGACGCTGGCCGGTGGCATGGCATTGGGCTTGTTTGCCCAGATCGGGCTGATCGCGCACCTGCTGTCGTTGTTGGCGCCCTTGCTCGGCGCGCAGACCGCCGGCCTGGCGATGGGGCTGGCCACCGCGGCCGCCATCGTCGGGCGCACGCTGGTAGGCGCGCTGATGCCGGCCGGCACCGACCGACGCAAGGTGGCGTGCGCGGCCTATGCCGTGCAAATCTGCGGGTCGCTAACGCTGATGCTGGCCCCCGACGCTATGTGGGCGGTGTGGCTGGGCGTGATTCTGTTCGGGTCCGGCATCGGCAATGCCACGTCGTTGCCGCCGCTGATCGCGCAAATGGAATTCGCGCGTGAGGACAGCCTGCGCGTCGTGCCCTTGATCGTCGCGCTGTCGCAAGGCGCCTATGCCTTCGCGCCCGCGCTGTTCGGCTTGCTGCGCGCCGTGCTGGATGCAAGCGGACACGCCATGGTCGGCTTCCTGGCGGCGGCGGCCCTGTTGCAGGCCGCTGCCATCGTCTGCTTTGCCGCTGGCAGCGGCCAGGCGGCGGTGCGCCGTACGCCGCCCGCCACGATCAAGCCGGCGGGCCCCGGCGCGCCACCAGCGCGGCCATGACCGTATCGCCGGCCTCGTTCACCAGCCCTTCCGCCACGCCTGCGCGGTCAGCCGGCGTTCGGTTCTGGCTGACCTTCCATTTGCCTTCGATGCGCGATATCGGGATCTCGATTCCGATAATGGCTCGCATCTGCGCCGCGATGAAATCCGCCGGCGCCTCGTCCACGCTCCAGGGCTGTGCACGCGCCTTTTCCTGGCTGGCGGTCAGCGCTTCCAGCTGCGCGCGCAACCAGGCGGGATCATCCTGGATGACCGGCGTGCCCCACACATGCACCGCCACGAAATTCCACGTCGGCACCACCTTGTGCGTCTGCGCCTTGGTGGCGTACCAGGACGGCGTGATGTAGGCCTGTGCGCCATGAAACGCGATCAAGCATTCCCGCCCGGCCGCCAAATGTGCAAGCTGCGGGTTGGCGCGCGCCACGTGCAGGCGCAGCACGCCATGGTCGCCTTCGGGATAGAGCAGACAGGGGATGTGGTTGGCCATCAAGCCCCCCTCGCCGCTGGTCATGACGACGCCCAACGGGTGGGCGCGGATAAAGTCGTGCTGGACGGCAAGGTCGTCTTCGCGAAAAGCGGATGGCAGGTACATGGTGGGCCAGGCGTTGTCAGGGAAAAACACAACATAACGCCATCGTGGCCCCATGCACAGGGCCATCGCTTTACTGTTTTATAGAGCCACTTCGGCAACCCCGGCAGGGCGTGCGCGGACAGCGTTATCGTCGGACTCGCTCGTAGGCTTGGTTCATGCGTTCCCGCGCCTGCGTCTCGCGCGCGTAGGCGCGGTCGTAGCTTTCCAGGCACCCGGGCGTGGGGCTGGGCCACTTGATGGCGGCGATGGCCGCGGTGAGTTCATCGCGGGCGCGCTGCCATTCCCGGACAGCGGCGTACCAATCCTTGGCGGTGTCCATAGTTGTCTCCCTATGTGCACGCTTTCCCTTTGCACGCTTTCCATCGTAGCGCCGCGCATGCAACGCGCCGCGCGCTTTCGCCATCAAAAAAGGATGAGCGCCAGGCCCTGACAGGGTTAACCCGTCGAATCTGTTGCGGCCAGCCCTCAGATCGACGCGCCGCGCAACTTGCGTAAAATCCCGCAGCCCGGATGGTGCATGCGTCCGATCTTTGGGGTCGGCTGCGGCCGGATGCCACGCTTATAAGCGTCTTCGACTCGCGCGGCGGCAACCCGTTTTGCGCTGGACCAAACAAAGATCGATTCATCAGCGCGCGCGCCGCGCCATTCCATCAGGGCGACGGGCCAACAGGACCACGCCCTGAGCTTGAACGCGTGGCGTTTCCAAACCGGATGCGTGGGCCGGCATTGCACGATCGGCCCCGGGCACGCCGCATGCAGAGGCGTCTTTCGTCTCGTTGCCGACGACGTGTCGCCATCGGGGAACATCGCCGACGCCGCCCCGGTCCAAACCCGAACTTTTTTCTTAAAAAATCACGATGTGATGAATATTGACGTCAACCCTCACTTACTCACAGCCACGGCTAATGCTACTGTTCCGCCTGTGCAAGGAGTACATGCAATGGATCAGAAAACGAAGCCCTGGGCCTTTCCCAAGCCTCATCCGGAAAACACCCCACGTGGTGAGCGCAACAAACAGGAGTTCGACGCTCCTGCCGAAGTCAAGAAACCCGCGCCTAAAACGCGCGCCAAAAAAGAACCGACGGCCGCAAGCCGGGCGCGTTCATGATGTTGCCGACCAGGACGCGCGCCGCCGTTGCGGCGTTGCCCGTCCCGGATCGGCCCCGCCGCCGCCCGTCGCCATGACGGGCCCGCGCCGACCTCCCCGGCGCAATTGACGGCTTAAATCAAGCCCGGCCATACTCTGGCGGCCTCGACCGCCTAGAGATCCTATGACCGCATCCATTTTGCTTGGCATCACCATCACGCTGGTCGCCGCCTGGGGCGGCTTGGCGCTGTGGATACGCGCGCCGTTGGCCCGCGCGCCAAGGGGCGTGCTGACCGCGGGCTGGTTGATGCTGGCTTGCGCCGCCCTGGCCGGGTTGTTCTGGCCCACGTGGCGCCCTGCCGGCTATGGCTTTGCAGTGGTCGCGCTGGCGCTTGGCCTATGGTGGGCACGCCTGCGCGCGTCGAACGACCGGCCGTGGATGCCCGAAGTCTCACGGCAGACCCTGGGGCAGGTGGATGGCAACGTTGTCACGCTGCAAAACGTGCGCAACTTCGACTGGCGCAGCCGCACCGACTTCACACCCAGATGGGAAACGCGCCGCTACGCGCTGGACGAACTTCAATCGGTGGACGTTGCGCTGTCGTACTGGGGCCGCCCCGCCATCGCCCACGCCTTGGTGTCGTTCGGATTCGGGCAGGATCGCTACGTCGTTTTCTCGGTGGAAATCCGCCGCAAGGAAGGCGACCGCTTTTCCGAGATCGGCGGCTTTTTCAAGCAATACGAATTGAGCCTGATCGCCTCGACCGAAGAAGATAGCCTGCGCGTGCGCACCAACGTGCGTGACGAAGACAGCTACCTGTACCGCATCCACATGCCGCTGGACAACGCGCGTTCGTTATTCCTGGCGTATGTAAACAGCGCGAACCGGCTGCGCGACACGCCCCGCTTCTATCACACCGTGACGGGCAACTGCACCACCATCGTGTTCCAGATGGCGCGGCGCATCGTGCCCGGGCTGCCGCTGGACTATCGCCAGCTGGCGTCGGGGTATCTACCTGAGTACTTCTTTGATTTGAACGTGCTGCAAGGCGCGGACAGCGCCGCGCAATACCGCGAACGGGGCCGCTACACAGAGCGCGCTCGCGCCCACGGAAATGCCCCGGGATTCTCTCAAGCGATCCGGCAAGGCGTGCCGGGCGTCGATCCTTCGTAGCTTTTTCACGCGCGCATCATGACAACATCACCCGCCCCAGGGCTACGCGGCAGCGGCAAGATCAACGGCGTGTTTTTCAACGCGGCGGGCGATGTGGCGGCGGTGGCGTCCACGTTTGCGTTACTGGCCCACCCGCGCGCGCGCGCCGCCTATGGCGGGCGCACCTTGCGCTACCGGGTAGCGTTGTACCGCCGCGATTCGCTCGTTCCCTTCGCCGCCTTTGACGACCTGCATTATCCCGTCAACGATGTGGCGTTCCACCCCACCGGCACGACAGTCGCCATTGGCGGCGGCAGCTACGACGGCGGCTATTTGTTTGAAGGCGAACTCATCGTCTGGGACTGGCGCGAGACGCACGGCGTTCATCTGTACAACCAGGTTCCCGAAGTGGTGCGATGCCATTACAACGCGGCGGGCGACCAGATCGAAGCGTGGATGCGGCCGTGGGACGACGGCGATGATGCCCGCGACGCCTTCGACGCCTTGTTCCGCGTGCAAGCGCCAGCGCCTTGCCCCGGTTCGCAAGCGCTGAACCTGAACGTGGATGCAGCCCCCAGCGTCCCTGCCGAGTTGCGCGCGCAAGCCTTGCGCGCCCCAGATGTCCAGCAGCTGGAAGCGCGCCTGCAAGCGTGGTTCGGAGTAGCCGGATGGACGCGCCGGGGGGCCATCCTGGATGTGGCCTGGCTGGATCGCGACCGCTACGCCGCCGTGCACGAGGGCTGCCAACTAGAGGTCCACCACCGCAACGGCGATCGCCTTGCCACCCACAGCGGCGCGGGCCACGGCGTCGAGATCCTCACATCCGGCAAGGACGTACTGGTGCATGTCGTCCAGACCGGCCAGGCTGGCCAAATTGTGGGCAGGCAGGACGCGCGGCTGTACACGTACACCGGCGCCGGTGCGGATGCCAGCGCCCACACCAACGCCCACACCAACACCTACACCTACACCAACACCCACACAACCACCAACGCCGGCCTGCAGCTGACGCGCTCCTATGACGGCGAATTCACGTTTTCCGCCACGCCCCAAGGCCGGATCCTGGGCCGCCAAAACCGGGTTACGGCGGCCCCCGGACAGGCGCGCGATGTGCTGCTGGACCTGGCGACCGGCGTCGAGCATCGTCCAGACCTTGGCCATTACGACTGCTTCAACCACTACCTGCGCATCCGCCACGCGCCCTGTCTATTCCTGCTGCAAGGCACGCCCGCCAGTTCGCACGAACGCAAAACCCTGTGCGTGGTGCAACCTGATGGCCCCGTGCGCCGGCTATGGCCGGTTTTAAAAGCCAGCAACGATGCCGCCGGCCACGCCATGGAACTGTGCGGCGCCTACGTCGACGATGCTCTGGGCCCCGGCCTGGTCATCGGCGGCAAGCACTATTCGCCCAACGTGCGCGCGCCCTACTCCGGCTTTATTTACCGCAAGCCCTTGGGCCGGGATCGCGAACTTTGGCGGCGCCCCATCCCCGCATCGCCCAGCGCCATCGTGCACATGCCCGCCTTGAACCTGATCGCGGCCGCCTTTCTTGACGGCTCGCTGCAACTGATCGACGCGCAAACCGGCGTGCTGCGGCGCTATGCCCGCGTGCGGGTCGACGGCTTGCCAACGCTGATCTTCGCCATGGATGCCGATGCGCAATCGCTGGTTGTCGGCACGGTGGATGGCACGATAAAAGTGCTGGAAGCGGGCCAATTAGGTGGCGCGCCGGCTGAAGCGGCCGAAGAAAGACGCCAAGCTTCCGATCGGGCCGGGTCCGATAGAGGCGCTGACAGAGAGGCCAACGGCTATGCGCCGGACACCTCTTCCGTCATCGATCTGGACTGACGACTGATCGCATCCTTCAATCCGCCGCCCGCGCAGCCGCCTTCGTGGCGGCCGGCGTCGCCCTGAACGAGACGCCCAGGCGGTTGAAGGCATTCATCAGCCCGATCGCATAGGTCAAGTCCGCCAATTCCTTGTCGCTGAACTCGGCGGCGGCCGCGGCATAGTCCTCATCCGGCACACCAGTATCAGCCACGCGCGTCACGCTTTCCGCCCACGCAAACGCCGCGCGTTCCTGCTGCGTGAACACCGCGCCCGCTTCATGCCACACCGGCACCAGCACCAGCTTGTCCACGGTCACGCCCTGCTTGATGAGGTCACGCGAATGCATGTCGATGCAATAGGCGCATCCGTTGATCTGGGACACCCGCAAAAACACCAGATCAATCAAGGTTTTGGGCAGGCCGCAGTGCTGAAGATAAACATATACCCCGCCAAAGGCCTTGTACCCGTCGGGCGAAGCTTTGGCATAGTCAAGGCGAGCATTCATAATGGCATCCTGATAAAGACATTTCAGAACCGCTATCGTGCGCCTTCTTGGCCCAGCCGGACAGAGCCATATCGCGCAATATGGACTAGGTCATGATGGCGCCCCGCCACACAGCCGGCGCCAGACGGCATTGCCATCCCGGATCTGCCGCCGGACGGAAGCCGGCGTGGCATCCACCTGCGCCGCCGTATCAAAGAAGACGGGCCGCGCGTGCTCGCAATACTCAACGCCCACCCGGGCCGGCGCCGCGCACCCAGTCACGCTTAAGCTCGTCAGCAATGGCAGCATCGTCCATCCGAGCCGTTTGATGTTGCACATCCCTTACCTCCTGCCGAACCTGCTCGGCCTGCCGATTGATTTGCGTGTCGCGCCCCTGGCGTTCGGCGCGCCCCCCCACGCTGCGCCCTCGCAGATACGCCAGCAGCACCACGGCGCTCGCGGCCAACGCGGCCACCGCCAGGGTCTTGAACCGTTCAAGCCACGCGAACATGCGGTTCCCCGATAGCGGCCATGGCTTGGGCATACAGCGCGTGCCAGGTGTGCGGATGCGGTTTGCCGGGGCGCCAGGTGCGCAGGTACAGCGCCCAGGCGGTGTCGGCGTCGCCCACGTCAGGCAAACGACGCGGGTCGGTCCACAAGAGCAGACGCGCAAAGCCGGCGGCAAGCACGTCGTCGGCCTCCAGGGCGGAATAGACGGCGTCCGCGGTGGCCGCCACGTCGCGGGCGGCGCAGAGCCGGCGGGCAGGTCCGTAAGTGGCAGCATGCGTCAACACGCCTCGCACGCCACCGCCTTGCTCGAACTGCCAGAAGCCTCGGGCCGGTCCACCCACTTGGCGACGATGCAGAAAGCGGCTTTCCTGCAAGCCGATAGCCAGCAAGAGAACGCAGGCCTGCGGCGTGTCCATCGCGGGCGGAAGCAGCGTCAAGGCAGGGCTAACTGTGTAATCACAAATCGCGTGTAGGTCCATAGGCGCCTCTCAACTTGTCCGCTGACGCACTACACCCGAAGGGGGCCCAATACATAATCACTTCGCCCCGCCTCCAAGTTTGAATGCAAGGATCCGCCGCGCAGCAACCTCCAGCACCTGCTCGCCTAGGATGCCGACAGCCGCCCCGGCGCCGACCAATACCGGCATCGGCGCGGTCGGATACGGAATCAGCAACAGCGTGACCACGGTTGACAGAGCGCTTCCGAGAATCACTCGTCCGGCCACCACACGCCACGGCAGTTCTTCCTTGTTTGTTAGCGCACGGCCAACCGCCACCAGCGCGCCTACGCCGGCCAGCCATGCAAGGGTTCTTTCCCAATCGGACATACGACCTCCATAGACAAAAAGACCTGTCGAGACGAGCGTTCGCTAGACGACGGCTTCAGGCCGCGTCGGCCACGAGACATTCCGCGGAAAACCCGGGTCGGATTCGACCCGATTCAGCGCGATCCGGTAGCGTTTCCAGGCTTGAAGCAACGCCTCCTCTCCAGCGAAAGGGATGCCAAGATCCGCCGCATCTTGCAACGGGGCAATACGAATCGCTGCTTCCGCAAGCAACGCGTCGCGTTGAGCGAGTGCGCGAGTAGCAACAGCCTCTTGCGGCTCGGGAGGGCGCGGCAATGTAATGGGTTGCCCATCAGGATCAGCCGCAATGACTCGGCCCAGAGCCAGCTGTGCCTGAATATCGTTGGCCAGAGAAACACTCACGGGCACAGAATCCGAGGGAATCGCCGCCGCGCTATTGATACCGGTATGAAAGAACATCAATTCCGACGGGCTGAATACGATTCTAGGAACGGTCGAAGGCCGCCCGTCCTCCCGGACGATGAGCAGCCGATCGCCGCTTTTTATTTCCGCAAGCAATTTTTCCGCCAGTGTCGTACTCACTTCGACACAATCTGCGGGTAGGCGATCCCCGGGTTCGCCGGCCAAGTTGTAGAACTCTTGCATCGACGCGCTAAACATCCATTTCATGTCGTTTCCTCGTTTCGTTATCGTGGCAAGCAGAACAGTAGCCATTGCACGCCCCTAGGCGCGGCAATGGCTCCTCCACCGGGGCCAGGTCGGTAGGCAGCGATCTGCATTTTCGTGGCTGACTCAATAAGGCTGACCTCGCACCATGCGGCCGATGCAGCGGATCCTACGTTGCCATAGCATGTCGCTACATAACCGAGGATGTAGCTGGGGACATAAGGAGCAATGGTGTAGCTGTCATAGCCTGCTGAAGATCCCCACTGGATGACGAGATTTCCCGACCCTGGCAGCCGCTGGAACCCCTGTCCCTCCAGTCGACTGTTGGGGCCACCGAACGCCCGCGCCATCAGCTGCGGCGTCAGGAGCCGGTAATTGTCGTTGCCGGCCTGCGCCAATACATCGGTCGCTAGACGCGCATTAACCGCTATGGCAGCGGTCAGAGGCGTCATCGAAGACGAACCGTCTGCGCCGGCCACAGCTTGATCCGCTGTTGCGAGCTTCACCAGACCGGACTGTGTCGCAGACGCAAGATCATTCTCTAAGATCCCTCGCTGCCAAGGCGACCACGTCTCGCCGTATCTGGCACGCGAATACGTCGCGCCTGAATTGAAGACCGTGTACATCTGCGTAGAGATAGTCTGGCCGGCTGAACCGACCAACAAGGTCCCTGCGAGCGGCACCGGATAATTTCTCGGCAGCGTTGCATCGCTGCTTACGCTTTGGCCGTACAGCCCGGGAGCGATCACCGAGTTCAGATTCACCGATTTCAACGGATTATCCGCCCCCAGCCCGAACGCATTACCCAGGGTCAGAATCCGCCCAGCTGTCGCGTCGTTTGGGGCGGTTTGCGTATCCAGTTCATGGGTGTGGCTGGTCGACGTGACTGCGTTTGTCGTCACGGCGCTCAGCTTGGACGGTGTGCCCAGGGCCACAGTGCGGTTGGCGCCCAATGTACCGCCGCCGCTCAGGCCGTTGCCAGCCAGAAGTGATACGGCTGCATTGGCTTTCAGCTCCAAAGCGTCCTGCAGGCCGTTTACCGTGGCGATATCCGCACGGCCGAAAGCCAGATTGCCGCTCGCCAAGGTCTGCGACACGGTCTCAAACGCCGTTACCGGCTCGACCTTCCAACCCGCGCCCCAAGCAGCCACCGACGCGCCGGAGGTGTTGTATTTGGCTTGCACTTCCGACACGGTCAGGCTTGCGTATGACCAGGACTTGGTTGTGTCGCCGATCCAGATGCATGGAAGGCCCGCCGCGTCCGAACCGAACCTGACAGGCAGATCGGAAGCCGCGCTGCCCGCCAGCACCGTCGCCCCGCAGCGTGCCCACGCCTTCGTTGTTTGCACGTAGCCATGGATCAACAACGACACCGGCGGCACGCCGTCCAGGTACTCGAACACATCCACGCGCATACGCAGCATCGTGTTAGCGCCGACCGCCGCGGCGGGCAACGTGATTTTCATCGCGCCCACCACGGTGCCGGTATGCGTGGAATAACTCCCACCATCCGGCAGCAGGACATGCGCGGTGCGTCCCGATGCGGTATTCGTTCCGTACTGGGCGCCGATCGCCGCACCCGCGCCAAGCACCAAAGGCCCGCTGATATCGCCGCCGGTCTTGGGCAGCGCCTGGATGTCTTCCAGCACCTGCGCTGGGGTGCGGGGCACCAGCGCGCCGGTTCCCGCGCCCGCCACATATGAACCTGCCGCCACGGTTGTCAGGCCCGTGCCGCCGCGCGCTACAGGCAGGGTGCCGACCGATGCCTTCGAGACGTCCAGCGCCGTCACGTTCAGCGCCACGTTGCCCGACCCGTCAAAGCTGACGCCGGCCGCCGTCGCCCCGCCCGAGACCGAGAACGTGCGCGCCGCCGCGAGCTTTGTGGCTGTCGCCGCGTTGCCGATGGCGACTTCGCCGGCCGCGGACACGCGGCCCTTGGCGTCCACCGTGAACGTCGGCACCGCGTTGGCGTTGCCGTAGCTGCCGGCGGTGACGCCGCTGGGGCTGAGCGTCAGGCCCAGGGAAAGATTGGCGGACCCGTCGAACGAACCGGCACCCGTGGCGTCGCCGGTGGCGGCGATGGTGCGCGCCGTTGCCAGCTTCGTCGCCGCACCCGCCGTTAACGACGTGGCCGTGCCGGAAAGACGCGCCACCGGCACCGTGCCGGTCTTCAGGTTCGCGGCGTTCAGGTTCTGCTGCGCGTAGCTCAATGCATCGGAACTCGTGGCCGCCAGCGGTCGGCCCGTGACCTCGGCCAGGCCGTCCAACTGCTTGTACAGCCACGCCAGTCGTTCGTCGGTGGTCTGCTGCACCTTGTTGAATTGCTCGACCGAAGGCGGCACGGATCCGATGAACGACCAGCCGGTCTTGTACTGCTGATCGGTGATGCTTTCCGTCAGGCCGTTTTGTGCCCAGGTCGATTTGAAAAGGTCAAAGAAAGTGGGGTCTGCCATCAGTAAATCCCTCGCGCCAGCACGCCGACGCCAAAGCCAAAGAAACCTTGCTCGCGAAAGCCGAAGGGCTTGTCGGTCGAGCCGGTGATAAGTTGCACGCCGACGCCGGCGGCTTGGGGTACCCACTTGTAGGGGTTGCCCATCAGTGGATCGTTGGGGCCGGGAATGCGGCTGACCCAGATGCGGATCTTTGCGTTGCCGGCGTTTTGCACAACGACCCGGGTCACATCGAAGATCGGCTTGAGCGAACGGGCGATCTCCGGCGTGGTGCCGTGCCCGTTGTTCAAGGCGATCTTCCAATACAGCAGCTTCCGATACTCCGCATCCAGCAGCGCGGTGGAGCCGGCCACCGGCCGTTCATTGGCGCGGCGAAATCGCGCCTGGCCGAAGCCGCCGACGCTCGGCTGCCCTTCAAACCCGAAAAATCGCAGGTAGATCGCTTCATCAATCACGCGCGGCAAGCCGACGATCTCACCGATGCCGTCCAACTGCCTGCCCACCGCGGTGTCCAGCCAGCGGTCTTCGTATAGCGCCCGCAGCGCGCCTTGCAGCCCGTCCGCGGGTTTGAGCAGCGCCTTGACCAGCGCCTCCAACCGCCGCTTGGTTTGAAACTGGCCCAGCCAATGGCCCCAGGCAACCTGCCCGTGGTTCTGGTGCAGATCCATCACGTCACCTCGATGCGCGACAGATCAAACGCCGCCACCTGGAAATCCTGGATCGCCACGTTGGCCGCGCGAAAATCCGAGGGCGCGGGCGTAAAGGCCGGGTTGGTCGAGAAAGCCAGTGCCAGGTCCACGGACGCCAGCCCAGGCGTGCGAAAGATGGCGCCGTATAGCCGCTGCAAGACGACGTCCTCGCCGATGGAGAAGCCCTCGCCCACCGCCGCCAGGCTCTGGGCAATGCGCTGAAAGCCGTCGGGCGGGAATGCCTGCTCGGAGGGCGGCAGCAGCGTGGTGGCGCAACGCACCCAGAGGTACACGCGTTCAGGCCGGTCGAAACGGATCAGATGGTTGGCGCCCTCTTCATCCTTGACCACCACCTGGCGCTGACCGTGGGTATCGATGCCCGCCGCCACCACGCGAAAGATGGCATCGGCCACCTCGTCGTCCAGGCCGCCATCGGCCACCACGTGCACGCTGTGCGGCGGGCGGCCCTGCGGGTCCGGCACGTCGGTGCTGTTCATGAAGACTTTCACGACGCGCACGCCGGCCACGCGGTCGCGCACGTTGGGCGCAATACTGGGCAGCGTTGCCGCGCCCAGGCGGAACAGGCCGGTGGTGTAGCGGGCCCGCAGTTGGGCGGCGTTTTCCGCCAGGCGTCCCGCCACGCCCGCTTGCAGATTGTTGACGGCGTCCCACCCGTCTACCTGGGTGACGATGCCGTTCAGGTCGCCCACGTCGGCCCCTTCGTCCGACGCGTCCACCGTTGTCATCAGGCCGGGCGCTCCCAGACGAACCAGCGACAATGCGGCGGACCACGCGAACGACGCGGCTTGCCGCCCGTCCGTGTGCAGCCGCACGGAGACGCCGTCGCTGGACACCGTCAGCCCGCTGCCATTCAGCGCGGCCACCAAGCCCGCCAGCACCTGCGGCAAATTCGTCGTGACGCCGCTGGTGTAGGCATAGTCCACGCCGTCGATCGACACGGTATAGGCGGTCTGGGCAGCGACGGCGGCTTGCAGCGTCACGTCCGCTGCCGCGCCCGGCAGGATTTGCACGGCACTGTCCAGCGCCCATAAGTTCTGGCTGACGCGATGCCGCGCTTGCGCGCCGGCTGGCACCGTTGTACCGGCCGCGCCATACAGCACCACATAGGCGCGCGACGGCTCGTCGCGAAAGCGCGATACGCCGGTAAACGACACGGCGCGGTCCAGCGAGACGCCCGTCGCCGAACCCGGATACATCGCGTAGTAGACGCCTTCGGCCTGCTCCCACAACGTGGCTTCGCGTTCCGCGAAGGTGTCGATCAGCAGGCCGGCAATACTGTCTGGGCGGGTTTCCACCGCCCCATTGAACCCGGCCGATTGCATGCGAGCGCGCAAGTCGGCCACGATTTCCGTGCGGATTTCGGGCAGGCGTGGTCGGACGAACCCGTCCGGTGTGACACCGTAGGCCATAGTTTCCTCGACAAAGTTAAGGGGGTTAAGACGCTTGAAGCAAGACCACGCGTTCCAGTCGTCCGAAGGTGGTGTCGACCTGGTAGGTCACGCGTAGCACGCGCAGCTGGCGTTCCAGTTGCAGTTGCATCGCGCTGACCTGCGTCACGCCGGGCACCGCGCGGATGCGGGCTCGGAAGATGGCTTCAATGCCGGACCGGTCGGGAGACTTCACCAGGACGTCCTCGAAGTAAGGAACGCCAAAGGTGGTGTCCAGAAACCACTCGCCCATGAAGGCGAGCAAGGTGGTGTTGATCTGCTGCGCGATGCGGTCGGCGCCATCCACGAATGACGCGCGGCCTAGCAGGTCCAAGTCCAGATCGCGGTCGGGAGATAAAGCAAGGTCCAGTGCCATCACAGCGGCCCCTGGGTCGTGCCACCCGCGTAGGGGTGACGGTGCGCGTCGCCGATATTCGTGCCGTTATGAGTGATCGCGCCGCCTTCATAGGCCACCCCGCCCCGAATGCGCATCGACGCACCGCCCTGGCCGCCCTCGCCCGCCATGCCCTGGGTATAGGTCAGCGGCCCGTTGATCGTGACCGGCGTGTTGAAGGTGGTCTGTTCCGCCTGCACCGTCCACGTCTTGACATGAAAGCTCAGGTCGCCGGCGGGCGACAGCTTCAACGTTCCCGGCCCGTACTGGATGCTGACGTTCTGCGTGTCAGCCGCCATCGTGCCCGGCCGCAGCAGCGGCGAGGCGAACGCGTCGGATAAATCGAACTGGCGCGGATCGTCCGGCGGGCCGTTATCGCCGCCCAGCCAGTTTTCCAATGCACGGGCGGAAAAAGACAGCTTGATCGCATCGCCCGGCGCCAGCGGCACCGAGATCAACGCCTGCGCGCCGTGCACATCGCCTACCGGCCAACACACCGGCACGCGCACCACCTGGGGCGGCAACAGCACTTCGCCATTGGCCAGCCGCTTGGCCAGCGTGGGGCGCGCCGTGACGAACGTGCCGTCATACGCGACCACTTCGCCAGGCAGCGTCGTATAGATATCCGCCAATTCCGTGGCGATAAGACGGCGGATAAGGGTTACCGCATTGCTCATGTCTGCTCCTTTTTGGATGGCGCGACCTGGGTATCCACCAACGTCAACTCCGTTTGCCAATCACCGGCTTCGCTATCGCCGGTATGACGCACGGTTTCAACGCGTTGAAACGCCTGGACGGACCGGCTTTCCAGCTTGACCAGGTCGCCGGGGCTGATGGTGGGCAGCAACAGCGACTTGACCTTCCAGCCGTCGCGCTGTTGCTGGGCGCTGGCCGGCTTGGCCGCGGCGGCACGGGCAGCGGGCGCGCTTGCACCCGCCTGCGCCGACGCCTTGCCTTTCGACTTCGCCTTTTCAGTGGCCGCTTCCCGCGTGCGCTCGGGTTGGCCCAGCAGGCCACTGTCCACGGCCAGCACAACGGCTTGGCGCCGCGTGGTGCCCAGCCGCTGGACCACCTGCAATTGCTGGTTTTGAATCGACCATTCCAGCCCGGTCCCTTGCGTCACTTTGTGCAGCGCGGTGCGCGCCGCGCCGTAGAAAGAAAACCCGTGCTCCCAACGACGGTCAGGCACGTCGTCGGCCATGACCAGCGGCAAGCCCATCTGCCGTGCAATGTCGCGGATGATCTCGCGGGCGCGCGCGCCCGGGCCCAGGCCGATCGACACCGCCGTATCACGCACTTCGATGTAGCCGTCCTTGACCGTCAACTCAGTCACGACGTCCGGCGGCCCATAGCGCGTATAGGCAAACACAATGCTGCCCGACGCCATCAACAAGGGGCCGCCCTCTTCGGCATAGCCCGCATACAGCACGCATTGCAAGCCGGGCTCTTCCAATGAACGCCGGGTTTGCTCGGCCAGGTTGTACACGCTGATCTTGGCGTCGTTGGGCTCTTCGGCCGCCGTCTTGGCGATATCGAACGTGATGCGCATCGGGGGCATGATTTCCAGTCCGCGCGCGCCACTTTTGCCGACCAGCAGGCGGTAGACGCGATCAAACCTTGCCATCAACCACCTCTGCCGCGTTGACGTACAGCAACGCCACTTCGCCCGACGGCAGCGCCGACCGGCTGATGGTGTCGCGACGGTCCGGCGCCAAGGCCACCAGTTCGCCAGGGGGCACGGGCAGATGGCGGTAGCCCGCCAGCAAGCGCGTGTCCGGCACCACGGCGATGCCGGCAACGACCAGCTCGTTGTACGCGTTCTCGATGGACAGCACCCATTGCTGGGCCTCGCTGTTCCAGGACAGCCGCAAGAACACCGTCATGCCGTCCAGCTCCATTTCGATAAGGCTGTCGTTGGCGTCCGGTACGAGTATCTGGATCATGGGTTCAAACCCTTTGCCGAGTTGAAAGTGTCGCGTTGCTTCGGGCTCGCGGGCACGCCGCTTTGCTTGCCCGCGTTGGCCTTGGTCGACCCGGCCTTGCCTGTCGCGCTGCCCGAGGTTTTTTCCGGAGGAATGTCTGCCTGCCGCAACGTCACCTTGCGGATGCGCTTGAACATGGCGGACAACTCGTAACGGTCGCCCGCCGTGTTGGTGCGGCCGATGGAGCAGCTTTCCATCACGAAGTCCACGTAGACGTCCATCCCCGTCGTGATGGTGATGGGCAGACGATCCGCATGGATCTTGCGCAGCGCGTCCTTGGCGCCGATCAGCTTTGACCGGCCGGCGCCCAAGGCCGCGCTCCGGAAGCCGCCCAGCAAGCTGATGTCGGCGGCAGTCACCCACCCTGTCAGCGTCAGTTGCTCGGGCTCCTGGCCCACGTGGTCGGTGACCGGCGGGCCGTCTTCCACAGCGAATGACGTGGTTCGGCTGTTGAGCTGGGTGGTTTCGTTGACCAGCGCATCCAGCGGCAAGGTGCCGATGCTGCTGCCGCCGTTCCACCCAAAGATCATGGAAACAAAGTTCATTAGGGCTCCTATCCGGGGCTTTCGACGCCGGGCGTCAGGTCGTACCAGTGCGGCAGGCCTTGAAGACTGCGTTGCTGCCCCTGGCTCACGCCTTCCGCAACCGCTTTTCTCACCACCAGAGGATCGCCGGACGCCACGTTCACGACGAAGTTGTTGCTGCTTTGAAAGCTGAACGGGGAGCCGATGCGCGTCGGTACAGGACCGATCACGGACACAGGCGGCACGACCAGCCCCGCTGCGCTGCTTGCCGTCGTCAACCAATTTGGCGCCGCGTCCGGCGACCAGCCGTCCATTACCGACGCCTGGTTGCCGGCGTCGGGGCCTGATTGGCCCGGTAGCAAGCTCTTGAGCCAGTTCTTTGCCGCGCGCGCCTTGTCGATCACCCAGGTCTGGATGGCGCGGCCGATCTCCTTGACAGTGGCGACCATGCGGCCGCCCATGTCCGAGAAAAACGTCCACAAGCCGTTGAAGGCGCCCGCCCAATGCGCGATGGCCCCGTCCCAGTCACCGGTAAACGCCGCGATCACGCCGCTGACCAGACCGCTCCAGAATTTCCAGATGGCCCCGATGTATTCGATGACCGGCCCCAGAAACGAGTCCATGGCCATCGCCATCAGCGCATCCCAGGATGCCGAGATGTACGCCTTGATGACGTCCCAGTTTTCCCAGATTTGCCACAGCGCGACGGCCAGCATGCCGATCAGCGAAATGATCCGGCCGATCGGTGTCATGGCAAAAGCGTTCCACAACATGGGGACCACGACCCGTGCCAGGTTCAGCAGGAATCCGCCGACGGGCGACAGGATTTGCCACAGGCCATAGACCATCACGGCAATCGACCCGAAGCGCTGGATCCACGGCCCCAGCGCCTCGCCCGCACCGCCCAGCAAGTCCTTCACGACCGTCAGCACGGACGACACGGCATCAAGCTCGTCCTGCCATTCCTCCACGCCGCCGATCCAGCCGCCCATAACCGACTCGCCCCCGGCCAGCCAACTGGCGATGTCTTCACCGATCAGATAGATCGTGCTCAACACCGCCGCCATGCGCAGCATGGGTGCTATCGACCGCGTCCACACCGACAGCATCCGCATGGCGCCGGCCGGGCCACCGCGCAGCGCCATCGCGGCATCCAACCCGAGGGCGGCGCGTGTCGCCGCGATCAGCGATTGAAACAGGCCGCCCGACACCGCACTAGCCCGCCGCAGCCCGTTGCCCAGCGAGACCAGCCCAATGCTGGCCCCCATCAGGGCAAGCAGCTTGACGACCGCGTCGATGTGGTCGGCCAGAAACAGGATCGACGTCGCGACGCCGTTCAACACGCCGCGACCCGCCGGCAAGGCCTGCCCCAGGTAGCGCTGCATGGCGTCGTTGAACACCGTCATTGCTGCCGTGATGGACGCGGGCGCGCCCTCGGCTTCGGTGCGCATGGCCGGCAATTGCGATTGCAATGCCGGCAACGCCCGATCCGTCGTGACCTGGCCGCTCTGCACTTGATCGCGCAGCTGGCCACGGCTTAGATCGAGCCCTGCGGCCAATGCGTCCTGCATGCGCTGGGGCAAGGCGTTGAATTGCCCCAGGTCCAACCGGCCTTGCTCGACCATGTTCGTCAGTGCCGTGACGATGCCGTCCCGGTTCTGAGCCGGCGTTTGCGACAGGCGCATGCTCAACGCCACGGCTTCCGTGATGCCGGTGGCTTCCTGCCGCGTGCGTCCGTGGTCTTGCAAGGTACGCGCCGACCGTGCGTACGTGTCGACGTTGTCGGCATACGGCGTGCCACTGGTGCGTGACACGCGGGCAAGATCGCGGTCGGCTTGCACTGCGTTCCCGTCCGATCCGGCTGCTTGCAGCAAGCGCGCCTGGATCTGCACCCACGCGTCGATGTCGCCAAGGACACGCTTGAGCGGCGACGCGCCCAGCGTCAGCTGGATGGCACCGCGCAGACCGCCCAACGCCGCGGCGTGCTGGCGAGGCGCCGGAATGCCTTGAGGCCTGGGTCCGGCCGGGCCGCTTGCGGCTTGGCCATTAGCAGTTTGGCCATTAGCAGTTTGGCCATTCGCGGTTTGACCCCTTGCGGCTTGGCCGTTTGCCGTCCGCGGGCTTGCCATCTGGCCAACGGCCATCCGACCGACCGCCATCTGGGCAACGGTCATCTGCGCAATCGTCATCCACGCGCCGGGCATCCGCGCGATTGCCGATGGCCCTGCCTTCGCTTGCGGCGCGTTCGGCACGCCGGGCAACACATCCGCCAGCGCCTGGCGCATCGCGGCGCCCGCCCTGACGCTTGCGGCCACCATGGCCTGCAACGTCGACTCGAACGCCTGCCGATAGGCGTACAGCCCGGATTGATCCACTTGGTAGCGCAGCAGCGTCACCACCTCTCGTACAACGATCATCGTTACCTCGCCTTGTTATCTGCCGCAGCCTGCGCGGCCTGCTGGGCGTCCATCAGCGCGTTGAGCTTCAGGATGTCCAGCAGATCGACGTCGCCGCGCTTGACGGCGTCCAGGCTGACATGGCGGGCCAGGATGGGCCGCCAGATGATCAGCTCTCGTTCGAAGCCTGCGTCGAACCGCCCGACAGGCTCGCCAACGTCGCGCGGGCCGGACCAAAGCGGCCGGCCCAACGCGCCAAAGGGCCGGCGAAGTTGTGCTCAAGAATGTGGAACAGCAACTCCAGGATCTCGGCATAGTCCGCAAACGCCAGGCCCCGGTGCGCCGGCGTCAGCTTCTGCGGCTCGCGGCCGGCCAGTTCGAAGCTGACCAGCTCCGGGTCGATCAGGCGCTCGGCCCAGCCGGCCAGCGCATCGCCGCCCAGCTTGGCCGACAGTTCCCGGAACGCATTGAGCATCGCGTTTTCGTCGCGGCCTTCGCCGGCGCCGTCCGCGCTGAACACCGAGGTCAGCATCGATCCGGCGGCCGGCAGCACTTCTTTTTGCAGGTCGCCCAACAGCTTGAGCTGGCGGAACGGATCAAACCGTGAAATACGAAAGACGGTCGATCCGACGCTTACTTCCTTGATGGCGCTCATCAGCTATTGCCCCCGATCACGTGGATGGCCGGGCCGGTCTCGATCGTCCATTCACGGCTGCCGACCTTGGCGCCGTAGCCCGCGTCGGGCATCTTGACGATCCATGCGGAATCCGAGGCGTGCAGCGACGTGCCGCGCAGGTCGGTCACGGAAATCGGTACCGCGCCGTTGCCCTCGGTGGCGCGGTCGGCCTGGTGCAGCGCGGTCAAGGCGGCGTTGCTGGCGCTGGTCTGCATCAGCGTCAAGGTGATGCGCAGGCGCGAGTCGCGCGACATCGACCGCGCCACCTCGCCGTCGACGCCGACGACCGAGGCGATGCCTTCGCCGATCTCCGTGACGGTGACAAAGGTGTCTTCTGCCAGGCCCGAAATGGGCAGCGCGCCCATCACGATCTTGACCTGGTTGGGTGCGTAGGTTTTGACTGACATGGTTATGCCCCGATTACAGTTGTTGGTAGGTGAGGTTGCCCTTGATCTCGGCAACATGGATGGCGCCGGCCAGGCGGGCGCTGAAGCTCAGGTCGCGCAGAATGCGGTTGGCCTTGTCGTTGGACGACACGCTGGCCGCGCGCGGCACGTTGATGACGAAGCCGGGAATCTTGCGGCCCGCGTCATCGATTTCGTCGGGCGCGACCAAGCCACGGCTCTGGCCCAGCAGCAATGCCTGGCGGATGCCGTTGACCAGGACCTGGATGCCGGCGTCGGTGTAGGGCACCTTGCCGTTGGCGTTGATCAGCTGCGATGCCACGTTAATCTTGACCTGCTCGGCCAGCCAGTCGCGGCCACGGATCACGTCGATCCATTCGCCGGCGGCGACCTTGCCGTTTTGCGTCACGGCAAAGTTGCGCATCTGCTCGAACGTGTTGGCATTTTTCGCATGCGCGGCCAGCGCCTGGCCTTCGGTCAGGCTGTCGTAGGTCACGCCCGAGAGCCGCGTGTTGGCCCAGGTTTCACCACCCGGATAAAAGGTGAAGCGGTTGGCGGCGACGGCGGCGTCCAACGCTTCGCTATCGGCCCGGCCGTGGTACCACACGTGCGTGCGGAAATACTGCTTCTGCTGGCAGCGCGACGCAATGTCGTTGGACACGGCGGCGTCGATGATGCCGGCCTGCGCGCTGGATACGCCGAACAGGCGCTCGTTCGATTCCACCCATTCGGCGGCGTCCAGCACATCCGCTTCAACACGGCTGGCCAGCGATACGCCGTACCAGTCGCCGTTCTCGCGCAGGCACGCGTTCAGCGCGGCCGATGGCGTTTCGGTGCTGACCGGCGCGGCCAGTTCCAGGTTGCCCGTCACGGCAATGGCGACGGCCTGGCCGGTCACATCGGCGGTCACCGCAACGTCGGCGCCGGTTGCGGTGGCTGTCACCGGTGCGTCGGTCTCGGCGATGGCGGCGGCCAGAGCCGTCGCCAGCGTCTGCGGCGTGCTGTCGGCTGCGCCCGCCACGCTGGCAGCCACCTTTTGCACGATGCCATTCGCTTCACGCCAGGACAAAGACACGGCGTAGTCCGACGCGGCGGCGCGCGTCACGGCAATGCGCGATGCATCCACCTGGCGGCGGCCGACAAAAACGCGGGCCACCGTCGGAATCTGTTTGAAGGCATCGCGCACCGCGATGTACAGCGGGTCGTTCGGGGCGATGCCCATGTCCAGCAGCTCGCCGGCCTCGGTCACCGCCATGACGCGGTTGACGGCCAGCGCGTGTGCGCCAAGGATCAGGATGTCAGAGAAATTCTGCTCCTTGATCGCCGTGGTGTTCAGCGAGATCGCCACATTGACGATCCGGTCGATTTTTGCCATTTGCGGCTCCAAAAAAAAACCGCCCAAAGGCGGCGGGGGGACAGCGTGATGAAGACCTTGAACGTTAATTCGTCGCTTCGGTCTTCGCGGAAAATGAGGTTGTAAAGGAAGGCAGCAGCCCGCCCGTGGTCGTGATGTTGCCGGTCACCGTTTCGATGAGGCCGACAACATCCGTATCGGTCTGCGCGTAGCGGATACCCAGGTCAAGCGCGCCCCGCGGCTCGCTCGCTGTGCCCGAGGTGGCGTCGTTGCCGTCGCGTGGCACGCGCTGCACGGGGCCGGCGTGAAACACCGCCAGGCCCAGCGCTTCCGCACGGTCTTCATGAGCGGGATGGCGCAGCGCCAGCCCCATCTTGTCCAGGGCGCGATAGGCGGCGGCGCCTACGCTGCGCAGTTCGACGGTGGCATCGCGATGGTCACGCACCAGCTGATTGCCGTCGGCGTCGACCGGGCCGGTTTCGGCAGGGCCGGCCTGCACCCAGCGTACGGCCAGCGCGATGCAAGGCGGCGGGGGAACCGACGGCGCATCGTCGGAAAGAAACACTGGAACGCCGCCCGCGGCGGCCGTCACCAACGTAAGGATTGCGTCTTCAGGCGTCATGTCGGTCACTGTTGGGTCCGGAAAAAAACAAAGCCCGCGAACCGGATCGGTTGGCGGGCTGCATTTCGTGTGGGCGCAATGCCCCGCGGCTATTGTCTCAAATCCGGTCCCAAATGGGCATGGTTTTTATGAAGTGCATGTCCCAATTGCTGCCAGGAATACGTGGCGGATTTGGTGTTGCCGCCGCAGCGCTGCACGTGTCCGGCATCCAGCAGATGATCCAGCACACGACGCGCGCCGCGCCGCATTGCTTCTTGCGAGGCCGGCGCCATGGGCATGCCCCGGCTGACGTGCCGCAGGATCTCGGCCATCCTGAATTCGCGGCCCGGATACGCGGCCAGCAGATCGATGACTTCGTGTGCGTATTTCATTTGAAGGCCCTCCAGACCTCTTGCTTGAAGTTGCCCAGCGCCACCTTGTAGTACGGCAACGAGATGCCGATGACGCGGCATGCCTTGTCCTGGCGGCCATGCGCGGGCAAGTCCCCGTAGTCGGCGCGGCGCGTGTATTCCGCCTGCACCACGCGCTGTTCCAGAAGCGGCAACGTTTCATACAGGGCATGCACGCGGCGCGCGCGTTCATGGTTCACGGGAATGCGCAGCGGTTCGTCGTCATCGCCGTGCCCGGGCAGCGGCGGAAATTCGCACACGTCGGGCGTCTCGTGCAACATGCGCCGCGGGCCGGGCCAATCGCCTTCCCATTGGGACCTTGCCCAGTTATGAATTTCGTCTTCCACCCAACGCGGCAAACCGGCTTGTCTCGACGGTGCATTTTTCATTTTCATTGTCCTGCGGTCCTTACTTTGCGATCCGTGCTTTGCGGTCCGTGCTTTGCGGTCCGTGCTTTGCGGTCCTTACCTGGCGCGCCGTTCGCGCGCGTTGGCCCATCATTCATGCGCCGCATCGTCATGTGCCCTCCGGTTTGGCCGTGTGCCTGGCGTGCATCAACATGTCGGCGATGGCCTTGGTGGGATGCCCCCCGGACGCGATGCGCGCCTCCCAGCGTTCGATCCATTCGCGATGTGACCGGCTGCGGGCTGCCAGCATTTTTCCCGCGCCCATTTTTCTCAGCGCGGCCTCGGCTTCGGCACGCGTGGCCAGCGTCTGTCCCGGCGCGGGCAACGCCGCGCGCGGTGCCGGAATGTCGGGCCATGCGCCCTTGGCCAGCTCTTCGGACAGCGTTCTTTCCCATCGGACTTTGATTGCGCCGAAGTTGCTGTTCAACAGGTCAACCGTGCTGACGCCCACCGCTGCCCAATACACCGCCGGATGCGACCAGTCGCCCACCTCGCCACGACGCCGCGCCGACACGCCGCGCACCGCTTCGTGATAGGCAAGTTCGGGGATCAACCACGGGCAGCAAAGCTTCAAGAATTCCGGCAGCGTCGGCGGCCATTCCCGTGTCAGGCAGGCAGTGAGCCCGCGCCGCACTTGCGCTTCGGTCAGGCCGGCCAGCTTCTGGTTCCAGGAGTCTTTCAATTCGCGCGGCGTCAGGCCCTCCCATTGCTGCGCGAACTTGGCGCCATACAGCAAGTGCATTTCGTTGACGACCAGCGCACCCAGGCCGACCGTTGATTCAACGACTTGCATCGATCACCCCCATGTCGATTTCGCCCCGGACATGGCCTTCGGCCAGCACGCTGCGCAATTCCGACGACCATTGCGCGCGTTGCCGCGATGGCTTCGCGCCCGTGGTGCGGGTCGCTTCTCTGGGTGGGAACAGGCCGAGGTAGCCGCTGGCGATACTGTGGGAAATGACATCGCGCGCCGCCACGCCTTCGGCCCGGTAGCCGGCAAGCTGTTGCAACTGGCGCCGCGCCGCCTCTTGTGTGATCGGCTTCTTGCGCGCTTTGCGGTCCGCCACCCAGCTGACCCAATCGGCGCGATCGAGCCAGTCCGGCAACGCACAATCCATCGCATCAAAGGCAGTTTTGCGGGAGCTCACGGATGCTGTTTTCGGAATGGTCCATTCGGGGTGGGGTCGTTCTGGTTCTGGTTGTGGTTCTGGTTGTGGTTCTGGTTGTGGTTCCTGGTTGGTTGCACCGATGTTCAACGGCTGTTGCCCCGCAGCCGGTCTGCCGGCCGTGCCGGCCTGCCGTGCGCGCTTGGCCGCGCTGGCTTTACCGGCTGCGGACTTGGCTTCCTTGTTGCCGTGATAACGCGCGATCTCGGCGTCACAGCGAGCATGTCGCCAGCCTTCCTCGGTTTCCTCGAAAAATTCGTGCAGCACCTGGAACACGGCGGTCTTTTCGTCGTCGGACCGCGCGATCAGCAAGCGGCAAAGCTTGTCGATCTCTTGAGATAGCGGCGCTTCGGTGTCGTAGTAAAGCTCGATCAGGTCCCGGTAGACGCTACGTTCGATGCGCGTCAGGTGCCGCGTTGCGCTATTGAAGTCGCCGATGTGGTGGGGGTAATAGTTCATTGCGCCGTGATCCCTTCGGCCAGCTCCGGCCAGATTTGAGTGCAATCGGAAGGGCGCAAGTCGCGCCGGGTGACGGCGCCGTCGGTGGCTTGTTCTATCAAGGCGCAGTGCTTGACCGGCACGGGCCTGCGGCCGGTGCGCCACTGATAGACCAGCGCAGGCGACACGTCCACCAGCCGGGCGAACGTGGCCGCGGTCAGCGCCCCTTCCTGCTTGAAATAATCAGGTAGATTCATCACCAAAACTATAGCGACGCTACAGCTTATTAGCAAGCCATGCTATAGTTTTATTTGCATAGCATTGCTATATGAAAATGTGGACTATCGAAGAGGAAGCCGCCGCCCTGCGCGCACGCTTTGAAGGCGTGAACCGCGCGGCATTTGCTCGCGACCACCACGTGAAGGGCGGCCAGGCGATGATTTATCAGCACATCACCGGCCGCCGTCCTATTGGGATCGAAGCGGCAATGGCCTACGCCGAAGGATTTGGCTGCACGCTGGCCGCAATCAGCCCGCGGTTAGCCGCTGAGGCTAAAAAGGCCGCGTCGCTATCGACCGCCGCTCCGCTTGCCCCCCCCACGGCCGACACCCAATGGCCGTTCCCATCGGTGCCGGCATCGCTTATCCATGGGTTGGCCGACGACCAGGTCAAACGCCTGGAAGGCGCGCTGCTGTTGGCGCTGGGCCAGATGGGCGTCAAGGCGAAAGGGGCTGCGGGTCTGGGCAGGAATCCAGCCCCTAAACGCGGTGCGCTGGCCAGTATCGACAGCGTGGCGGACGAGTTCCCCATGGCGCCGATCCCGGCCGCCCCCTGGGACCCCGACGGCGTCACCACGCATCAGGCCGAACGCATGCAAGCGCTGCGCATCAGCACGGCCGCCAACGTCGGCCACGTCGCCAATGCCGGGTACTCCGCCAACGATCAGGAATTCATGCCCATCCCCGAACTGGACGTGCGCCTGGCTGCCGGCCGGCTTGGCATCGAGAACTACCACGAGACGGAGATCGGCGAGATCCTGTTGCGCCGCTCGTTTCTGGAGTCGTTCAAACTGCCCATCAGCCGCATGAAGATCGTGTATGCGCAAGGGGACAGCATGGAACCCGTCATCCGAAACGGCGGACCGATGCTGTTCTACGAGGACCCCGTCATCGACCCCCGCGAAATCGACCCACGCACGGTCTACGCGATCAACCACGGCGGCAAGATGATCGTCAAATGCATCACGCGCGGGCGCGAGGGCGGCTGGTTGGCAAAGTCGTTGAACCCTGCCTACGCGCCCTTCGCCCTTGAGAAAGAAGACGGCTGCGAAGTCCGCATCGTCGGACGCATCCTGTGGTCGCCGTACGACCTGCGAAATGGGGTCGATGAGCGCTTGCTGTAAGCCCCGTCCGCAAGTGAGCCACCCGTTTTACGCACCGCCCACCGCCTTTACGACTTTGCCCGTGCCGCCGCATGTCTGGCACGGTCGGTCGTTCACCTGACCGCTTCCCGAGCAGTCAGGGCAATCCACTTCACCGGTCCCGGGCGTGCCCGGCGCGGCGTCATCGCCGGGGTTGATATCTTGTTGTGCGGATGGGGTGGTTTGCGGCGCTTGTTGCTGTTGCGGCGGTTGCGGCGGTTGCGGCGGTTGCGGCGGTTGCTGCTGTTGTTGCTGTTGTCGCTGTTGCCGCTGTAGGGGCGGTCGCTGTTGCTCTGCTTGATGCTGTCGTCCCACCCGCTGCTGTCGTCCTGACGCCTGCTGCGGTGGCGCCGACCGTTGTGGCTGTGGCGCGGACTCCGCCCGCTGTGGCTGATGCTTCTGAAGTGTCGGCTCGTCCATCACGTCCCCCCGTTTCAGTTGCCCGCACGCTGACGGCTTGCGCGCGGGATAAACGAACGGCACGCAGCAATCGCCATGCCGCAGGGCGCACATCGCGGATGCGCGCATCGGGCGCGAAGGTGCGCCATTTGAATAGTCAGCGATCTTCCTATCCGCTTAACAGTCGCAACGTGCGCGCGCGGGTGCGATCCCTGCGCCGGTGCGATCCCTACACGTCGCTTGCAATATTGACCGACGCCGCCGCTTCGGAGGGCCGCTTCGGATGCGTCGCCCGACACCGCCTTTCCCTCTCGCCTGCACGGCACGCGGTTTGCGGTCCGACCCGCGCAGCGGCACCGTCCGTCCGCCGCGCCCCGAGACGGTTTGAGATCAGGAGGCCCCCTATGAAAGTGCATCACCTGAACTGCATTTCGACTTGCCCCGCAGGAGGCCGGCTGATGGACGGCCGGTCATCGTGGCTGGCCACGCGCGGGCGGCTGTGCTGCCACTGCGCCTTGCTGGAATTGGATTCGGGCGGGTTGGCGTTGCTGGATACCGGCCTGGGCTTGCAGGACGTGGCGCATCCGCGCCCACGATTAAGCGCGTTCTTTCTGGCCTTGGTAAAGCCCGAATGGAAAGCCGCCATGACGGCCCGACGGCAGATCGAGGCGCTGGGATTTTCTGCATCGGACGTGCGCCACATCATCCTGACGCATCTGGACTTCGATCACGCAGGCGGGCTCGACGATTTTCCACAGGCGACCGTGCACATGATGCGGGCCGAAGCCGACGTGGCGCAGCGGCAAGGCACGTGGATGGACCGCCAGCGTTTTCGGCCGCAGCAATGGTCGTCGCGCGATCGTTGGCTGGTGTACGACGAAGCCGCCGGCGAATCATGGTACGGCTTCAAGCGGGCGCGTCCCTTGGTGGGCTTGCCCGCCGAGATTGCAATGATTCCGCTGCGAGGCCACACCGTGGGTCACGCGGGCATCGCCGTCAACCGAGGCGCCAGCTGGATGCTGCTGGCCGGCGACGCGTACTTTCACGCAGACGAAATGGCGCTGGACCGGCCCAGCTGCCCGATCGGTCTGCGCATGTATCAGCACATGCTGGACCACGACCGCGCGGCGCGCCGGGACAACCAGCATCGCCTTCGCGAATTGATCCGCACGAAAGGCGGCGAAGTCGACGTGTTTTCGGGGCACGACACCGAGGAATTTCAACGCCTGGCCGGACGGCCCGCGTAGCCGGCGGTGTATTGGACCGTCCAACGGAATGCGGTGAAAGCCGCGCAAGGCTTGCGGGGTGTGGCGCGCTGGTATGGTGAGCTCGGTGTGGCCCGCCGGGTTTGGCGTGCTGGGTTTGGCGTGCTGGGTTTGGCGTGCTCGGTGTGGCGTGCTGGGTGTGGCGTGCTCGGTGTGGCGTGCTGGGTGTGGCGTGCTCGGTTTGGCGTGCTCGGTTTGGCGCTGGACGTGGCGCGCCCGGGCCGCGCCTCAGGCCGCAGTTCCCAGAACTTTTCCAGGGCCATGACCTGAGACGCTCCACGGGCTACCGTTACGGCGGCACAGCTTCCAAGCCCATGCGTCAACGCCGCCCACGCGGCAGACAAAGCGCCAGCCCCGCCGCCACCACAGCCGCAAGCAAAACAGTGCGTTGGTGCATCGCCAGTTGCGTGTAGACACTGTGTCGGCGCGGATGCAGCGGCGTCGACGGATGTTCGCCGCCCCCTTCGTACAGCGAATCCGACCCGCCGCCCGCCGGCATGTCACCACGCTGATGCCGGAACAGCCAGCTTGTCATGCGGTCCGCCAGCGTCGGCATATTCTGACCCAAGGCCGAAATCGCGCGCGACGCGCTGCCCACGTGGAGATCCCGGGTCGGATACTGCGCCGCGTGCAAAATCGCTTCGGCAACGGTGTCGGCGGCATATACCGGCGGCGGCAGGTTAGGCTGCACATCCATGTAATTGCGCGCGTGCGCGGCAAACCCGGTTGCGACAGAAGCCGGCTTGATCAACGTGACGGATACCGGCGCCTGGCTTTCGCGCAGCTCCATCCGAAGCGCATCGGTAAAACCCTTGACCGCATGCTTGGCGGCGGAATAGGCACCTTGCAGCGGCACCGCGCGATCCGACACTTCGCTGCCCACATTAATCAAGGCGCCGCCCGATTGCTTCAAGTGCCGCACCGCCGCCATCGAGCCATACACCACGCCCCAATACACGGTATCGAAGAGCTTGCGCTGATCCTCGACCGGCACCTGTTCCAACGTACCGAAAATGGAAACCCCGGCGTTGTTCACCCAGGTATCGACCCGCCCGTAGTGCTGCACGGCCTGTTCCAGGATGCGGTCATGATCCTCGGCAACCCCCACATCGGCCACCACGGTAATAGCCGCCCCACCCGCCTGGACGATATCGTCCGCAACACGGGTCAACGCCTCTTCCTGCCTGCCCGCCAAAACCACTTTCGCGCCCTGCTTCGCAGCCATCCTGGCCGTGGCCGCGCCAATACCACTGCCCGCGCCAGTGATGACGATCACCTGGTCACGCAGTGCTTTCAATTTCAATCTGGGTTGATACATGTGAGCCTCCCGGTCAGCGGCGCGCAACATGCGCGGCTGTGGGAGGCCAGCAAGGGACATGCCTGATGGGGGGGTGCGGAAGGCGTCCGCGGGGTCAGGCGGGGGTGGCGAAGATTGCCGGCGTGTGTGACGGGCCGCCGGGGCGGCGACGTCGTTCAATGTTTGGCGGGAAAATCGGCAGGCCACCGCATCTTGCGGGGCGAGTCGTTCGGGGATTTTTCCTTGGTGGTGTCTTGCGGGGTTTCTAAGTCAGTGTCGACCGGTATGTCGGGACGGACGATATCCGTCTCCGGTTTGCGTTCTTTTCCCTTGTCAGGCTGCTGGCTATCTCTCATCGGGTCCTCACGTGCAATGACACAATCGATTGAATCTTTCCACAGTCGTAGGAATTTTTAAAGACGCGTTTGGACTAAGCCATCCGCTGAAATCCCGGGAAATGCAAAAACAAAAAAGGCGCTTAGGGTATCCTAAGCGCCTTTTTGACAAATTCTTTGGGGTGGCTGATGGGGCTCGAACCCAGATAGTAGGGGAACCGGGGGGGCTTGACGGGGAGCTATGCCTTTGATTTCAAAGGAATCCAAATTTTTTCGTTCCCCTGTGCTTCCCCTATTCTTCCCTGAATTCTTCCCCGGAAAAGACGCGGAGATATGGCGATGATCAATCTAGAATGGACCGCCGGTTTTCATGCCAACCTTGTGCGCGAACGCCAACACCATTTCCTGGGTCGCACCTTTTTCCAAAAGCCTCAAGATTTGTCGAAGTTGCCCCTCTGGAGTACCCAGATAAGATTTCGGCACGGTGATGGCAGCGCCCATGGCGGGAACTTGATACTCTTGCTCGTCTTCGTCCCATTTGATCGCATCTAGCGCCTCTTGACGCTTCCCCAAGATCTTTCCGATGTCGTTTACGTCATCCATAGCGGAACCTCTCTCCTTCCGGTTACAAGGCAGATGAGTGTAAGCCACTGAGGCGGCAATATGTGCAGCCATTACCAGACCCTGAAAGACGCTGAGCTGCTGCTCAAGAAATTCGGCGTGCGCGACAAGACAGCCGCGATCGGCAAGTACGACATGTGGCCGCGCTACGAGGGCGTGTTCGTGCGGCGACCGGTGGAGCATGACGCGGGTGACGAAGCGGTGCCTGAGCGGGAAGTGGTCCTTGGCCGCTGGGGCCTTATCTCAGGATCGACCGGCCCGGACGGCCTGGCCGCCGCTGAAAAGCTATCCACGTTCAATGCCCGCGACGACCGCGTCGCCAATGCCTTCACTTTCCGCAACGCCTGGCGTCGTGCGCAGCACTGCGTCATCCCGGCCGATGCGATCTTCGAACCTGATTGGCGCTCGGGGAAAGCGGTGCCCACTCGCTTCACGCGGGCAGATGGTGGACCGCTCGGCATTGCCGGCCTCTGGGATCGGTACCGGGACGCGACCGGCCAGTGGCAAGAGAGCTACACCATGCTGACCATCAATGCGGATGATGACCCGCTCTTCCGTGACTACCACCAGGCGGGCAAGGAAAAGCGGATGGTCGTCATCCTGCCCGAAGTCGCCTATGGCGACTGGCTCACAGCGCCAGCAGCCGACAGCCGTGACTTCCCGGCCCCATTCCCCTCTGACAAGCTCGTCGCCACGCCGATGAAGTGACCCCGATATCGCTGGAATATACTGGATGTTCAACCAGTGTTTTCAGCTATGCCGTTCAAATCGCCCCTTTCCCACAACGACCTGCGCGCCATCCGTGAGCGGCAGCCGTGGAACACCGACGTGATCGTCCTACTGTGGGAGGTCAAGCGCCTACGCTCCAGCCTGCTGCGCGCCTACCAGCTATCGGACGACTTCAAACGCCCGGCCGGGACCACGGCGGACCTGTACGACGAGTTTATGGAAGCGCTGCGCGCGGAGCCCTGTGTGATCGAGCGGGACCAGGACGTGCAGGATCTGATGGAAGCCCCGAACAAGCTGCGCAAGGGCATGGCACCGCGCTAGGTGAGATGTGAAGATCCCTTTTCGAGACGCCGGGTCATTACCTGAACCGCTCCAACCAGATCATCAATCGACACGCTGAAGGACTCCATCAACAAATTCAGGTCACGATTGTTTTCTTCCGCCCCTGGCGTGTACTTTTCATGCTCGCCAGCTACCACCAGGTAGTCAGCGCCAGCAAATGAGGCAAGATTGGATTGCATCGAAAACCGCTTTCCGAACGGCGAGCCCATCGCGACCATCTTGCACCTGCGGTCGCAGAAAATTGCATTTGTGAAGCCGGCGCCCATTGCCCCAACAATAAACTCGGCTGATGCGAAGAGCTTCACCTGATCCAGAAATCCCATTTGCCCTGTGTCTACGGCTTCAAACCCCATGGATTCCAACGCCCTTTCGACATCAGGAGCGTTTAGGATATTGCGTCCTTGTCGCCGTGCGATATAGATTCGGCGCCCGGTGAAGGCGCTACCTTCAGTCAAGCCGGCAGCCGCATAAGCGCGATCGCGGAGGAACCTCAACGACTCCGGATTTAGTGCAGATCCAGCCCAAAATGGTACATCCATCCAATCTGGATGAAAGGTCGGGATCGAAGGAATATGCAATTTCTCGACCTCAAGCAGCGTCCTTTTTCCGACGAGGTGTATCGGCCAATCCCCGGCCACCACCTTTAGTGACTCAAACTCTTGCGGGTACATGTCTGCGTCGATCAGAAGCGGCGGACGGGATTCTCCGAGTCGACGCATTACCGGTCTTAGTCGGGTCAAATATTCGATCAGCCAATGGAAATAGTTCGGGCTACATCTGCCGCTGATCAAAACGGCCTCAGGGAGACGCACAACCCGATCATATTCGAACCAAACAATCGCCCGGTCGGGACTCTTGTTGATAGAAGAAACGCACTGCCACACGCCAGCCACAAAGCCCTTCCTGAGGTCCGCGGCCGGTTCATAAATCACGAGCTGATTGCCTTTCACTACCTGGAAGCCACCAATAATTCTCGCGCCCAGAACCTGAGCGATCCAAGTTGACGGCGTTTCAACGGTCCGGATAGGTCTTTGAACCGTTTCTCCATACACCGCCGGCTCCCTGAACGTGTGGGAAGAAGCGGCTTCTATGCGGTCAATAACACCGACCTTGGAAACGTTCACAAGCTTTACGACTTGGGCAACGATGGAGTGGCCGCTAAAGTCTGGAAGGACAGAGAGCATTGCCTTCTCGAGCTTGCGAGCCGGCTGACTGCGAGCTAGATAAAACAAACCGTCCCTGGCCGCGTTTGGAGATTCGAAGGTGTAAGGCTTCGGCTTCGTTCTCGGAACGATGAAGCGCTCGCGCCTCATTCTGTGCGCTTTTACGAAACCATTGGGGAAACGCCCCTCTTCGGCTCCGTGTCTTTTGTAGTGGTCTGCAGCGTCCATACCGGAAGCCCCAACATCAGGGTATTCCCTGATATAAAACCTCTTATCCACTGTGTTGATCGCCGTAGCAATTGCGCGACGGATTTTGCGCAACATCAAATGCTCCCTAAGCCCGGTGTGTAAACTACACGGTTGTAAAAAATCGCCGGTCATCGTAAACGATGATGAACATCCATATCCAAGGAGCAGACTTGTACAGCGTTATCGTGGACAACGACGAAATCAGTTTCCAACTAGGGGGAGCCGCACCGCAATTCGGTGACCCAGTGGTTTTGGCTCACGCCGAGCAGGATATCCTTGGTGGTACGGAATGGTACAGCACGGGATACACAGTGGAGACCTTGCTGTCTGACGCAGAATTCAAAGAAATTTCTGCCGAAGTCACTGAAAAGGTGCGCGATTTGTTGCGCCTTAACGGCGTAGAAGCACCCGACGACTTCCGATTGGCGGACTATCACAAGTTCGTCGCAGGTGACGATTCCCTGCATCAGAAGATCATTGAAGTGACCCGCGAGCTACGCATGCCTCACTTCAAGTTCGACTTTGAATCGTTTATTCGCAAAGTGTCCGAATCAATCGGCCACCCCCTCAAGTCTGCAAACAATGCCTCCAGCGACATAGACGCTTTCTTGATCGTGCGCATCAACCGTCCTCAGTCAGAAGACTACAACCCGCCGCACAAGGATGGATACCTGCCGGTTTGGCAACGGACGGTGAACCTCTGGGTCCCCATTGCGGGAGTCTCGGAAAAATCCGCACTTCCGGTTGTAGCGGGAAGCCACTTGCTTCCAGAAGACAAAATCAAGCGCACTCCAGCCGGCGCACTCCTGAACGGAAAACCCTACCGAGTTCCGGCGATTGTGGAATGGGACGGTGAGAAGGCTATGACTAGAGCCAAGGTGGGCGAAGGCGAAGCCCTGATTTTCTCACCGCTCTTGATACACGGGTGTGCGAAGAACATGGCGGAAGATACAACCCGCGTTGCGCTGGAATTACGACTTAGCAGCGCCACCTAGCGCTGGTACCCCTGACAAGCCGCCAACTGTGCAGTCAGTCGCCGGATTCCCGCCCGGAGGGCGAAATAATCCGATCTAGCAGCGGGATCAAGTTCTGCGCGGGCTCCATCACCCAGGCGGGCGGCGGTTCCGGCTTTAGGCACTCCACTGCTGGCGGGGGGGCAGGTGGCAGCGACGTGCAGCCGCTGGCGCCCACGCCTGAGCCAACCACCGACAGCTCTACCTTCTTCACGAAGATAGTCGGCTCCTGCTGGTTAATAGCGCTGGCGATCTCAAAGGTTGAGACATCGCTGCCGACTACAAAGCTCACGTCACCCTCGATGTCGCCATTGACGTAGTTCATGACCAAGTCAGGAATCAACTGCTGGACGTCCAGCGCGCTGCCCCGCACGGTCACTCGGATCAACAGGGCGATCTCCTCGGGCCGGTCAAACTTGACCTCGTAGAGTCGGCCGTTCACCGGATCCGGAACCTGGACAACCACTGCGCCGTTGTATCCCCCGCCGACGGTCTTGGTCTCGAAAAGCGCCTGGGCGACTTCCGGATCCGTCCCGCCCTCTACGCACGCCCAAATGCTGTGTTTGCGCATGGGAATGCCGTCGATGACCTGGTCGACGTCGGCATAGTTCTCCAGGTAGTAGCAGGAGCGCACGGCCTCAATGCTGTAAAGGCGTGACACGATGGCCTCATTGATCGACGTTGTCTGTAGCGCCAGCGTCTGCGCGCGCCGGCGCCGCAACAGCACGTCGTTCTCCTCCACCTGGCCCGGAATCGCTGCGATCGGATTGGTGATGGTCTCCCACCCCAAGACGCTGGAGGCCACGGTATTCAAACCGCCAGGAGGCACCACGATTTCCCCATCCTGCAGGGCTCGGAGGTTGCCCGACGCGGTACCGGCCGAGTCCAAGACGACAGTCGTCACAATCTCGAACTGCTCACCCTGCGCCGTCTCAGCGATTGAGCCGGCCGGAACGTTGGTTCCTGGGACACCGCCCAGCACCGCGCCGACGATCAGAGACCGCACGCTGCTACGGCGCCTGCCCCCGGTCAGCGCGATGAGCGAGTCCAGGAACACCCCACCGGCCAGATTCGGGTTGATCTGGTTGGCTAACTCGGCGTTGTTCCGGGCGATCGCGTCGCGCTCTTCGGTAATGCGCGTTATGAGCATGCCCTGGGGCGTCGCCGGGTCGGTCGGCATGTCGGCGCCGAACACAGCCCGAAATTCGGCTTCCACCTGGGCGCGCGTGGTGGCCGTATCCACGACGATGACGCCGCGGTTTGCGATGAAACTGTAATCAGCCATTGATCGTTACCGTGCCGTATGTGGTTTGGAGCGTCGCCGTGTACTTCAGCGTCTCGCCTTCTATTTGGGTTGTCAGGCTCACGATGCCCGTGACGTCCGGCGTACCGAGCAGCCGACGCCGCAAGGATGCTTCGAACTGCGCCAAGTTCGGCTGTTTGCTGAACGCCTCCCGCAGAAACGGAATGCCCTCGTCATAGGCGTGGATCATCTCCGCGCGCGCCGTGGCCGCGAAATGCTTGGCTTCCTGGGCCACGGCCTGGCGATCCGTCACCATGGCCAGATTTCCATTGGGAAGTGTCACGAAGTCGTTGTCGTCGTCCGTTTGGAAAGAGATCAATTCGGGCCTCCCGAGTTACCGCTACCGGTCTGCACGCCACTATGCGTGTGCGTGCTGCCGATGTTCTTGCCGTCGTGCGTCAGCGTGCCGCCCGACATCGCAACATTCCCGCCGCTGGTGACCACATTGCCCTTGAATTCGATGTTCCCGATCCACTCCGTCACAGGTATCTCAACCTTCGCCTTGGGCGCCTTGATGCGTACTTCGCCTGCGTGCAACGAAATGCAGACCGTGCCATCCATGGACTGCAGGACAAGCGCGTCAGCGTTCTCGCCGTCGATGGCCCAATCCTTGATCGTGTCCGGAAAGAACATCGCGTCCGGGAACGAATGCAGCCGCTCGGTGTTCGGCCAATCCTCTCGGCCGCCGCGTTGGAACATCAGCGACACATCCCGGTCGTTCGCCTTGAGCCACCCGAAGTCACCTGGCTTGATGGGGAACCGCATGAAGAAGCCCCCGCCGCCGAAGCGAAACACCGGGATGTTCGGGATGCTGCCGCGCGAGATCTTCTGCCCGTCCGTCGTACCGACCATGATCAGTGGCTTGACCACCGCCCGATTGGCGGCGTCGTCATAGGAGACGACCTGGGCTGGCAGCATGTCGTCCAGGTTCTCGCGGATGAACGCGCGGATCCAGGATTTCAGGACGCCCGCCATGCTTCCATCGTCGGCGCCGTCGATATCGGGGACTACAGTCGGCTGCATGTCGCTTGATAGAAAAATGGATCTTCGTGGCTTGCCACGTCGAACTTCAGTTGATCGATCTTGTAGTCGCCGTTGAGCGACCTGTTGAACTTGCTATCCAGGCGCAACGTGCCGCCCAGGACCGACTCGCCGTCGATCAGGTAGGTCGCCTCCACGCCCTTCTCCGTCGCCTTTGGGATTCCGACCATGCCGCTGCTCATGCTCAAGATCTTGACCCGGCCGCTGACGGCCTTGTCGAAGTCCTGCACGATCAGCCGGGTGTCGTCGACGAACGCCCGCACCCCGCCGGCCTCGGCCAACCGGTTGACCTGGCCCAGCGCGCCGCCGGTATAGGTGTAGTTCCCGATAAGCTTGTCCAGCGCCTGAAAAACGAGAGTGGCGCCGATGTCCGTGGCCACAGCCGCGGCGATCGCCGACAGCTTCGAAGTCGCCTGCGCGCTCTTGGACACCACCACCCCGTTTGCCGCGTTGCCCGTCTTGGACTTCAGGACGATGTCCACGTCCGGCGGGCTGCTCGGCTCCGCGCTGATGATGTCGCCCGTGTAGACCTTGAATAGCCCTGTGGAGACGCGCCCCACTTCCACGATCAGCCGCTTCGGCGTCCGGTTCTTGTTGAACGGGCTCGTTTCGGTCAGCAGGAAGTCACGCGTCTCGCGGCGCAGGTTCGAAATGGTCACGCTGCATTCGTTCTGCGTGGCGTTGGCGTACTTCGTGCCGCTGGCCTTGATCCGCATGCCATCCGCGGCGCTGTAGTAGTTCATCCGGCCGGATACCTCGATCCCGATCCGGATAGCGCGTAGGTCAATCATCGATGCCGACCTCCGCCGGTTCCAGGTAAATCATCGACTGCGACCGCCCGAACTCTTCCCACCATGGCAATTCGCCGTCCCGGGTCAGGATGGCGAAGTTGCCCTGCTGACTGAGGTAGCGGTACGGCAGGATGGGATATTCCGCGATAATTCTCTGGCCCAAAATCAGATCGGTGTCCCCCAGCTCGCGGAACAGGTCAATGTCGCCCGTCTCCGTTTCCAACTCTTCGAGCAAGGACATGCAGAGCGTGCGGGCGCGGCGGATGTCGCTGCGATGGCGGCCTGCTGACTGGCTGCTCTGCCGGGATGGAAAGTGGCGGCCAGTTGAGCCCGGCACATCCCCGCTGGCTCATGGCGCTCCCGCCCGAGTGGGACGACTGCGCGCCTACGGCAACGCGATCAACGCGCAGCAAGCGCAAATCTTCATCGAAGAAAGCATGAGGTGCATATGACTGAGAACAACGCCGCCCAGCCTGGCCGTGGGGTTAACCCCTATTCGATGGCGGATGCGCTTTACAAAGCTGGATACCAGGACGCGAGGAAAGAGCGTGATTACGATCCGCGCGGCACTGAGGAATGGCAAACGGTGGTCGAAGCGCTGTCCAAGCTGCGCGCGGAGGGCGTGCAGGCGGGCGATGAGCGGGTACGTGCGGCGCTGGCCGCTCTGTTGGGCCAATGGGACAAATACAAGTCTTCGGAGTATCAAAACCAGGAAGACGCGTACAACCGGCTGGATAAATACGCCCGCCCTTTGTGGAAAGAAGCCCGTGCCGCCCTGGCAAGCGCCCCTGTAGCCGAGGAGGCGGCACAAGCAGCGCGGTGGCGATGGATACTGCCTCACCTGGAGATCGAGAACGACAACGGGGACGAGATGGGGAGATGGCATTCCGCGATTTCCCTGAAGGGACCTAGAGATGAGCCGCCTAGAAACGGCGATTTCTCCCCGGAATCTCCCCGAGAAAGCAAAACAGACGCCTAAGCGTCTGTAATGTAAGGGGAATTCTTGGGGTGGCTGATGGGGCTCGAACCCACGACAACCGGAATCACAATCCGGGACTCTACCAACTGAGCTACAGCCACCTCTGGTGCTTCTTTGCCGTGCTTCAAAAGAAGCTCAACAACGAAGAGGCCGAACTATAGCATATTTTTTCGGCGTGTCAAAAGCCCCCTTTTGCCTTTCCATTGCCAATACCACGCACCTTGCTATTCTTCCGCATGGCTCACTTTCCAAGGCTGGTTTTCACGTCATTGCTATGGATCGCATACACGCAATTTTGATCGATTACTGGCCTCATCTGGTCTTTGCCATCAGCATCGTGGCGGGGACGGGCGCGGCGGTGCATGCCGCGATGACCAAGCAGGATGTGCGGGCGGCGATCGGGTGGGTGGGGATGGCGCTGTTTTCTCCGTTGTTTGGCGCCTTGTTCTATTTTGTGGCCGGCATCAACCGGATCCGCAAGACGCGGGTGTCGCAGCAACGTGACGAGACCATGGTGGTGGATGCCGAGCAGGTCGATACCCTGCCGGTGGATGTGACGGCGGTGTCCGGACCGCAGTTTGCGTCGCTAAAAATACTGGGGGATCGCGTCAGCCGGTTTCGGTTGTTGGGCGGCAACGCGGTGCAGCCGCTGGACGGCGGGGACGAAGCCTATCCGGCCATGATGCAAGCCATACGCGGGGCGCGTAGCGCCATCGCGATGCAAAGCTATATCTTCGATAACGATGAGATCGGCCGCGAGATGGCCGAGGCGCTGATCGAGGCGCAGGGGCGCGGCGTGCAGGTGCGCGTGTTGATCGACGCCATCGGGTCCAAGTATTCGCGCCCGCCCATCGTGCGGATGCTGGCGCGCGGCGGCGTGCCCGTGGCGCGCTTCATGACGAATCCGCTGGGCGTGCTGCGCATGCCCTATGCCAATCTGCGCAGCCACCGCAAAGTGTTGGTCATCGATGGACGCGTGGGCTTTTCCGGAGGCATGAACGTGCGGGCGGCGTTTGTCACGGCGCTGGCGGGCAAGGCCGTCAACCACGACACGCATTTCCGCATCGAAGGGCCGATCGTGACGCAGCTGATGTCGGTGTTCGCGCACGACTGGAATTTCACCACGCGCGAATCGTTGCCCGCGCGCCCGTGGTTCGACCCCCACGCGCTGCCGCCCACCGGCAACGTGCCGATGCGCTGCGTACCGTCGGGCCCGGACCGCGCGCTGGGCAGCTCGCACAATATGCTGCTGGGCGCGCTGGCGGTGGCGCAGCATCACGTGCGCATCCAGTCGCCCTATTTCCTGCCTGACCAGACGTTGATCGGCGCGCTGGCTACCGCGGCGCGGCGCGGCATCCGCGTAGACATCGTCATCCCCGACAAGAACAATCTGCGGCTGGTGGACTACGCCATGTCGGCGCAACTGGACCAGGTCGTGCGCACGGGCTGCCACGTGTGGCGGGCGGTGGGCACATTCGACCACTCCAAGCTGATGACGGTGGACGACGCCTGGGCCTACGTCGGCTCGTCGAACCTGGACCCGCGCAGCCTGCGCTTGAATTTCGAGCTGGACACCGAAATCTATGACCCCGGCGTGGCGCGCTGGATCGGCAAGCGCATCGATACGCTAATTGATCATGCCAAGGCGGAAACGCTGGATACGCTGGCCCAAGCGCCGTTTGCCAAACGGTTGCGCAACAAGGTCATCTGGCTGGCTACCCCGTATTTGTGACGCTTCGACAACACGCGTCAACAACACGCGTCAACAACACGCTTCAACCACACGCCTCAACCACACGCGTCAACAACACACGCCACCACCCCGCGCCACCACCACGCGCCAACCACAACACCGCCGAACCTTCCTGCACGATGCGTTATGAACTGACCGACCTGCGCCTGTTCCTTGCCATCGCCGAGGCGCAAAGCCTGTCCGGCGGCGCCAACACCGTGCACCTTACCGCTTCGTCCGCCAGCTACCGCCTGAAGAATCTGGAAGCGGCGATGGGCGTGCCGCTGTTCAAGCGCGAAGCACGCGGGATGGAGTTGACGACGGAAGGCGCGTTTGTGCTCAAGCACGTGCGGTCGCTGCTGGCCGGCGTAGAACGCATGCACGGCGAAGTCAGCGGCTTCGCCAGTGGCTTGAAAGGCAGCGTCAAATTGTTTGCCAACAGCAGTTCGCTGAACGGCTTCATCGTGCCCAGCCTTAGCCGATTTCTGTCGGCCAATCCAAACGTGAACATCCTGCTGGAGGAACGATCCAGCACCACGATCGAGGCCGCTATCGCGGGACAGGAAGCGGATATTGGCATCTTTGCCGGTCATGCCGAATCGGCCGGCGTGCAGGCGGTGCGCTATGCCATCGACGAACTGATCATCGCTGCGCCGCCGAACCACCCGGTGGCGCAGCATTCGCCGGTACGCTTTCCGGCGGTGCTGGACCTGGATTTTGTCTGCATGAGCCGTGCCAGCAGCAACTACATCTTCCTGCGCGACATGGCCAGGCTGGCGGGCAAGACGCCGAAGGTGCGCATCCACGTGCACACCTTCGACGCCGTGCTGTCCATGGTGCAGGCCGGCGTGGGCGTATCGCTGGTGCCGCGCAGCGTGGCGGCCACCGGGCTGCGCGAACAGCGCGTGGCGGCGGTGGCCATCAGCGAACCCTGGGCGCGCCGTGAATTGACGCTGGTGACCCAAGCCAACGTGCCGCTGTCACCCTTCGTGGAGCAGGTTGCCGCGTATCTGCTGGACGATCCGATCGTAGCGGCGACGCGCGGCGGGACGGACTGATCGCCCCCCTGCCCAACCCAGCTCAACCCGGCTCGGGCCAGCTCAACCCGGCTCGGGCCAGCTCAACCGAGCTCAAACAAGCGCAACCCAGCTCAACCCAGCTCGGTCCAGCTCAGCCCAGCTCAGCCCAGCTCAGCCCAGCTCACCCCTGCTCAACCCTTGCCGCGCCGCTTGCTGGCCAGAAACTCATTCATGAACTTCTGCGGTTCGCCGGTGTTGAACGCGGCGCCGAATTCCGCGACGCTGTCCTCGATGGCGTCGTCAACCGACATCGTTTCCCAGCGGCGCAACAGCTTCTTCTGCTGACGCAAAGCCGCCGGCCCCAGCGCGGCAAAGCCCTGCGCCAGCTTGTAAACGGTTTCGTCCAGCTGCGCCTGCGGCACGGCGGCATTGACCAGCCCCCAGCCCTCTGCGCGACGCGCGTCGATAAGTTCACCCGTCAACAGCATCCACGCGCTGTGGGCCGCCCCGATCAAGCGCGGCATCAGCGCCGCGTGGATCACCGAGGGGATGCCGACCTTGACCTCGGGCATGCCGAACTGGGCCTCGTCGGCGCAGATACGCAAGTCGCAAGCCAGCGCGAACTCCAGCCCGCCGCCCAGGCACCATCCGGGAATGCGCGCGATGACCGGCACGGGAAAGTGGCGGACGGCGTTGCACAGGTCGCGCAGATTAGCGATGAAGCGCTGGGCGCTGGACGCATCCAGCGCAGCCATTTCAGCGATATCGGCACCCGCCACGAAGGCGCGGTCACCCGCGCCGCGCAGCACCAGCACGCGCACGGCCTTGTTGTGGCTCAGCTGGGCCAATGCTTGCCGCAGGCCATTGATGACGGGCGTGCTCAAGATGTTCAGCACGCCGGCGTCCTGCATGGTCAGCGTGGCGATGCCGGCCGCGTCAATGCGGACGTCTGCGTGGGGAAAGGACAGATTCATGGTGTTCACAAGCGCTCCGGGTTACTGCATTTTCTGAAATTTGATGTCGTCGACCACGGTCTTCCAATGCCCGTACGACTGCGCGATCAACGCGCCGAATGCCTCGCGTGACATCGGGCTGGGCACGGCGCCCTGCCTTTCAATGGCATCCACCGTTGCCGGGTCCGCCAAGGCCTGGCGCACGGCTGCGTTCAATTTATCAAGCACCGGTGCGGGCGTGCCGGCCGGCGCGGCCAGGCCGAACCATGACGGGTTGTTCATGGCGGGCAACCCGGCTTCGGCATAGGTCGGCACGTCCGGCAACACCTTCAGCCGTTCGCGGGCCGCCACGGCCAAGGGGCGGATGCGCTGCGCCTGGATCAGCGGATACGACGACGGGATATTGTCGAACACGACCTGCACCTGCCCTGCCACCAGATCGTTCAACGCGGGGCCCAGGCCCTTGTACGGCACATGCAGCATGCGCGTGCCCGTCGTCTTCATGAACAGTTCACCGTTCATGTGGCTTAAGCCGCCATTGCCGGATGAGCCGAACGCGTACTTGTTGGGATCGGCCTTGAGCAAGCCGAGAAACGCCGTCAGATCGCGCGCGGGCAACGCGGGGTTCACAACCAGCACGTTGGGTACGTCCGCCAGGTTGCTGATGGGGGCAAAGTCCTGGACGGGATCGTAGAGGCTCTTGGCGTAGACGTTCGGGTTGACGGCGTGCGAACTTTCTACCGCCATCACGAGCGTGTAGCCGTCGGCCGGTTGTTTCGCCGCGTAGGCGGACCCGATGCTGCCGCCGGCGCCGGGCTTGTTTTCGATGATGACGGACTGGCCCAGTTGCGCGCCCAGCTTGTTGCCCACGACGCGAGCGATGATGTCGGTGGTGCCGCCCACCGCATACGGCACCACCAGGCGGATGGGCTTGTCGGGATACTCGGCGGCGGCCAAGCCGGGTACGGCAAGGCAGGCCAGCAACATTGCCAGCGGGGTTTTTTTGATGATTGTCATTGTTGTCTCCTCGGGGTGAATCAGGTCTTCAGATCGCGGCGGGACGGCCGGGCGCGGCGCCGATGGGGTCGCCCGCCGCGGCGTAGCGCTATGCGCCCACTACCGCGTTGCCCACTACCGCGTTGCCCAGTACCGCGTTGCCCAGTACCGCGTCGGTGTGTTCGCCCAGCAAAGGTGGCGCGGCGCCCAGTGCGTCGGCGGGCGAGCCGGCCAACAGGGGGTTGCGCACCAGCCGCATTTCGCCCAGCACGGGATGCACGCTGGTCTGGACCAATTGGCGGTGGCGCACCTGCGGATGCGCAAAGACCTCGTCCAGGGTGTGGATCGGCCCCCATGGCACCCCCGCGGCGTCGAACGCGTCGGTCCAATGCTTGCGCGGCGCGCGCGCCAGCGCTTGCGCCACTTGCGCGCGCAGGCTGTCCAGGTGCAAGAGGCGAGCGCTGTTGGTGGCGTAGCGCGCATCCAGCGCCCAGTCGGGATGACCGACCACACCGCAGAAGCGCGAGAATTGGGCGTCGTTGCCAATTGCCAATATCAAATGACCATCGGCGCAGGCGAACACTTCGTACGGCGCGCAATTGGGATGCGCGTTGCCGCTGCGCGTGGGCGCCACGCCGGACACCAGGTAATTGGCGCCCTGGTTGGCGTTCATGGCCACGGCAACGTCCAGCAGGCAGATGTCCAGCGGCATGCCCTGCCCCGTGAGGTCGCGCTGGCGCAAGGCGGCCAACACGGCAGTGGTGGCGTACATGCCCGTCATCAGGTCCACCACGGCCACGCCGGTGCGTAACGGGCCCGCGCCGGGCGCACCGTCAGGCTGGCCGGTGTAGCTCATCAAACCGCCCATGCCCTGGAACACGTAGTCATAGCCGGGCTTGTCCGCCATGGGGCCGGACTGGCCGTAGCCGGTGATGGACAGATAGATCAGGCGTGGGTTGATGCGCGCCAGCGACGCGTAATCCAGGCCGTATTTGCGCAGCCCGCCGGCCTTGTAGTTCTCGACCAGGATGTCGGCGTCGGCGACAAGTTCGCGCACGCGGCCCGCGCCCGCTTCCGAGGCGAAGTCGATGGCGACCGACTCCTTGCCCCGATTGCACGCCATGAAATAGGCGGACATGGCCGCGTTGCCGTCGTCGGCGCGCAAGTCGGGCGGCCCCCAACCGCGCGTGTCATCGCCGCGCGTCGGGTGTTCGATCTTGATGACCTGGGCGCCCAGGTCGGCCAGGTTCTGCGTGCACCAGGGGCCGGCAAGAATGCGCGACAAGTCCACGACCTTGATGCCGCAGAGGGCGTTGTGAAGCATAGTGTCTCCGTGATTCAACTGCTTTCGGAGAATTATGTTCGCGCCCTCGTCCCACGAGGAGTTGAATGTTTCGAACGCTGCGTTCGACAGCGTTCAACGCGCGGCCTGCCGCTTAGCCGTCCGACACCGGCGACGGCGCGGCGCGCACGGCGAACACGGCGTTCGCTTTCAGCATGACGCGACCGTCGACCCGCAACAGGCAGTGGGCGTAGATCAATCGCTTGCCCTGCTTGTCGATCCGCACATGGGCTTCAAGCCAGTCGCCGGGTTGCACGGCGCTAAGGTATTCCACCGACATTTGCACCGTCACGATCGACACTTGCGCCTGTTCGGCGATGGTGAAGCCCAGCGCGCTATCCGCCAGGGTGGCCAACAAACCGCCGTGCGCCATGCCATGCATGTTGGTGTGCGCGTGGTTGACGCGCAGCGCCAGCACGTTGTCCGTGTCGCGCCGGTATAGCGCGCCCAGGTCAGCCAGATGGGTCATGAACGGGCTGCTGGGGCGCCACGGCGCAAAACCTTCGGGGATGGATTCAGTCATGGCGGGAAAATTGATGACATCCGACATTGGATGGCTGAAAGTACCGCAAAGCCCGCCCCGTCGAACATGCCCGGCGGCAAGAGGTGTACGCACAGCGAACGAAGCGGGGCGGGTCGCGGGCACGGCATGCCTGGCTTCGTGCCGGCGGAAATCTAAGAGTAAGATTTACGCCACAACATTCCTATACCTGGCAGGAGCAGTAAACGATGGCGAAAGTCGGCATGGTGGGTATCGGCCTTATGGGCCATGGCATTGCAAGCAATCTGGTCAAGCACGGTCATGCGTTGACGGTGCTTGAGCATCCGGGCAATCAGTCCCTGGATGCCCTGAAGGCGGCGGGCGCAACCAGCGTGACCAGCGGCGCGGCGTTGGCGGCGCAGTCGGATGTGATCATCCTTTGCGTGACCGGCAGCCCGCAGGTCGAAGCCGTCTTGCTGGCCGAAGGCGGTGTGCTGGAGGGCTTGCGCGCGGGCACCGTCATCATCGATTGCTCGACGGCGATTCCGTCGTCCACCATCAAGGTGGCGCAAGCCGTGACGGATTCCGGTGGCCGCTTTTTGGATGCGCCGATGACCCGCACGCCCAAGGAAGCCGCCGAAGGCCGGCTGAACTTGCTGGTGGGCGGTGACGCCGCGCTGTTCGAAGAATGCAAGCCGATCCTGGCCTGCTTTGCCGAAAACATCACGCATGCCGGCCCCATCGGCGCCGGGCATCGCATGAAGCTGCTGCACAACTACGTGTCGCTGGGCGTTGTTGCCCTGCTGTCTGAAGCGGCCGCGTGCGCGTTGCGTTCGGATATCGACCCGGCGGTGTTCGTGGAGGTCTTGAGCAAGGGCGGCGGCGGCGGCGTGGCATTGGAACGCATCAAGCCGTACCTGCTGGAACAGGACCCGTCGTCGCTGCGCTTTTTCATGTCGAACGCGCAGAAGGACCTGTCCTACTACAACACCATGGCAGCCGAAGCCGGCGCCGTGCGAGAGATCGGCGCCGCCGTGCAGCACACGTTCGACCAGGCCGTCACGCAGGGCGGTGGCGAACGCTACGTGCCCGAACTGGTGACGTTGCTGAAAGACCGCTAGGTCAGCGCCCCACGGTTGCCGGGGCGGGCGCAAGGCCGCGTCCCGGCAACCGCAGCGAGATGGCCGCGGCCATCAACAGCAGCACGCCCGCCGAGCCAAAGGCGACCCAGTGCGTATGGAACGTGTCGAATGCCCAGCCCCCCAGCCACGAGCTGATCATGCCGCCGACCTGGTGGCCCAGATAGGTCAGGCCGTACAGCACGCCGACCAGCCGGATGCCATAGACGTCCGCCAGAATGGCCGAGGACAAGGCGATGCTGCCCGCCCACACGATGCCGCCGATGGTGGCGGCCGCATACAGTTCCCAGTGCGCGCCCACCATGACCAGCGCAAAAAACCCCAGGCCGCGCACCAGATAGATGGCGGCCAGGATGTTGCGACGTTCGACCTGGTCAGACATGCGGCCCAGCACCAGCGTGCTGAAGATGGCGACCAGTCCGATCAGGCCGATGCCCAGCGAACTGGTGGTGGCGTCGAACCCGTGGTCCATCAGCATGGGCATGCCGTGCGTGCCCAGCAGGTTCATGCTGTAGCCACAGGCGAACAGGCCCAGCGCCACCTGCCAGAACGGCAAGGTGCGCAACGCGTCGCGCACGGTCGGGGCGCGGCTTTTTCCCGGCGTGGAGGATGCGCCCCGGGAAGCCATCGCGGAGGAGGACGAGGACGAGGACGAGGACGCGCCGGGCGAGACGGAGGCGGCCGACACTTTTCGATCCGGGATCTGGTGTGGCAGCAGGTCGGTGTGTTCCGGCGCGTCGTCGCGCATGATGAACAGCGCGACGGGCACGGTCAGCAAGGCGAACAGCACCGCGAAGGCCAGCAGGGTTTCCTGCCAACCCACGGCCGCTATCGCAAAGGTCAACGTCGGCGTCATCAAGGCGATGCCCGCCATGGACCCCGTGGACAAAAAGAACAGCGCCATCCCGCGCTGGCGCGTGAACCAGCGGCTGATGACCGGCGTCAGCGCGACGGGGCTGGTAAACGCCAGGCCCACGGACAAGGCCACGCCGAAGGACAGCAGAAATTCAATGGGGCCACGCGCGAACACCGTCCACAACGAGGACGCCACGACGATGGCCGTGCCGGTCAACAGCACGAAGCGCGTGCCGCGCACGCTGACCAGGTAACCGGCCAGTGGCATGGCCAGCCCGTAGCACAGCATGCCCACCGCCACGATGGCCGACAACAGGCTGCGCGAAAAGCCCAGGCCATCTGCCATCGGCAAAAAGAACGGCCCGATGCCCATGCGCAGGCCTACTGTCAACAGGGTAAGAACCGCGGCGGCGCCGACGATGTTCCAGCCGAAATACCAGCCGCCCGACTCTTGCTTGCTCACAACCGTCTCCTTGATGTCTTCTTGTAGCCGCAGGCTCGCCAGGGCTTACAGACACCGCAGGGAACGCGCGGACAAAATCCGCTATCGACACGGGTAAGAAGGACGCGGCGCGAATGGGCGTGTTTTTGCCGGTGGCCAGGGGCCGGCCGGACGCAACATATTACTCCTGGCTATAAGAGGGAATGGCGTTGCGTCGCGGAAAAATTCGTTCGGTAAACGGGCAGTTGCCCATTACGTTGCCAAAGACGGGCAGCGTCAGTCCGGCTTACGCCTTCTTTTCCAGGAACGCCTGCAACGCGGGCACGGTGTTCAACACGTGTTGGCGCATGGCCGCTTCGCAACGGGCCGGGTCGCGGGTTTGCAGCGCGTCGATCAGCTCTTGATGCGATTCCCGCACGCGCAGCACGCGGCCGGGCTGCGCGGCCCACAGGCGCATGTACGGTTCCACCACGGAATGCAATTCCGATATCTGGCGGAGCAGTCGCGGTTGCTGGCAAAAGCTGCACAGGTATTCGTGAAATTCCCGATGCGCGGTCGTAAAGTCCAGGTAATCGCTTGAGCCCTGGTCCAGCTGCTCAAGCATATGGGTCAGGCGGCGGACATGTTCGGCGCTCATGTGCAGCACGGCGTTGCGCATGGCCAGACCTTCCAGCACCGAGCGCATCTCGAACACTTCCAGCATTTCCTGCTGGTTCAATCCGCGCACGACGGCGCCACGATTCGCGCGGATCTCAACCAAGCCTTCAGAGGCCAGCCGCCGCAGGGCGCCGCGTACCGGCATGCGGCTGGTGCCGATTTCGGTGGCGACCACATCCGGCACCAGACGTTGGCCAGGCGCATAGTTGCCCAGGCGGATTTCGCGCTGCAGATGCAGATAAGCCTCGTCTTCGGCACTGATCGCTGTCTTCTGAAATTGCAGCATTGTCGTCCCCGGGCTTGGAAAGCCGCCATGATAGATAAACGCAAAAATAACACAAACTGGATCCAGTGATCCATGGATGCAAATACCAATGGTCCGCTGAGGCCGGGTCCCGTCTAATTGCTGGCGGACGGCCCCGCAAGGGGTGTCACACGCCGGAACGGGCAACAGACCCGCCCGGCGGGCCCAAGCTTTTCCATAACGCGATCAAGGGGAATCCAATGAAATTTCGTCTCATCCGGACGCTGGCCGGCCTGGCTGCCGCCGCCTTCGCCGCCCAGGCCGGCGCGCAAACCGCCGCGCCCGCCACCGACTGGCCGCAGCACCCGGTGCGCATCGTTGTGCCGTTCCAGGCCGGCTCGGCCACGGATCTGATCTCGCGCCAGCTGGGTGCCGCGCTGGCTACCGAACTGGGCCAACCCTTTGTCGTCGAAGCCCGTCCGGGCGCGGCGGCCGCAATTGGCAGCGCCTCGGTGGCGCGTTCGGCCCCGGATGGCTACACGTTGTTGATGGGCGGCCCGGCCGCTGTCGTCACCAACCGCTTCCTGCAAAAGCGCCTGGCTTATGACCCGGACGCCTTCGCGCTGGTGTCCATGGTGGCCTACACGCCCAACATCCTGTTGGCCAACCCCCAACAGCCTTTCAAGACGCTGCCTGAAATGGTCGCCTATGCGCGCGCCAATCCGGGCAAGCTGACCTACGCGTCGTTCGGCACCGGCACCACGTCGCACATGGCGGGCGAAATGCTCAAGTCCATTGCCGGCATCGACATCCTGCACGTGCCGTACAAGGGCGCGGGTGAAGCCATCCCCGCCTTGCTGTCCGGCCAGGTATCGATGTATTTCGACACCATCATGACGGGCCTGCCGCAGGTCAAGAGCGGCTCGCTGCTGGCCTTGGGCATGTCCAACTCGAAGCGTTCCTCGTTGGCGCCGGACATTCCCACCATCGCCGAACAAGGCTACGCGGGCTACGACATTGCCCCCTGGTATGGCCTGGTCGCGCCCGAAGGCACGCCCGAACCCATTCTTGAAAAGCTGAACCGCGCCGTCAACAAGGTGCTGGCGGATCCGGCATTGCGCGGTAAGCTCGCCGAAGCGGGCGCCGAGCCGCGTGGCGGCAGCCGCGCCGAATTCGCCGCGTTCATCAAGGCCGAAATTCCGCGCACCAAGCAGCTGATCGACCAAGCCGGCATCACCCCGCAGTAACCCTTACACCACGAGTTTCCAGCATCCATGTCCCCCTCCTTCGATTGGTCTTTTCCGTACGCTTCCCGAAAAATGCCGGTCCTGGCCGCCAACGCGGTCGCGACCAGCCAGCCGCTGGCTGCGCAGGCGGGGCTACGCATGTTGCTGGCCGGTGGCAATGCCGTTGACAGCGCCATTGCCACCGCGATTGCGCTGACGGTGGTTGAGCCCGTCATGAACGGCATCGGCGGCGATATGTTCGCGCTGGTCTGGCACGGCGGGCAATTGCACGGCCTGAACTCCAGCGGCTGCGCGCCCGCCGCGTGGACACCCGACTACTTCAACGGCCGCGACGCCATGCCGGGCACCGGCTGGGGCACCGTCACCGTGCCCGGCCAGGTTGCCGGCTGGAAAGCGCTGTCGGACCGCTTCGGCAAGCTGCCTTTCGCCAAGCTCTTCGAGCCGGCCATCGGCTATGCCGAAGAAGGCTTCCCCGTGTCGCCGACCATCGCGCGCCAATGGGCCACGCAAGCCCCCAAGCTGGCGCACGAGCCCGGCTTTGCCGACGCCTTTCTGCCGGCAGGCCGCGCCCCGCAAGCAGGCGAATGGTGGCGCTTTCCGGCGCAGGGCAAGACGCTGCGCGCCATTGCGGAAAGCGGCGGCGACAGCTTCTATCGCGGCGAACTCGCCCGCAAGATCACCGACTTTGCCAGCCAGACGGGCGGCGCCCTCAGCGCCACGGACCTGGCCGAGCATCGTCCGGAATGGGTCGCCCCCATTTCGCAATCGTTCCGCGACGTCGAACTGCACGAAATTCCGCCGAACGGCCAGGGCATTTCCGCGCTGATGGCGTTGGGCATGCTGGAACAGTTCGACCTGGAAGGCATGGGCGTGGACAGCGCCGACTACTACCACGTCAGCATCGAAGCGATGAAGCTGGCGTTCGCCGACCTGCATCACCATGTGGCCGACCCGCGCCACATGCGCACGGACGCCAAGGCGCTACTGGACCGCGCCTACCTGGCCGAGCGCGCGCGGCTGATTTCCATGGACCGCGCCAGCGTCCCCACCGCCGGCACGCCCGCCACCGGCGGCACCGTTTACCTGACGACCGCCGATGCGGACGGCACGATGGTGTCGTTCATCCAGTCCAACTATCACGGCTTCGGTTCGGGCGTGGTCGTGCCGGGCACCGGCATCAGCCTGCATAACCGTGGCCTGAACTTCGTGCTGACGCCCGGCCACGCCAACCAGGTGGCGCCGCGCAAAAAGCCCATGCACACGATCATCCCCGCGTTCGTCACGCGTGGCGGTCAACCGTTGATGTCGTTCGGTGTGATGGGCGGATCAATGCAGGCGCAAGGGCACCTGCAAATGGTCACGCGCCTGGCCGCGTTCAAACAGAACCCGCAGGCAATGAGCGATGCCCCGCGCTTCCGCGTTGAAAAGGGCCCGGTGGTGAATGTGGAATCGCATCTGCCGCAAGACGTGGTGCAGACGCTGCGCGACCGTGGTCACAATGTGGCCGTGGCGCCAGTGGACAGCCTGGAATTCGGCTCGGCGCAGCTGATTTGCCGCTTGCCCCAGGGCGGCTATGTCGCCGCGTCGGACTCGCGCCGCGACGGCCAGGCTGTTGGCTTCTGACGGCAAGGCGGCTTCAGGGCTGAAGCCGTAGCCGAAGGCAATTCACGCTTCGGCCCGGCTTGCCCGCCCCTGCTTGGGCCTGAGTTCAGGCCGAGCTCCAGGTCGGTTTGTCCGGCCGGGGCAGCGCCGGAAAACCGCCTTCGCCCAGCTGGCTTTGGACGGCGTCGGCGCCGTACCGGATCAAATCCGCGTCACGTTCGATGCCTAGCTTGCGCATGGCGCTGCGCTTTTGCGAACTGACGGTCTGCACGCTGCGATGCGACATCTGCGAGATTTCAGTCACGGTGGCGCCCGCACAGAACAGGCGCACGATCTCGGCTTCGCGCTTGGTCAGCCGCGCCCGCCCCAGCACAAACGCCTGGTTGACGATCATTTCCTTGATGGTGGGCGAGTAGTAGGTTTTGCCCTGGTACATGGCATGCACGGCATTGATGATGTGGCTGGTGGAATCCGATTTGCTCAGTACGCATAGATTCTCGTAAGCCAGCAGGGCGCGGATCAGCGTGGGGTTGTCGATCATGGTCAGCACCGCAACGCGTAGCGCGGGGTAGCGACGCCGCAACAGCGCGATCAAGCCCAGGCCGTCGCCGTATTTGCCGCCGGGCATGGTGTAGTCCGACACGACCACATCGCAATGCTGGGTTTCAAGCCGCGCGACCAGATCGGTGGAGTTTTCGGCGCACCCGATGACATCGATGGCCGGGTCCAGCCCCAATTCATAGCTGACCCCCAGCGCCACGGCGGGGTGGTCGTCGGCGACGATCACGCGAATGTATCGTGATGACATTGCTGCATTTCCCTCTTCCACATCGGGAGCCCCCGGGCAACATATTGCCTTGCACGCGGGAATAGCGCCCGACGCAAGCAAGTTCTTTTTTTCATCGGCAGATTTGCATGGGTGTACGCCGTGTGAAGCCACTATATCGATAGACCGATATAGTGCTGCCGTACAGCCAATAAGAGAATAGGAATACTACGAAAGTACCCGATGCGCAACGTTCCGGCGCATGACTCGGACGCATCCCCATCACTACGGGCCAGGTTTCGCGATTATCGTCGTCTGATGCAGCGGTGAAACAGGCACAGTCAGCAAGCCCATGAACAAAAACAACAACGAAGACCCTGCGCGACGCGCAAGCCCAAACGGCGTATCGCCCAGCACCAACGGTGGTCGCGCGCCCGTTGCCTCCAGTACGGCGCAACTGCGCCATGAACGCCGTGTCCGCACCATCACGGACTTGACCGGGGCCGACCCCGCTCGCATCCGCGCCCTGGCCCACGCGTTTGTCAAGGCCAACGACATCGACATGCTGCGCCTTTGCGAGCTGCAAGCACGCGATGACAGAGCCGCATTACGCCACCTTGCCCATCGCATCAAGGGCGCGGCGCAGATGACGGGTGACACGCAATTGAGCCGGCTCTGTTCCGTGCTAAGCGAAGCCTGCGCGGCACCACGCGGCCATGTCCTATCGTTGGACGGTATCGTCGAACAGCTAAGCGATGCCCTGTTGGAATTTGGCGCATCGTGCCAACGCATGGCCATGCAAGTCCCGGCGCCCTGATGCCCCGATGCACCCGACGCGCCAGATGCCCCACGGGCATCGACAGCGTCGCGCGAAGGCGGCGCGCGGGCACTCGGTATTAGTACTTGTCACATGAGGAATTCATAGTCCTCATAAAGCTTGAGCGCGTCGCCGTTCGTATAGTGGTTCGATGCTGCACGTACCCACTTTGGCGATCGTTGCCGCTTTGTCCGCGGCATGGCTTTGCGGACATTCGGCTCACGCGCAAATTCCCGACGCCGGTCGTTCCATTCGCGATCTGGAACTGACCATCCCGGCCCCGCCGCCGGCCGCCCCGGCGCCCCGACTGAAATTCCCAAGCGACCCGTCCAGCGCAGCCCCTCCGTCCGAATCAGCCACCGAATCAGCCACCGGATCAGCCGCTGAATCCGGCGACGTCACCACCCTGTTGGTGCATGCCTTCCAACTGGACGGCAACCAGGTATACGATGACGCGACGTTGCAGGCGCTGCTGGTTGACGTGATCGGAACGCATCAGGACCTGGACGGGCTGCGCGCGGCCGCCGCCCGCCTCTCCGGCTACTACCACGCACACGGCTACCTGCTTGCTCGGGCCTACCTGCCCCCGCAGCAGATCGACGGGGGCGTCGTGCGCATACGCGTCATGGAGGGCCTGTACGGCCAGGTCCTCCTGAACAATACGTCCCGCACGCGCGACGGTGCGTTACGCCCCATCCTGGACGCCTTGCCCCCCGGCACGGCCGTGCACGGCGGCGATCTGGACGGCGCGTTGCTGCGGCTTAACGACTTGCCCGGCGTCGTTGCCACCGGCACCTTGCGTGCCGGCGCCGTCACGGGCGCGACCGACCTGATCGTCAACGCGCAGCCCGGCCCCTGGATCGCCGGCAGCATCGACGCCGACAACTATGGTGGCGTCTACACCGGCGAATACCGCTTGAGCGCGGCCGCCAACATCAACAGCCCCTTGGGCCTGGGCGACCAGTTCGACATACGCCTTTTGTCCAGCGACCGCCGGCAGCGCTATTACCACCTTGATTTCCAGGTGCCCGTTGGCCCCTGGTCCACCCGCATCGGCGCGGGTGCGTCGAACATGCGCTACGAGCTGGGCCGCGAGTTCGCCGCGCTAGAGGCGCACGGCCAGGCGCAGAACACCAACGCCTATCTGCGCCAGACTTTGCTGCGCGGCCGCGATGCCAATGTCCACGCCACGCTCCAGTACGAACACAAGCGCCTGCGCGACGACTACGACTACTTCGATCTGTCGCGCTCGCAGCGCATCGGCCTGTGGACGGCCGCGGTCAATGGCAGCTTCAACGACACCTTATGGGGCGGCGCCAGCAACGGCGTCAGCCTGGCGGTGTCGCGCGGAAATCTGCGCTTTGGCGACGACGCCCAACGGCGCGACGATCGCTACGTCAAGCATGCCGGCGGCGGCTTCGGGGTGTTCAACCTTGGCATGAGCCGGCTGCAACGCATTTCGGGCCCGGTTCAATTCTTCGCCCGCATGCGCTCGCAATGGTCCAGCAAGAATCTGGACAGCGCCGAGAAATTCAGCCTGGGCGGCCCCTATGGCGTGCGCGCCTACGCGCCGGGCGCCGCCAGCGGCGACCAAGGCTGGCAGGCCACGGGCGAACTGCGCTACCTGCCGCTGCCCGGCTTGCAATTCTCGGCCTTCGTCGACACGGGCTCCGTCCAAATCAACAAACGCGCCTGGACCGCGGAACCCAACCGGCAATCGTTAAGCGCCTTCGGCGTGGGCGTGGCCCATGGCGGCGCCCAGCATCTCGTCAATGTCAGCGCCGCGTGGCCCTGGCGCCAAGGCAGCGGCGCCGCAAGAACCGACCGTCAACCCCAATTTTGGGTGCAAGCCACCCGCTACTTCTGAGTCTTAACCACCCGCTACGCGGTGCGCCACAAGTGCGCCGCGTAGCACTTTCCCCGAGGAAAACATGAACAAGACTTTTGCATTGGTGTGGAGCGCATCACGCGGCGGCTGGGTTGCCGTCAGTGAAGGCGCGCGCCGACGCGGCAAATCGCCGGGCGCATTGCGTCGAATTGCGGTCGGGGCGGCGCTGATGGGTGTTGTTGGCGTCATCCATGCTCAGGATTTCCCGAAGGATGGGGTGGTCAAACTCGGCGCCGTCGACATTACGATGGATGCCGACAAGAAGACCATGCGGGTCAATCAAAAGACCGACAAGCTGATTATCGATTGGCAACGCTTTGACGTGGGCTCCGACAAGCACCTGATCTTCAACCAGCCTGGCCGAGAGTCCGTCGTGCTGAACAAGGTGCTAAGCAAACTCTACAGCGACATCCGGGGAGAGATCAGCGCCAACGGCAGCGTATTTTTGATCAACCCCAACGGGGTCGTGTTCGGCCAATCATCGCGGGTAAACGTAGGCAGCCTGCTTGCCTCGACCAAACCAGTCAGCCATGACGATTTTCTTGGCGGCGGCCCGATGCAACTGATCGGTATAGGCAACGCCGCAATCACCCACTTGGGCTCGATCGTCGCCCATGGTGGCGGCAGCGTCATCCTGGTCGCCGACAGTATCACAAGCTACGGCAGCATCCAGGCGGACATGGGCAGCGTTGCGCTGGCGTCGGGCAAGACGATTACCCTGTCTTTGGCCGGCAATTCGTTGATCGACCTGCAAGTGGAAGGGGCCACCTTGGACCCCTTGATAGAAAGCACCGGCTTGCTTCGCGCGCATGGCGGGCAGGTACTGCTCAAGGGGCCGGCCAAAGATGCCATGTCGTCCCTCGTTGTGAATAACCTTGGCGTAATCGAGGCCAACTCGCTAGACGGAAAAACCGGCCGCATCGTTCTGGACGGCGGCGACTTCGGCCGTGTCATGGTGGCCGGACGCCTGACCGCGACGGGCGGGGACACCATGGCGGGTGGCACGGTATCCATCGCCGGAAAATCCCCCGCGCTGGATGCCTTCGTCGACATCGACACGCGCGGGGCACCCGGACGGACGGGCATGCTGTCGATAGCGGCCCACGACGTGAACGTCGCTTGGGGCAACACGGAAGCCGGCGCTACGTTGTCCACCAGCATGCTGAGCAAACGGCTGGCGACCAGCAACGTTTCGCTGATCGGCACATACGGCAACGTCACGATCAACGCGCCCGTGCACTGGAATGGCTCCACCTCGCTGACCTTGCAAGCCGCCCGGCACGTGGACTTCAATGCCCCGGTGACCGCCGTGGGAGACGGTGCGGGCCTGGCCGCCAAGACGCAAAGCGGCGACCTTAACATCAACGCCCGCATGGCGCTGACGGGCGACAACGCGGCGCTGGCCCTGATTGCAAGATCAAACCTCGAACTGAACAATGGCGTTGTCATCGAACTGAGCGGCAAGGGCGCCACCTACGAAAACCGCGATGGTCGCTATACCGTCATCAACGACATGAGCCAGTGGGAAACCATGAACCAGGACTTGGCCGGGCGCTATGCGCTGGGCAAGAGCCTGGAGGCGGACGGGCGAGTGGCCAGCATCGGCGGCGACCACGACGTCTTTACCGGCAAATTTGAGGGCATGGGCCATACCTTGAGCAAGTTCGAGGTCAACGCCGACAACCATGCGGGCCTGTTCGCCCAGTCTTCAGGCGACATTCGCAACCTGAACCTGGAGGACATCTCCGTGACCACGGCTAAAGGCGCGCAATCGGCCGACAAGGCCGCCGGCGCGCTGGTCGGCACCAATTCCGGAACCATCACAAACGTGCACGCGACGGGATCGCGCATGACCGACCTGGGCGCGGGCATCGGCGCGGTCGGCGGTTTGATCGGGCGCAGCAATGGCGGCACGATCGATCGATCAAGCGTCATGGCTTCAACACTGCGGGCCACGGGCGGACGCGTGGGCGGCATGATCGGCGACAACAACGGAGGCTTCATCAGCGACTCGGTGGCCAATGTCACCGTGCAGGTATCGGGCAACGTCCACGCCGGTGGCTTTGCCGGTTACAACGACGCGGCCGGTACGCTCTACAACGTGCAGGCACGCGGCTCGGTCACCCATAGCGGCGAATCGGGCAATGGTCACTTTGGTGGCCTGGTCGGCGCCAACCAGGCGACTATCGCCGGGTCCGCCGCCTACGGCCGGGTTCAAGTGCAAAGCGGCTCGGCTTTTTCCGTGGGCGGGTTGGCCGGATACAACGGCGGGATGATCGACAACGCCGCCGCATACGGCCACACCAGCGGGGGCGATCACAGCGCCGTCGGCGGGGCCGTGGGCTACAACAACGGGACACTGGCCCATACCGAGGCCAGGGGCAATGTCTCCGGGCGCGATCGGGGCGACGTGGGAGGCTTGGTCGGTGTGAATCGCGGCAGTATTGAACAGGCCGTGGCGCACGGCACCGTACGCGCAGAATATAAGAGCCGGATAGGCGGGCTGGTGGGCCGCAACCTGGTGACCGCCGAAATCATGGACAGCGCCGCGCATGGCGACATCAGCGGGGGGCTGCACGTCACGATGGGCGGGCTGGCTGGTGTGAACGAAGGCCTGATCCACCAGTCGCATGCACGCAATAGCGTGAATTACTGGTGGGGCCAGTGGTTGCTGCAAACGCGCGGCGCCGTGGTGGGCCGCAACACCGGTACGGTGTGGTAAGGCGCGATGGCGACCTGGCGCCACGACGCTATGTTGCCATGACGCCATGACGAAGGTGGCGCAATCCGACAGGACTGCGCCACCTTTTTTCCGGGGAACGATGCGTGGCTTTACACCCTGAAGCGATACCTAGGGAAATTCGAACGTGAACTCGGCGGCGGCGTTCGCTACGCCCCCCTGCACGTCGTCGCGGTCGCGCGCCGTGCGGATGTAGCGGGCGGCCAACGACAGTTGCGCGCTACCGTCCATCAACGTCATGGCATAGTCGGGCCCATACGCACCGCCGACGGGCCCAAACCGCACGCGTCGGTCTTGCGCGTCAACCACGATGACGCCAATGCCCCGAGCCGGTCTTTCGGCCTTGCCACTGGGGCCGTGCAGCGCCAGGACTGTATCGGTGCCGGGCACGAGGCCGCTCTTGGCCCGGAACTTAACCTGCGGCCTCGCCAGGGCGCTGCACTTGTTCAGCCGGATGTTGAAGGGCTTAGGCGCGGCTGTCGCTCCTTCGAAGGGAAAGTCCGCGACAAAAGCCGGGGGCATGTCGACCCGGATGTCCTGATGCGCGCCGGCGTCGCACTGGTGCTTGATGACGATGCCTGGCACCGTACCCCCCAAGCCTATCTCCAGGATCTGACTGCCCTGGTACACCGCCATCATCGAGCACAGCGTCAGTCCCGGAGGAATCGTCTGGGGCGGGGGTTGCCAGGTTGGCGGGCGAATGCCGACCTGACCCGGCGCGGTGGCTCCGGCGCGATTCGTGAATATTTGAAGGACCAACGCAGTACTGGGGGCTACCCCCGTTACGTTCAAGTCGCGAGGCAGATCCTCCGGCCTTGCCATCAACACCAACTGCTGAATAAACGGCATGTATTGCATACCGCCCAGCCCGCCGACGCCCACGGTAAGGTCGGCCGCGTCAATGATCAAAGAGACGCGCTCCAACTCGATGACGGTGTCGCGAAACATCATTCTCATGCCTATGCCGGCCACATTGGTAGCGACAATGCCCCGAGCCAAAAAAGTAGGATTGCGCCACATCGCGGCGGTGAACAGTTTGTGTTTTTCCGTCATGCCAGGCAGCGTTGCCACCCTGAATGAGATGGCCAGCGGCGCCTCCCTTTCGTACAGCACCTGGTGCATTTGCGACTGAGTGGTCAAAGGTTCCATTTGTCGCCACCCTTGGCCGAGTAAAATGTTGTTCTTACATTCCGCTGCCGCAATCACAGCGTCGGCGCCCCACGCCCATCGCGGCACCGCGCATGTCGCCAGGAGGCCCGCTAACGCCATCACGGCGCCCCGTCCTGTCCGGCGCCACCGGCGGCTCCATCGTCCATTGTGCATATCGGTCTCCCTGCCCCGCCCTACCGCCCGGCTGGCATTGGTGTTGGTGTTGGTGTTGGTGTTGGTGTTGGTTTACTGAAGGCCCAGCGGCCGCGTGCCTTCAATGATGTCGCCGTCATCGTTGGCGGCCTGATACCGCAATGCGCCCTTGCCGGCCCTTGGCGTTTCCCCCTTGGGCAACGGGAACCGCGTGCGGGATAGCGGTGCAACGGTCAGCCCCATCAGCGTGATGAACGTGCCGGGCTTTTCCTTGGCGTCCAGCTCCAGCCGCGCCAGCGACACCACATACGGTGCCGCGTTGAAAGCCTCGATTTCGTGATCCGCTGCGTGATACGTCCACGCGACGTTTGCGATGGCGTCAAGGGCAGAACCCGGCAGCCCCTCCGGCCGGTACAGCACTTTCATGCGGAGCCGATACGAGAGCTGAAGCAGGTTGTTCTGCACGGGATCCCTGGCAGGGACTTCCAGGAAGTTGATCCAGAACACGGATTCGCGGTCTTGGGGCAGACGTTCGCCCGTGTATCGCAACAACAGGCTCGCACGCTGCCCCGCGTCCAGCCGGTACACCGGCGGCGTCAACAGGAATGGCACGGTTTGCAGGCTGGGGTCCGAGGTGAAGTCGCCGGTGTCCAGCCAGCTTTGCACCAGGACCGGATGCTGGCCGATATTGGCGGTGTGCAAGGTCAGTGACTGCTGCGTGGCCGGGTAGATGAAGCGCGTGCCGGTCACGATCAGGTCCGCGTACGCCACGCGATGGCACACCATGGTCAAGGCCGCCGTCAGGGCAAGGGCAAGGGCAAGGCCAAACGCCCGCACCAATCGCCAGCGGCTCCATGCGCGCTGCCGGATCATCGAAGCGTCAGCGGCCCGACGCCGCCTTGCGGTGAAATGGACTTCGGATCGGCTTGCGCCGCTGGCACGCATTCCCGCTCCAGAATGTCGTACGCGCTGTCGCCCCGCAACGCGCGGTCAGGCAATGCGTAGTCGACAAAACAACGCTCGCCGTCGCCCTCTCCCCATTCGACGCGTACCGTGCCACGGTCTTTTTCCGCGCGCATGACGATGCGGCTTCCCTGCCCCACCGCGCCCACTGCCACGCCGGTTTCCGGGTCGATGACCTCGGCGCCAAACGGCAAGGGGGACCCGTCGGCCAGCTTACCCACGATAAGCACCTGGCGGGCGCGCAGTGTCGGGTAGACCAGCTTGATGATTGCCCCGGCTCGGGGCGCGACGTTCAGCGAGCTTGCCTTGAGTTCGATGTCTACGGGCAGGTCCGCCGGGTCCACGTCCACCGAGTTCAAGCGATACGGGCTCAAGCTGCCCACCACCGCGTAGCCGCTGGCGTCCACACGGTTGACGCCGTATCCCACCCGCATGCCCTGCGCATCCTTGGCATGGACCAACGCCACCGTTTCGCCCAGGGTTTGTGCCAACGTCAGCCCGCCACTGTGCAAGACCATGGCGCCCATGGCGTTCAACGATGCCTGGCGATACCCCCGGCCCTGTCCCACGCTGGCCGCCACCGAGCCTTGCGGAAAGTCGTAACCCAGGCCCGCGTCCGCCGATTTGGCATTGGTGCGGCCGTTGTGCGACGCCGATACGGAATACGAGCCTGCGCCCTCATCATCCAACGCGCCGCTGACGCTGGAGGAAACGCGCGCGCCCTCGCGGCTGTCGGCGGTGTAGACGGCGCTGACTCGCGTTGCGCGCGATGACGTCGCCCGGCCAAGCGGGATGGATACGTTAAGCGTCATCTGCGTGCTTTTGACGCTGCCGCCGCCCCAATAGTCCGAGCCCACGCCGTGGACGCGTTGCAGCGCAATGGAATAAGACACGTCGTTCCAGTCGTTGTTGTAGCCCACGGAAAAGTTCATGTCGTTGCCGGCCTGCTTCCAATAGTTGGCCGTGGACGCCGACGCGTACAGGCTGCCCCAACGGCCGCCCAGGCTTTGGCTGACGTTCAGGTCGAAGCGGCTGCGCATGCCGCCGTCGTTCTGGTAGCGCGTGTTCTGCGGCAGATTGCCCAGCGCCACCGCGTCTCGCAAGCCCAGGTAGCCGCTGGTCGAATAGCGGTAGGCCAATAATGAAAAGTTGGTGCCGCTGTTGGGCAGGTCGCGGCTGTAGGTCAGCCGGTAGCTGGCCCCGGCGCGCGACTCTTGCGATGGCAGGTTCGCGCGCGCGCCCGTCACGTCAAACGCGAAGGCGCCTATCGAGGTGCCCATCGCGGCGCCCAGCAGTGCGGACCCATAGTGGTCGGTAAACGCCAGCCCGCCGTAGCCGGTCACCGCGTCACCCACGCCGCGCTTTAGCGTGCCTTGCAACACGTACCGCGAACTGCCGCGCAAGCCCGGGTCGGCGGCGCGGCCGGCCGTTACGCTGTATTGCGTCACGCCAGGGCGCAACAGCTGCACGATGGTGGCAAACGGCACCACAAAGCTGCGCAGGCTGCCATCGGCCTCTGTCACGCGCACGTCCAGGTCGCCACCATAGCTGGCGGCGCGCACGTCCTCGATGGCGAACGGGCCGGGCGCCACGGTGGTCTCGTAGATAAGAAAGCCGCGCTGGTACACGGACACCTTGGCGTTGCTGTTGGCCGTGCCCCGCACGATGGGCGCGTAATAGCGCATCGTCTCGGGCAGCATGCGGTCGTCGCTGCCCAGCTGCATGCCCCGGAACGATACGGCGTCGAACAGTTCGCCGCTGGTTGAGCTTTCACCCACCAGCAACTGCGATTTCCAGGTCGGGATATCGGTCTGCAAATAATAGGAACTGGCTTGATAGCGCGCGCCGCTGGTCTGCGACCAGGACGCCGACCCCGTGTGGCGCAGGCGCACCGCGCCCAGGTTCAGCCCGGCGTTGATACCGGCGTAACCACGCGTCATGCGGCGGCCATTGCTTTCGGTGGTGAATACGTTGGTGTTGTAGTTCAGCCGTGCGGCCGTGATGCCACTGTCCCACTGCGACGGGTCCACGTAGCGGTTTGACGCCGCCAGCCGTTGGAGATACTCGGGATACGTCACGTACAGGGCCAGCTGCGCCATATCGACCCGGATCTTTGCGCCGGGCACATACTGGCCCAAGTCGTCGCAGGCAAGCACCTCGGGCAGCGGCTCAACGCCGTCCGCGCGCGACACCTTGCCCAGATCCAGCCCGCCCCTTTCCAGCATCAGCGCGTCATAGCAGGGCACCGCGCTGTCGTGGCCCGGCACATTGCGAAACTCGACGTCGTCGACACCGCGCCATTGGCCATTGAAATACAAGTCCAGGCGGTGCATGCCGGGTTCCGCGAAGTTCACGCGCTGGAAGCGACGCGTGTCTATCGTGGCGCCGCCCACTTCCTGCATCAGCATGTAGGGGTCGAAGATCGCGATTTCGTCTTGCCCCGATGCGCAGCCGCCCCACACGCAGGCGGCGGCCAGCAGGCAGCAGCGCGCCCGCCTTGCAGGCCGGATACGTCGTCGTCCCCTAAAGGGAGCAAAAGCGGAATGGCGCACGGATGCCCGCGCAATTCGAACGTTGATCAAACCAGGAAGACTCCACCGACAGGGCCAGGAAGAAACTCAGTCAAGCAATTGCTTGTTGAGTGCACGCCGCCCGCCGAAGTCGTTGATGGCTTCGTACTGGACGGTGGATAGACCTTTTTGCAAGCCCGTAGCACCCTGGGCAAGCGGAAAGTTGGTTGTTGCGAATGGCGCGACCATGCCGTTATCCACGGCAATCGTCTTGCCACCCGACACCAGCCCGACACGCGCAAACGACACATGAAACGGCGTGGGGTTGGTGACTTCAAGCTGGCGTTTTCCACCCGCGCCGCCGACTAGTTTCCAGGTCAGCTTGTCGGGCGCCATCGCGGCCTCGTCGGGCAGCGTGGCGGGCCGGAAGAAAATCTTGATGCGCGTGTGAAAGGAAAATTGCAGCACATTGACGGCGGCTGGATCACGCGGTGGCGTTTCCACGACGTTCAGATAAAACAGGGATTCGCGGTCGGACGGCAACGGCTCTTTGGTGTAGCTAATGCGGATGTTCGCAGCGCTGTTGGGCTCAATTCGCATGATCGGCGGCGTCAACACGAACGGCAGGCGCAAATCGGCGGGCAGCACGCCTTCCTTGCCGTCGTCGACCCAGTTTTGCGCCAGCACGGGGCTTGCCCCGTTGTTGCGGACAATCATGATGGCATCGCGCGCGTCGGACTTGATGACCAGGCGAGTGCCTTGCAAAACCAATGCGGCCTGGGCGGGAACCGCCCAGGCGCACAGGACCAAAGCGAGCGATAGCCCGCGCGTGAACGCATGGCGGGCAAGCGCCCCGATGATCGTTTTCATTGCTGTCGCCGAGCTTAGTTGTAGCGCAGCGTGTAGGTGACGAACGAATCGCCGTCGCCCATGCCGACCGCGGTGGCGGCGGGATCCTGTGCCACATATTTGGCCGAGTAATACAGGATGGCCTGATTGTTCTTGACCTCGGCGACTTGCGGGTTGGGGTCGGTGATGCCCAGCCGGATCGGCGCGATATTGACCGGGGCGTCGCTGCGATTGTTGCGGATCTGAATCTGCACGCCGGCGGCCGGGGTTGCGCCCACCAGCTTCAGGTTGCCCGTGACCTTGTCGACGTTCGGGTGGTTGGCATGGAATTGCAGCCGCACCTTGGTGTCGTTGGTGCAGTCGGCAGAGCCGTGCACCTTGATCTGGAAGTCGCGTTCTGGCGCGGACCCGTTCACAACGTCCTTCGGGTTGACGGTGCCGAACGAAGGCACCTCGGTAACGCCATTGGCGCCACCCGCGCTGCCTTCGACGTCGCACGTCACGTCGCTGATCGTGCCAAAGAAATTGACGGTACCGCCGGCGGCAAAGCTGGCGCCCGGAGCAAACGCGGCGAGCAGCAAGCCGGAGGCGGCAAGGGATGTCACGATACTGCGCTTCATGCGTATTCCTTTTGTGAAGATGAATTTGGCGGCTGAAAAGGCGGCGCGACGATCCATTCGAATGGGGGATACGCCACGCACGCAATATGCCGCCGAAGCCTTGATGACTGCCAGGACACGGCACACCGCACCCTGACCACGGGGCTCGCCAACCCCGGCAAGACGATGCCGCGGGGATGGGTTGGGGCGAGTCCTTGAACGATACGATTTAGATGCGCGGATTTAACTAGGAAGATGCTTAATTGGCGCTCTGATAAATCAGAAAAATGCCCTTTGCCGGGAAAGCGAACGCGGTTTGTATTGCTGCATTGCAAAACTCGTTCCACCCCCTTGCAGAAGATGCCCCGCGCTTTAATTGACGCACCGCCACAACCGCAACCACGACTTGTTCCGGCGCGACATTTTCAGGTCGCAATCAGACTGATCCCCAGTGCCATGCCGCGCGCATTCTCTCGCGCATTGCGCCGACCCCGTACCTCGCTACACTGGCCAAGCGCAGACTGCCCCGCGCCGCTTTGATTCGACCCCGTCCGCATCGCCGGCCGGGGCCATGCAATGCAAACCCGGAGGTAATGTGAACACCGACATGGTCAATCTCTCGATCACCGAGGTCTATGAGTTATCGCTTGACGTGTTGAGTCGAAATGGCTTTTCAACCGCGCACGCCAAGGCCATCGAGCAAACGATCACCGCGGGTCAGCGCGATGACTGCCAGTCTCATGGCATGTATCGCCTGATCGGTTGCGTGCGCACCTTGCAGTCCGGCCTGGTCGACCCCGAAGCGTTGCCTAACGTCACGCACCCCACGGATGCCGTCGTGCAGGTGGACGCGCAGCGCGCGTATTCCCTGTTGGCGTTTCAGGAAGGCTTGCCGCATCTGGTGGACAAGGCCAGGCGCAACGGCGTGGCCGTGCTGGCCATCAACAATTGCTTCCACTTTTCCGCGCTGTGGCCCGAAGTCGAAGCCATTGCGCAGCATGGCCTTGCGGGCCTGGCGATGACGCCCAGCCATAGCTGGGTGGCCCCGGCGGGCGGCACGCGTCCGGTGTTCGGCACCAACCCCCTGGCCTTCGCCTGGCCACGCCCCGGCCCCTACCCCTACGTGTTCGACTTTGCCACCAGCATGGTCGCGCGCGGTGAAATCGAATTGCACCGCCGCACCGGACGCGCCATTCCCGAAGGCTGGGCAATCGATGCAGAAGGCCGGCCCACCACCGACCCGGCCGCCGGGCTGGCGGGCGCGATGCTGCCGTTCGGTTCCTACAAGGGCTCCGCGCTATCCACGATGATCGAACTGCTGGCCGGCCCGCTGATCGGGGACTGGACCAGCATGCAATCGCAAGCGCACGATGCCGGCAAAGGCGGCACGCCCCTGCACGGGGAACTGGTGATCGCGCTGGACCCGAACATCCTGGGCCGTGGCCTGGCGCCGGCCAACGCCGACGCCGCCGAGGCCATGCTGGACGCCATCAGCGGCCAGGGCGCCCGCCTGCCTTCCGAACGCCGCTTCAAGGCGCGCGCCAAGAGCGAACAGGAAGGCGTGTGGATCGGCCGCGCGCTGTACGACGAAATCAGGACCCTTGGCGACCGCTAGCCGCGATGCTTGCGTGGCGCGCTTCCCCCAGCGGCGGGGGGGGGGGGGGGGGGTGGGGTGCCGGCCGGCACCCCACCCGCGCCGGAACGGTCGCGCACACGCAGCCACAGCAGCACGCCGCAGGCCCAGGTGATCAACTGCGAGCCAACCAGAAGATAAAACCCGGCCGAGTACGCAGCCGCCCCGGGCGCGCTATCGGCGGATGACATGGCAATGGCGGCGCCCATGGCGGCCGGCATCATCCCTCCGACCATGCTGCCCACCCCATTGACCACGCCGAACGCACTGCCTATGTGCTCGGGTCGCGCGTAAAACTGCATTGTGCTGGGGATCGCGGGGCTTTGCAGCCCCCAGCAGAATCCGGCCAAGCTCAAGCAGTAAATCGCGTGGTAGCGATCGTCGACAAGCAGCGCAAGCGACACCGCTGCCACGACGCCCAGGCTGCCGCCCACGAAGATCAGCGGCACTTGCTCGCGTTTAATCCGGTCGATAAGCCATCCTCCGGCCAGCACCGCCAGGATGGTTGACCATTGCGGCATCGAAGCAAGCCAACCCGTGTCACGCAAATCAAAACCACGCGCCTCCTTCAAGTATCCAGGCAGCCAGTTACCCACCCCCCACATATAAGCCAGAAAGCTTGAAGTCAAGACGGTGATGAGGATGACGTGCCGGGTCTGCAAGGCGCCCCGGAACATGCCGGGCAGGTGCCGGACCAACGTATCCCGTAGCGACACCGTGGCGCCGCGCTGCGGCTCGCTACCCGGCGGCATATGCACAAACAGCAGCGCCACGGGAATGCCCACCAGCAAGTTGACCAGCCCAAGCACATAGAACGACGCCTGCCAATCGAGTTGAAGCACCAGCATCGCCACAAAGGGATAGCCCAGCGCAAAGCCCATGCCGGTACCGCTATTGATCAGCGAGTTCGGCTTGCCGTTTTCGTGCCCGTCAAAGGTCGCCTTGACGTAGCACGAGGCCAGAGCAAACAGGGGGCCTTCCGATAAGCCCAACAGCAGCCGCGAGAGCAGCAGCAGGGAATAGCTGTGATACAAGGGCGACGTGACGGTGATCACGCCCCACAGGCACAAGCCATAGACCAGGCTGCGCCGCACGCCCAAGACCGCGACGCACATCGGTGTCAAAACGATCGAGGACAAGCCATAGCCCACCATGAACACCGTGGCGAGCAGGCCCTGCGCCCCCTTATCCACGGATGTCAGGCCGATCTGTTTCAGGAAGTCGGGCTGCGTGATCAGAATCGACAGGTTAATCCGGTCGACGTACGAGATAGTCACAATCAAGAAAATCGCGACCACGCCCAACCATCTGTTTGATAGACGTTGCATAGTGACCTCGGTAGTTCAGGCTTCGATGAAAGGCGCGGGTTGCGCCGCGCCTAAGTGCCGCGTTAGAAGGAGTGGTGGATACCGCTGGTCAGCACCGTCTGGTTGCGCGTTGACGACACGCCCACGCCATTGATCGCCGCGTGCGCCAACCCATTACCCGCGCGCTGATACACCGCCAGGGCGAACCATTCCGTGCGCTTGGAGAACTGGTGTACATGGCTGGCGCTGAACAAATCCCATTGGCCGCCCGCAAAAGCGCTGCGCGAATAGCCCAGGTTCAGGACATTGCGGGGCCGGTAGGTCCACGCTGCGCCCAAATCGGCGTTGCGCATCGATTCGTCGCGCCCGCGATACTTCAGTTGCACGCCGGTAAGCGTCGCATTAAGCCGCAGTGGCAGGCCGTCAAGCCGATAAGCCCCGCCCGCCCCCCAGATGCGCTGGCGCGGTAACGTGATGGGCACGCCCGAGACCAGGGCTTGACCGAACAAACGGGTGACGCCGGTGCTGCGCGCCAGGTCCATCCTGGCGCGGTCCTTGATCAAGGTGAAGGCCAGCGCGCCGGAAAAGCCGTGCTGTTGATAGCGCGCGTAGGTGCTTAGCGTGGTCGTGCTGCGCGGCCCGTCGCGCGCCGGCATCGACGCGAATCCATACTGCGCGCCCACTTGCCAACGTTGCGATGCCGGGGTCTGCAACTTGATGGAATTGTTCGCCTGGAATGTATTGGCCAGGTTGTCCAGGTTGCCCGGATGAAATAGAAAAAAATTGGTCAGCTGAAAACCGCTGCTGTACTTCCCAATGACATCGAACATGAAGTCCGGCTGGTGTCCCAACTGGACGCTGCCCCAACCGTTGCTCATGCCGACCCAGGCATTGCGGTTGAACAACACGCCCGGCACGATGGACGCCCCCGTGCGCGTGGCGAAGCCGCCTTCCAACAGAAAGTTGGCCCGCAGCCCCCCGCCCACGTCCTCGGACCCACGCAATCCAAAGCGATCCGGCTGCATGGTCCCGACGTCAGTACGCATGGAACTGCCCCCGGCGATATCGCTGATATAGCTGGCGCCTTGGCTCAGGCTTCCGTACAGATCGAGGCTGCTTGTGGCTCCTGACCCCGCCACGGCGCCAAACACGCCCGTGCAGGTGGCCATGCCGGTCGACAAGCCCTTTCTGACGCGCGTTGCAATGCGCCACGACAATCGGCGCGGATGGTTTACGGTCATGCCTTTCCCCTTATTCCCGTCTAGCGGGCTTTTATGAACTGCTACAAATCCAGGACCAGGTTTGCACCCAGACTCCCGGACACACAAACCATCATGCAGTTGTTGGCGGCTTTTTCGCTGTCGCTCAACACCGAATCACGATGCTCGGGCGTGCCTTGCAGCACGCGCGTTTCACAGCTTCCCCAGACGCCCTCGCGGCAACTGTGCGGGATGTCGATGCCGGCATCGAGCAGGCAGTCGAGCAGCCTTGCGCCAGAGGAAACCGCAACGGTTATTCCGGCCCGGGCCAACGTGACTTCGTAAGCTTTGCCCCGCACCGGGCCCGCGTCCTTGGCGCTGAAGCGTTCCACATGGCAATGGGCAAGATTCAACCCGGCGGCGGCGGCTTCAAAAGCGTCGATCATCGGCTTGGGACCGCAGCAATAGAAGTGCGCCGATGCGGGCATCGCGGCCAGAAAGCGACTCAGGTCGGGCGGGCCGCCGTGCTCGTCGTCGAAGTGCAGCTGCGATCCGTCCGCGGCAGGCACGCGCGACAGGAAGGCGGCCTCGGGGCGCGATCGCGCCGCGTACAACAGATTCACGCGCCTGCCCTGCCGCATCAGATCTTCATACATGCACAAGATGGGGGTGATGCCGATGCCCCCTGCGATCAACACCGAATGTTCCGCCGACGCTTCAAGCTGGAAGTGATTGCGGGGCGGATCGATCAACATTTGCTGACCCGGGCGCAATTTTTCATGGATGTAGGCCGAGCCGCCCCGGCTGTTGCGCTCGTGCAGCACGCCGACCACATAGCGATCGCGTTGGCCGGGCTCGCTACAGATCGAATAGCTGCGCTTCAAGCCATCTTGCAGGTGCAGATCAATATGCGCGCCGGGCGTGAAGGCGGGCAACTCCGAGCCGTCCGGCAACATCAGTTCCACGCTGACGACGTTGCGCGCTTCAAACCGCATGCCCTGCACACGGACCGGGATGGGAACAGGAACTGACATCAGAATTTTTCCAGATGAATGGTGAATTCCACGCTAGGGCTTGACGGCGGATTGATCGGTGGGGAACAGCCCAGGGCGCGCCGCGTCGAGGCTTTTCTGGCGGCGGGTATTGCCGTCGATTCCGCCGTCTATCGCCCATTCCGCGAATACCGTGGGGCCGGGTTCGAATTCGCGAGGCTGCCAGCGCTCGTCCAGCTGGTCTTCGTCGGCGTAGTATTCGATGAGGCCGCCCGCCGGATTCTTGAAGTACCAGAAGTATGCGGACGACACGGGATGCCGCCCGGGACCCAGCTGGGTTTCCCATCCGCAGCGCGCCATATGCAGCCCACCGCCGAACACTTCGTGGATATCTCGCACGGTAAAGGCCACATGGTTCAGGCCCGCGCGGGCTTGCGGCAGCTGCAACAAAAACAGATCGTGATGGCCGCCGCTTGCGTCGCACCGCAGGAACACGCCGCGCCCGGGGTAGCAGTCGGACATGACAAACCCGCAGAACTCCGTGTAGAAGCGCGCGGTGGCCTCCACGTCCTTGACGAAGAAGACGACGTGGCCGATTTCGATCGGGGTCGCGCGTTCGTAGATGGGCGACGCCTGATTCACCCGGGGCTTGGCCGCCCACGTGTTCATGGCGCCGCACTCCAGCACCACCGGCTGTCGCCGCGTGCGCTCGAAGCGGATCGTCAGGCCGTTGGGGTCCAGGCAGGAAACTCCGTCGTACCCCGTGCAATAACCCGGCTTGTCGCGCAAGCGGTCGGCCATGGTGATGAGCATGGCGTCCGACGATACGCCCCATACCACTTCGCGTAGCGTCGGCCCCGGCTCGATGGCGGGCGGCAGGTTTTCCGATGGCGCGTAGACCGCAACCTGGCACCCGTTCAAGGTGTGGAAGATCAAGCGGGACGGCGACGCCTCATGCAGCGTCAGCCCCCAGTCCAGGAAGAATGCGCGGCAAGCGTCAAGATCATCGGCGCTGTAAGTGATCTGGTCGATTCCGACGATACGGTGGTTCATTGTTTTCCTCGTTCAGATAAACCGCGGTCAGCAATTAGCCCAGGGCAACGGCTGCGCATTCATTCCCCAGTAAATGCTTTTTTGCTCCATGTACTGTTGGATACCCAGCCGGCCCTTCTCGCGGCCCAGGCCGCTGTCGCGCCACCCTCCGAAGGGCGTCGAAATCGAGAATTGCTTGTAGGTGTTGATCCAGACCGTACCGGCCTGGATCTGCCGCCCGATCCGCCATGCCTTCTTGTAGTCGCGCGTCCAGATGCCCGCGGCCAGCGCGTACACGCTGTCGTTAGCCAACGCGATCAGCGCGTCCTCGTCATCAAAAGGCATCGCAACCAACACGGGGCCAAAAATCTCTTCCTGGCAGGTGCGGTCGGTGTTGCTGAGGTTTTCGATGATGGTCGGCGCATAGAAATACCCCTGGTCGCAGCCCTTGCCCTCCGGCCGCTTGCCGCCCGTCCGTATGGTGCCGCCTTCGCTGAGGCCCAGTGCCACATAGCGTTCCACCGTCGCGCGGTGCTCCTCGCTGATCAGTGGTCCCATCTGCGTGGCCGGATCCGCCGGGTCTCCCACGCGAAGCCGGCGCGCGGCGTCGCTTAGCCGGTCCATGAATTGCGCATAGAGCGGCCGCGCCACGAACAGTCGCGAGCCGGCAACGCATGACTCTCCTGACGAACTGAAAATGCCGTACAACACGCCGTTGACGGCGTGATCGATATCAGCATCGGCCAGCACCATGGTGGGCGACTTGCCACCTAGTTCCATGGACACCGGCATCATCTTGTCGGCCGCGATACGCGCGATCTGCTTGCCCGTGCGCGTGCCGCCCGTAAAGGCCACCCGCTTGACCAGCGGGTGGCGAACCAGTGCATCGCCCAGCACCGAGCCCTTGCCCGGTAGCACGCTTACCATGCCGGCCGGCACACCCGCAAGTTCGCAGATGGCGGCCAGCTCCAACGCCATCAGCGGCGTGATTTCGGCGGGCTTGATAATGACGGCATTGCCCGCTGCCAGCGCGGGTGCCAACTTCTGCGCTTCGCTGGCAATGGGCGAGTTCCAGGGTGTGATCGCGGCGACGACGCCCATGGGCTCGTGCACGCTCATCGTCAGGCAGTCCCCGCGCGCGGGGGTCAAGCTGTCTTCCAGGGACTCGCACGCGGCCGCGTAGAACTGAAATGTTGCCGCCGCGCTGGCGACCAGCGCCCGGGTCTCGGTAATGGGCTTGCCGTTATCCAGACGCTGCTTCTGCGCCAGTTCCTCGGCGCGCTCGCGGATCATCTGCGCCACGCGATAGAGCACCCAGGCCCGCTCGTGCGGCTTTTTTTGCGCCCATTCGCCACGGCGAAACGCATCGTCCGCCAAGGCAACCGCTTCGTGCACGTCGTCCACGCTGGCCGCACGCAAGTGCGCAATGGGTTGGCCGGTGGCGGGATACACGCTGGCATACGCCTCGCCCCGCCCCGGTCGCCAGACACCGCCCACGCAAATGTCCAAGAGTTTCTTTTCGTTCATGGCAAGACTCCAAGGCATGGCGTCGGGGGTCAGAGGGCATCAGCCGTCTTGACGGGCGGGCCGGCGAAGTCGGTTTTGAATTTTCCAAGGGCAAGCATGTCCACTTCAATCAGGCACGGCCCGGTCACCCCGGCGCAGAATTTCAGGGCGGCTTCCATGTCGTCCACCCGCGACACACGCACGTGCGGCAACGTCAGCGATGCGGCCAGGGCGGCGTAGTCGGGGGTATGCAAATCCACGTAGTGACGGCGTGCCCCGTATTGGCGGTCTTGGATGTTTTTGATGACGCCGTAACCCCGGTCGTTCATCAACACGAACACCACGTCGGCCCGTTCTTGCACGGCGGTGGCCAGTTCACCCAGGTTCAGGATGAACCCCCCATCGCCGGACAAGCAGTAGGTCTTTTTGGCCGACCCGGTCACCGCCGCGCCGACCGCCGCGCCGATGCCCATGGCCAGGCCCTGCCCAATACCCCCGCCCAGTGCGTGCACGCCGGCCAGCGGGTCCAGCACTTTCAGGTAGCGGTTGCCCCAGGTGCTGTTTGACACCGTGACATCGCGCACCCAGTTAAATCGCTTGCCCATGTGGTGTTCAAGCGCGTCGACCAAATCCCCGTAGGCGCCCAGCCCGTCGCGCAGGGTCGCGCGGGCTTGCTCGCGTGCGCTGCGCAGATCCGCCAGGAAACCCTCATCGATCCGCATGCTGCCTTGCAAGCGGTTGGCCAGGCCATCCAGCGCCAGGGCGGCGTCGCCCTGTACAAAGTGGGTATTGGCGTAGCAGCGCCCGTCGGCGGCGGGATCGACGTCGATGCGGGTCAGATTGCAGGGCAGCGTCAGCCGGTATTGCAGCGTTTCATTGCCCCGCAAGCGTGACCCCACCACCAGCATGGCATCGCAGGTCTGGTAGAAGGCCTCGACAGGCGCTTGCAGGTTGAAGGCTCCCAGCGAGCCAGGGTCATCCTCGGGCAGCACGCCGCGCCCTTGTGTACTGGTGACAACGCCAAACCCCAGCTCGCGCAGGCGTTTGACCGCGCCCGCCGCGCCGCGCGCCCCGCCTCCCAGCCACAGCATCGGGCGGCGCGCCTGCACCAGCAGGTCTGCCAGACGGTCCAACGCGTCGGCGCACGGGGCGATCGGTGCAACGGGCAAGGGTGCCAATTCTGGTGTTGCGGGGACCAACGCGGCCTGGATGTCGATGGGAATCTCGACGCTTACCGGCCCGCGCGGCGCCGTCATCGCCACCTGGACGGCCTGGCGAATCACACGCATGGCCGTGTCGGCGCTGCGTACGCGGAATGCCGCTTTGGACACCGACTTCAACATGGACAACTGGTCCTGGGCTTCATGGATATAAGACATGCCGCGATCCACGAAGGCGCTTTCGATTTGCCCGGTCAGATGCAGCAGCGGTGTCCCGGCGGTGGTGGCTTCAACCAGCGCGCCCGCCGCGTTGCCGGCAGCGGTTCCGGTACTGGTGATGCAGACGCCCAGCCCCCCCGTGGTGCGCGCATAGGCGTCCGCCATGTTGGTGGCGCCCGCTTCGCCGCGCGCCGGCACGAAGCGGATGTTGTGACGTTCGCCTATTGCATCCAGGATGGGCATGTTGTGGATGGAAATCACGCCAAATGCGGCCTTGATGCCGCACTGCTCCAAAAAGGCGGCAATGGCATGGCCGACGGTGATGCGCTGTGGTTCATGCATGACGGGCTAATCCTCCGGATACATCAATGTGGCCGCCCGTGGTGTATGCCGCCAGGGGCGAGGCCAGGAAACAGATCGCATTGGCGGCTTCGCTGGGCGTGCCCAGGCGCGCAAGCGGAATTGCCTTATCGGTAGCCAGCTGCCCGGCCCATTCGTCCCAGCCCAGCGATTTGTCTTCGCGGGCCTCGAAGCGGCGGCGCCACTGGCCCGACTCGACCAGCCCCAACAAGATGGCGTTGACGCGGATGCCAAAGGGCGCGAACTCGGCGGCCATCGACCGGACCAGGTTGTGGACCCCGGCGCGCGCGGCCGACGTGGCGACCATGTGCGGCTCCGGCTGCACGGCCAGCAACGAGTTCACGCACACGATGGCGGGGGCCGAAGCCGCCTTCAGTTGCGGCAGAAACGCCTTGGTCGGCTGTATGACCGAGAAGAACTTCAGATTCAGTTCGTCTTGCCAGGCGGCATCGTCAGTGGAGGCGAAGGTGGATATCCGCCCCTGCCCGGCGTTATTGACCAGCACGCTGGCCGGGCCCAACCGCGCCAGCACTTGTTCCGCGAAGGTGGCCATTTGCGAAGCATCCAGCACGTCGCACTGCGCGGCGAACAAGCGCGCACCGGGCCGTTGGTCCAACAAGTAAGCGCGGGCGTTTTCCAGGCGTTGCGCATCGCGTCCGCAGAATGCAACGGCCGCGCCCGCGCTTAACAGGCGTTCGACCGTCGCCATCCCGATGCCGGACGAGCCGCCCGTCACCACCGCGACCTTGCCATCCAACTGCCACATGAAATTTCCCTTGAAGATTGATGTGATACCGCCGCCGGAAACGTGTAGGTCGGCGTTGTCGCGCTTAGTTGGAACCGCGTTGCGCCATCGTGCCCCTAGTGCATGACCATGCCGCCGTTCACGGCCAGCAATTGCCCGGTCATGAAACGCGACAGGTCCGACAGGCAGAACGCAACCGTGCCGCACAGGTCGGCGGGGATTTGTTCGCGGGCAATGGCGCGCTGGGTTCGGTAGAGCTCGTGGCGGGCGGCCGGCACGTAGTCGGTGGCTTGCACCCGCGTCAGGCCCGGCGCCACGGTGTTGACGGTGATGTTGTCCGCACCAAGTTCGCGCGCCAGCGATCGGCTCATGCTGATCAGCGCGCCTTTGCTTGCCACATACGCCAGCAACCTCGGTGCCCCCCACAACGCGGTGTCCGAGGCCACGTTCACGATGCTTCCCCGGCCACTGGCGCGCAGCGCGGGCAAGCACGCCGTGGTGATCAGCCAGGTGCCGCGCACATTCACCTCCATGACCTTGTCCCACGTCGCCACGTCCAATTCTTCGGCCGAGCGGCCGCCGGAATCGGTGATGGATGCGTTGTTCACCAATCCGTCCAGCCCGCCCATGACATGGACGGCGTCTTGGGCGCATCGCTTGCAGGAATTCGCATCGCGCAAGTCCAGCACGAAAGGCTCCGCGCGCAAGCCCGCGGCACGCAACCGGTCCGCCTGGTCGTTCAATTCCGTGCCCAGGATGTCGGCCATCGCCACCTGCGCGCCCGCTTCTGCCAGGGCTTCAGAAAATGCCAGGCCCAGCCCACGCGCCGCGCCGGTCACCAGGATGCGACGGCCGGCCAGCAAGCGCGGATCGACAAGGGGGGAATCAAGCTTGGACATGGTCGGTACGCTCGGCACTGTGCGGGGTTTGGATCTGAGCCTGGGTCTTGGACTGGGTCTTGGACTGGATTTCGGCCTGGATCTCGGCTTGCGCGCGCCGCTGCAAGATGCGGCGCACGCGCGTGATGCCAACGTCATGCTGATAGAGGATCTCGTGCTTGCGTGCGTCCGGCGCCATGTTCTCCAGCACAACGCGGTCTTGCTCAAGCACATCCCAGTGCAGGCCTTCAAGACGATTTCGGTACAAAAAACGCCAGACATCGCGCTGCCATCCCTGCACCTGACGGGTCCGCCAGAAGAAGACCTGGCAGTGGTCATCGTCCACGGGTGTGGCGTAGCCCACGATGCCAAATTGCCCGCCCGGGCCGAATCGCTTTTTGTAGGGAATGGACAGGCGCAACCACATCGACTGCGTTTCGCCAAACTCGACCCAATCAAAATTCACGCCGGCCTGATTGGTCTTTTCGAAGACAAGCCCGGTGTCGGTTTCGCGGATGGCCATCTGCGCCTGCTTGTCGCCATCCGCCATCGAATGCGACGCCGCGTGCAGGTAGGCGCCGTGCATCGGGTCCATGACGTTGTCGATGGCGTAACGGTAATTACAGGCCCATTGCGCCGTGCACAGGAAGTGCGAATAGTCCTCGCGTTGCAACTCGTCCGGCAAACCCAGTTCCGGCGCCGGCCCGTCGCCAAACCACAGGAACACCGCGCCCGCCACGACCTTTACCGGGTACGACTTCACACAGTGCCGGCCTTCAAGCGGGGTTTGGGAAACGGCCGGCACACATTTGACCTGCCCATCTTTGCCCACTTCGACGCCGTGATACCAACAGGCCACGCGGTCGCCCAGATTCCAGCCCAATGACAGGCGCGCGCCGCGGTGCGGGCAACGGTCTTCCAGCGCATGGACTTCGCCCTGCTGATCACGCCACAACACAATGTTCTGGCCCAGGCGCGTGATGCCGACCGGCGCGCCGCTCACCGCCCAATCCGCGATGACGGGGTACCAATAATTGCGCAGGCCCTGATTCAAGCGGTTCTCTATCAGTTCGACTGTCATGGCATTAACTCGTGAAGTGGAAAGGGTTTGCAGCCGAGCGCTGCCCAACCGCGCGGGCGAAGCGTCACGCGCCAAGCCCGCGCATGGCCTGAAGAAAGGCGTCTTCAGTCCAGGGCCGGCCGTCCGGCGTATGCAAGCCTTGTGCATTCAAACTGGCAACAACGTCCGTCGGCGTCTCGGCGCCCGCGTCGAATGCGGTTTCCAGCGCGTCGCCCAACGCGTTTTCAAAATCGGTCGGCGCTTGGCTACGCGATTGCCAAATCAGATTTCGCGCGGCTCCCGGCCTTTCGATATCGCCTTTGCCGGCGGTGTGTTCGGCGCTGGGCAACGGACGGTGGACGAGGCCGGGGTTGAAGTCGGTCATGGACGACGATGCGGGCACTGGCATGGCCTTTCTCCTTAAGCGACGGCGGCTGCGTCGTTTTATATACGAAACATTGTTTTGCCTGCGATTCAATTATGGTGATCGCCTGGTGGGGATGCATCCGGGATATCCCTAGCGCCCCAACTTTTCGAACTAGTCCTATCTGCCGCCCTTTTTCGAAGCGAGCTGCGGTACTCTGACGTCGCAATTTTTCAACCCCCTGCCCGGAGCCCATACGTGACCGACCCCGAAAACAGCGAGACGCCGTCCGACCGCTATGCCGTACCCGCGTTGGAGCGCGGTCTGCTGCTGCTTGCCGAATTCAACAGAGACGACAGGACGTTGACGGCTCCGGAATTGGCTCGTCGGTTGTCGATCCCGCGCTCGACTGTCTTCAGACTGTTGACCACCCTTGAACGGATGGGCTTCGTGCGCAAGGTGGAGTCCGGGACGGCCTATCGGCTGGACATGGCCGTGTTGCGCCTGGGTTTTGAGTATCTGGCGTCGTTGGAATTGAACGAATTGGGCAGCCCGCTGCTGGAACGGTTGCGCGACGAGACCAAGCTGTCGTCAAACCTGGTGGTCCGCGACGGGCAGTCGGTAGTGGTGGTCGCGAAGTCGTCGGCCCCAACGCCTTTTGTCAGCATGCTTCACGTGGGAACGCGCCTGCCCGCGCATTCCACGTCATTGGGACGGGCGTTGTTATGCGAGTTGACGCTGGACGAATTGCAAGCGCTCTACCCCAACGCAACCCTGGACGCCTACACGGCGCGCACGCCGTCCACGGTGACGGCGTTGCACGACATGCTGCGGCAGGACGCCGCGCGCGGCTACGTAAAGGATGTCGGTTTTTTTGAGGCCACTATCGCCAGCGTAGTCGCGCCCGTCCGCGACGGCAGCGGTCGGATCGTTGCCGCCATTGGCGTCACCATTCCCACCACGCACATCGAAAGCCGCGCCCTGAACGAAGAGGCCGTGGTTGCCACCGTGCGCCAAAGCGCGGCGGAATTGTCCGCGTTGTTGGGTCATGCGGCACGCTGATGACAGCGCCGGCTGCTGATCGGGATTGCCGTCAGCGCAATACCGCCGTGCGGCTTTCCGATCTCGATGTGGGGCCTGCCGCTGTGCAGCCCCAAAGCTCCATCAGCGCAGCTCCGGCAACCCCGGCAGCAGCTTGTCCAACGTGATCGGGTAGTCGCGCACGCGGACACCGGTGGCGTTGTAGATCGCATTGGCAATCGCCGCGCCCACGCCGCACAGGCCCAGCTCGCCCACGCCCTTGGCTTTCATGGGCGAGGAAATCGGGTCGGTCTCATCCAGAAAGATGACCTCCTGGCTTGGGATGTCGGCGTGCACCGGCACCTCGTAGCCGGCCAGGTCGTGGTTCACGAAGAAGCCGACGCGGTCGTCCACCGCCAGCTCTTCCATCAAGGCCGCGCCCACGCCCATCGTCATGGCGCCGATCACCTGGCTGCGCGCGGTCTTGGGGTTCAGGATGCGCCCGGCCGCGCATACGGCCAGCATGCGCCGGATGCGCGTCTCGCCGGTGGCCGCGTCCACCGCCACTTCGACAAAATGGGCGCCGAAGGTGGACTGCTGGAATTTCTTGTCCAGGTCCCCGAATTCCATCGTGTCTTCCGCCACCAGGTCGCCGCCCGCCGCCGCATCGCGCAGCGTCGCCGTCCGGCCGGTTGCATCGGTGACCGAGCCGTCCGCAAAGACCGCCCCGTCCGTGGCAAAGCCCAGGCGTTGCAGGATCTGGGTGCGCAGCTTGTCGCACGCCGCGTACACGCCGGACGTTGAGCTATTGGCGCCCCACTGGCCGCCCGAGCCGGCCGACACCGGGAAGTTGGAATCGCCCAGCCGCACAATCACCTTGGCCAGCGGCACGCCCAGCATTTCCGCGGCAGTCTGCGCAATGATCGTATAGCTGCCGGTGCCGATATCGGTCATGTCCGTTTCAACAATGACCTGGCCCGCCGCATCCAGACGCACGCGCGCCGCCGATGTGGTCACCAGGTTATTGCGAAAGGCCGACGCCACGCCCATGCCCACCAGCCAGCGCCCGTCCCGGCGGGCGCCGGGTTTGGCGCTGCGATTGGCCCATCCAAAATGGTCCGCGCCCAGGCGCAGGCATTCAATGAAACGGCGTTGTGAGAACGGGCGGTCCGGCTTGGCCGGGTCCACCTGCGTGTCGTTGCGCACGCGGAATTCCACCGGGTCCAGCCCGGCCGCTTCGGCCATTTCGTCCACGGCGATTTCCAGCACCATCATGCCGGGCGCCTCGCCGGGCGCGCGCATGGCGTTGCCTTCGGGCAGGTCCAGCTGCATCAGGTTCAGCGCGGTCAGCCGGTTGGCGCCGGCGTACAGCAACCGCGTTTGTTGCACGGCCAACTCGGGCTGGCCGCCCGGCAAATCGCCCGACCAGCTTTCGTGGCCGATGGCAGTGATCTTGCCGTCTGGCGTCGTGCCGATGCGCACGCGCTGAATCGTTGCGGGCCGATGCGTGGTGTTATTCGCCATCAACGGGCGTTGCAGCGCCACCTTTACCGGCCGGCCCGCCGCCCGCGCGCCCAGCGCCGCCATCAAGGCATCCGCGCGCACAAACAGCTTGCCGCCAAAGCCGCCCCCCACATAGGGCGAGATCAGGCGCACTTTTTCGCGCGGCACGCCCAAGGTGCGCGCAAGGTCGCCACGGCCCCAATCCACCATCTGATTCGACGTCCACACCGTCAGCGCATCGCCTTCCCACTTGGCCACGGACGCATGCGGTTCCATCATGGCGTGCGATTGGTCGGGCGTGGTGTAGGTGTGGTCGATCTTCACCGGCGCCTGGGCGTAGGCGCTTTCGAATTCACCCACGCGGTCCTCTTGCGGATCGCCCTTGCCGGCCTTGTCCGTGGACGCTTTCTCGGCGGCCAGATCAAACGCGCCTTGCGTGCGTTCGTACTGCACGCGGATGAGCCGGCTGGCGGCGCGCGCCTGTTCCAGGTTTTCGGCCACCACCAAGGCGATGGCCTGGTGATAGTGTTCGATGGCAGGGCCGCCCAGCAGCGTGGCGGTATTCATCTTGCCCTTGCCCAGCTTGCCGGCGTTTTGCGCGGTCACCACCGCCAGCACGCCCGGCGCGCGGCGCGCGGCTTCGATGTCCATCGACGTGATGCGGCCTTTTGCAATGGCCGCGCCCAGCACATAGCCCACGGCGGCGTCCGGCGCCACGTCATGCCGCTCGTAGGCATAGGGCGCCCGGCCGGTGGTTTTCAAGGGGCCGTCGATGCGATCGACGCCATGGCCCACGACCTTCATTTGATCGATGGGATTTTGGGTAGCGGGAGTATCGAATTTCATCGCGTCAGGCCCTCGCTTGCGCCAGCACTGCACTCAGGGTTCGCGCCGCCAGCGTCAGCTTGAACGCGTTGTCGGCGGTGGGTCGGGCATCGGCCAACAGGCGGTCGGCCACCGCTTGCGCGCCTTGCGGCAATGCGGCGTCGGCCGCGTCCAGACGCCACGGTTGCGGCGCCACGCCGCCCAACGCCACCCGGCCGCTGCCGTCCGCCTGGACCACGGCGGCCACGGACACCAGCGCAAACGCGTAGGACGCGCGGTCGCGTACCTTGCGGTACACGTGCGTGCCGCCGGCCGGCTTGGGCAGGGCTACCGCCGTAATCAGCTCGCCGGGTTCCAGCGTGCTTTCAATATGCGGCGTGTCTCCGGGCAGGCGGTAGAAGTCGGCAATAGGAATCACGCGCGTGGCGCCGTCCGGCCGCACCGTTTCCACCTGCGCGTCCAGCACGCGCATGGCCACCGCCATGTCGCTGGGGTGCGTGGCGATACAGGCGTCACTGGTGCCGATCACGGCCAACTGACGCGTTACGCCGCCGATGGCCGAACAGCCCGTGCCCGGCGCGCGCTTGTTGCACGGCATGTTGGTGTCGTAGAAATACGGGCAGCGCGTGCGTTGCAGCAGGTTGCCCGCTGTGGTCGCCCGGTTGCGTATCTGCCCGGACGCGCCGGCCAGAATGGCGCGCGACAGCACGGCGTAGTCCCGCCGCACGCGCTCGTCGGCGGCCAGATCGGTATTGCGCACCAGGCTCCCGATGCGCAGCCCGCCGTCGGGCGTGGGCATGATCTGGTCCAGCTCCAGGCCGTTCACATCGATCAGGTGCGTGGGCGTTTCCACTTCCAGCTTCATCAGGTCCAGCAGATTGGTGCCGCCCGCGATGAAGCGCGCGCCGCGCGCCTGGGCGGCGCTGGCGGCGGCGTCGGCGGGGGTGCGTGCGCGTTCGTAGGTAAACGGCCTCATGCTTTGCTCCCCGCCACCTCGGTGATGGCTTCAATGATGTTGGAATAGGCGCCGCAGCGGCAGATGTTGCCGCTCATGCGTTCGCGGATTTCGTCCACGCTGAGCAGCGGGCGCTCGGTCAGGCTGTCGCTGACGTGGCTGGGCACGCCTTGCGCCAATTCTTCCAGCATGGCCACCGCCGAACAGATCTGACCGGGCGTGCAGTAGCCGCACTGATAGCCGTCATGCTTGACGAAAGCGGCCTGTAGCGGGTGCAGCGCGGCCGGCGAGCCCAGCCCTTCAATGGTGGTGATCTCGGCGCCGTCATGCATCACCGCCAGGGTTAAACAGGAATTGACGCGGCGCCCATCCAGCACGACCGTACAGGCGCCGCACTGGCCGTGGTCACACCCCTTCTTGGTCCCGGTCAGATGCAAGTGTTCGCGCAGCGCGTCCAGCAAGCTGGTGCGCATGTCCAACGACACTTCGCGTGGCGACCCATTGACCCGCAGCGTTACTGTGGCGGACATGGGCTGCACGCCGGTCTGCGTGGCCTGCTGCGCCAACGACACCGACGATGAGGCGGCCATGGCGGTTGCGGAAACGGCGCCCGCTTTCAGCAGATTGCGCCGGGTGATCTTGATTGCGGATGAGTTTTCCAAGTCTGCCCCTTTGTTTAGTCGGCGACGCGGACGGCGACGCGCTGCGGGTCGGGTTGCGGGTCGGGTTTCGGGTCGGGTTGCAGCAACCCGCATTCCCATTCCCGGCGGGAATGCGCGGCGGCGTGTGTCGTCTGTTGGATACGTTGCTGCGTCAGCTCTGCCAGGATCGACACCGCGATCTCTGGCGGGGTGCGGCTGCCGATGGGCAGGCCCACCGGGCCGCGCAGGCGCGCAACCTGCGCTTCTGTAAAACCAAAGTGTTCGCGCAGACGCGCGCGTCGCTGTTCGTTGGTGCGGCGCGAGCCCAACGCGCCCACAAAGAACGCCGGCGACGGCAGCGCCTCCAGCAAGGCCATGTCGTCCAGCTTGGGGTCATGCGCCAGCACGATGATCGCCGTGTGCACGTCCGGCGCAAGGGCCATCACCGTGTCGTCAGGCATCGTCGTGACAAGTCGAGTACCCGGCACGTCCCAAGACGCGGCATATTCTTCGCGCGGGTCGCACACGGTGACGTCGAAGCCCAGCGCCAGCGCCATCGGCGCCACATAGCGCGCGATGTCGCCCGCCCCGACCAGCAGCAAGCGCCATTGCGGGCCGTGTAGCGTGGTAAGCGTCTTGCCATCCCAGCCGAATCGATCGCCCGGCGCGGCAAGGGCCAGCAACGCGGTGCCATCGGCCAGGCTCAACGATCTTTTGATAAGTTCGCCGTCGCGCAGGCGGTCGGCAAGGCTTTGCAGTTGCACCGCATCCGGTTTGGGTTCGATCAACAATTCCAGGATGCCGCCGCAGGGCAAGCCAAAGTTCAGGGCTTCGTCGCGGGTGGCGCCGTACGTCAGGGCGTAGGGGCCAGCGCGCCACAGGTCGCCGCGCCGCATTTTTTCGATAAGGTCGTCTTCGATACAGCCACCGGATACCGACCCTGCGATGCGGCCATCGTCGCGCACCGCCAGCCACGATCCGCGTGGCCGGGGCGAGGCGCCCCAGGTTGCGGCTACCGTGGCCAGCACAAACCGGTGGCCCTGGCGCCGCCACGCCTGGATAGCGGCCAACACTTGTAGATCAAGACTTTCCATGTTGGTGCCCTTGGAAATATCGGACTTACTCTAACAGTGGCTTACCCGGCAAGAAAAGAGGCAAAATCCGCATACACCGTTGAGTGAAATTCACGAATTACGGGGGGGAATGTCGGAAGTGGCGCGGGTGTCCGAGACGCCACGCTCCACCTCCCAGCTGCCCACCGTCAATCGTGATCGCCCAGCAAGCGCCATGCCTAGGCCGCTACTATCTTCGTCAGCCCTTCCTTGTCCGCCCCTTCTTTGTTAGCCCCATCTTTGTCAGCCCCTTTTTTGTCAGCCCCTTCTTTGTCAGCGCCTTCTTTGTCCGCCCCTTCCTTGTCACCGCCTTCCTTGTCAGCGCCTTCCTTGTCCCCGCCTTCCGCGTCCCCCTCTTCCGCGTTGCGCGCTTTGCCCTCGGCCGCGTGCATCGGCATCTTGCTGGCGGCCGGCCATGGGCGGCGCTACGGCGCAGACGCCCCCGGTCAGGACAAGTTGATGGCGCGATTGGAAGATGGCACGCCGGTGGCGGTGGCGTCAGCCCGCGCGCTGGGCAGCGCCACGTCACGCACCATCGCGGTGCTTCGACCCGACCAAGCGGCGCTGGGCGCGCTGCTGCAAGCGGAAGGATGCGAGCTTGTCATGGTGGGCGCGATCGCGGACGGCATGGGCGACAGTCTGGCGACCGCCGCCCGCCATTTGCTTGGCTCGCCCATTGACCGGGCCAAGGGTTCCTTACCCAAAGGGCGAGACGTTGCCGCCCAGGGGCAGAGCGTTCCCGCCGCGTCGTCGTGCCTTGTCGCCTTGGCCGACATGCCGTGGTTGCGCGCCGACACCTGCCTGCAAGTGGCCGCCGCAGCGGCGCGCCATCGCATCGTGACGCCTACGTGGCAAGGCAAGCGCGGCCACCCCGTCGCCTTCGCGCGCGATCTCTGGCCCGAGCTTGCCGCGCTGTCGGGCGATGTGGGCGCGCGCAGCTTGCTACTGCGCCATCCCGTGCACGAGTTGGCGGTGGACGACCCCGGCGTGCACGCCGATGTGGACACGCCGCGGGACCTGCACGCCGGTCATTGATTCTGCCGTATCCCGGCCAGGTATCCCGGCCAGGTAGTCCGGCCAGGTAGTCTGGCTACGTATTCCGGCTACGTATTCCGGCTACGTATTCCGGCTACGTACCCGGCCCGGTATCCCGCCTACGTATCCCGCCTACGTATCCCGGCTACCGCGTTCATCCGCGCGTCCGCCCGCGCCGCGCCAGCGCGCGGTTCCTAAGGCGCGTCGGTTATGCCGGCCTCGCTGACGATCTTGCTCCAGCGCGTTTCTTCCTGTTTTACGTAATCCCCCAGCGCGGCAGGCGTGCCCACATCAGCCACCAACCCTTCCAATTCCAGCGCCGCCTTAAAATCCGCCTTGCCCGACACGTTCTTGATCGCGCCGTTCAGCTTGTCGACCACCGCTGCGGGCGTGCCTTGCGGGACGAACACGCCGTACCAGCTGTCCACGTAGTAGCCCGGCACACCCGCTTCGGCCACGGCAGGCACGCCGGGATAGGACGGCGAACGGTCTTTGGTCGTCACGGCCAGCGCGCGCAACTGCCCGGTCTTGACGTGGCCGCTGACGCTGGCCGACGTCGAAAAGATCATGTCGATCTGCCCACCCATCAGGTCGTTGATGCCGGGGCCCGCGCCCTTGTACGGCACATGCAGGACGTCGACCTTGCCCAGGCTTTTGAACAATTCTCCGGCCAGATGCGCCGACGTGCCATTGCCGTAAGAACCGAACGTCAGCTTGCCAGGATGCGCGCGCGCGTAGGCCAGGATGTCCTGCACGCTTTTGAAATTGGACTTGGGCGACACCACCAGCACGTTGGGCGACTTGCCGATCAGCGCAACGGGCGCAAACGCCTTGTCGGTGTCGTAGGGCAGCTTCTTGTGGATGGCGGGGTTGACCGCATGCGCGAACGTCGCCATCAGCAGCGTGTAGCCGTCGGGCGGACTCTTGGCCACATTCTCGGTGCCGATGATGGTGCTGCCGCCCGGCCGGTTCTCGACGATGACCGATTGACCAAGTTCGTCGGTCAGGCCCTTGGCAAGCTGGCGCGCGATGATGTCCGTGCCGCCGCCCGGCGTAAACGGCACGACGATGCGCAATGGCCGGTCGGGAAAGGCGGCGTGCGCTTGCGGCGCGGCCACGGCGCCTAGCGTCAACATTGCAGCGGCGATCGCCCTGATGGGCCGCAAGGCAAAGGGGTAGGTCTTCATCGTTGTCTCCTGATATTTTTTTGCGCCGATCTTGCGCGGCGCGTCGGCAAAAAAAGGGGGTGAGGGTATGGCGGCGTGCCTGCCTAGTCCTGCATCACCACGACACCATCAGCCGCGCAGACGCCCTGCCCTAGCGGCTTGACGAAAAGCGGGTTGATCTCGGCCTCCAGCAGTTGGCCTTGCAAGGTGCCGGCCATGCGCGCAAACGCCAACACCGCCTGCACCAGCGCGGGCACGTCGCATTTGGGGCGGCCGCGATAGCCATCCAGCAAGGGCCAGGTCTTCAAGCGCCGCAGCGCCGCCTCGACGTCATCCGCCGCCAAGGCCGCGCCGACGTCGGGCAACAGCAGCAAGGTGGTGTCGCGCACCAGCTCGGCCACCACGCCGCCCATGCCCAGCAATATCGCCGTGCCCAGCGGGTCGTGATGCAGGCCGACGATGAGCTCGGCCGCGCCGGTGACCATCTCTTGCACCAGATAGGCGTCGGGCGGGGTACCGGTGTGCCGCTGCACGTCGGCGCGCATCTGCCGCACCCGCTGCGCAATGTCCTCGGGCGCGACATTGACGGCCACGCCGCCCACGTCGCTCTTATGGGTGATGTCGCGCGACAGCAGCTTGAGCACCACGCGCGGACCCAGTGTGTGGGCCACGCGGGTGGCTTCGGCTTCGGCTTCGGCGTCGGCGTCGGCGTCGGCATTGACGATCATTTCTCGCACGCCCGGTATCCCGAACTGCGCGAACAGCGCTTTGGCCTCTGCTTCGTTCAGCGCCTGGTGCGGTTCCAGAAACATGGGCGAAGCCGCGCGGGACGGCGCACCATCGCGCACCGGGCGCGGCTTGCCACGCTGCACCCGCCGCATGGCGGACAACGCCGCGCCGACACTTTCGGGCGCGGGAAAAGCGGGCACGCCGTAGCGGCTCAGGACTTCAGCGGCGCGTGGTGCGTGCGGGCTGATATACGCCAGCACCGGTTTGCCGTCAGGCGTCAGCGAATCGCGCAGCGCGCCCGCCATCAGCTCGGGCTGCGCCACGGCGGAAGATCCCGCGATGACGACCAGCGCATCGTACTGATCGCTTTCCAGCACGATGCGGATGGCGTTACGCAGCAAGTCAGGCTGCAAACCGGCCAGCGTCACGTCGATCGGGTTGCGATCCAGCGCGGCGTGGTCGCCCGTTTGCAGCGCGCGCAAGGCGGCGCCCGTGGCGGCGTCCGGCGCGGGCAGCTCAAAGCCCGCCATGCCCAGGCTGTCCGCCACCAGCGTGCCCGCCCCACCCGTTGACGTCAGGATCGCCACGCGATCGCCGCGCAGCTTGCGATCGCCGGCCAGCGCGGCGGGCATGTCCAGCAGCTCGGCAAACGTCTGCGCGCGAATGATCCCGGTCTCGTCGAACAGCGCGTCGTACATGGCGTCGGCCCCAGCCAAGGCGCCCGTATGCGAGGCCGCCGCCTGCGCGCCGGATTCCGAGCGGCCGATCTTGAACGCCACGATGGGCTTGCCGGCCGCCGCCGCCTTGCGCGCCGCCGCGCGAAACGTCTTGGGGTTGCGGATGCTCTCGACATACAGCGCGATGACGCGCGTGGCCGGGTCGTCCACCAACGCATCCACGAAATCCGCCAGGTCCAGATCAACCTCGTTGCTGGTGGAGATCAGCTTGGAAAACCCGATGCCGCGAGCTGCCGCGCGCGACAGCAACGCGCCCAGGATGCCGCCACTTTGCGACACCAAGCCGACTGCCCCGCTGGTCAGTTCATCCACTTCCAACGCGCCGCTGGCCGATAAGGTGATGCGGTCGGTCAGGTTGACCAGGCCGATGGTGTTCGGCCCCAGGATGCGCATGCTGCCCGCCGCCTCGCGCAGTTCGCGCTGACGGCGCGCGCCCGCCTCGCCGGTTTCCGAATAGCCACTGGCCAGCACGATGGCCGCGCCCGTGCCCATGGCCGCCAGTTCGGCAATGGCTTGCTGCGTCCGTTCAGCGCTGAGCAGCACGATGGCCACGTCCGGCGCTTCCGGCAAGGAGCGGATGTCGGGATAGCAACGCAGCCCGCCAATCTCTGACGCTTTGGGGTTGACGGGATAAATGCGCCCTTCAAAGCCGTGCTTTTGCAGATAGGCCACGGGCCGCCCCGACGTCTTGGCCGGGTCCGCCGATGCCCCCACGACCGCGACGCTGCGCGGTCGCAGCAATTTCTGTATGCCGCTCATTGCGCGTCTCCGGCGGCACGGCCCGACGCCGTGTTGGCCTGGGCCATCTTCGCCTCGGCCATCTTTGCCAGGAAGGCCGCAACGGATTCGCGGTGTTCCGTGCTGGTGTAGCAGATGCCCTGCGCCTGGCTGCCCATGGCGAAAACCTGGTCGGCGGTCAGCTCGGAGCTTTGGTCCAGTATCGATTTGCTTAGCGCCAACGCGGTGGCCGAGCCCTTGGCCAGTTCGGCGGCCCAGGCCTGCGCCGCGCGCACTTCGTCGCCGGCCGGGGCGAGCCGGTCCGCGATGCCCAGCGCCAGGGCTTCTTGCGCCAAGACCTTGCGGCCGGAATAGATCAGGTCCTTGGCGCGGGCAAGGCCCACGCGGCGCGGCAGGAAAAACATGCCGCCGCCATCGGGAATCAAGCCGCGCGCGATGTAGCTCCAGGTGAACGACGCGCTGTCCGACGCCACGATTAAATCGCAGCTAAGCGCCGTGTCCGCGCCCAGGCCGGCGGCCGCGCCGTTGACGGCGGCAATGGTGGGCTTGGGCATGCGAAACAGCAGGCTGACCGCATGGTGCACGCGCTGCTGCCGCGACCACCCATTGAAGGCGATGTCACCCGACGGCGCCTCCATGCGACGCTGCATGCCGGAAATGTCCCCGCCCGCGCAGAAGCCCTTGCCTTCGCCGGTCAGCACCAGCGCCTTGGTGCCCCGGTCGGCGGCCACGGCTTCCAGCGCATGGATCAGTTCGGCGCGCATGGCGTCGCTGATGGCGTTGCGCTTCTCTGGCCGGTTCAGCGTCAGCGTTGCCACGCCGCCGTCCGCATGCAGTTTGATGAATTCGTAGTCCGCCATCTTGTTGCTCCGTCTGGGTCGATAGGCCAGCGCGATCCGATGTTTTTTTCGCTGGCGATATCGACACGGTAGGCGCTACAGTAGGGAAAAACACGGGGGCAATTCCATCTGGTGGAATTGGCTGTGCGGGCTTCGACGATGAAGGATTCGACAATGGCGGCTTTGACCGATGGCAACTTTGACACCCGATGACCCGGCCCACGCGCCGCAACGATTCGATGGCGTCGGCCAGAACCGATCGTTGGCCCGTGGCCTGGAAATCCTGCGGGCATTCAAGCCCGGCACCGACCTGCTGGGCAATGGCGAGCTTGCCGAACGCACCGGCCTGTCAGCGGCCACGGTCAGCCGGCTGACGCAGACGCTGGTCACCAGCGGCTTTCTGGAATATGAGCGCGGCGCGCGCGCCTACCGCCTGGCCGCGCCGGTGTTAAGCCTGGGCCACGCCATGCGCGCGGCGTCGCCGGTATTGAACGCCGCTACGCCAACCATGCGAGACGTCTCCAACAAACTGCACGTCAATATCGGCCTTGCCGGCGCCGACCGCACCGAAATGGTTTATCTGGAATCCATCCGCTATAACCGACGGGCGTCCCTTCGCACCATCGTGGCGGGCCAACGTGTTCCGATGGAACTCACGTCTTTGGGCCGCGCGTATCTGGCCACACGCCCGGCAGCAGAGCGCCACGCGCTACTCAAGAAAATAATGTCGGGGTATCGCAGCGCATCGTGGAAACCGATACGCGCGGATATTGATCGGGCGATCGCTAAAGTGACCTCGGCGGGTTATTGCGTGGCGTCGTGGCAGCCCGGCGTTGTCGCCATGTCCACCCCGCTGCGCGTGCCCGGAGGCCCGACGCTGGCATTGAACCTGAGCTTGATGACGGACGACACCGCGGCGTCCGTGGAAAGGCAGCACGCGGCGGACTTGCTGGCACTGAAAGACAAGATCGTGCGCGAGCTTGAACGGCAAGCGCCGCCGCGTTAGAAGGCGGCTTTTTCAGCCGCGAACGCCGGTTACCGGCCTTATCCGCGCGGCGCTGTGCTCGGATTCCGATGTACAGCCACTCTGCGCCGGCGCGTTCCATTTCATATAAATGTCTTTTTGGATCAGCACGATGATTCGGGTACTAAGGGGGTATTGCACACAGATTATCTCCTGCCTTATTTTTTGTGATGGCCAGAGCACAAGTAACACAGCCACATGCACTATCACCGCCCTATTGAACATCCCGGATTCGCATTTCTATACGGACCGCGAAGTGTAGTGAGGGATGCGTCCCCGAAGTTTAGGAAAGGCAATCAAACCAGACAGAAAGTATCTAACGCGTTAACTTTATTGCGGATTATTCTGTAATAATCCGCCAGCGAGATAATCCATGCAGATAATGCGCATTAATAAGACTTTCGACATACGGAGATAGCGCGTGCGATGTGGCCCGACGGCTTGCGGCGCCACCGAGACAATTGCGTACCGCGCGCGATTGCTGGCGCGCTTTGAGGCTACTGCGCCATGCGCCGCAGCCGATCCAATTCCGCCTTGTTCAGGCGTTTGGCTTCCAGTTCGGCATAATTTCGTTCGCCCGCATCGTAAGACCCTTCAAAGATGCAGCGGCTGCGCAGAATCTTGCAGTTGTCGCTGACCACCCGCTCGGATGCGGCAACCTTGGCGGCTTCGCTGGAACCGGTCGGGGTGGGCGGCGTGGACGAACAGGCGGATATCAGTGCGGCAAGCAACAGCGCCACGCTATGGCGGCTGAACAATCGAATCAACATTTTCCCTGGCCCGTGGCTTTATCAGCCCTATTTATAGCAAGGCAAACGTCAAAAAATCGTTCCAAGTCGTAGCAGCGCGGCTTGGCCGTCAGTCGTCTTCGACGCCCGACAGGTCAGTGAAATCCGCCACTTCGCCGTCCTGGAAGTTGACCATGATGCCGTAGGGTTCGCAGATGGGAAACACCCCCTGCTCGAACAGAATGGACCAGTCTTCCTCACCATGAAAGATGACTTCCGGGCCGCCCACCAAGGGCACGCCCGCGGGAAGCTGGAACGATGCGTCACACCCCAGCACGTCCGGATCGCTGCGATACAGGTCTTCCAGATACGCCGTCGCCTTGCCGATCCACGTGCCCAGGTCCTGCATGATCCGCGTGAAGGCCGCCGTCGCGGCCTCATTGTCGCGAGAGTCCGCCAACACCTGAACGGACACATAGACCTGGCCCCCGTTAATGTCCGGCGTGTCGACATAGCCTTGCAGATAACGCAGGCCGTCTTCGCTGGTATTCAGGGTCAAAGAGGAAAGGGACGGATCAATAGAGGGCATGGGCGGGCCTTTGAAAAATGGGTGCGCCGATAAAACGGTTGTTTGAGATTAGCATTTGCCGAAACCTGCGTAGTAGCGTGCCCCCGCTATTTTGCATTACGACTTTGACGTTACTCCTTGCCTTGCCGGCCCCGGTCCATACGATTCGAACGTATGCGACAAACAATAAATGTCCGACCACGCGTCGGCCGGGTCGGCGTGCACCGCAAGTGCTTCGGCGTTGCGCACGTCCCCTTCGCAAGCGGTGACCGCGTTGATGTCGTAGCCGTTGACGACATAGATCCAATCGGCAACACCGTCCTTCGCGCCGCGTATGGCTTGCTCGGTCGTTTGCGCAATTGCCGGCGTCTGCGTCATCAGCAGATGCGCACCGGAAATGCCCGGGCGCGCGCAACTGGCCGCGGCATGCGCTTTCAGATAGGCGCGCAATGCGTCCTGCGCACCCGCGCGCGGTGACAGACGGATGGTCAACGCATACCGGGCCAAACCGCCCCCCACACTTTCCAGCACCCGGCACTGACTGCGGATCATGTTGCGATGTTGCGGCATCAGCTTGGTGGACCAGGGCGTCGGCCGATTCAACCGGCCCAGGTAAGCCGGCGAGCTGAGCGTGCCGTACGCGTCCAGTTCGTACATGACGAAAAAGCCTACGCCGCCATGGGCGCTGACCCAGCGCGAGCCGCGCAGAAAACCCGGCACCCCCATGCGTTCGGGAAAGTGTTCATGCGAGTGCCAGTCTTCGAATTCCGCGCGCCAGGCCGGCGCGATGTCCCACCACATGGCGATGGCGGCGCAGCCCAATAGCGCCATGATCAGCGCTTTGCCCGCAGCGCGGACAACTCCGTGGCCACCTGCTGCATCACGTCCGCGCCGATCTCGCCGGCGAACTTGTCAACCACCGGCTTGACGGCCTGGCGCAGGCCGTCGACCGCTTGCGGCGACGGCTCGTTCACCTGCATCAGCTTGCGCAAGTCGTCGATGGCCACGGCTTCTTTGGCCTGCGAGATCTTGCGCTCTTGCGACTTGGCTTCGTTGGCCGCGTCCAGGATGATCTGGCGTTCGGCCGGCGACATGCCATCCCACGTCTTCCTGCTCATCAGGAAAGGCATGCCGGTATAGATATGCCGCGTCAGCGACAGATACTTCTGCACCTCGGCGAACTTCGCGGACTGGATCACGCCCACGGGGTTGTCCTGCCCGTCGATCGCCTTGGACTCCAACGCGCCATAGACTTCACCGAACGTCATCGGCACCGGATTGGCGCCCAGGGTCTTGAACATCTCGATATAGACGGGCGCGGCAATCACCCGGATCTTCAAGCCCTGAAAATCCTGCACGCCGGTAATCGGGCGGCGGCTGTTGGTCATATTGCGAAAGCCCAGGTCCCAGATACCCAGGCCGACCAGGCCGTGGTCGGCCAAGCCGTCCAGCAGACGCTTGCCCACCGGGCCATCGGACACCGCATAAGCTTCGCTCGCGTCGTTGAACAAAAAAGGCAGGTCGAACACCATGAAGCGCTTGTCGATGCCGGCCAGCAGCCCGGTAGCCATCGACGTGAAGTCCAGCGTGCCGCCGCGCACCGCCGACAGATTTTGCGGGTCGCCCCCCAGCACGGCGTTGGCATAGATCGACACCTTCATCTTGCCGCCGCTTTTCTCGGCGACCAGGTCGGCAAATTTCTGCGCGCCCTGCCCCAACGGATGATCCGCCGCCAAGCTGAATGCAAACTTCATGGTGCGCGCCTTGATCTCTTGCGCGGCCACGGTGGCTGTCAGCGCCAGGCAAACCGACAGGGATGCGGCGGCAATTACGGCAAGGCGAAATAACGGCTTTCCAATCTGCATCACAACCCCTCTTGTTTGGTGTCGGCAAGGACTATTTCGCTGCGAGCTTAGGGCATAATTTTGAATGCCGTTCAAATTTTGGATGAATTCAAAATTTGAATTCTTCGGCATCCGGCGCGCGGATTTTTCATGGTGGCCAACCCAGGGAGCTTGCATGAGCGGGGCAATAGAAAAGACACTGGCATTGCTTGAATACCTGGCCAACCACCCCGACGGCGTCGCGCTGGCGACGGTGGCCGACGACCTGAACCAATTGCGCAGCGGCTGCCACCGCACCCTGCACGAGTTGATGAAGTATGGCTATGTGCGGCAGACGCCGGTGCGCGGCGAGTATGCGCTGACGACCAAGCTGGCGTCGATGGGCCTGAGCTTTCTGGGGCGTTCGGGCGTGGTCGACATTGCGCAACCGGTCATTGACCGCTTCGCCCTGGCAACCGGCGAACTGGTGCGGCTGGCCATCGTCGACGGCAAGCGCCTGACCTTGGTTGCCAAGGCGCAAGGGGCGAAGTCCGGGCTGCTGTACGACCCCGACATGGGCATCGACCTGCGCCTGTCTTGCAGCGCGGCCGGCCACGCCTGGCTGATGACGTTGCCGGAGGACCAGGCCATTGCCTATGTCACCGAACAAGGGCTGGGCAAGCCGCGCGACTTCGGGCCGAACGCGCCCACGTCGATCCGCGCGCTGCTAGCCAGCCTGGATGGCCACCGCCGGCGCGGCTACAGCATGCTGCAAGACGTCTATGCGGCGGGCATGAGCGCGATGGCCGCGCCGGTTCGCCGCCCCGGCCACGCCAGCACGGGCATCCTGATAGTGGCCGGCCCGTCGCAACGCTTGACGCTGAAGGCAATGGAAAAATTCGGGCCGGCGCTGCTGCGCGCGGCCAGTGAGTTGGCACAGGCGGGAGAGGCATCGCCGCTACTGCGCTCGGCGCGCGTGGGCACGTGGGGCAATGGCCCGGCAGTAGAGGACTAGCGCGCGATAGCCGGGGAGCGGCGTGCACGGGTCCGAACTTACGCGGTTGGGTCCAAACACCGCCTACTTTGCCGTGTCGTCGCCGTCGTTACGGCCCTGCATGGGAAAGCGCTTTCGGAACATCGGCGACGCCAGGCTTGCCAGCGCCAACTCTTCGGTGGCCGCCAGCAACTGCGGCCCCAGTTCCAGCATGCGCGCTTCGGTCAGCCGCATGGCGGGGCCCGCGATACTAAGCACGCCGATGGCGTCTTCGCCTTTGCGCTGCACGGGCGCCGCCATGGCAGTCATGCCGGGTGCGAACACTTCGTTGATCATTGCGTAGCCGCGCTTGCGGCCGGCTTGCAGCATCTTCGTCAATGCCGCAATCGTGGTGGGCGCGTTCGGGCCATATTCCGCGGGGGAACCAAAGCCCTGCCGCGACACCAGATCCAGCGCGCGTTCGTCCGACATCGTCAACATCCACGCGTGCCCGGACGCGCTGCACGACAGCCGCGCGTCCGATCCCATTTCCGGGTCATAGCGCAGGCCGTGACGCGCGCCCTGCGCCTTGGCGACCCACGTCAGCCTTTCGTTATCGACGATGGCCAGGCGCACCAGCTCGCCCGAGATATCAGCCAGCCGGTCGACCAGCGGCTGGGCGATATCGACGATGCCGGTGGCCGCCAGATAGCTCAGTCCGATGGACGCCACCCGGGCGGTCAGCGCGTAGTCGCCGTGGTCGCGAATCTGCCTGACGTAGCCGCAACGGCACAGGTCGGTCAGCAAGCGATGGGCGGCGCTTTGGGGGATCTCCAGCTGCTGCGCCAGCGAGGCTAGCGGCACGCCTTCGGGTCTGGAGGAAAGGTGCTCCATGACGGCAAGCGCGCGTTCGAGGACTCCGGCCATGTCATCTCAACAAGTAATGGGGTGATGGATGATAACCCTAGGTGGAAAACTATTCCACTCGGAATTACATTCCACTACCGAGTCCTCCAAGACATCGAGAACATTCCAAAAAATCACGGAAGGAGACAACGATGAAGACCCGCATTTTCTGCCTGGGCCTGATGGGCCTGCTGTGCTCGACCGCCATGACGGCCCACGCGCAAGACGTTCAGGAACGCACCATCCGCTTCGGTCACCTGAACAACACCGATCACCCCGTGAGCGCGGGCGTGCAGAAGTTTGCAGAAATTCTTGCCAGCAAAAGCGGCGGCAAACTGAAGGTGAAGGAATTCCCCGCATCGCAGCTGGGCAATGAAATGCAGCAGCAGTCCGGCCTGCAAGGCGGCGTGCAGGAAATGTCGGCGCCGGCATCCACGTCGCTGGCCGGCATCGTCAAGGAATTCGGGCTGGTAGACCTGCCCTTTTCGGTCACCGACTTCGGCCAGGCGGACGCGCTGCTGGATGGGCCACTGGGCCGCGCGCTGATCGCCAAGTTGCCCGAAAAGGGCTTGGTTGCGCTGGGTTTCTGGGACTTGGGCTTTCGCAACGTGACCAACTCCAAGCACGCCATCACCAAGCCGGAAGACCTGGCGGGCCTGAAGATTCGCGTCATTCCCAACCCGGTATTCCTGGACACGTTCAAGGCGTTCAAGGCCAACCCCGTACCCATGCCGTTTGCCGAACTGTACGGCGCGCTGGAATCCAAAGCGGTGGACGGCCAGGAAAATCCGTACTCGGTGATTCTGTCGAACAAGTTCTACGAAGTGCAGAAGTACGTCAGCGCGACCAACCACGTGTATGCCGCCAACATCGTGCTGGTCAGCAAGAAATTCTGGGACAAGCTGTCGCCCACCGAACAGCGCATGATGCAAGAGGCGGCCGACGAGGCGCGCGGTTACCAGCGCAACGTCAGCCGTGAAGCGGCGCAAAAGGCCGTGGCGCAATTGCAAGCCAAGGGCATCCAATACAACACGATCGAGCCCGCGCAAAAAGTCCGCATGCAGCAGGTCGTCAAGCCCGTCATTGAACACTTCACCGGCAGCTACGACCCCGCCATCGTCAAGCTCTACAACGACGAACTCGCACGCATCCGCAAGTAAACGCACCGGCGTATCCATCATGAAGATTCTTGTTTTGCATGGCCCGAACCTCAATCTGTTCGGGCGCCGCGAGCCGCACATTTACGGCACCACCACCCTGGCTGAAATCAACCAGCGCCTGGCCACGCTGGCCGAGGAATTGGGCGTGGAACTGGCCACGCTGCAATCGAACCACGAAGGCGCCCTGATCGATTTTCTGCACCAGAACATCGACGCGGCGCAAGGTGCGCTGGTCAATCCGGCTGGGCTGACGCAGCATGGCGTGCCGCTGCACGACGCGATCAAGGCGATGCCCTTCCCCACGCTGGAAGTGCATATGTCGAACATCGCCGCGCGCGAAACGTGGCGCGCGCATTCGATCATTTCGCCGGCGGTGCGCGGCACCGTGCAAGGGTTGGGGCCGCATTCTTACCTGACGGCGCTGCGCGGGCTGGTCGACATCCTGAAAGAAGCGCGCGCATGACTTCGCGCACGCTTCTTCCCACGCTGAAGGGGGCGGCCTCATGGTCTTCATAGACGGGTTCATCGCGGTCGCGTGCCGCGTGCTGGAACTGGCCATCGCGCTGCTGTTGGCGGCGATGGTGGTGCTGGTTTTCGGCAACGTCGTCGCGCGCTACGGGTTCAATTCCGGCATCACCTTGTCGGAAGAACTATCGCGCTGGATGTTCATCTGGCTGACGTTCCTGGGCGCCGTCATCGCGCTGAAGGAACGCGGCCACCTGGGCATGGATATGGTGGTGGCCAAGCTGCCGACGGCGGGCAAGAAAATATGCCTGGTCGTGGGCCAGATCATCATGCTGTACATCGTGGGCCTGATGTTCAAGGGCAGCTGGGAACAGGCCGTGATCAACGCGGACGTCAGCGCGCCGGTCAGCGGTTTGCCGATGGCGATCGTGTATGTGGCGGGGCTGGTGTTCTCGGCCTTGGCCGGGCTGATCATCGCGGTGGATCTTTATCGCGTGCTGGCCGGCAAGCTGCGCGAAGAGGACCTGATCATGGTCCAGGAATCCGAAGAAGCCGTGCAGCTCAAGCAGATTCTGGACGACGCCAACCACGGCGCGCCGGGGAGAAGCGCATGACCATCTTCGTATTCATCGGGTCGCTGCTGGGCGTGATGGCGTTGGGCGTGCCCATTGCCTTTGCGCTCTTGGCCAGCGGTGTGGCGCTGATGTGGCATCTGGATATCTTTGATTCGCAGATCCTGGCGCAGAACGTCATCGGCGGCGCGGACAGCTTTCCGCTGCTGGCGGTGCCGTTCTTCATGCTGGCCGGCGAAATCATGAACGTGGGCGGCCTGTCCAAACGCATCGTGGACCTGGCCCTGGCGCTGGTCGGGCACGTCAAGGGCGGCCTGGGCTACGTGACGATCATGGCCGGCTGCCTGTTGTCGGCCTTGTCCGGTTCCGCCGTGGCGGATGCGGCGGCGTTGACCGCCTTGCTGCTGCCGATGATGGTCAGCGCGGGCCACAAGAAATCAACGGCCGGCGGCTTGATTGCAGCCACCGGCGTGATCGGCCCGGTGATCCCGCCCAGCATCGGCTTGGTGATTTTCGGCGTGGCCGCGAACGTGTCGATTTCAAAGCTGTTCATGGCTGCGATCGTTCCCGGCTTGCTGATTGGCGGCGCCTTGTGGCTGACCTGGGCCTGGTTGGTCCGCCGTGAAAAAGTGGTGCCGCCGCCGCGTAAATCCGCCAAGGAAATCGGCACGGCGGCGCGCAAGGCGCTGTGGGCGCTGATGTTGCCGGTCATCATCCTGGTGGGCCTGCGTATGGGCGTCTTCACGCCGACCGAAGCCGCCGTGGTGGCCGCCACCTACGCGCTGCTGGTATCGACGCTGGTCTATCGCGAACTGAAGCTGAACCAGTTGTACGCGGTGTTCGTGTCGGCCGCCAAGACCAGCGCCATCGTGATGTTCCTGATTGCCGCCGCCATGGTCAGCGCGTGGCTGATCACCGTGGCCGACCTGCCCGCCAAAGTCGTGGACATGCTTCAGCCATTCATCGGCAACAAGATCCTGTTGATGGCGGCGATCATGGTGTTGGTGATGGTGGTGGGCACCGCCATGGACATGACGCCCACCATCCTGATCCTGACGCCCGTGCTGATGCCGGTGGTGCGCGCGGCCGGCATCGACCCGGTGTATTTCGGCGTGCTGTTCATCATCAACAACTCGATCGGCCTGGTGACGCCGCCCGTAGGCACCGTGCTGAACGTGGTGGCGGGCGTGGGCAAGATGAAGATGGACGACGTCACACGCGGGGTCATGCCCTTCATGGCGGCGGAGTTCGCCATCATGTTCCTGATGGTCGTTTTCCCGGCGCTGGTGATCGTGCCCGCGCGCTGGTTCGGCGGGTGATGCGCAGGCGTTGTGGGGGGCGGGTCAGGCCTACACCCGCACAACCGTATCGCACGCCCTGATCCGCTACACATAGGAGAATTTTCGCAATGTCCGATCTTGCCCAATACCGGCGTCCGTTCTGGAACACCCAGCCCGCTTACCGCTTCGACGCTTATGGTTCCACGCTGCTGCGTTCACCAAACGAACCGCTGATCGCGGTGCCGCAGACCCTGTCCGAAATCACCGGCCCCGCATTCGGCGCCGCCTTCGTCAAGCAGGGCGACAACGACCTGACGCGCATCGCCAACGCCGACGCCATCGGTGAACGCATCATCGTGTCGGGCCGCGTGCTGGACGAGAACGGCCGGCCCGTGCCCGATGCCCTGATCGAAATCTGGCAAGCCAACGCCGCCGGCCGCTACCTGCACAAACGCGATCAGCACGACGCCCCGCTGGACCCCAACTTCAGCGGCGAAGGCCGGACGGTCACGGACGCGCACGGTCGCTATCAGTTCAAAACGATCAAGCCGGGCGCCTACCCCTGGGGCAACCATTACAACGGCTGGCGGCCGCAGCACATCCACTTTTCGTTGTTCGGCCGTGCGTACGCCACGCGGCTGGTCACGCAGATGTACTTTCCCGGCGACCCGCTGCTGGAATTTGACCCCATCTTCCAATGCGTGCCGGACGCCAAGGCGCGCGCCCGCCTGGTCGCCACGCTTGATTGGGAAACCACCGTGCCCGACTACGCGCTGGGCTACCGCTTTGATATCGTGCTGCGCGGCCGTAACGCTACCCCGATGGAGTAATGCATGCTCTACCCCACTACCTCGCAAACCGTCGGCCCCTACCTGCACATCGGCCTGTCCGGGCTGAACTGTGCGGACTTGACGGCGGGCCAGCCCGACCTGGGCGCGCCCCCGGTCGTGATTGAAGGCCGCATCATCGATGGCCAGGGCAACCCGGTGCCCGACGGCATGATAGAAATCTGGCAGGCCGACGCGCGCGGCGTGTACCGCCACCCGGATGACCCGCGCTATGCGGACAACGCCGGCGCAGCAGGCTTTACGGGATTCGGGCGCGTACCCACGGAAGCGGACGGCTCGTTCCGCTTCACCACGATCAAGCCCGGCGGCGTGCCGGCGCCCGACGGCTCGCTGCAAGCCCCCCATCTGCTGGTCTCCTTGTTCATGCGCGGCCTGCTCAAGCATCTGTCCACCCGCCTGTACTTTCCGGACGAGGCACAAGCCAACGAACAGGATTGGGTGCTGCGCCAGACGCCGGCCGCGCGCCGCGGCACGCTGATCGCGCAGGCGTCGGACAACGGCGTACTGCGCTGGAACGTCGTCTTGCAGGGCGCGGGCGAGACCGTGTTCTTCGACCTCTGACCACGTCAGCAACGGGCACAACATGACCATTCTTTCCGGCCTGACCGAACAGATCTATTCCGACCGCGACATCATGGGCTTGTTCTCGGGGCCCGGCACCATCCGGCGGATGCTGGCGGTGCAAGCCGCGCTGGCCCGCGCCCAGGCGCGTTGCGGCGTCATCCCGGACAGCGCGGCCCGCAGCATCCACAAGGTCTGCCATGCCGAGGACATCGACAGCATCCTGGACCTGGACGCCATCGCTTCCGCGTCCATGCTGGCCGGCAACATCGCCATCCCCTTCGTCAAGCAGCTGACCGCCGCCGTGCGCCAGGCAGACGCCGAGGCGGCACGCTTCGTGCATTGGGGCGCCACCAGCCAAGACGTGCTGGACACCGCGCTGGTCTTGCAACTGCAACAGGTGGCCGCGCAGCTGGACCAGGACCTGGACGCGGCACAAAACGCGTGCGCCCGCCTGACCGCGACGCATCGCGACACAATCATGGTCGGCCGCACGTGGTTGCAACACGCGCTGCCCACCACCTTCGGCGCCAAGACAGCGGGCTGGCTGCAAGCGCTGACGCGCTCGCGGCAACGCCTGCGCCACGACGCCCAACAATGCGCCCTGCTGCAATTGGGCGGCGCCGCCGGCACGCTGGCCAGCCTGGGCAACGCCGCCCCCGATGTCGCGCGCGCCCTGGCCGAAGAACTGGGCCTTGCCCTGCCCGACATGCCCTGGCACACGCATCGCGACCGCCTGGCCGACTTGGCGGCCACACTGGGCGTGCTGACCGGCACGCTGGGCAAGATCGCCCGCGACGTGTCGCTGATGGCGCAGACCGAGATCGCCGAGCTAGCCGAACCCGCCGGCCCGGGGCGCGGCGGCTCCAGCACCATGCCGCACAAGCGCAACCCCGTCAGCAGCGCCGCCATCCTCGCCGCCGCCACCCGCATGCCACCGCTGGTGTCCACCATGCTGTCCGCGATGGTGCAGGAACACGAACGCGCGTTGGGCGGCTGGCAAGCAGAATGGGACGTCCTGCCGCAGATCTGCGCGTTGGCGGGCGGCGCATTACGGCATCTGGCGGGCATGCTGGACGGGCTGGAAGTGCATCCGGAAAACATGGCCCGAAATCTTGGTGCGACGAACGGGTTGATTCTGGCCGAAGCGTACGCGCTGGCGCTTGGCGGTCGAATGGGTCGTATCGAAGCGCATGAATTGGTCGAACGGGCGTCCAAGGAGGCGGTTCGCAGGAACTGCACGCTGAAGGTTGCGATGCAGGAAGCGCTGGCGGCGCATGAGGGCACGCGGGATCTGCTTGGGAAGGAAGAGCTGGATCGCTTGAGTGATCCGGCGGCTTATCTGGGGCAAGCGGGGGAGGTTTGTGATCGGGTGTTGGCGGGGTAGAGGGCAAACGCAGCCTGCGCCGAATAGCATGGCGGTATTTGACGATGGCCGTACCACCCCGCCTTGCCATCCCTGCCTCTAAAATCACTCCTTTTAGGCGGACGACCCCTATGCGCACCTATCAAGGCTCCTGCCATTGCGGCGCGTGCCGCTTTGAAGTGGACATGAACCTGGACCATGTCCGCAGCTGCAATTGCTCGATCTGCAAGCGGCGTGGCGCGCTGATTCATCGCGTACCGACCGCAGCACTGCGCATGTTGACGCCGCTGGATGATTTGAGCGTTTATCAGTGGGGATCAAAGACCGCAAAGGACTACTTTTGTCCGCGCTGCGGGATCCTTCCGTTTCGAGTGCCCAGCGCGCCCACGGCTCAAGAGCTGGCGCAGGGAAAGCAGGCCTTTGTCGGTTGGGCGGTCAACGTACGGTGTCTTGATGGGGTGGATTTGGCGGGGGTGCCGGTCCTGAAGGTGGACGGGGCGGGGCTGGCGATTTGACGTTGCAGAGTGGCAGGCCAAACCCAAGAGTCTCCCGCCAAACCGAATCCGGCGGTTTTACGACCACGCCAGGAGCGTTCGCAAAAAGGGGATATGGACCGGTCGACCATCGGCCCAAGGCATCAGGAAGGGCCACAGGTTCACCCGGCAAGAGCCCCGGCGAAGCGCAAGCAATTTCAGTTCTCAGGCTGGTTCGGCGGACTTTTTCTGCCCTAGCGCACCAGCGTCCATACCTAAAGGTGGGTATGCCCGCTCAGTTTTCTCCGCCTACGATAACGTTACACATCGAGGCCTGCTTCTCGTAAGCAGGTCTGCGCGTCTGCGCGATACGGAGAATGAGCCCATGAATTACCTTGAACTGATTCCGGTCCCTCCAAAACATACGTTCAACCTTGGGCTGTCTTCTCCTTCCAATAGCTACCTGATAGACCTGTTCGGGCACCCCGTGCAAGACGCCGTCTACAAACCGGACGGCAGCTGCACCCAGCCCAATGCGCCGGTATTCACTCCCCTTCTCGAGACGCGAAATGTCGGCCCGTTCAAGGTCACCGGGCTGCGGCCAGCGGTAATGTCGCTTCATGACGTGTTGTCGCGAGTGCAGCGTGAAATCCCAGATCTTTACGCGCTGCTGGGATCGGCTGGCATGCTGTGCTCGCGCTTTACGAAGATCAGGCAAGCCGACGGGTCTACGAAGATTGGACCTGGCGTGTCGAATCACAGCTGGGGAGCTGCGATCGACATTAACTTGGGCGGCGAGCTTGATGCACAAGGAAACAGCATGACGCAGCGCGGCTTGTTAATCCTGTCGACCTACTTCAACGCGGCAGGCTGGTACTGGGGCGCCGCCTTTCCGGTGGAAGACGCCATGCATTTTGAGGTATCAAAGTCCCTTTTCGCTCGGTGGAAAGCGGCCCGTGATATGTAGCGTATTTCATCGGCTTCGAATACTCGCACCGCCATAATAAGCGGGCTAATGACTCGGCTGACGAAGCGCGGGCCCTCATATCAGGATCGGACGTTTAGAAAACCCAGTGTTTTTCGTATATCAAGAACCGCAGACCATTTCCCCAGTAAAGAGCGATTCCGTTTCGCTAGGGTTCTCTGTATAGGCACGATGGTGGGCCGGTGATAGCCGTATCCATGCGGGTACAAAAAACACGCACGCCAGACCAGCCAACTAGAAGGCGGACCTAGACATATAGTGCGGTTTGCCCTTCTGCTTTAGACGGCTTCCGGCAAGCAACAACGAAGTCCCTGCCTAGGCGCGTCGAGTTCACAATTCTGAAGTTCTCGCCGCCGCCCCAGGTGAGCCCAAAGGAGACGCAGCCTAAACGCTGTAAATTCGCCAGCGCCCCGCACACCCTATCCGAAGGCTCCGACGAATTTCTGTTCTCCGTTGTCGCAACTTCCGCGCGTTCCGGCAGCCAACACGTGAGCACGCCCTCATGCCGTACTTGGTCAAAGGGCAGAGCATAAATCCTGTCCAGAATCTGTGCCTCCAGGCCATCCAATTGCCCAAGTATCTCCACGTACGCGCGCCGTACGTCCAGCCCGCTTTCGGAATACCCAGCGTTCACAAGCAAGTTAACCCAACGATCTTGTAGCGCGTCGTCTTCCTCAAGGGATGCCCCTTGGAAAAGCGGAATCGCCACTTTCATGGGCACTGGCCGCGTCGGATCGCCGAATCCGCATTGTGCGATCACTTCTTGCGCCCTCTTCATCAAGCGCACCTGCCGGTCCCAACGCATGTACTTCAGCTTGTCCTCGAAAATACCTACACCTTGCTCCAAGGGGCCTGCGATGAAACGGGCAATGAACCCGCCAGCATCCCGCGATGCTTCGATAAGCTTGCCGGAGGCATCCGCTATGGCCTTCGTAGCTTTCGCAACTTCTTGGGCGGTCTCGTTGTCCGGAGTCATGTCAGTTCTTTAGCGTGGATTGCCCACAAGTGTAGGTGCACTGCGGCGGGCGAAATTGGCCGAGTGTGGCAAGACTGCGGGGGTTGCCCCTACGGGGGAAATTTGGGCGAACGCGGGACGTGCTACCCCCGCAGAAAACCGCATCGAATTTCAGCCCGCATCTACGTAGCCACAAACCTGTAGGCGGCGACGAGCAGCAGGTAAACCAGCACAGACACGCCCAACAGACAAAGTCCTGCTAATACCGCATATAGAATTTTGGGAGGCTTGGCTATCAGTTGGGCCTGCACGTCCTTCACAAGAGCCTCATCGGTCTTGGCTGGCCCATGAACGCTGTCAGCCATGAGAGTGCTCGGGTACATGTAGGAGATAGTTATCCGTTCCTTCGGTGCCAGCACAGGCACCGCGATGTCACCGCCCGGCCCATCTTGCGCCGGTTCCCGCTTGAACTGCACAGGCGGGAAGATCACCACGTTCACTGGCAGCACCCCATGAGAAATGCGCAAGTTGTGCGCGGCCGATCGCCCCACATTCTCGTAAATAACCGTGTGAGTATGAAGCTGAACAAGTTGTCCGTCGTCAAGCCGCTGCCTATGGGTAGAGACATGCACTACGTAACGAATAACTTTAGGCTTCGCAGTCATCAGACGCTTGATCATGGGCCCTAGGATCAGAGCCACGACCGGCGAAGCAATCTTCGCGACACTCTCGAACTCTTCCAACGTCATGCGACTCTCTATTCTGGTCTGATAGTGCGGACGAATATAGTTCAGTGAGAGCTAAGAGGGGGACGAATCCGCGAGCACAATTTGGGTGCACTCGCGGCCTATAATTGCACCACCTGGGGATTCTGCACCCGTACCCAGCAGCTCGCAACCCACTGATTTAATTATTATTTATGGCGCGGCAGGAGGGGCTCGAACCCCCGACCCCGGGCTTAGAAGGCCCGTGCTCTATCCAGCTGAGCTACTGCCGCGCAGTCTTTGACACCCGGCAAGAGATCCGGGCGGCGCATTTTACCTTGTTGCGGGAAACTTTGCGGCGGCCCGTTACTCCCGCGCCGCCGCCTTCACTCTTCCTCGATATCCGCGTGCGTCGACACCCACAGCACGATTGCGTCTTCCGGGCTCAGGCTGATGACGCGGTGGCCCATGCGGCTGTCTATATAGAAGCTTTCGCCGGATGTCAGACGGGCCGGCTCGTAGAACTCGGTGAAAAGCTGGACTTCGCCTTCCAGCACGTAGACGAATTCCTCGCCGCCGTGGCGGCTCCAGTCCTGGAATTCGTCGAACGACCGGGCCTTGACGCGGGTGTGGAACGGCATCATGCGCTTGTGCGACAGGGCCGTGCACAGCAGGCGGTGGTCGTAGTAGGGCGTTTCGTATTGGCGGCCCTCGCCCTGGCGGCTGAGGCTGCGGCGGCCGGTGCCCATGTGGGCGTCGGACGCGGTGAACAGTTCGGCCACGTCCAGTTCCAGGCCCGCGGCGATCTTGATCAGGTTGTCATAGGTGGGCGACAGCAGGCTGTTTTCTATTTTGGACAGCGTGGACGCGGCGACGCCGGTGGCGGCCGCCGCCTGTTTCAGTGTCCAGTCGCGCGCCTGGCGCAGGGCTCGCAGCCGTTGTGCCAATGCGCTTTGTTTGTTGCCTTGCATCCTGTGTACCTTGTCATGCCCGCGTAGTGCGCTCCCGCCACCAGTCGCGCGCCTGGTAAGACCAATAAGTCAGTTGAACCGCCGCCGTGCCCAGGCCGCCGCCGTTCCAGGCCAGGCCAAAGGGTGCGAACAGTTTGTAGCGCTGCGTGTCGCCGGTGATCCCTTCGGCCACGACGCGCCCGCCGATCGAGGTGGTGTTCATGCCGTGTCCGCCAAACGCCGTGCAGTACCACACGTCCGGCGCCAGTTGGCCGATTTGCGGCATCAGGTGGCGGGCGTAGGCCATGCGCCCCGACCATGCGGTTTCAACGCGCACGCCCTTTAACTGCGGGTAGACGGACAGCAATTCGCGGCGCAAGGACTCGGCCAGATCGGGCGGGTCCTCAACACGGGTGGTGATTCTACTGCCCCAGCCGATGCGCCCGCCATCCAGCACGCGGTAATAGTTGCCGGCGCGGCGATCATCGCCGATGGCGGCGGTGCTGCGGATGGCTTCCTTTACACGGTCGCCCAGCGGTTCGGTCAGCATGATGTAGGTGGCAATGGGCAACATGGCGCGGCGCAGCGCCGGCACGACGTCGCCCGTGTAGCCGCCGGTGGCCAACACCACGGTGCGCGCGTCGACCTGGCCTTGCGCCGTCTTCAGATGCTTGACTGCGCCGTCCAGCGCCGCCCCGGTCACGGGGGAATCTTCATGGATGCGCACGCCCAGGCGCTGGCATTCGCGGGCCAGCGCGCGTGCGTAATTCAGCGGATGGAAATGGAACGAAGAAGGGTCTTCGATGCCTTGGTGATAGACATCGGACACCAGCCGTTCGCGCACCTGCTCGCGCGTCAGAAAGCGCACGTCGCGGCCGAAGTCGCGGCGCTGCGCATCGCACCATTGCTTGAGCGCGTCGGTGGCTTCGTAGCGCACCACGCGCAGGCGGCCGTCGACCTGATGCGCGTCGGCGATGCCCAGGGTGCGGATGTTGTCGCGGATGATCTCCACGCCTTCCATCGACAGCCGGTATAGCTGCCGGTAATGGTCTTCGTCCACATGGCGCTTGATGGCGTCGGCGCCGGCCGAGAACGCGGGCGACACCGAGCCGCCGTTGCGGCCCGACGCGCCCCAGGCAATGCGCCGCCCTTCCAGCAACGTGACGCTGCGCCCGCGCCGGGCCAGTTCCAGCGCGGTGGACAAGCCGGCCAGGCCGCCGCCCACCACGCAGACGTCGGTGCTGGCCACGCCGGCCAGCGGCGCATAGCGCGTATCGCTGCCCGACAGGGTGCGCTTGTAATAGGTGTCGATGTACTCGGAGGCCATGCCGGTGCGGTCCGTGTCAGTGCAGGCTTGCGCCTTGCAAGCCGCCCGTCAGGCGCTTTTCCAGCCAATTGGCCAGGCGCAGCAACGGGTAGCAGTAGATGAAATAGATGGCGGCGATCATGCCGTAGATGAATAGCGATTTGGCCGGGAAGGTGATGATGAACACCTCGCCCTGGCGCGTCAGTTCGGTGATGCCGACCACCGACAGGATGGCGGTGCTTTTGATCAGCATGACGTACACGCCGCTCATCGGTTGCACGATCAGGCGCATGGCCTGCGGCAACACCACCAGCCGCAGGATTTGCAGGGGCCGCAGGCCCAGCGTCATCGCGCCTTCGGTCTGGCCGCGCGGCACGGACTGGATGGCGCCCATGACGATTTCAGCGACATAGCAGGACGTGTACACCGACAGCGACACGAACGCGGCGGTGCCGGAATCCCAATGCAGCAGTTCGATACCGGTGCTGGGCAGCACAAAGTAGAAAATGTAGAGCTGCACCAGGAACGGCGTGCCGCGCAGGACGTGGATATACAGCCCCAGCAATTGATGGATAACACGTATGTGATAGCTGCGGATCACGCCGATCACAAAGCCCAGCAGCGACCCGGCGATGATGGCCACAAAGGATATCTTCAGCGTCTCCCAGAAGCCCTTCAGCAGGAAGGGCAGCACGACGCCGGCGGTGGACAGATAGGAATCCAGCATGCTTACCTCGCGTTCCAGGCCGGGCCGGCCAACCACAGGCTGACGCCCCGCGACAACAACAGCATCACGCCGTAGATCAGCAGATAGCCGGCGGCAATCGTCAGGAAACTTTCGCTGGGCACGATGCGGTCACTGTTCATCTGCACGCCCGCGGCCACCAGTTCAAACACCGTGATCAGCGACAGCAACGACGTGTCCTTGATAAGAACGGCGGTCTGCCCCAGCAAGGGCGGCAGCGTATTGGCAAAGGCTTGCGGCAGCACGACGTAGCGCAGCCGCTGTTGATAATTCATGCCGCACGCCTTGGCGCCTTCGATCTGGCCGCGCGGCACGGATTCGATGCCCACGCGGATGATCTCGCTCATGTAGGCGGCGTGGTGCAGCGTCATGGCCATGATGCCCAGGATCATTTCGCTCCAGCGCCCGGCGCCCGGTATCAACATGGGTACCGCGTAATAGACCAGGTAGATCTGCACCAGCAAAGGCGTGGACCGGATGAACTGCACGTAGGCCGCGACCGGCCGCCACACGGCGGCGCGGCGCGACATGTGCAGCAAGGCCAGCGGCACGCCGGCCAACACCGATAGCACCAGGCTGGCGCCCGCCGCGATCAGCGTGTTGGCCAGGCCCCTGGCGAATTCGCCCGTGTACTGGCTGACGATGCGCCAGTTGTAATAGTCAGTCAACCAGTCCATGGGCGCTTCGGCCTCCCCTGTTATGCCGCGCTATCAATCCGTGATCGGTGATCGTCAATCAGCGATCCGTGATCAGTGGTCCTTCTTCCAGTCGGTGGAGTACCAGTACTTCACCTGATCCGGCAGCGTGTTGTCGGCGGTCTTCAGCGTTTGCCAGTTATCCAGCCAGAACTTCAGGCGGAAGGCGTTGGGGCCGACGGCAAAGGCCAGCGGTTCGCGCACCATCACGCCGTCCAGGACGCGCAGGTTGCCGAAGTCCACCAGGAACTGGTTGGCGGTGGACATGGACATGATGCCGGCGTCCAGACGGCCGCTGGACAAGGCCTGGCCGACCGGCGCGCTGCCGCCCGAGAACTCTTTCATGGTGGCCTTGGGCAACATCTTCTTGCCCACTTCGGCATACGTGCTGGCGCCCAGCACGCCGACGTTCACGCCCGCCTTGTCCAGTTCCTCGTACGACTTGTAGGGCGAATCCTTGGGCACGACGGCAACGGTTTCGGCATAGAACATCGGCGCCGAAAACAGCACCTGCGCCGCGCGCTGCGGCGTGGGCGTCATGTCGGCCGCCACCATGTCGGCCTTGCCCGACAGCAGCGCGGGCAGCAAGCCCTTCCATTCGTAGTCTTGCAGTACAAGCTTGACGCCCAGGTCGTCCGCCATGCGCTTGGCCACTTCCACGGCCAGGCCAGTGCGTTTGCCCGTCTTGTCCATGAAGCTCATCAGGGGCCCCGACGTCTGCACCGCCACGCGCAATTCACCGCGCTTGATGATGTCGCCCAGTTCGTCGGCCTGCGCCGGCAGCGCCACCGTGGCCGCCGCGAACGCGACGCCGGCCACGCCCAGCCATTGTTTGATTTTCAACATTTGAATGTCCCCTAGAGGTGGATAAAACCTTGTCATTCCGGGCAAAGCGTTGTGTTGCCGCATGGCCGGCAGCGCCCGGATTTGCCGGACCGGCCTGTGCTTGGACTACAGGATCTTGTCCAGGAAGGCGCGCGTGCGCGGCTCCTTGGGATGGCAGAACACGTCGTCGGGCGTGCCCGTTTCCACGATGCGGCCCGCGTCCATGAACAGCGCGCGGTCACCGACGTCGCGCGCGAAACCCATCTCGTGGGTCACCACCGCCATCGTCATGCCGTCGCGCGCCAACTGCCGCATCAATTCAAGAATGCCGCCCACCGTTTCGGGGTCCAGCGCCGAGGTGGCCTCGTCGAACAGCATCAGCTTGGGGTCCATGGCCAACGCGCGCGCAATCGCCACACGCTGCTGCTGGCCGCCGGACAACTGGCTGGGATAGCGCTGGCCGTAATCGGCCATGCCCACGCGGCCCAGGAGATCAAGCGCGTATTTTTCGGCGTCGGCGCGGCTGCGGCCACGCACCACGCGCTGGGGTAGCGCAACGTTGTCCAGCGCGGTACGGTGCTGGAACAGGTTGAAGTGCTGAAACACCATGCCCACCTCGGTGCGCCAGTGGTTCACGTCGGTGGCGGAGTCGGTCAGCGACACGCCGTCCACGCGGATCGTGCCGCTATCGATGCTTTCCAGACCGTTCAGCGTGCGCAGCAAGGTGCTTTTGCCGGACCCGGACGGCCCCACGATCACCATGACTTCGCCTCGATTCAACTGGCAATCCACGTTGTCCAGCGCCAGATGCGGGGGCTGCCCGTCGCGCTGGAACGTCTTGGTGACTGCCTGGACATCAAGTAAAGCGTCTGCCACTGATGCACCTCGAAGAGGGGTTTTTCTATGGCCCGCGCCGCCCACCCAGGGGCAAAAGACGCTAAAGCCGGTTTAGAAAAAAAAGTTTCGCAATTCACGCCGGAGTTTCGTATAGTAAATTTTTTTCCCGAATCGCCACTTAGGCATAACCCGCATAAGCCGCGCATAAGCCGCGCATAAGCCGCGCATAACCCCGCATTTCCCGCACAACCCGCTTGGCGAAGCACAGGTTTCGCCGGCAATCCAAGGAACCGGCATGGACACCCCTCAAACCATCCTGCAAGCGCTCGGCCTTTCCGCCGACGCCCTTACCGGCGGCACCCTGGCCGCGCGCAGCCCGATCGACGGCGCTGAACTGGCGCAGGTGCACGAACACACGGTGGCCCAGGCCCATTCCGCGATCACGCGCGCACGGCAGGCCAGCCTGGCCTGGCGCGACGTGCCCGCCCCCCGCCGCGGCGAACTGATCCGCCTGCTGGGTGAAACGCTGCGCCAGAACAAGACCGCGCTGGGCCGCCTGGTCAGCCTGGAGGCCGGCAAGATCCTGGCCGAAGGCGAAGGCGAAGTGCAGGAAATGATCGATATCTGCGACTTCGCCGTCGGCCTGTCGCGCCAGTTGTACGGCCTGACCATCGCATCCGAACGCCCCGGCCACCGCATGATGGAAACCTGGCACCCGCTGGGCGTCATCGGCGTCATCAGCGCGTTCAACTTCCCCGTGGCCGTGTGGTCCTGGAACGCCGCGCTGGCCATCGTTTGCGGCAACGCCGTCGTCTGGAAGCCGTCTGAAAAAACCCCCTTGACCGCCCTGGCCTGCCAAGCCCTGTTCGCACAGGCCATGCAACGATTCGGCGACGCCCCCGCCGGCTTGTCCGAAGTGCTGATCGGCGGCCGTGAAGTCGGCGAAGCGCTGGTCGATTCGCACACCGTGGCGCTGGTGTCCGCCACCGGCTCCACCCGCATGGGCCGCCAGGTCGGCCCGCGCGTTGCCCAACGCTTCGGCCGCGTGCTGCTGGAACTGGGCGGCAACAACGCCATCATCGTCGGCCCCACCGCCGATCTGGACATGGCCGCGCGCGGCATCGTGTTTGGCGCTATCGGCACCGCCGGCCAGCGCTGCACCACCACCCGCCGCCTGATCGTGCACGAGAGCGTTGCCGACGCCCTGGTCCAACGCCTGCACAAAGCCTACGCCAGCGCCCCCATCGGCAACCCGCTGGACGCTGGCCACCTGGTCGGCCCGCTGATCGACCGCGGCTCGTTCGACGCCATGCAAGACGCCCTGCGTGCCGCGCGTGAACAAGGCGGCAAGGTGACCGGCGGCGAACGCGTGCTGGAAAACGAATATCCCAACGCCTGGTACGTGCGTCCCGCCATCGCCGAAATGCCCGGCCAGACCGACGTCGTCTGCCACGAAACCTTCGCGCCCATCCTGTACGTGATGCGCTACAAGGAATTTGCCGACGCGCTCGCCCTGCAAAACGGCGTGCCCCAAGGCCTGTCGTCCGCCATCTTCACCAACGACCTGCGCGAAGCCGAAACCTTCCTGTCCGCCTCTGGTTCCGACTGCGGCATTGCCAACGTCAACATCGGCACGTCCGGCGCGGAAATCGGCGGCGCCTTCGGCGGGGAAAAAGAAACGGGCGGCGGCCGCGAATCCGGTTCCGACGCCTGGCGCAACTACATGCGCCGCGCCACCAACACCATCAACTACTCGCGCAACCTGCCGCTGGCGCAAGGCATCAAGTTCGGCGAATAAACCCGCCCGCATGATTTGATGCACAAGGCCCCGCGCGTTGTCCGCAACGCGCGGGGCCTTGTGCATGGGTTTTGCCTGTTTGCGACACGCCGCGTAACGCCTGTTTATTACACCCCCTACATCCGATAAGCCTGCCTTACAAACAGTTGCGACGCGCGATGCTACATTGCCTCGTCACAAGAAAAACACACCGCAACCATGTCCTTACGCCGTCTTGCACCCCGCCGTTTCACCCTGCACGCCCTGACCGCCGCCGTTGCCCTCAGCGCCGCCGGCTCTGCCGCCGCGGGCGTCTCGTACCGCCTGGACCGCCCCTCGGCCGCCCCCGGCGAAACCGTCACCATCGAAGCCGTGTTCTTCAACGAAGGCAGCGCGCGCGCCAACTGGGAAGCCCCGCCGGAACTCGTTCTGCAATGGCGCAGCCAGGACGGCCAGATCGTCCGAAGCCTGGCCAAACTGGCCGGCGACCGCGCCAGCTACAGCGTGCCCGTCAACAACTTCGCGCGCATGGCGTGGACCGCCGTGGTGCCCAGCAGCGCCCACGGACTGCAAGCCGTCTCCATCGAAGGGCAACCGTCCATGATGGCGCTGGACGCCACCGGCCGCGACGGCGGCACCATCGCCAGCCGCCCCGCCCAGGGCCCCGTGGTCGACGCACGCAGCGGCGAACCCGTACCCGTAGCCGCCGTCACCGCCGTCGGCGCTTCGCCCGAAGGCGGCCCCGCGCCCAACGCCGCCGTGGCACCCACCGTGCAACCGCAAACCGCGTTCGACCGCTTCCGCAGTTCCATCTCGGAATACAAGCCCGTCTACTTCGACATCGGCACGCGCGGCCAAACCACCGCCCGCTTCCAGATCAGCGCCAAGTACCGCCTGTTCAGCCCCGCCGGCGACCAGCCGGCCACCTGGGGCCAGAACTTCTACCTGGCCTATACCCAGACCTCGCTGTGGGATCTGCAAAGCGATTCGATGCCCTTCATCGATACGACCTTCAACCCCAGCGCCTTCTGGCTGTCGGACAACATCTGGCAGTCCGCCAACCAGAACTGGCGCTTTGGCATGAACACCGGGGTCGAGCACAGCTCGAACGGCAAGGACGGCGACGACTCGCGCTCACTTAACGACGGCTACATCGAACCGCGCTTCCACTACCGCTTTGACAGCGGCAGCACGCTGACCTTCGCCCCCAAGGTCAAGGCCTACTTCAGCGTGGCAGACGAAAACCGCGACTACGCCGACTACGCCGGCCGCGTCGACTGGCAGCTGCGTTGGGCGCAAGACAACGGCGCCGTGGTGTCCGCCATGTACCGCCAAGGCGACCAGAAGCGCCGCACGACGCAGCTGGACTTCGCGTGGCCCTTGCAGCGCACGTGGCTGAACATGAACGGCTATCTGCACTTGCAGTACTTCAACGGCTACGGCGAAACGCTGCTGGGCTACAACCAACGCAACGAATCGCAGTTCCGCGTGGGCCTGTCGCTGGTCCCGTAACGCAGCATCGCCACAAAGCGGTCTGCAACCCACGCAGACCGCCCTCACCTTCCCAAGCGGCCCGCCCCTTCGTGGGGCGGCCCCCCGCCGGCCGCGCGCCCCTTTGCAGGCCCTGCCCCAACACCGCCCCGTCGTCGTAAACTCCCTTCAAAAAAAAACACACAAGGGATCCAAGGCATAACCATGTTTGCCGACCTGAACCATCTATCCCATCATGCCGCCTGGCGCCGTCAGCTGGAAATGCTGTTGGAATCCGCCGGCGAAGGCATCTACGGGATCGACCTGCGCGGCCGCTGCATCTTCATCAACGGCGCGGGCGCCACCTTGCTTGGCTACACCCCCGACGAAGTCGTGGGCCGCAACATGCACTACTTGATCCACCACTCCCACGCCGACCGCGCCCTGATGCCCGTGCACGACTGCCGCATCTTCCAGGCCTTTCGCGAAGGTCGTGGCGTGCGCGTTGACGACGAAGTGCTCTGGCGCCGCGACGGCTCCTGCTTTGACGCCCAGTACGCCTCATACCCCATCCGCAACGACGGCGAAGTGGTGGGCGCCGTCGTTACCTTTTCCGACATCACCGACCGCAAACGCATCGAACGCGAACTGCACAGCACCCAGGCCCTGCTTGAACGCCGCGTTGGCGAACGCACCGCCGAACTCAGCAATGCCCACGATTCCCTGCGGCGCCTGTCTTCGCACCTGTCCACCCTGCGCGAAGAAGAACGCGCCCACATCGCCCGCAACATCCACGACGATCTCGGCGCGTCATTCACCGCCCTGCAACTGGACCTGAACTGGCTGCGCCGCCAGCTTGGCGCCACCCCCGCCCTGCAATCCCACGTCGATCGCATGCTGGAAGTCACCCAGACCGCCATGGGCGCCACCCGCCGCATCCTCAGCGACCTGCGCCCCGTCGTCCTTGACCACCTGGGCCTGTGGGCCGCCCTGGAAACCCTGCTGCAAGACCTCCAGACCCGCACCGGCCTGCAATGCCGCTACCTGTGCCCGCCCGACACCGAACGCCGCCGCCTTGACCGCAACGCTGAAATCGCCGTCTACCGCATCGTCCAGGAACTGCTGACCAACGTGCAACGCCACGCCTGCGCCCGCAGCGTCAGCGTCAGCGCCGTCTGGAGCGACGACGGCCTGTTGCTGACCGTTGAAGACGACGGCATCGGCATGCAGCTGCCCGAAGCCCGCCACACCTTCGGCATCCTGGGCATGCGCGAACGCGCGCGCGGCATCGGCGGCGATCTTGCGCTGGACAGCGCGCCCGGCGCCGGCATGCGCGCCCGCCTGCGGCTCAATCCCACCTGACACTCCCATGGCCCTGAACCTGCTTATCGTCGACGACCACCTCATCATCCGGCGCGGCCTGGCCCGCATCCTGGAAGAAGACCCGCGCGTCGCTCTCGTGCACGAGGCCGCCGACGCCCCATCGGCCCTGCGCGCCCTGCGCCAGACCCGTTACGACGCCATGGTGCTGGACGTGGCGCTGGGCGAACGCGACGGCCTGGACGTCCTGAAAACCGTGCGCGCCGATTACCCCGCGCTGGGCGTCGTCATGCTGTCCGTCTACCCCGAAACCCAGTTTGCCGTGCGCGCCCTGCGCACCGGCGCGCACGCCTACCTGAACAAAGGCTGCGACCCCGACGAGCTCCTGTCCGCCCTGGTCAACGCCGCCGCCGGCAAGCTCTACGTGACCCCCGCCGTCGCCGAACTGCTGGCCCACACCGTGCGCCAGGACAGCACCCGCCCCCCACACGAACAACTGTCCAACCGCGAATTCCAGGTCTTGCAACTGCTGGTCGCGGGGCGATCCGTCTCCGCCATCGGCGAACAGCTGGCGCTGTCCGTCAACACCATTTCCACCTACCGCAGCCGCATCTTTGAAAAGCTGGGCGTGCGCACCCTGGTCGAGCTGGTCGCCTACGCCAACACGCACCAGCTGGGTGCGATTTAGCCCCCTGGCGCACCAGCGCGGCGCGCCCGCGCACCGCGTAGTACGCGCACTACACGCATATCGTCGAACCCGGGATACCGGTGCCGCGCGCCCGGCCCCATGATGGCTCCAACCCTTCTGGCCGGAGCCATCCCATGTCCCTATTCAGCAACCCGTTCGATGCCAACAGCCGCCTTGCCTGCGGTTGTGGCCGCCACGCCTCGCAGGCCGACCACGAACGCGCCGCGCAATCGGCCACGGAGGCAGCCGCCGCGCTTGCCCGCCAAGGCACCGCCCAACTCCGCGCCAGCCACGACGACACCACGAGCAACGCCGTCGACCAGGCCGTCATGCGCGCCCTGTTCCCGCAAGACGCCCTGCGCCGCCGCTTCCTGCGCGCCGTCGGCAGCAGCACCGCCATGGCCGCCATCGCGTCGATCTTTCCGCTGGCCGCGGCCCGCGAAGCCTTCGCGCAATCCACCGGCCCGCTGGAAAAGCAAAAACTGAAAGTCGGCTTCATCCCCATCACCTGCGCCACGCCCATCATCATGGCGCACCCGATGGGGTTTTACGCCAAGCAAGGCCTGGACGTAGAAGTCGTCAAGACCGCCGGCTGGGCGCTGATTCGCGACAAAGCCATGTCCGGCGAATACGACGCCGCCCACATGTTGTCGCCCATGCCGCTGGCCATCTCGATGGGCGTGGGCGCCAGCCGCGCCGTGCCGTGGACCATGCCCGCCGTTGAAAACATCAACGGCCAGGCCATCACCCTGTCCATGAAACACAAAGACCGGCGCGACCCCAAAGACTGGAAGGGCTTCAAGTTTGCCGTCCCGTTCGACTTTTCCATGCACAACTACCTGTTGCGCTACTACCTGGCCGAACACGGCCTGGACCCTGACACCGACGTGCAGATCCGTTCCGTGCCGCCCCCTGAAATGGTCGCCAACCTGCGCGCCGACAACATCGACGGCTTTCTTGCGCCCGACCCGGTCAACCAACGCGCCGTGTACGACGGCGTCGGCTTCATCCATACCTTGTCCAAAGCCATCTGGGACGGCCACCCCTGCTGCGCGTTTTCCGCCAGCAAGGAATTCGTGACGGCCATGCCCAACACCTATCAGGCCCTGCTCAAGTCCATCATCGAAGCCACCGCCTACGCCCGCGACGCCGCGCATCGCAAGGAAATCGCGTCCGTCATTGCCGCCCCCAACTACCTGAACCAGCCCGTCACCGTCGTTGAACAAGTGCTGACCGGCACCTATGCCGATGGCCTGGGCAAAGTGCTGACCGACCCCAACCGCATCGACTTCGATCCCATGCCGTGGCAATCGTTTGCCGTGTGGATCCTGACGCAGATGAAGCGCTGGGGCCAGGTCAAGGGCGACATCGATTACCAGAAGGTGGCGGCCGACGTCTTCCTGGCTACCGACGCCGTGCGCCTGATGCGCGAAGCCGGCCTGACCCCGCCCGCTGAATCGGCCAAGACCTTCAGCGTCATGGGCAAGCCGTTTGATCCGTCGCAGCCCGAGGCCTATCTGGCCAGCTTCAAGATCCGGAGGACCTGATGCGGTCCGTGCAATATTGGCGGGCAACGTTTCTGTCCGTTGCGTTGTTCCTGGCGTTTTTGCTGCTTTGGCACGCCGCCACCCGCCCCGACACCGGCGGCGTGGCGGTGGACCCGGCTTATGCCGCGCTGGTCGGCAACGCCGCCGCCAGCGGATCGAAGACGCCCTTTCCCGGCCCGGCCGAGGTCGGGGAAAAGCTGTGGCAACACATCAAGGACCCCTTCTACGACCGCGGCCCCAACGACAAAGGCATCGGCGTGCAGCTGGCGTATTCGGTGGCGCGCGTCTTGACCGGTTTCAGCCTGGCCGCGCTGGTGGCCATCCCGCTGGGGTTTTTGATCGGCATGTCCAAGACCGTTTACCGCGCGTTCGACCCCTTCATCCAGGTGCTCAAGCCGATCTCGCCGCTGGCCTGGATGCCGCTGGCGCTATACACCATCAAGGACGCCGACACGTCCGCCATCTTCGTCATCTTCATCTGCTCGTTGTGGCCGATGCTGGTGAACACCGCCTTCGGCGTGGGCGCCGTGCGGCAGGACTGGTTGAACGTGGCGCGCACGCTGGAAGTGTCGCGCCTGCGCACCGCCTTGCAGGTGATTTTGCCCGCCGCCGCGCCCACCATCATGACCGGCATGCGCATCTCGGTCGGCATTGCGTGGCTGGTGATCGTGGCCGCCGAAATGCTCATCGGGGGCACCGGCATCGGCTACTTCGTCTGGAACGAATGGAATAACCTGTCCATCGCCAACATCATCTGCGCGATATTTTTCATCGGCCTGATCGGCATGCTGCTGGACACCGTGCTGGCACGTGCCGCGCGGCTGGTCAGCTATCGGGAATGACGCCATGAGCCATGCATTTCTGCAAGTCCAGGGCCTGGGCAAACGCTATCCCGGACGTAATGGGCAGCCGCAAGCGCCGGTGTTCGAGAACATCGACTTCGATATCGAACAGGGCCAGTTCGTCTGCGTGATCGGCCATTCCGGCTGCGGCAAGACCACCATCCTGAATGTGCTGGCCGGCATCGACGACACCAATGAAGGCGTCGTCATCATGGACGGCCGCCAGATCTCCGGCCCCTCGCTGGAACGCGGCGTGGTGTTCCAGGCGCACGCATTGCTGCCTTGGCTGACGGCGCTGCAAAACGTGGAATTCGGCGTGCGCTCACGTTGGCCCGCGTACAGCCGCGATCAGGTGCGCGAACACAGCATGCGTTACCTGGACATGGTGGGCCTGGCGCATGCGGCCGCCAAGAAGCCCAGCGAATTGTCGGGCGGCATGAAGCAGCGCGTGGGCATCGCCCGTGCCTTCGCCATCCAGCCCAAGATGCTGTTGCTGGACGAGCCCTTTGGCGCACTGGACGCGCTGACGCGCGGCACCATCCAGGACGAGCTGCGCGCCATCGTGCAGCAGACGCGCCAGACCGTATTCATGATCACGCACGATGTGGACGAAGCCATCTTGCTGTCGGACCGCATCCTGCTCATGAGCGCGGGCCCCTACGCCCGCATTGCCGAGTCCGTCAGCGTGGACCTGCCGCGCGACCGGACCCGCGCCAGCCTGCATCACGAACCCCGCTACTACGACATCCGTAACCATCTCGTCGACTTCCTGGTCGACAAGGCATCCCACAAGGAGTGAACCCCATCATGATGTCCCGCGCTGAAGTAACCGAACTGGTCGTTACCCGCAAGCTGGAAAAGAAGCTGTCCTGGACCGCCATCGCCGAAGCCGTCGGCCAAAGCAAGGAATGGACCACCGCCGCGCTGCTGGGCCAGATGACGCTGACCGAGGAACAGGCGCTGGCCGCCGCCCGCATCCTGGACCTGCCCGACGACGCCGTGGTGCAGCTGCAAGTGGTGCCCTACAAGGGCTCGCTGCCCAGCACCGTGCCGACCGACCCGCTGATCTACCGCTTCTACGAACTGATCAACGTCTACGGCACGACGTTCAAGGCGCTGATCAACGAAGAATTTGGCGACGGCATCATGAGCGCCATCGATTTCAAGATGGACCTGTCGCGCGAAGCGGACCCCAAGGGCGACCGCGTGCAGATCGTGATGAGCGGCAAATTCCTGCCGTACAAGACGTATTGAACGATTGCGCCGCAGCGCGGCTGTGTAGAGGGCGGGGGCGGGGCGGGGCCGGGGCCGGGGCCGGGGCCACGGCTGCGGCGGGGGCCGGGGCCACGGCTGCGGCGGGGGCTAGGGCTGCGGCTCGCGGCTTCGGCTTGGCGACTGCGCCCGGACGCTAGGGGTGGGCGCTTCGCCTATTCTTCCACCGCCAGCTCTTCCCAGCCCAGCTCGCGCGTGCGCCGTAGCGCGGACGTGACCTCGTCGGCGGCCTCGCGCACCGCGTCCACCAGGTCCAGCCCGGTCAACAGCCGGGCGGTGACGCTGGCCATGAACACGTCGCCGGTGCCATGCACCGACGGCGGGATGGCGATTTCCGGGTGCGTCACCACGCTGACCTGGTCCTGCGTCACCACCGCCAGCTGCAAGGAGCCGGGTGCCGCCACCATCGGCGCGGCGCTGGTCACGACGATCCATTTCGGTCCCAGCGCCATCAGCTCGCGCGCGGCCTCCGCGACCTCGTCGATGGTCGACAACGCCCGCCCCACCAGCATCTCAAGTTCGAAATGGTTCGGCGTCATGCCGTCGGCCAAGGGCACCAGCAGGTCGCGGTACTGCGCGACCAGGCCCGCGTCCACATACAGCCCGTCGTTGCGGTCGCCCATGACCGGATCGATATGCACGCGCACGTCCGGCCGCATGGCGCGCAGTGCCGGCAGCCAGCTGGCCAGCAAGTCCGCCTGCCCCGGCTGCCCCAGATAGCCGCACACCACGGCGCGCGCCACGCGCGTCACGCCGCGTTCGTCCAGCCCTTTCAATAGCCCGGCAAACCAGTCCAGCGGCACGGCACCGCCATGCAGCGTCGGGTAGTGCGGCGTGTTGCTGAGAAGAACCGTCGGCACCGCGATGGCGCGCAGCCCGGCGCGGCGAAAGATCGGCATGGCCGCATTGTTGCCCACGTAGCCGTAGACCACTTGCGACTGGATCGAAATGATGTCCACCTGCGCGGTGGTGGCGGGCAACGCTGCGCCGGCGGTAAGGGCAGCGGAGATGACGGTCATACGGCGGGCTCCTGACGGAACAAAGTTGCATGCGGCGTAGCGCCGGCTGTGCAACATTCTAGTCCCGCGCGGCGCCTTCGATGGCAGCGGCCGAGCCATCCCGCGCCCCGCCCTCGCCGGCGGCGGCCAGCCAATCGGCGCCATCGCGTATCGCTTTGGCCATGGCGCCCAGGTGCGGCGCATAGGGATAGGCGGACGACGCGGTGACGCGGCACTGCGCCATGTCGGGATGCGCGGTGTTAAGCAGGTACTGAAAGCCGCCAGACGCAGCCGGCACGCGCAGCAGCAATGACTGGCCGCTGGCTACCCACGCGTCGCCTATCGCGCGGGTGGCGCGCAGGTCCGTCTGCCAAGGCATGGGCGCGTCCGCCACGCTGACCGAACGGCCGGGCGTGGTCACCGACAGCAAGTGATAGCCGCGCGGCAAGGCGTCGGGGTGCGCAAGCTCGGCCAACACCAGCCGCGCCAGCACCGCCGCCGCCGGGCTGGCCTCCAGCACGATGACCGGCACGCCCGCGCCATGCCAGCGGCCGGCCGGGCAGGCGCGCGGCTGTAAATCCCGGGCATTGCTCAAGCGCCACAGCAGCATCATGGTCCGTTGCCTTCGTCGATATCGATCAGCCAGCTTTCAATGAACCCGGCATAGCGCCCGTGCTGGCACAGCAGCAGGGGCACCCGGCCCAGCAGCCGGCGCTTGGGGCTGCGCAGCCAGCGCTGCGCCTCATCCCGGCCGCCAAATACCAGCTCGGCCAGCCACACCACCCGCAGCGCGTGATACAGCGCCCGCAGGTCGGACACGTCCAGGCCGAATGCCATGCCGGGCTCCGGTGGCCATAACGGCAGCAGCGGAAACCAGCGCGCCACGTCTTCCGGGAACGTCTGACGCAATGCCTGCAACAGCGGCGCGGCGCCCTGCAACGTAGACGGTGCGCGAGTCGCGCCCAGGGCCTGCGTCAGCCGCAGGTCCAACGCCAGCGTGACGCCGTGGTCAGCCGCGGCGTTCGCCGCGCGGGGCGGTTGGTGGATCACCGTGCGTGCCTGCGCAACGTCCACGCCCAACGCCGGCTTACGGAGCGCGGGCGACGGAGGCGGGGCCGGGCGTTGCCGCCGTGCTTTGCTCGAACGCGGCGTTGAGCGCTGCGCCATCGATACTGACGGTTCCGGCATTCAGCAAGCCCTCCATGTAGGCCCGCGCGGCCAATTCCTGACGTTGGCTGCGCAGCGCCGCGCGCAGTTGTTGGCTGACCTGATCGAACGGCGTCACGCCCGCCGGTTGCAACGCCGTCAGCTTCAAGATGTGAAAGCCGGCCGCCGACTGCACCGGCGCCGACACGTCGCCAGCCTTCATCTGCTGGACCACCGGACGCATTTCCGGCGTCAATTGCGCCAGGGGCACGAAGCCGATGTCACCGCCTTGCGCCCGCGTCGTCTCGTCGCGGGAATTGGCCTGCGCCAGTGCCGCGAAGTCGGCCTTGGGCGCCTGGGCGCGCTTGGCCAGGTCCTGCGCCTGCTTGCGCGCAGCGGCGACCGCGTCGGCATCGCCCAGCGGCGCGGGCAGGAAGATCTGGCTGACGTGGTACTGCGCGGGCACGGTCAGCTGCGGCTTGGCGCGTTCGTAGGCGGCTTGCAGATCGGCGTTGGTGGGGTAGCCATCCGGCGCACGGCTGACCGAGTCCAGATAGCTTTGCATCACGATGCGCTCCTCGGCCGCCTGCACTGCACGGCGGATGTCGGGCTGATCCTGCCAGCCCTGCGCACGCGCCTGTTCGATCAGCGCCTTCTCTGCAAGACGGGCACGCAGCCATTGCTCCAGCCCCGCCCGGTTGTCCTGCAACTGCTGGCGCGCTTGCGGCGGCAAGGCCTGCAATTGGCGCATCAGCTCGTCGCGATCAACCCGTACGGCGCCTAGCGTGGCGATGGCCGTGGCTTGGGTCTGCGGCGAGTTCGATTGCGATTTGGCGGTGGCGTTAGAAGATGGCGCGGCGGCGGCCGCCGTGGCGGCGAGCGTTCGGGCCGTAGCCGAGCCGGGGGCGGGTACGGGTACGGGAGCGGGAGCTGAAGCCGATGCAGGCGCTGGCGCCGAAGCCGCGGCCGTGGGCGATGCCTCGCCGCTTTGCGCGTCGTTGCCGCGCATCAACGCCACCGCGCCCGCCAGAACGGCGATCAGCAACACGGCCGCCGTGACGCGCAGCCGTTTGTTGGCGCTCAGGGTCTGGTTCATGGTTCTATCCCTTCTGGCAATTAACGTTACACAATCGCCAACGATTCAGCCGGGGTTTGCACCGCATTCGCATCCTCCTGCGCCGACGCATTGGCGCGCAGGAACAGCAAAAACTCTTGCAGCAGCCGGTCCCACAATTCCGTCGTGGCGCGCAGATACGATTCCGACACGCCGCCCGCCACGATCACGTCCAGTTCCAGCACCAGGAACACGCCCTGCACCGTCAGCCGGGCAAAGCGCTTTTCCACGTTCCAGCGCTCGGCCAGGCCGGCGGGCACGTCGCCCTGCACGCGCAACGCGCAGCTCAGCGTGTAGTCCAGAAAATGGCCGTCCTGCTCGGCCGGGTTGCCCATGCGGGCGGCAAAGCCAACGCCCTGGCTGGCGCTCAACAACTGCACCATGCCGTTCTGCTCGGACAGCGTGACGCGGTAGCCCACGGATTGCAGCAACGCTTGCAGGCGTTCGGCGTCGACATCAAGGATCAAGCTGGTTTCGGTCATTCTCAAGGTCCTGAAAAATGGGATGAAGCGATCTGGGAAAGCAAGGCTACGGGCGCGACGTTGCAGCGGCTTGACTGCCCGGCACCTGCGCGTCGTACAGCTTGTCGCCATAGGTCTGCGCCTGCTCTTCGAACTGCACGCGCGCCTTGCCGGCAAAGGGCTGCTTGATGGCCAGGATGTCGCCGGTGCTGATGCGTTCGTAGGCGTTCAGAATTTCCTTGCCCGCCTCGTACATCTGGCGGTTCCTGGCCACGCAGGTCTTGATGTCGTCATCACGCAGCGCCACCGTGCGGGCCAGCGCGGCGCGCTCGGCTTCCTTGGCGCGCGACAAGGTCAGGAGTTCGTCGTACGCGCCCTTGAACTTGCCCAGCTGCGCCTGGCTGGCCGCGACCTGGGCTTGCGCGGCTTGCGCCACGGCGTCCTGTTGCCCGGCCAGCTTTTCGGCTTGGCCACGGCTCTTGGCCAGCTGCGCGCGCAGCAGCTCCAGCTCTTTCTGCGCGGCGTCGCGTTGGGTTTCGGCGGCCGTCTTGGCTGCGTTGATCTGCGCCTGTTCGCTTTGCAGTTGCTGTAGCTGCTGCGTGGTGCTGCGCAACTGCGCCCGCAGGCGCTCTTCCATGCTTTCGGCTCGCGCGCCGCCCGCCACGCTCAAGCCGGCCGCGCACAAGGCCACGGCCGCCGCCAAGCGCCGCCCGCGTCCCGCCGTGGCCGCATGGCGGGATTCATCCCAAACGGTATGCATGTCCATGGCCTTAGAACCTGGCGTTGATTTCAAACTGCATCGTGTCGATGGCCAAGGGCGGACCGTAGATCTCCTTGGTGCTCATCCAGCGGAATACGCCGTACACGTTCTTCTCGAACGCGTAGCCCGCGCCGATGTAGTAGCCGCGCGCGTTGGTGCCGCCCTGGTGGAACGACGAATCGTTAAAGGCGTCGGGCAGTGCGTCCGGCTGGATGTACTTGTAGCCAACGAAGGCCAGCCAATCACCCTTGTCCTTCAAGTCATACGAGCGCCCCAGCGTGGCTTGCAGCATCCAGGCGTTGGGGCCGCTTTCGATGTCGCCGTTGTCGCCGAAGTTGTTGACGATGTAGCCTTGCGAGCGGCTCGCCATCTTGTTCTTGCTGTAGGCCAGGTTGCGGATGTAGTTGCCGTTCAGACGCAGGCCCAGGCCATCGAACACGCGCGTGTCCCACCGCAGGTTCAGGTCCAGCAGGTCAAACTTGGACGCCAGGCCCACGTATTGCGGCTGCGGCGTGTCGGCCGGGTTAAGCGGGTTGGGCGCGATGTTGCGCAGCAGGAACAGCGTGTTGCCCTTTTGCATGAATGCCGGGCGCGACCAGTCGGTGTCGCAGTTTTCGGCTCCGGCCCAGGGCGAACATGAGCTGGATCGTTGGCCCGCGATGTTGTCGAAGTGGTAGTAGGCCAGCGCGCCGCGCAGGCTGTTCTGGTTGTTGATCTTCCAGTCGGCGCCTACCTGTGCGCCCAGCAGCCATTTATTTTCCGTTTCGCCTTCGCTCATCGACGATGAGCTCCAGCCGTTGTTCGCGTATTCCGTCGCGAACGCGCCCAGCGTGCCGAACAGCGTCACGTCGCGGCCTTGCAGCGGGTGCTTGAAGATCGCGGCGATACCGTCAAAGTTCAGATCATTGGAGAACAACGTATCGGTGGATTCGAACGGGTTGGCGATGCGCCCGCCGGTCACCGTGGCCCATTTGGCCGGGCGATAGGTCAGGTAGGCCTGGTCCAGCCAGATGTCTTTTTTGCCCATGCCGCCGCCCAGCGTCTGCGAGGTGGAAACCGGGCTGTCGTCGCTGCCGGTGGCCAGCCGGATGCCGGCCGTCCAGGCATCCGAGATTTCGGCGCGCACGCCCAGGCGGGCGCGGATGCGCAGCTGGTTGCGGCGGTCTTCGCGCGTATTCAACATGGGCGGATAGCCGCCGTTGGTATTGGGGTTGACGTCGTATGGCCCCTTGGCGTTCAGCTTGGCGAAGTCGGTGATTTCATTGCTGTTGCCGCCGTTGTACAGGCGCGATTCGTCGCGCACCCGCACATCGCCTTCCACCGTGATGCGCGATACCCAGTCCGGAAACGTGTTGGGTTGCGCCCAGTTTTCTTCCTTGGCCTGCACCATGACTTCCGCCTTGACCTCGTCGCGGATCTGGTCGCGCACGGTCTGCGGGATGTAGGGCACGCGCACATCGCCGGCCTGCGCCACGGCGGCGCCCCGGTCCGGCGTGGCCTGGCGGGCCGCCTTCGCTTCGGCTTCCGCCTGCGCGACCAGCGCATTGGCCTGTTCGGGCTTGAGCACGCCTTGCTGCACCAGCAGACGGATCAGGTTGATGGTGGCGTTCTCGGACGGCGCGGGCGCGCTGTGCGCCGGCGGGCAGGCGGCGCCCGCCACGGCCAACGCCAGCGATACCGCCAACCGGTTCAAAGGGAACTTCATGCTGTTGTCACTCCAGGATCAATTCAATTTGGAACATCAAGACGGGCGGCGGCCAGTCAGCGACGCGCGGATGGGCATGTTGGCCGAGGCCGGCGGGCGTTCGTCCAAGCCCGGCACCGCGCGCAAGGCGGCGATCACGCGGGCGTCGACGTCGGCGTCACCGCTGCCGCGCGTCAATTCAACGCGGGTGATCTGGCCGGCCGCCGTCAGCCAGATGTTGGCTTGCAGGCGGAAGGTCAGGTTGCGGGTGCGTTCGTCTTCGCGCAGGATCTTTTGCAGCGCATAGGCCAGGTACTGGCTGTAGGACGCGTTGCCCGCGCGGCCACCACCGCCGCCCGACATGCCCTTGCCCTGCCCCGCGCCGATGTTGAAGGCGTCGCTGCCGGCCTGCGCATCGCCGTCGATCTGCATCGGGTTGGCCAGGTCGTCAGCCGGACGCGGCGGCGCTTCGTCCTGCGGCTTGGGCGGTTCAGGCGTGGGCTGCGGCTCGGGCTCCGGCGTGGCCACGGGCTCTTCCTTCGGCGGCTCGGTTTCCGGCGGCTTTTCAGGTTCGGGCGGCGGCGGCGGCGGCGGGGGCAGCGGGATGATGGCCGTGACCTTCGGCGCATCGCGCCGAACGCCGGACATATCGTTGGCCCAGCGCCAAAGCGCATAGGCCGCCACGACGGCCACCACCGCCACGGCCGCCAGCTTCAGCCAGCGGCGCGCCGGATGCGGCCCGCGCAAGGGATCGGATGCGTGTTGCGACATGACGTGGTTCCCGGCCCTATTGCGGCTTGCCGGTGACCAGGCCGACCTGCGCAAGCTCCAGGCGGCGCAGCAGGTCCAGCACTTCCACGACCTTCTGGTATTGCACGGCGGCATCGCCGCGCACAATCACCGGGAAGTCGGGGTTCAGCGCTTTCTCGGTACGCAGCCGGTCTTCCAGTTCGGGCAAGGTGACCGGGTAGGCGTCCAGGAATACCTGGCCGGCGTCGTTGACGGATATCGCCTTGGTCTTGGGCTGCGACAACGCCATGGTTGAACTGGCCTTGGGCAGGTTGACCTTGATGCCGGCAATCTGCGCGGTGGCGGTCAGGATGAACATGACCAGCACAACCATCAGCACATCGACCAGCGGCGTGATGTTGATGCCGTCAACAGGCGCGTCGTCATCATCGTCCTGCGAGGTGGATACGGAAGCCATGCGTTGCTCCTTACGCTTGGGCGGGCGCGAGCTGCGCCTCGCGCACGGCGGGATGGCCGGGGGCAGGCACACGCGTGGCGGCGTGATGCGCCGCTTCCTGCGCCTGGGTTTCGCCGTGCACTTCGGCCAGGCGCGTGATGAATTCGTCGACGAACACGCGCATGTCGGCGCTGACTTCCTTGTTGCGCGACACCAGGCGGTTGTAGCCAAACAGCGCGGGGATGGCCACGAACAGGCCCATCGCGGTGGCCAGCAAGGCGGCGGCCATGCCCGGGGCAATGGCGTTGATGTTCACGTCGCCCGCCATCGCCGTGCCCAGGAACACGACCATGATGCCCAGCACCGTGCCCAGCAGGCCGATGTACGGGCCGCCCGCGATTGCGTTCGACAACGAGCCCAGCTTGGAACCCAGCGCCAGGTTTTCCTTGGTGCGCACGGCGTCCATCGATGCGCGGATGGCTTCGATGGTGGCGGCCGAGATCGACGTGGTGTCGGCGCCCTGCGCGCGGCGCGTGCGGATTTCGTTGATGGCTACGCGGTACAGGCGCCACAACGAGGCGTTCGCCAGGCGCTGGGCCAAGGCGTTGTCATCGGCCAGCAGTTCCAGCCGTTGCCCGACCGTGGCGAAGCTGTCGCGAAACGCCTCGTTGGCGGCGGCCACGCGCGCCACGTTGCGGCTTTTCTTGAACATGATGATCCAGGACTGCACCATCATCAGCACCAGCACGCCGATGATGATCCAGGCGTCGATCGGCACGGCCTTGAGCAGAAAGCCCAGGCCGCCAAAACCGAAGCCCGACTGCTCTTCATCCGCGCCGTAAGTCACCAGGCGCGACTCGGCGCCTTGCGAGGCGGCGTCGGCGTGGATCAGCGCGGCGGGGCGCGCCACCTTGGACAGGCGCACTTCGTCCATGGCGCCCACGAACGGCGCGTATACCGGACGCGGCGCGGCGGTGGGCGCGGCGGCGTCGGCGGATGCCGCACCGGTCGCGGTATTCGCCGAGTTCGCGGAGTTCGCGGAATTCGCGGAATTCGTCGCCGGCGTGGCAGGCGCCGCCGCAGTGGCCGACGCCGCGGAGGCGGCCGGCATCGGCACGTCGCCCCCCAGCGCGGCGGGCGTGGCCAGCGGCGGCAGGCTGGCGGCCAGCGACGCCGTCGCGCGGCCGTTCACGTACAGGTGCACCTGGCTGCCATCAGCCGTCACGGCAAGGTGCTGCCACGCGGCGGGCGTCAGCGGCTGGCCGGGCTGGCTGCGCTGGCCGTTCACTTCCACAAACGGCACGCCCTGGTTGATACCGATCAGCAAGGCGTTGCCCGCATCGCGACGCGCATAGACCAGCTGTTCGCCGGCCGGTTGGTCGGCGCGCACCCAGGCGCTGAACGTGAAGGCGCCCGCGGCGGGTATGGCCAGCGAGGGGCTGGCGGGCAGCATCAGCGGCGCGTTGCCCGTGAACTGCGCGGCGCGCCCGATCACGCCATCGACGGCGGCGCCGGTGGGCGTCTGGCCGTGGTTGCTGTAGGCGGTGGTGTCGCGCGGCGGCGCACCGGCCGCGCCGTCAAAGTGATAGACCAGCGTGTAGTTCGGGTCGAAGCTCAGTTGCCCATTGGCGGACGCGGGCGCCTTCTGGTTGCCGTAGTACATCCAGATGTCCTGACGCTGGCCGTCGGCCAGTTCCGGCACGTCCACCCACACCAGCGCCATGCCCAGCAAGGGGTCGAACGATTCCAGCTGGTGGTTCAGCACGGTCTGGTCGTCGGCCGCCACGAAGCGGATGTCGGCGCCCTTCTCGTTGATGCCGTCAAAGGTGAAGTTGCCCGTATGCAGGCGCACCAGCAGCGGCGTGCGGCCGGCGGGGCCGCCCAGCGGCAGGCCCTGCGCGGTGCTGTCAACGGTGATTTGCTTGCGGTACTGCCAATCCGGTTGCCACCAGGCGTTGGCGGCCGACGGCAAGACGCCGGCCAGCACGGTCAGCAGGAGCATCAATAGGCGTTGCATGAGTAAGACTCCGGGATGGAAAAGTGGCGGGCGCTCAGAAGCTGGCGCGCACGCTGAAGTTCAGGCGGGGATCGTGTTTGCGGGTGTTGGGGCCGTCTTTCAGCGGATAGCCCCAGTCCAGCGAGCCCGACAGCCAATCGATCATTTGCAGGCGGGTACCCAGGCCCACGCTGGCCAGCGAGTAGCGCGAGTCCTGCTCGGGCAGCGGGTCGCGCAAGCGCAGGCTGGCCGCGTCGGCAAAGGCATAGAAGCGCCATTCGTTGACGTTGGCGCCCAACCAGCGCGCCAGTGACGGCGTGCGCCATTCCAGCGACGCCAGGATGCCGTCATCGCCCGTGCGTTCGGCCGCCAGATAGCCGCGCACGCTGGTCGCGCCGCCCGCCGAGAATTGTTCGTTGGACACCAGTGCACCAGAGGCCAGCTGGAACGATCCGCGCAGGCCCAGTTGCCAATCGCCAAACAGGTTTTGCGTATGCGTGCCGTCGCCGCGCACCAGGGCAAAGCTGGGGTTGGCCTGATAGCGCTTGTCGTCGAATTCCTTCCAGTCGCTGCCCTGGTTGAAGAACGAGCCGCTGGCGCCCACCAGCGACAAGCCCAGGCTGCTTTGCGAGGACTCGCTGTAGCGGTAGCCGTTGTAGGCCAGCGTGAACGGCAGGTACTTGATGGGGATCTGGTCTTCGTTGGCGCCAAAGCGGGTGGACTCGTCGAACTTCTTGTAGTCCAGGCCGATGGACAGCGAATTGCTCCAGTCGCCTTGCGGGTCCATCGTGTAGATCGCGGACAAGCCGAACGAATAGCCCTTGCCCAGCACGTTGGTGCCACCGATGGTGGCCACGTTGCTGTCGCTTTTGTAGCCGGAGAATTGCAAGGCCCAGCGCGGCGCCAGCGGCATCGAATACGAGCCCGACCACACCTTGGCGTTGTCGGTTTCCTGCGGCGCGGTAAAGAAGGTCAGGCTGACGGAATGGCCCAGCTGCCACAGGTTGTCGTAACCCAGCGACGCCGTGCTGCGCAGGCGCGAGGTGTCCGCGCTGTAATCATTGTTCAGGCCCACGCTGGCATGCCAGGGGCTTTTGTCTTCCACCTTCAGGTCTACGTCCATCGTGCCGGGCAAGCGCCCTTCCTTGACCAGCGGCACCACTTGGCGGCTGGCGCCCTTGTTCAGGCCGGTCAGCTCGGCCTGCGCCTGGTTGAAGTTGGGCACCTGCCCTTCCTGCAACGCGGGCACCTCGTCGCGAATGGTCAGCGGCGAATAGTGCTGCGCGCCCACCACGCGCACGCGGCCGATCTTGGTTTCGGACACTTGCAGGAAGACGATGCCATCGGCCACCTGCTGCTCGGGCAGGTCCACATAGACGGATTGGTAGCCCTGCTCCTGGTAAATCGTCTGCAAGGCTTCGCGCGCCGATTCAATATCGGCCAGCGTGCGGTCGGGCCCAAGATAGGGATAGACGGCGCGCTCGATGTCGCGCGCTTGCAGCACGGTGTTGCCGCGCACGACGTATTCGTTGATGTTGACGCGGCGCGCGGCGCCCGTGGGCGCGTCCTGCGCCAGGGCGCTGTTCATGGCGATGGCCAAGGCCAACGCATGCGGCGCGCGGCGCAATATGGCGCGCAACGCGCTGCCCCTACTTTCGAAATCATGCATGACGATGCACTCAGTTCCTTGTGTGAAAGCCGGTCGATGCCGGCCGCTACCGCGCAGCGCTACGCGACAATTGCGTTACGGCTTTTGCCCGCAACCGCGCGTCCATGGCTTCTGCTTGTTACTAGACGTACTGGCCGGCCCGGGACGACGCGTTGTAAGAAAAACTTCATGAAAAAGAATCGCGGCGTGCGCGCGGCTGCCGTCCATCGCCGCCTTGCGCCGGGATTCTGGCCGCGCGATATGACGGCGGATGCGGCGCAAGCGGCGCGGCAAAAAAAAGCGCGGCCGGTGGTATACCGGCCGCGCGTACCAGGCATGGGCGCCATGCCTGTGGGCAGTGTCCTTACATCGTCAGACGGCTTTTCTCCTCTGCGCTCAGGCCGCTGGTTTCACTGGCGTTCAGCGGCCCCGCGCCCAGGATCTGCACGGCGCTGGCGGCGTCGTACTTGGGCGCCGCCGCTGCCGAACCGGCGGGCGGCGCGGTCGGGGCGGCGCCCGCCACCGGTTCGTCGCCATAGCCCAAAATCTGCACATTGATGACCGACGGCTGATTCTGGCGCGCTTCGTTTTGCGCACGTTGCGCCGACGCCTCGGCCGCGTTGACGGCCGAGGTGGCCGCCGCGCTGGCCGATGACAACGCGCCGGCGTTGACGGCCGCCGTCACCGGCACGCCCACGCTGTCGCCCTGGGCCTGGATGTTGGCGGCGTTTACCACCTGCAAGGCCGCGATGTTGACGTTGCCCGACACGCGGATGCCGGCCTCGCCCGCGTCGATCGTGCCCAGCGGCGCGTACAGGTCCACGTCGCCCGCCGGCACCTCCGGCAGCGGCGCCAGCGTGGCGATGCCCGCGCCGGTGCTGGGCGCGTTGGGCGACAGGGTCACGTTGCCAACCGCGTCATATTCGCGTTTGGGCGGCGAATACAGCACCGTGGTCTTGGACCCGCGACCCGCGTTGATGTCGCCTTCGGCCGACCACGCCGTGATGCCGCCGCCAAAGGTCGTCATGACGCGGCTTTGCCCCAGCAGAATGCTGCCTTGCGCATACAGCTGGATGTTGCCTTCGCCCTGCGTGATGATCCCGGCCGTGGCGGGCGGCGCCACGCCTTCCACGCCGAACACCTGCTGCCCGCCCGGCGTCATCAACTGGATGTCGCCGCCGAAGCTGCTGCGGATGCCCGCCGCGCCGTACAAGGTGATGTCGCCGTCATACGCGCCCGGCGTCGCGTCGGAAAACAACGCGGCAATGGCTTGGCGACCGCGCAGATAACTGCCGTTGCGCGGGCTGCTCTTGTCGTTGTATTCGCGGCCCCCGGCACGCAGCTCGGCAAAATACACCTGCCGCGCGAAGATGCGTTGCTGCTCGGCGGGCAGCGCCGCGAACACCGCGCGCGCATCGTCCGTGCTGCCGGCAAAGCCGTAACGCTGCGTCAGCCACAGCAGCAGTTCGGCCTCGTAGGTCTTGAAGGCCAGGCCCTGGTCAACCAAGGGACGGCCGCGGTCGGCGGCCTTGGCCGGATCCAGATAGCGGTCGATAAAGCCCGCGTAGTCCGGCCCCTTGGCCCCCACGCCCGCCTGCACGGCGATAGACGCGCCCAGCCGGTGGTCGCCCGACAGCACCGGCCCCAGGCTGGTGATGGACGCGTGATCCGCCATCAACACGTGACGGCCGGCCGATACGTCCAGCACGCCCGGGCCCGCCACTTGGAACGAGCTGTACAGAATGTCGCGTCCCGCCGACACGCGCGATACGTCCAGCGCGTCGCGGTGCAGGAACAGGTTGCCGGTAGATGTCACCGACGTCGAGCTGGCGCCAAAGTTCATGCCGTTGGTCGTGGGCACATCGGTCTTGACGCCGGTGTCGGTACCCGAGGCCACGATGTCGCGGCCCGCCATCATCCACACGGGGCCTGACGCCTCGTACCACGTCTGCCCGGTATTCGGCCCCTGCAAGACAGAGAGCATTTCGCCGGTGCGCAGCCCCACGATGTCGCCATCGCGGGCGTAGAAGCGCGTCACCGCATTGGAGCCCGCCGCCCCGGCCGTCGGCGCATTGAAATAGAACAGGGGGAAATGGGTGTCGCGGGCGCCATCGATGCCGTCCACGCCCTTGTTGCCCAGGGCCACATTGGAGTTGGCCTCGGACAGGTAGCCCGCAAAAGCCGGCGCGAACACGCTGGCCACGCTTGCGGGGTCGGCGCCCGAGCGGTTGATGGCGTAGCCGCCCGCGTAGATGGAATTGCCGGCCAGTACTTCAAGCTGGCCCCGCGCGCCCGGTGCCAGGGTCAGCGAATACGGCAGCCCCGTGGCCTCGTTGTTCAGGTAGCCGGCCGACACGCCCGCGTACACGCTGCCGTCGTAGGCCGTGGCGCGAAGAATCGACGGATACAGATAGCGGCCGTCCGACGGCGACGTATTGCGCCCGGTCTGCACCGACAGCCCCTGCGCACTGTGCGAGGTCTGCCGGCTGGGCGTGAGGTTGCCGCCCGCGCTGGACAGTTCGATAGCGGTGTTCTCGGTCCACATCGAGAACCAGCTGGTGCCGCCGCCGGTGCGCAAGGTGCCATCCAGCAGGTGGTACGGCGTGGTGTTGGGCACCGCCACGCGGCCGGGGTCGCCGGCGCCGCCCACCACCAGGTCGCCGCGCGTATCCAGCCGCATGACCGAGTCGCCGGGGATCAGCACCAGGCCGCCCGTGGCGCTGGCCATGGTGGAGACATACGGGTCGTAGCCACGGCTGTCCTTGGCGTCCTGTTGGGTGGATTCGTTGCCGTACTGCAAGTCCAGGCCGCCGACCGCGCCGCTGGACAGCCCGGCGTGGCCGCGCAGGTTGATCAGCGCGCCTTGCAGGTCCAGCGCGGGTTCGCCGTAGTACGGCGTGGGGCCCACGGTGGACGAGACCCGTCCGCGTGCGCTCTGCGTGGGGTTAAGCCCGCCGCCCACACGGATGTCGATGTCGCCGCCGCCCGTCAGCGTGATGGCGCCATCGGCCGCGACACGCCCGGTGCTGCCCACCGCCACGATCAAGCCCTGGCCGCGCGGGTTGGTGACGGACCCGCGCGATTCGATATTGCCGGCGTCGCCGTCTACGCGCAGGTTGACGTTGCCGCCGCCCAGCGCGCCAAAGCCCGTGAAGCCCACCAGCAGCGGCGTGTTGTCCTTGAAGTCGGAAGGCGCCTTGACGTAGCTGCCGAAGTTGATCCACCACGCGGTCGGCGTATCGCCGCCGTTGGCGCTGCCCGAGCCTTGCCTCCACAACCAGTTGCCCACGCCCACGCTGGGCGCCAGCACACGCGCATCGAAGGGGCCACCGGTGGTCTTGCCCCACACGTCGCCGCGCAGGGCGCCGCCGGTGTACAGGCCCAGGTTGCCGCCTTGTTCCGGATACCAGGCTTGATAAGTGCCGCCCTCCGATACGAAGGGTTCGTAGGTGCTGGAATGCGCATCGCCCAGCACCGTGGCTTCGTAGCGGCCGCGCGGCAGTTGGTAGGCGGGCGCCACGTCGGCGGACTGCGTGCCCGCCGTGTAGACCCCGTAAGCCGACATCAGGCTGATGTCACCGCCGGCCGCCAGGTCCAGGTCGCCCGTGCCGGTGCGCAGCACGCTGAAGTTCTGCGTGTGCGCGGTTACCGTCGTCGACGACTTGTTCTCATAGCACTGCTCTGGCGAGCGCGCACACTTTTCCAGGTCTTCGTCCGACACCGGCGACCCGGCGGGCTGACCGTACGTGTTGCCCGGTGCCCAGGCCCAGCGGGGCGGCGGCAGGCACAGCCCTTCGACCGCGTCGCACAACCACAGCAGGTCTTCCGGCACCGGCGCATAGGGCTCGAAGCCGGAGGGGCCCGCCTCGGGGCCCCACACCAGGCCGGCGCCCATCGCCAGCGTGACGTTGTAGTGGCTGTCGGCCAGGTTCAGCTTGCCGGCGCCAGGGCCGGGTTGCACGCGCAGCGGGTCCGCCGCATCCAGATCCGCGCCGGCCACCAGGCGCAACGACCACGACTGGCTGCCGGCGGGCAGCATCGGGGCCAGCGCCCAATTGCGCCGCTGATCGGCCGCCGTGCCGGGGCGCAACTCGACATAGTCCACGCCATCCGGAAACACCAGCTTGGCCTGCGACGGAATCACCGCGCCTTGCTTGAGCGTGATCGTGCCCGCCATCAACAACACGTTCGGCTCATAGCCTTGCGTGGTGTGCAGGTTGGGCAGCGCCACATTGGCCGGCCACATGAATGCCTGCATGGCCGTGCCCGCCATCAACAGCGTGCCCGCGCCCAGGCGCGTGCCCACCGGCAGGTCCACCGCCTGCTTGAGGATGCTGCCCGCCGGGTACAGCAATTGCCCGGCCGCATCGCGCACGTCGCCGGACAACACCGTGCCTGCCGCTATCGACAGCGGCTGGTTCAGCGCCGCTTCAACGGGCAGGCGCGTGCCGGCGGCCAGCGTCGTCGGCTGCAAGGGCAGCGCGTAGTTCAGCGTTTTGCCACCGGGGAATTCGGTGCCGTCGGCCAAAACAACGCCGCCGCGCGGCAACACCACGTCGCCGCCAAAGGGCTGCGCGCCCGGCGTCAGAATCCAGCCGTGCTCGTCGTCGGGCGTGGCTGCCGGTGGCGCGAAGCCGTCGTTGATGCTGCCGTAGACGTCCAGATTGCCCTTGGCACGCAAGGTCAGCGCGCCCGCCTCGCCCGAGCCGTACACCGACGTCATGGCCGAACGCGGGTTCAGGCTGGCATAGCGATAGCCCGACAGGTCCAGGTCGCCTTGCACGACCAGGTCGCCATCGCCCGTCTTGCTGACGATTTCCACGCCCGGCCGCAGGTGGAACACGTCGCGGTAGGTGGCGTTGTTCAAGCCTGCCAGCTTGGCGTTCAGCAGATTGCCGTTGGCCAGTGCGTTGCCGATGAACGCTGCGCTGTCGCCATGCAGCGTGTCGAGATAGGCCTGGTCGATGATCTGATGACTGCGTCCGTTGGCGCGGTCGGCCGGGTCGCCGACGCGCGCGTCGTCATAGCGCTGCATGGCCACCAGCGAAATGGATTTGGCGCCGTCGATGGTCAGCGGCCCACGCGCGTCGATGGCGATGTCGCCGGCCGTGGCCGCCGCGCCGCCATTGACGCCCGCGTTGCCCGCCGCGTCGATACGCGGCGCCAGCAGGTCCAGCGTGCCACGCGAGGCCCCGTCATGCTGGCCCGCGCCCGTGCCTGCCGTGGCCGCCGTGCCGTGGCGCAGGTCGATGCGCGCGCCGCCAGCCAGCGTCAGCGCGCCGCGCCCGGCGTTCAGTTCGACCGCCGCCCGGTTGGGCGCGTCGATGATCTTGCCGTAGCTGTCTACGCGTAGCACGGTGCCGTGCACGTCCAGCACGGCATTGGATGCCAGCGTCAGGCCATCGCGCGCGGCCAGGCGGATGCGGCCCACGCGTTCACCGCTGGCGTCCACCACGCCGGCCACCGTCAGGCTGCCGCTATCGATGGACAGGTTGATGTCATTGCCGCGCAACGTGTTGCCCAGCGTCAGGCTGCCTTGCTTGAGCTGGAAGCTGCGCGCGCCGATGACGCCGCCTTCGTTCAGGCGCTGGTTCAGCGCATCGAAATCCGTGCTGAGCGTGGCCGCCGTGCCCAGATGCTGGGCGCGCACGTCGATGCTGCCCGCGCGATACGGCACGGCGGTGCCGCCGGCATCGTAATGCCCCGAGCTGGCGCCCAGGATGCGGCCTTGCAGGTCCACCACACCGGCCGACGCCGCCAGCGCATCGGCCCGCAGCGTGCCCGCGTTGTTCTGTTGCGCGGACAGGTCGATCAGCGCGCCGCCCGCTTGCCGGATGCCGCCCTGTGCGCTTTCCAGGATCACGTCGCCGCCCCAGCTGTAGCGCAGCACGTCGTTGAACGCGATGGCGCGACCCGACACGTCGATTTGCGACGCCCCGCTCAGCAACACGCCGTCGCGGCCTTGCAATGTGAGCTTGCCGCTGGGCAGCACGATGCGGCCATCGATTTGCACGGTGGCGCCGGACAGGCCGACTTGCGCGCCCAGGTCCTGCACGGCCGCCACCGGCCCGGCGCCGGCGCCGGACAGGCGCACGTCGCCGCCCGCCAGCATCTGGTTCACCGAACCCGCGCCCCCGGTCAACAGCGGCGTGGTCAGGTTCAGGTTGCCGCCGCGATACGCGTAGCGGCCGGTGCTGCTGTCGAATGCGCCCTGCGATTCGTACACGGACAAGCTGCCGCGATGGTTGGCGGTGATCCGTTCGCTGGCGTTCAGGTTGACGCTGGCAAAGCCCAGCGCCAGCCGCGCGTTGTCTTCCTGGCCGCTGGGCTGCGCGCCCTGGCCATAGCCGAATTCGATGCGCTCGGCGTCGATGCGCAGCACGCCCTTGCCCGTGCCCGCGCCGCCGGCCACCACTGCGCCGGGCGCTTGGGTTGCGCCGTTCCAGACCAGGTTCTGGGTGCGGATGCCCGCCTCGTCGCCCGCGTCGCCAAACCCGTAGATGGCCGGGGTGCCCAGCGCCAAGGTCGCCAGGCTGTATTTGCCGGTGATTGGGTCGCGCGTGTCCAGCGCGACGGTGCCGTAGAAGTTCATCGCGTCGCGCGCGGTCAGCGTCAACACTTCCAGCGCGGGCGCGCCCATGCTGGTGTCGCCACGCAGCAGGCGGGCCAGGATGTCCTGGTTCAGCGTCAGGCCGCTGGGCAGGATGCCCTGCTCCGCCGCCTGCGCCAGCGTTTGCGCCGTGCCGACATTGACGGCGCCAACAGCCAGCGACAGGTTGCGGGTGCCGTAGCGCACCTGCTCGCCCAGGTCGAAGGCGCCATTGGTGGCGGCGGCGATGGTGCCTTCGGAATACAGGCGCGTCACATCGTTGCACGCCGCCACGGCGCAGGTACCGATGCGGATGGCGCCCGTGGCCAGCGCGTCGGGCGCCAGCACATCAAGGCGGCCGTTGGACACGGCCAGCAGGCTGGCGCTGCCCGGTTGGAACGCGTAGCCGCTGGTGGAATCCACGGACGGCGCGCCCCGGCCCAGCGTCGATATCCCGGCGCCGGCTTCAAGCTCGATGGTGTTTGCCGAGAGCAGCACTTCGGGCGCGGTCAGCTGCGCGCCGGTGCGCAGCACCACTTCGCGGGCGGACTGCTGGAAGGTATAAAAGCGCCCGCCTTGCCCGTAGGACACCACCGGCATCGCACCGACGACCAGGCGGCTGGCGCCCAACGCCGTCAGCGCATCGGCGCCCACCGACGTGCCCGCGAAACCTGCCGTGGGCGCCTGGCCCGGGGCCAGGATCTCCACCGCGGTGCTGCCGCCGCTCACCGCCACGGCGCCACCAAAGCCCCCTTGCGCAGCCTTGAAATCGGCCTGGCCTTCAAAACTGAACGCCTGCCCGTCCGACGAACCGGCATGCAGCGCCAAGCGCAAGGTGCGTGCGTCGGCGGGCAGCATCGCGCGTGGCACGCCGCGCGTCACGGCGTCCGCCGCCACAAAGCTGGCGTAACTCATTTCGTTGTATTGCGACAGGGTGCGCAACACGCTCGCCGGCGTCAGGATGACCGCGCTGGCCAGGCTGTTGGCCACCTGTGTGCCGGCGGTCGACAAGGACCCGCTTGCGGCCCAGGACTGGTTGCGCATCCGCATGGGCGTCACCGCCGCGCCCGCCGAAGCCGCGCCGTTGATCTCGACGCGGAAGGCGCCGGGCAGCAAGGCATAGGTGGACGGCATCAAGGTGTAGGTGCCGGCCGGCAAGCCCGGCACGCCCGCCCCCAACGTGATCTGCCGGCCCACGCCGGGCGTGGAAGCGCCGGCCTCGCCGCCCACTGGCGCCACCGGCGCCTGCGCGCCGGGCACGATGGCGTACACCGGGTTGGCGGCCAGGCCGGGCAACGTAAAGCCACCGTCGGGGTTGTTGCGCACCAGCGGCGCGTACCGCGCATCGGTGGAACCGCCGCGACCGGACACGAAGCCCGCGCCGGTCAGCTGACCACCACCGGACAGGTCCAGGACCGAGCCCGGCAGCGCATCCACGTCCTGAAATGCCAGGGTAATGCCGGTGCGCAGCGCGGCCTGGTCGCCGATGCCGGATGCGCCCCCCACGCCCACCAAAGACACCGGCGCACCCTTGAACTGATACGACACGCCGTCCGTCGTGCCGCCATAAGGCATCAACAGCCCGGCGCCGCTGACCGAGGTCACGCTGCCGGGCAGCAGGCTCAGGCGTTGCGTGCCCATCCGTTGGCTCAGGTCGCCCAGCACAATGGCGCCCAGCGGCGCGCGGATGACGCCACCCTGCTCTACGGTGGCAGCCGCCAGGCGCAACGAGCCGAACGCCGAATACGGAATGGGCGGCAACGCAGCCGTCGCGGCATCGTGACGCGCCACGGTCAGGCGGCGATCGGGGTCGAACCACTGCGTGCCGTCCTCGCGCCGCGTGTAGCCCGCCAGCACTTCGGCCTCGGCGCCGGTGGCGGGATAGACCTGCGCAGCAATCAATGCCAGATCGCCGCGCGTCCACAGTCGCGTGCGCGGTTCGTTGTCGTTGTTGGCCAGAAAGCGCAGGTCGCCCGCGCTGTCCAGCGTCACGCGGTCAAAGCCCGCGCGCGCCACCGGCAGCGCACCACCCACGCCGCGCACGATCGAGCCCTGCGTGCCGAAGGACAAGCTGTTGCCCACTTCCAGCAGATTGCCGGCGCGCGCGGTGAAGGCGCCTTCGCCGACCTCGGCCGCATCGGCGAACAACACGCGCGGACGCAGCACGCCATTGGTGGCCGCGTACTTGCCCAAGCCGGACAGCCGCACATACGACGACGCCAGGTTCACGCGCGCTTGCGCGTTAGCTTGTGCGTTGGCTTGTGCGTCGGCTTGTGCGTTGGCTTGTACGTTGGCTTGTACGTTGGCTTGTGCGTCGGCTTGTGCGTCGGCTTGTGGCGCCAGCGAGAACGCGCCGGCATACAGCCGCAGGCTTTGCGCCGTCTGGACGTTGACGTCGCCGTCAAACGACATCAGGCCATTGGACAGCAGCCCCAGATGATCGAAGCCCCCGCCCCCCAACAAGCGCGTGGTGTCCAGACGGGTGTGTCCATAACGCAGGCCCTCTTCGGCCTCGCCCGGTTTCAGATCCGCGCGCAGGCCCTTGCCCGCCGCACCCGCGCCCAGCACCAGTTCGCGCGGCACCTGCACGTCAATGCTTGAAACGTTGTCGCCCGCGACGCGATACAGCGGAGTTTCCAGCGCGATATCCAGCGTGCCGCCCGATGCGTTGGCGCCGCCCGCCCGTGCGATGAACGTGCCGTCCAGATGCAGGCCGTTGTAGGAACTGAGCGAGATGCGGCCACCGTCGCCGTTCAGCGGCACCGCGCCCACGCCGTTCACGTCCACCACCGTGCCCGCGCCCGACGCGTTCAGCATCGCGCCGGGGCGCACGATCACGTAGGCGTCGGCCGACGTTGCCGTGGCGCGGTCATGATTGATCTCGCCGCCGATCACGATGACGCCGCCCGAGTCCGCCACGCCATAGCGGCGGCCCTGCGCGTCGACGCCACTTTCCGCGCGCCCGGCCACGTCCAGCACCCCCTGTTCGCCGATCCAGATCGAGCGGTTGTGCAGTTCGCCATCGGCGGTGTCGAAGGACTCGGCCACGTCCAGCGTGCCCACGCGCAGTTGGCGAATATCGATCTTGCCGCCGGCGGCCGTCAGCGCGCCCGCGACCGTGATCTGCCCGGCGCCCAGCAGTTCGATGCTCTGGCCCGGGTCCACGTTGATGCGCGCGCCCCGGCCGATGTTCAGTTCGACCAGCTTGTCGGCGCCCGCGGTCGCCACGCTGCGACCGCTTTGCAGCAGCAAGCTGGCGCCGCGCCGCCGCGTTGCCGTGCCCGCCACGGGATCATGTTGATAGACGGGCGGCAGCCACGTGTCCAACACCGCTGCCGGGTCCGTGCCGGTGGGCACGCCCTGCGCGCCCGACACGGGGCGATAGACGGGCATCAGCACATCCACGCGCGCATCATCAGCCACGGTCAAGCCCTGGCTGCCGGTAATCTCGTAACGCGAGTAGCCCTGCTGGAAGAACGGCGCGGTCAGGGTCAGCGTGGCCCCGGCAGACGCCAAGGGGTCGGCGCCAACAGCCACGGCTGCCGCGCCGCCGGCCGCTGTACCGGACGCATCCGGCACGGCACCCGGCACGGAGGGCTGCACCGCTGCCAGGCCATCGCCCAACACGATCTTGCCCGCCACCAGCTTCAGCGTGCCGCCGCCTTCCACGCCGTAGCCGCGCAATTGCGCGCCCAGTGTCACCTCGCCCACGGAGCCGTCGCCGGCGGCCACCGCGTCTATGGTCGTGTTGCCGCCCTTGCCGCCCGTCACCTTGTTCTTGGGCCGCAACACCGCGCCCGAGCTGACGTCGATGACGCTGCCCGCCGCCAGCTGGATATCGCCGCTGCCGCGCACCGACACCGAGCCGCCGTTCAGGTACGGCATGGCGGCCGTCTGTTCGGGCGACAGGGCCAGGTTGGTCCACATGCCCGTGGCGTCCAGCCGCGTGCGCGCACTGAGCGCGACGCCGGGCCCATCCCCCTCGCCCACCGCGCCCGCCACGCCTGCCACGGTATCCGTCACGCCCGACGGCGAGATCTGGCTCAACACATTGCCCAGCCGGATGCTGCCGGCGCGTGCCGTCAGCGTGGCATCCACCGACACCTGGTTCGCGAACAAGGTGATATCGCCTGCCGGTCCCACCTTCAGATCCGACTGCACGGTGATGTCCTGCGCGGCGATCTTGATGGCGCCCAGCCCCGCGCGATTCAGCTGCGCGGTGTCCAGTTGTAGGGTGCCCGCGCGGTCGTCCGGCAACGCCGTGTCCAGATCCAGACCCGCCGCAATCGCGGCCACCTGATCCGACAAGCTGACATGCTGGATCGTGTTTTCCGACAGGCCCAGCGCGTATTGCAACGCGCCCGTGCGCTTGTCGTAGTAAGGCGTGTACGTGCCCACCACCAGCTGCGCACCGCGCGCCGCCGCCCGTTGCGATTGCTGATAGCCGTCCAGCCCCGCTTGCGCGGCGGCGGTCTGGCGTTCGCCTTGGTAGGTCTGGCCAACGAGCTCGCCTTCCAGCACCGCGCTGCGGGTGCCGATCAACAGCCTGCCCGCGTCGCGCCCCACCGTGTAGCCGCTTTCGAAACGTTCCTTGGGCGCGATCAGCGGATTGTAGAAATACTGCGTCTGGCCCCAGCGCTCGTGCGTGGCTTCATAACCCTTGTACAGGCCGGTATAGGCCAGATCGCCGGGTGCGCGCGATACCTCGTACAGCCGCCCGTCCACGCCGCGCAGCCAGGTCTGCAGAATCTTGCCGTCCTGCACATCCAGGGTGCCGCCCGACACGTTGATCTGCGAACCGGCCCGCGTCACGACGTCACCGCCCGTGAATTCCACGTGGCCGCCCTGCGCCATCCATTCGTTCACCGCGTGGCCCTGCGTGCCCAGATACCCGCTCACCTCCAACAGGCCGCCCGCCGTGTACCAGCGGTCGGTGGCATAGCCGTTGGTGCCCGCCGGCACCAGCACCAGCTCGCGCGCATCTACCCAGATGTCGTTGTTGTTCAGCTTGCCGCTATCGCGATTGATCGGCGCGTCGCGCTGTTCATTGCCCTGGACGTTGATCTTGACGCTGTTGTTCTCCATCGCCACCGGCACGCCCACGGCGCCCGCCACGTCCAGAATCGCGCCCTCGCGCACCAGCGCGCGCTGCGTGGCCTGCACGGCGATCTGCCCGCCGGTGGCCAGCGTGATCGACCCGGTGGCAAAGTCCACCGTGCCGGAACTGTTGATTTCCACGCGCGACAGCTCGCGCCGGTCCGCGCCCGCCGCCACTACCGTCGCATCGGTTGCCGGGGTGACCGGCACCCGCAGGCCGTCGCGCTGGCTGTCCAGCGCCAGTGCGCCGCTGCGGTCCAGCAGGATGGCCGTGGTGCTGGCTTCAGCCAAGGTAATCTTGCCGCCCTCGCCCACCGCGTTCAGGTGGACAGTGCCGCGCGTATCGACCGACGTGCTGGACAGCACCACGCCGCTTTGCACGACGTCGCCGCCCGTCATCGTCACGTCGCCCACGGCGGCCTGGATCAGGCCCGTGTTGGCAACGCGGCCCGGCGTGCCGGTGGGCGTGACTTCGTTGCCCTTGGTGGTGGACAGCAAGTTGCCGGACGTGCCCTGGCCACGCTTGATGACGAAGTTGTCGCCCGCCGCCAACGCGGCCTGCCCGGACGGCGTGTTGATCGTGCCCGCGTTGTTCACGTCCTTGCCCAGCAGCAGCACATAGCCGCCGCCCGCCGTGGACGTGGCCGGCGCCGCCGTGCCGATCAACGCGCCGGCCTGCACGTCGATGTTGCCGCGCGCATCCGTAAACGTCGGCTGCGCGCCGTTGTCGGCGTACACCCCCTTGTCACGAAACTGCGCGTCGGTGATCACGCCGGCGGCGGCCACCAGGTTGCGCGCGTTGACCTGGCTGGTGCCGGTGAAGATCACGCCGTTCTGGTTCACCACCATCACGGTGCCGTCGGCCTTGATCGCGCCCTGGATCTGGCTCGGCTTGACCGCCGCGCCCACCACCCGGTTCAGCACCGCGTCGTCCGCGCCCTGCTTGAATTGCAGCGTCGTGTTGCGCCCGACGTTGAAGCTGTCCCAGTTCAGGATGGCGCGCGATTGCGTCTGTTCGATGGTGACGACCTGGCGGCCGTTTTGCACGCTGGGTGACGCGGCCTTCGCGCCTTCCCATTTGGCCTGATCGCCCGTTGCGGCCCACAAGCCCCCTTCGACCAGGCCGTCGGGCACATCGACGCCACCGGCCGCCGCCGCTGCGCGCGCAGCCGCCTGCGCGGCTTGCTGCGCGGCGACGGCGGCGGCTGAGCGGTTCAGGTTGTCCAGCGACCGCTGCAACTGCTGGCGCGATTGCGCCTGTTGGCGCGCGCCGGCGCCTATGCCCGCCATACTGCCGTCGGGCATGCGGCCGGTGCGTTGCGCGGTCGACTGCACGGCATTCTTGTCCGAGAACCAACCGGGGCTGAAGGCGCGCTGCTGCGCCTGGGCCGCGCTGCCGGCACTGCCCGCGATCAGCAGCGCGGTGACCGCCTGCGACAGTGGCGTCGGACGCCAGTTGGGGCGCTGCCGCCCCGGCACCCGCCCCATGTTCCGCTTGCCACCCGAGTCCGACATCCGTGCCTGCATGATCGCCATCCCTTGTTCCAATCGCGCGAGTTCTTCACTTAGAACAAGACAGACGGATAGAAAAATGCAGACCAGAACGCTGTCACAAATAATTCATCCAGACAGGCGTTTTACGACGCGCTTATGACAACAACACCACGCCGGCCGGCAGATGTGTCACACGCGCGCCATACGCATCGCGAATCAGGCGTTCGGCGTCAGCCACCTGTGCCAACGAAAACCGCGCCTGCACCAGACGCTTGCCCAGTTGATCGTTCATCAGCACCAGCCGGCCCCGGCGATAGCGGTTCAGTTCGTCCACCACCTGCGCCAGCGGCTGCTGGTTGAACACCAGCCAGCCCTGACGCCACGCAGTGACCACCGCCGTGTCCACCGCCACCGGCGGCATCACGCGCGCATCGTCATAGCACAGTTCGCGGTTGGCGGCCACGTCGAACACGCCTTCGGCATGCACCAGCCGCAGCGCGCCGGACAGGCAGCACAGCCGCGCCTGCCCGTCGATATAGCGCAGGTTGAACGTGGCGTCGCGCGCGGTGATACGGCCTTTACCCGCGACCACCACGGCGGGCGTGGCGCCCGCGCGTATCTCGGCTTCGCCTTCGGCCAGCTCGATCACCGAACCGTTTGCGTCGTTGCCCACGTTGATGCGGGTCAGCGTATTCATGTCCACGTCCAGCGACTGGCCCAGAGCCACCCGGCGCTGTTCGCCCGCCGCCGTGCGGTAATCCGCGCCCAGGGCATCCACGCCGGGCCACAAGCCCAGCGGCGGTTTGAACGCCAGATACGCCGCCGACGCCGCCAGCGCGCCGCCCAGGAACGCGCGGCGGCCGCTCATCACCGGTTTGTGCGCGCGGCGAGTCGCGCGGGCGGCAACCACGTTCTGAATGGCGGGGCCCATGCCCTGCCACATCTGCTGCTGGGCGGCGAACGCGGCGGGATGCCGGCTGTCCGCGCGCAGCCAATCGCGAAACGCCTGCGCGTCGTCCTCGGTGGCGCGGCCCGAGGTCAGCGCCAATAACCAGTCGCGCGCCTGTGCCGTGGCGCTGTCTTCCTGCTTGTTTCGTCGGGGCATGCTCATCGTCAACGCCATGGTGTGTCATCCCGGCACGCTTCGCGGGAGGGGACGCACGGGTGGCCCGTTCCGTTGCCCGTTGCCTGCCCGGCCACGAGGAGTTCTTGCGCGCAATGTTCCAGCGCGCGCTTCAGTTCCTTGGACACGATGCGCTCGGACACGCCATAGCGCCGCGCAATTTCCGCGTGCGGCAGCTCTTGCACGCGCGCGGCCAGCACCATTTGCTGGGTCCGTTCGGGCAGCTTTTTCAGCGCGCGCTGGAACGCGTCGACCTGGTTACGGCCTTGCGCGATGCGGGCCGGGTCGGCGGCCTCGTCCGCCAGATGAATCAATTCACTGATTTCAATGCCCGTCAGCAAGCGGGAATCGCGGCGGCGCTGGTCTTCCGCGATGTTCAGCGCCACACGAAACAAATAGGCGGCGGGCTGCTGGATCGACGAACTGGCGGGCAAGTCGTTCACCTTCAAAAACGCTTCCTGCATGGCGTCGTGCGCCAGGTCGTCCGAACCCAGCCGCCGCCGCAGCTGACTGCGAAAGTCGTTGTAGCGTTCCAGAAACAAGGCCCGCAACGAGCCGTCCGGTTTGTTATCCCGCACTGCCGGCTCCCCTGTCCGCATCGCATTGCGCCGCACTGCGCGGCGTCAGCAGCACCGTCAAGGGCTGTGGCATCCCTGTCGGCAGCGGACCAATCACCGCCCCGCGCAACGCCGCTTCCAGACGTCCGTCCAGGCCGGCCTGCCCCGTTGACGACACCCACCCTACCCGGCTGACGCGCCAGGCGTTGTCGAACCACAATTGCACCAGGGCGCGGTAGTTGCCCGGCTGCGTGGCGGCCGCCGCGCACAGGGCGCGTTTCAACGCCGTCTGCACCACGGCGGCGTAAGGCGTGTCGCGCAGGCGCTTGCCCGCCGCGCCGGCGCCTGCCGCCGTGTCCTCGTCCTTGGCGACCAGCGTGAACGACTGCGCGCTGGCATAGCGAATCGATAGCGGCGAGCCGGCCAGCAGCCGGCGCAACGCTTCGCTGGGCGTGTAGGCGCCCACCACCGCGGGCGCCTGCCTGCCGGCCGTCAAGGTGCTGTCCACCAACACGGTCAACCCGCTGGCCAGGCTGTATTCCACCAGCGCCTGCGCCAGGGGCTGCGCGGCAATCTCGAAGCGCATGGGCTTGGCGGGGGGTGCCGCGGCATGGCCAGTCGGCGACAGCGCCAGCAGGCCCCAGGCCAGACACGCGCGCAAGGCCACGCCACGGCCCTTGAAGACGCTCTTCATAAACGTGACCGCAAGGGAAAAGTGCCTGACATGGCCGCAACAGAGAACGCCATCAGCGCCCGCGCCTGGAAAAGCCGCCATGCTAGAGCCGCTGAATGACGCATTCGTGACACTTGACGCGCGCCGCGCGCGCCGCCGCCACGCAACGGTCACCTACGGGGTGCGGGCGGTCTCTATACTTTTTGGATTGGGTTGGCCGCGATGGGCCGGACCGTTCAAGGGAGCGCGCATGCGCAAGATGCGTGAGGCCAGGGGCCTGTGGCGGGGGATGGGGGTGATGGCCTGCGGCGCGCTAGGCATGGCGGGCGCGCTTGGATTGCTGGACGCGGGCGCCATGGCGCAGACCGTAGAGAAGCAGACCGTAGAGGAGCAGAAACCCGCGCAGTCGGCCCTGCCACCGGCTTCGGCCCGATCAGGCGGCGCGTGCATCGAGACCGAGGTCAACGGTTACCGCGCCTTGTCCTACGACTGCCTGAACCGGAAGATGGCGCCGGACACCACGGCTAACCGGCCGTCGCCGGGGCTGGCGTCCGAGGCCATCACGCAACGCCCGCCCAACCAGATGGGCCTGCCCACGCCCGCCACCATCGGCAACCGCATGGGCAACACGTTTGGCACATCCGCCTATCCGCAACGGCCGTAGCCATAACGAGAGTTACCGTGGCGCCTTCCCGCGCGGCGCTACACCGTGCGGCAGATGAAATAGATCTTCTTGACGAACTGGTCCACTTCCCAGCGGCCCGTATACCCCTCGGGCATGACGAACGCTTCGCCCACCGTCAGTTCGTGCACGGTACCGTCCGGATCGACCAGCCGCGCCGCGCCTTCGACGATGGTGCCAAATTCGATATAGCCGGTCGTGTTCGACTGAAACACCCCGGCGGTGCTTTCCCAGACGCCCGCTTCCGCCTTGCCCGCGTGACCCTCAAAGGCGGTGACGGTCTGAAAGGCCGCATCGCCCGAGATCGGGCGGCGGGGTTTGCCGGGCACCGGGTTCTTCATCGGGCCGGCATCGATGCGGACTAGCCGCGATTGATCATGCTTCATGGGTAGCCTATGGAATGTTGTCTTGCGTTCAGTGCGCCGCCACCACCAACACCTCGGCCATGGCGCGGCTGACCGTGCGCATGCGGTGCGGCAGTTCGGAATCAAAGTAAACGGAATCACCGGTTTCCAGTCGGAACTGGCGTTCGCCCACCTGCACTTCGACGGCGCCTTTGAGCACCAGCAGGAATTCTTCGCCCGGATGCGGAAACACCGCCGTCGCGTCAGGAAATTCGCGCGGCGGATGCACCACAAAGGGCTCCATCGCCTTGACCTTGCGACGCCCGGCCAGCGATTCGTAATGGTATTGCGCGCCTGGCCCGCCGCGTTGCAGCGCCTCGCGATCGCCCACGCGCACCACGCTGACCACTTCGTCTTGCGCGGCGCCGTCTCCGCCGACCAGTTGCGATACGCCCACGCCATAGGCTTCAGCCAGACGCAGCACCGTCGAAATCGACGGTTCGCTCAGGCCGCGTTCCAGCTTGGACAGGTAGCTTTTGGTCAGCCCGGTGCGCTGCGCCAGCTGTTCCAGGGAAAGCGCTTGCTGGCGGCGCAGGGTGCGAAGGCGGGGGGGCAGGTCGATCATGGCGGGGGGTGGAAAATCGGACCGGTAAGAATGCCCGAAACCAGCGCCGCCGTCGAGCCGCCCTGCCCGGCCTGGCTGCCCGATCCGCGCCGCATCCTGCTCGCCTGTCCGGTGCCCTATCCGGTCCCCTATCCGGCCGCCCGTTGCCGCAGGCTACGACAACACGTCCGGATGCGCGCGCAGCGCCCGGCGGGCGTAATACGAAAACCCCACCTGCGACCGCTTGGGCGTCAGGATCCAATCATGCGCTTCGCGTCCCAACGCGGGCGGAATAGGCTGGATCTTGCCCGCCGACATCGCCAGCAGCTGCATGCGCGCCGCGCGTTCGAACTGCAAAGCCAGCACGCAGGCCTCTTCCACCGACCCGGCCGCGATCAACATACCGTGGTGCGACAACAGAATCGCCCGCTTGTCGCCCAGCGCCGCCGAGATGATCTCGCCTTCTTCATTGCCCACCGGCACGCCCGGCCAGTCCTTCAGGAAAGCCACATCGTCGTACAGCGTGCAATTGTCCATGTGCGACACCTCCAGCGGCACCTCCAGCATCGACAGCGACGCCACGTGCAAGGGGTGCGTGTGGATGATGCAATTCACATCGGGCCGCGCCCGATAGATCCACGAATGAAAACGGTTGGCCGGGTTGGGCATGCCGCCGCCCTCTTGCACGCGCAAATCTTCATCCACCACCAACAGATTGCTGGCCGTGATTTCGTCAAACCCCAAGCCCAGCCGCTGCGTGTAATAGCGGCCCGCTTCGGGCGTACGCGCGGTGATCTGCCCCGCCAGCCCGGAATCGTGGCCGCCATCAAACAAGATGCGGCACGTCAGCGCCAGCCGTTCGCGCAAGCTCCATTGCGGCGTGTCGAACTGACGCCGCATCTCGGCTTGCGCACGCGCGATCAGTTCGTCTTTTCCCAGGTGCATCGTATCGGTCATCATGTCTCCGTCGTGCCGTCCTTCATCAACGGCGTAAATCCCGGCCGCGCACATGGGCGCGCTTGCCGGGGTGTCCATAGCATAAAGGGCGGCCGCGTCGCGGCCGCCCGCCGGTCAATCCATCTTGATGTTGGCGCGCTTGACAATGTCGGTCCACTTGGCATTCTCGGCCGCGATAAAGCGCCGATATTCCTCTGGCGACCCCGTGTACAACTGCGTGCCCTGCGCCGCCAATCGATCCTTCAATTCCGCCGACGCCAGCGTCTTTTGCAACGCGGCGTTCAGGGCGGCCACGACCTCGGGCGGCGTGCCGGCGGGCGCCAGCAATGCGTTCCAAGAACTGATCTGCAACGCCGCATCGCCCACTTCCGCGCTGGCGGGCACGGCGCCCGCCGACGCCAGACGCTTGTCCGCCGCCACCGCCAACGCGCGCAACTTGCCCGAGGCCACGTGCGGCATGATGATCGGACTGGCGTCCATCACCACATCCACCTGTTCGCCGATAGCCGCATTGACCGCTTCGCTGCCGCTCTTGAACGGCACATGCACAATATCCACGCCGGCCGTCAGCTTCAACAATTCCAGCCCCAGATGCGGTGAACTGGCATTGCCCGCCGACCCGAAATTCAACCGCCCCGGATTGGCACGCGCGTAAGCCACAAACGCGGCAAAGTCCGCAGCCGGCAACCCGGCGCGCGTAGCCAGCACGAAAGGCGACCCGGACACCATGCCCACCGGCACGAACTTGGCGGCGTCGTAGCTCAGCTTGCTGTAGATCAGCGGATTCACAATCTGCGTGCCGACGGTGCCCATGAAGACGGTGTAGCCGTCGGCCGGCGCGCCGGCCGCCAGCTGCGCGGCAATCACCCCGCCGGCCCCGGGCCGGTTTTCAATGACGACGCTTTGCCCCAAGGCATCACCCATCCCCTTGCCCACCTGCCGCGCCACGATATCCGTGATCCCGCCCGCACCAAACGGCACCACCAGCCGGATCGGCCGATCGGGATACGCCGCATGCGCCCCACCCGCCCAGGCGGCCATTCCCGCCGTCACACACATCGTCGCCAGCGCGGCGAACTTGCCAAGCACCTTCATGTCGTTCCCCTTGGACGGGCTTTATTTGCCCCAATGACACAAAGTGTCCTACAGAACATTGATTTTCCGCAAGGGGAATTTTGGATGGAGGGTGTATGAGGGGCGGCGAATAAAGTTGGCGATTTTTGATGAAGTTCGCCATTTGGATTTGGTGGGCAATGTCTGCTATTGCGCGGGGAGCTTCTTTTCTTCTGTGCAGATGAACGGCCTGCGGGCTGGAGAAAGGCGAACTTCGCGATAAGCGCGATTAAATTGGCGCGACAGGCCAAACCCGCAGATTCGGGGCTTTCCCTAAGGGCATTAGGCAAGGGGCGACGGACGTCTCGAGGCACTCCGCTCTAGGTTGGGAGCGGTAAGAGAAGAAAGCCGTCTTGTATGGAAGGCCCGGAGGATCCTGCGGTCAGTGGCCGCTTTCGGCCAGGAACGGTCGCCCACAACGGTCGTTTCAGAGACTGCTTTTACTCTCAGCGCCGGCGCCCTCGCATCCCGGGCGATCCAATCACGGAGCCAAAGGCATCAGGTTGAGGACCCTTCTTTCGAGCAAGTCCCCGTTTTCCACCAGCCAATGCTTAAGTCGACCAAATTCATTGCCCGTACTGGTCCGTGCTGACCTTTTCCATCCAATCCACCGACTTCCCATCTAGGGATTCAGCGATTGCAATGTGGCTCATGCCGACTGACGGACTGGCTCCGTGCCAGTGCTTGACACCCGGTGGAATCCAAACGACGTCGCCCGGGCGGATCTCCTGCACGGTATCGCCCCATTTCTGTACTCGCCCCACACCTGACGTAATGATGAGCGTCTGGCCCAATGGATGCGTATGCCAAGCTGTGCGTGCGCCTGGCGCAAAGGTAACAACGCCTCCCCCCACGCGCGCGGGCGCAGCGGCTTGAAAGCGCGAATCCACAAACACGGATCCGGTGAAGTTCTGCTCCGCACCCGCGCTGCTTGGGTTGGACCCGACCCGCGTAACGTTGATCGGCTCCTGTTTGGCCGCATAGACGGCCGACGCACCAAGGGACAAGGCAAGGGCTGCTGCGGGGAGTCTTATGTTCATCCTTTCTGAAACCTCTTTGATTGGTCCATGGTGTTTGCTTGATTTCCTTGTTCAATTTATTTTTTTCAGAACAGGGCGACCACGGCCCGTCAAATGTCCAGCTGACGCTCGCTCATCCACTTCACCATGGCCGGATCCCGGTGCGAGAAGAAGCTGCTTTCGCCGGTCTCAAGCTGGGCGATGCGGGCCATGTCAGCCTCATCCAGGGTGAAGTCGAGCACTTGCAGGTTCTCTTCCATCCGTTCCTTGCGCACCGACTTGGCCAGCGCCACGATGCCGCGCTGCGTCACCCAGCGCAGCACCACCTGACCCACCGATCGGCCGTGCTTGCGGCCGATGTCCACCAGCGCTTCGTTCTGGAACAGGTTGTTGCGACCTTCGGCGAACGGCGCCCAGGCCTCGGCTTGCACGCCGTTCTCGCGCATGAAGGCCACGCTGGTTTCCTGCTGAAGGAACGGGTTGACCTCCACCTGGTTCACGGCCGGCACGACATCGTTGAAGCCGATGATGTCCATCAACCGGTCGGGATGGAAGTTGCTGACGCCGATAGCTCGAACCTTGCCGGCCTTCAAGGCGTCTTCCATTGCGCGCCACGATCCATGCACGTCACCGAACGGCTGGTGGATGAGGTAGAGGTCGAGATAGTCCAGCTGCAAACGATGCAGCGATTTGTCTATAGCTTGCTGGGTGCGCTCATACCCGGTGTCTTGCACCCAGAGTTTCGTCGTCACGAAGAGGTCGGCGCGCGGGACGCTGGCATTCTTGATGCCCCGGCCAACCGCTTCCTCGTTCAGATAGGACGCCGCCGTGTCGATCAGCCGATAGCCGGTGTCGATGGCCTCGATCACGCAACGCTCGCATTCCTGCGGGTCAGGAATCTGGAAAACGCCATAGCCGAGGATGGGCATCACGACGCCATTGTTCAAAGTAACTTGTTGCATGGTTAGCTCCTATGTTTGCGGAACGCCGCCGAGCCAGCTCGTCACGCGTTCCATCGTTCGCCGCTCCTGGTCCATCTCCATGACAAAACCATCCAGCAAGCGCGCCTTTGGCGCATCGCTTGCCAGCACTGACTTGCTGTTCCCCGGCCCGTAGCCGCCGTGGGTGATGAAGGGGATCAAGGTCTTTCCGGACAGGTCGTGCGCGGACAGGAATGATCGAACCAATGGCGGCACTGTCGTGCCCCAGATGGGAAAGCCGAGGAACACGGTGTCGTAGCCCTCGATGGCTGGCACCTTCGCCGCCAGGGGAGGCTTGTAGCCGCTCTCAGTCTCCTTGCGGGCTTGCTCAACGGTCTGCTCGTAGTCTTCGGGATAGGCACTGGCCGGCCGGATCTCGAACAGGTCAGTACCACGCGCCCGATGAATCAGACCGGCGACGACGCGCGTATTGCCCGATCGCGAAAAATAGACCACCAGTGTCCGCGAGCCCACCTGTCGCATCTCACCCCCCTGAGCGTTCGATGCCGTGGTCGCGGCTCCAAGGGGAAACGCCACAAGCGCGGCCATCACCGTGCGTCGAGTCGAATCATGGGCGACAGTCATCCAGGCCTCCTTGATGTCATCGACCCACGCGGGCCTGCAACGCGGCCGGATAGCGGTCGCCTTGAATTTTCACGTCCGCCAAGGCCTGCGCGATCCTGTCGAGATCGGTGGCGGACAGTTCGACAGAGGCGGCGCCCAGGTTTTCTTCCAGCCGATGCAGCTTGGTTGTTCCAGGGATAGGCGCGATCCAAGGCTTTTGCGCCAGCAGCCACGCGAGTGCGATCTGCGCGGCCGTGACGCCCTTGTCCGTGGCAATCTGGCCGAGCAAGTCCACCAAGGCCTGGTTCGCCCGGATCGCCTCCGGCGAGAAGCGCGGTACTTTGCTGCGAAAATCGTCGCTGCCGAAGGTCGCGCCGTCCTTGATGGCGCCAGTCAGGAAACCCTTGCCCAAGGGACTGAAGGGGACGAAACCGATGCCGAGTTCTTCCAAGGTCGGCAAGACTTCCAGCTCGGGCTCGCGCCACCACAGCGAATACTCGCTCTGCAAGGCGGTGACCGGCTGCACGGCGTGCGCGCGGCGGATCGTCTGTACGCCCGCTTCGGACAGGCCGAAGTGCTTGACCTTGCCTTCGGCGATCAAGTCCTTGACGGTGCCGGCGACATCCTCGATGGGCACGTCGGGGTCAACCCGATGCTGGTACAGCAGATCGATGACGTCGGTCTTCAGGCGTTTGAGCGAACCTTCGACGGCCCACCGAATATGCTCGGGGCGACTGTTGAGGTCCTGCTGCTTGTTGTCGTCGCCAAAAGTAAAGCCGAACTTGGTTGCGATTACCACCTGGTCGCGCACAGGGGCCAGCGCTTCGCCCACGACCTCCTCGTTGAGGTAGGGGCCGTACACCTCAGCCGTGTCGAAGAAGGTCACACCGCGATCGAACGCGGCCCGAATCAGCGATACCGCTTGACCGGTATCCGTCGCTGGACCATAGCCGTGGCTCAAGCCCATGCACCCTAACCCCAGGGCTGAAACTTCCAGCCCGCTATTTCCAAGTTTTCGCTTTTGCATATGTCGTACTCCTTCAATGCGCCGGTCCAATATGGCCAGCCGAGGCTCGCCATGCGGCGGGACGCCTGGTGGGATCGCTATAACGACCAATGTACCCATCGCGCTTAGCCAGCACTAGAGAGTAAAATCCGCAAATACTTATGAGGTGAACTCATAGATGGCGAAAAACAGCTACAACGACCTGCTGGCGTTCATTGCGGTCGCGCGCGAGCAGAGCTTCACGCGGGCCGCCGCGCAACTCGGCGTCTCCCAATCGGCATTGAGCCATCTGATTCGCGCGCTTGAGGCCAAGATGGGCGTTCGCCTGTTGACGCGCACCACCCGGAGCGTTTCGCCGACAGAGGCCGGGGAACGATTGATGCAGAACATCGCTCCCCGTTTTCAGGAAATCGAGGCCGAGCTATTGGCCGTCGGTGAACTGCGGGACAAGCCGGCCGGCACGATCCGGATCACTGCCAGCGAGAACGCTGCCGACACCGTGCTCTGGCCCCGGCTTGAAAAACTGCTTCCCGAGTACCCCCTGATCAAGGTCGAGATCAACGCGGAATCACGCTTTGTCGACCTCGTCGCGGAGCGCTACGACATGGGCGTGCGCCTCGGCGGCGATCTGGCGCGGGACATGACCACAGTGCGCATCAGCCCGGACTTGCGCTTCGTGATCGTTGGCTCGCCCGCCTACTTCGCCAAACGGCCCATTCCCCTGAAACCGCAGGACCTGGCCGATCACGACTGCATCAATCTGCGCCTGATGAGCCACGGGGAGCTCTACGCGTGGGAGTTCAAGAAGGGCAAACAGCAGGTCAGCGTTCGAGTCAATGGGCAGCTTGTCTTCAACCGGACCAAGCCCATCCTTCAGGCAGCGCTGGCCGGCTTTGGCCTTGGATACCTGACCGAAGAGATGGTTGCCCCCCATATCGCGAACGGACGTCTACGGACGGTCCTCTCCGATTGGTGTCCGACGCTTCCTGGATACCATCTCTATTACCCCAGCCGCCGGCATCTGTCCCGAGCAATGACCGTGCTGATCGACGCATTGCGTCACCCAGCGAAAGAGGTGTGACTGATATGGCCCTGGAGACTTTCAGCGATGTTCTTGCCTTTGTTCATGTCGTGCGAGAAGGCAGTTTCACTCGGGCGTCCGCCCTGCTTGGCGTATCGCCCTCTGCCTTGAGCCATGCCGTTCGGGGCCTCGAAACCCGGCTGGGCGTCCGGCTGCTGACTCGCACCACTCGGCATATTGCAACCACTGAAGCAGGCGAACGCCTGTTCAACAGTGTGGCGCCCCGGTTCGACGACATCGATGCCGAAGTCACGGCAGTCAAGGATCTACGCGACAAGCCTGTGGGCACAATCCGCATCACGTCCGCCGAACACGCCGCAACCAGCGTGCTTTGGCCCAAGCTGTCCAAGGTCATGCGCGACTATCCCGATATCAACGTCGAGATCAGCATTGATTACACGATGGCGGACATCGTCTCCCAACGCTTTGATGCCGGCGTTCGCGTCGGTGACCAAGTCGCCAAGGACATGATCGCTGTGCGCATCAGCCCGGACCTGCGCATGGCGGTGGTAGGCTCGCCCGAATACTTCGCCGCTCGGCCCGCGCCCCGCTCGCCTCAGGAACTGACTCGACACGATTGCATCCGGCTGCGACTCCCGACGCACGGCGGTTTCCTTTCCTGGGATCTTGATCCGGATGGCGAAGAGGCCAAGTACCCCGTCAGCGGCCAATGGGTGTTCAACAACAGTTCCTCAATTGCGCGGGCAGCCTTGGCGGGCTGTGGACTGGCCTACGTTCCGGAGGATATGGTGTTGCAGGATATCGCCGCGGGGCGGCTCATTCGTGTGCTGCAAGACTGGTGCAGCCCGTATCCGGGGTACCACCTCTACTACCCAAGCCGCCGCCAATCCTCCGGCGCTTTGGCCGTCATTGTCGAGGCCTTGCGACACCGCGCATAACCGGTTTACGGCACCGTGACACTTATGAGTTCACCTCAGTAGTGCATGCGGAATTAGGGGCTTAATCGAAGCTTCCGCATCTCGTAGCATTTCAGCTTCCAGAAAGCAAAGGCAAACCCAGGCCCTCATCGGGCGCTTTGTCTTTCGCCGACAGCATGCCGCCACGACCTGGCCGATATGCGTGCCGGCCAAACCGAGCAACGGGATGGAGCTGTTACCGATGATTCACAAAAAGCCTGGTTACAAGCCCACGATCAGCACGTTGGGCGTCGTGATGGCACTGACTTCCGGGCTAACGCTCGCACCCGGTCATGCCACCGCAAAAACCGAGGCGCCGCAAGCGATGCCCGCACAAGCCGCCTCGGATACCTTGTCCGCCAAACAGCAGGCCGTTCCCCTGATCGCCGCCTCCATGGCCGCAAGCGATATGCCTCAATTGAACACCGCCTTGAACCAAGGGCTGGACGCTGGCATGACCATCAGCGAGGCCAAGGAAATCCTGGTGCAGCTGTACGCATACGTCGGCTTTCCCAAAAGCCTAAACGCGCTCGGCGAACTGCTGAAGGTGGTGGAGGCGCGAAAGCAGCGCGGGATTCAAGATGCACCGGGACGCGAACCCAGCCGCGCCATTCCCACCGGCGATGAACTGATAGCGGTAGGCAAGGCCAATCAGACCAAAATCTCGGGCGCGCCGGTGACCGGCCCCGTCATGGACTTTGCCCCCATCATCAATCAGTTCCTGCAAGCCCATTTGTTCGGCGACATTTTCGAGCGCGACAACCTCGACTGGCAGAGCCGCGAATTGGCCACCGTCGGGGCATTGGCGGCTACGCCCGGCGTGGAAGCGCAGTTGCGTTCGCACATGCGGGCCAGCATGCGGGTGGGCTTGACGGCAGCACAGTTGCGCCAGTTGACCCAGATCCTGGCTGAGCGCGGCGACAAACAAGCTGCTGAACGTGCGGATGGGGCCTTGACTCAGGCCCTTGCCGCTACTTCGGGACGCTGAACATGAACCTCACCAAGACCCTGCTCGCGTGCATCGCACTGAGCTCGATGACGGCTTGCACTGCTCTTCCCGGCAGCGCGAGCAATGCCAGCGGTCCGCTTGTCATCCAGGAACAAGGCAGCTTCGCTGTCGGCGGAAGCGTCGTGCAAAAGCCTGGCCTGTACAACAACAACAAGCCAACCGCCGAAGGGCAGACATTCCACGGCGACCACCTCTACGCCTTCTATCAAGTCCCGCAAAACCCCAGACCGCTGCCCCTGGTCATGCTGCATGGTGCGTACCAATCGGCGCGTAGCTGGGAAACGACGTCAGACGGCCGTGAAGGTTTTCAGACTATCTTTCTGCGTCGCGGCTTTCCGGTCTATCTGGTCGATCAGCCTCGTCGCGGCCGCGCCGGCAATAGCACCGTGGCGGCCACGATCGAGCCCACCCCCTACGATCAACTTTTCTTCGATCAATTCCGGCTCGGCAAGTGGCCCAGCTACTTCGACAACGTGCAGTTCGACCGCAAGCCTGAAACGCTGGATCAGTTCTTTCGTTCGGTCACGCCCAATACCGGGCCCTTCGATGCTGGGCTGATCTCGGACGCCATGGCGGCGCTGTTCGACGAGACGGGGCCCGGCGTCCTGTTATCGCATTCGCAGGCTGGCGGACCGGGCTGGTTGACCGCAATCAAAAGCAAGAACGTCAAGGGAATCGTCGCTCTGGAACCGGGCAGCGGGTTCATCTTCCCTGAAGGGGAGCTTCCCCCCTCCATGCCAAGCGCGGCAGGGACGCTGACGCCCGAGGCGGTGCCGCTGGCAGACTTCGAGAAGCTCACGCGCATCCCGATCATCATCTATTACGGCGACAACTTTCCGAGCGAGCCGACCACGGAACGCGGACTGGATAACTGGCGGGTGCGCCGGGCCATGGCCCGCCTTTGGGTTGCTGCCATCAACAGACATGGTGGCGACGCGCAGCTGGTGCACCTGCCGGAAGTCGGTATTCGGGGCAACACACATTTTCTGATGTCCGACCTGAACAACATCCAGATCGCCGACCTGGTGTCGCGGTTTCTTGCCGCGAAAGGTCTGGACTGACCAGTGCGTGCAATCGCACGCCCGACGCATCTGGCCGAGGTGCAGCAACACCAGCCGCCGCAATCAACAACAGTGAGAATTGAGATGAAAGATCCATTTATCAGCAGAACCCGACGCGACTTCCTCGGTGCCTCCGCGTTCGCTGTCACCAGTGCCATCATAGGGACCCCAATAATGAGCGCCACCGCCGCCGCAACCGACTACAAGAAGAATCCCTATACGCTAGTCTATGCCGGCGCCATCTCGAAGAATGAACCGCGCAAGGTCAATATCCATCCGGTCAAGTACAAGCTGAACGACCTGGATATCGTTGCCAACGTCTACACCCCGTCGAACTACGATGCGCAGAAGAAATATCCCGCGATCGTCGTGGCCCATCCCAATGGCGGCGTGAAGGAGCAGGTCGCCGGCCTGTATGCCCAGCACCTGGCCGAACTTGGCTACATCACGATCGCGATGGATGCCGCCTATCAGGGCGGCAGTGGCGGCGCGCCCCGCAGCACGGACAAGCCGCAATTCCGCATAGAGGACATCCACGGTGCCGCGGACTTCATCACGCAATACCCGGGTGTCGATGCCGCGCGCCTGGGCCTGCTCGGCATTTGCGGCGGAGGCGGCTACTCGTTGTCCGCTGCGAAATCCGACAAGCGCTTCAAGTCGATCGCGACCATCAGCATGTTCAACTCGGGTCGGGTTCGTCGGAATGGCTTCGCCGATTCGCAACTGAACACGATCCAGCAACGCCTGAAGCAAGCGACCGAAGCACGCGCCCAGGAAAAGGCGGGAGGAAAGATACCGTATTCCGGCGACGCCGACATGACCGATGCGCAGATCGCCGCGCTGCCCTTCGAAATGTACCGGCAGGGCTACGAGTACTACTGGAGGACGCACGCCCACCCCGGATCGACCTTCAAGTACACAACCAGCAGCCTGTTGGATCTGATGCGCTGGGATGCAACCGAACAGATCGAATTGATCAACCAGCCCTTGCTGATGATCGCCGGCAGCAAGGCGGACAGCTTGTATATGACCGAAGAAGCCTTCCCGAAGGCCACGGGAACCAACGACAAGCAACTGTTCTTGATCGAGGGCGCGACCCATATCGAGACCTACTGGGTGCCCAAGTATGTGGACGCCGCGCTCGGCCAGCTCAAGCCGTTCTACGCTCGAACCCTGTGATCGTTAACAGCACGAGGTGAGGATCCGAAAGGTTCCATTCACCCACGTGCGAGCGATCTGAGGCGATTTTCACATGCGTCCTATCGACGCCGCCGTAGAAGTTGCCGACGATCACCTTCACTGGGTAGCAGTCATTCGTAGACAGACAACCAATGGCCGCTTCGGGTCGAGGCCGTGTGGAAACGCTTTTCGTCCTGACAGCCACAGCGCAATCGCCTGGTCCGCATCACCTTGGGCGGTCTTCACTTCGATTTTTCCAAGGCGGGCTCACTCAAGACCGTTTGGGCGGCCCGGATAGGGCCTGAGGTGCGTTATGGGTCACCTGAAGGGCTCAGCCGCCCAGTGCCAGTATCGCTTTCATCGTTTGCTGGAAGCCTAGGATGCGCATGACCCGCTTGAGGTTATAGGCCAGTACATTCAAGCTCATTTCCGTGCCCACATTGCCCAAGCGACGAGTTAGGAAGTGTGTATAGCCCATCCAATGCTTGAACGTGCCGAACACATGTTCCACTGTGCGCCGCCGCACCTTCATCGCTTCTGGCATTCGGTCTAGACGGCGCTGCGCCGCCTCAAGCACGGCCTCATGTTCCCATCGACTGATGCGCCGATACGCGCTAGGAGTGCATCGCTCCTTCATAGCGCATTGTGGGCAGGCACTACTCCAGTAGCGCCGCAATTGAAGACCATTCTCCTCCCGCGTAAACCGGTGGATGGCGCGCTGGCCCGCAGGGCACTGGTACTCATCGTCCTTCGCGATGTATATGAAGTCCGAACGGTCGAAGCGGCCTTCGGCCTTGGCATTGGAAGTGGTCGGCTTGGGCAAGATCGCATCAATACCTGTCTCTGCACATGCCTTGATCTGAGGCGCGCTGTAGTAGCCGCGATCGGCAATCGCGCGCAGTCGCTTCTTGCCCATTGCCTCCCGCGCGGCTTGTGTCATCGATGCCAATGAGTCCCTGTCATGTCCTCGGTTCGTCACTTCGTGCGCGACGATCAGATGGTGCTTGGCTTCGACAACCATCTGCACGTTGTAGCCGACCATCCCCGAGCCCCGGCCACTGGTAGCCATCGAGCGGGCATCCGGGTCAGTCACCGACAGCTGACCGTCTGGGCTATCTTTGAGCCTCTCCTTGACGTCATCCAGCGTGCGCATTTGTTTGCGCAGACGTTCGATCTTGTCGTTGAGCCGATTGGTCCTAGCCTCGATCTCGACAGGTTGCGTTCGGTCCGCAGTGTCGAGCGCCGCCAGATAGCGGCGGATGCTCTCCTCAATCTGCTGCTGACGTTTGTCGATCTTGGCGGCTGTGAAGTTTTTGTCGCGTGTGTTGACTGCCTTGAATTTGCTTCCATCAACGGCAATCAGGGCGTGGGTGAATAGTTTGAGATCTCGGCATACGGCCACAAATCGCCGGCACACATTGCGAATGCCCGTGCCATTGTCACGGCGAAAATCCGCGATGGTCTTGAAGTCTGGCGCCAGACGGCCGACGAGCCACATCAGTTCGACATTGCGTTGGCACTCTCGCTCGAGTCGACGACTGGACTGGACCCGATTTAAGTAGCCGTAGATGTAGATCTTCAGCAGCACGGCCGGGTGATACGACGGGCGGCCGGTAGCTGCTGGCGCTGCCCTCTCAAATCCCAGCGATTCCAGGTTGAGCTCGTCGACGAATGCGTCGACTATGCGCACCGGGTTGTCGTCGGCGATGAAGTCATCCAGGCATTCCGGGATCATCGCTACCTGTTGCCGGTCCTGACCTTCGATGAAGCGGGGCATGTCGACTCCCGGGATCGAGATACCAAACTCTATCTACATCACCGTAGCGGCGTCAAAGAGTTTTCACACAGCCTCGGTCGGTAGCGGACAGCGTCGCCTCTGCACGAAACCAGAGCAGCGTGCAGCCCCACCACCCCAATCCTTGCCCGCCAAACCGGCGGCAAGACGCCTGGCTGGCGTCCGCCGCGCCGGGCTCGCCTCAATCGATGACAATATTCTCCTGCTTCACCACATGAGACAGCTGATCGACCTCACGCCCGATGCGCGTGGACAATTGCTTCGGATTGCTCATGACGACGCTACCCTGCGCACTGAGTGAAGTCTTGGCAGCGGGCTGCTCCATTGCAAGCTTGGACTGCTCGTACAAGGTATCGACGATCTGGGCTGGGGTGCCTGCCGGGGCGAACAGGCCCAGCCAGAAAGTGACGTCGATGTTCGGATAGCCTGCCTCGGCCATCGTGGGGATATCCGGCATTTGGGAAATTCGTTGCTTCTGCGTGACTGCCAGCGCTTTCAACTTGCCGGCCGCCACTTGCGGTGCGCTGGCCAGCGTATCGAAAGACGTGTTCACCTCGCCCGCCATGACCGCCATGCTTGCTTGCGAGGCCGACTTGTAAGGGACATGGGTTGCCTTGAACTGGGTGTCGTTGCTCAGCTGCGCAAACGCCAGATGGGCCAGGTTGCCTTGGCCTCCCGACCCATACGTGAGCTCGCCCGGGTTCTTTTTGGCGTATTCAACCAGATCCCTGACCGACGCGATGGCGTGCTTCTTGGCCCATTCGGGGTTGACGTTCAGAATGAACGGCGCGTCCAGTACCAGGGCGATGGGCGCGAAATCCTTGGTCTTGTACGGGGAGTTCTTGTAGATCAAGGGGTTGACGGTGATGCTGCTGCTGTTGGTGGCCAGCAGCGTGTAACCATCCGGCGCCGAACGGGCCACCTCGGCCGCCCCGATCGATCCATTGGCGCCGCCCTTGTTTTCCACGATGACGGGCTGCTTGAGCGTCTTGGACAAAGAGTCCGACAGGAGGCGGGCCATCGTGTCCGTGATTGAACCGGCCGGAAACGGCACGATGATCTTGATGGCTTTGGTGGGCCATGCTTTGTCCTGCGCGAACGCGGCGGTAGACCCCAAGCCCAATGCCGAAGCCACGGCAAGGTGCGCGGAAGCGATGAGGAAGTGACGGCGGGAATCGGATGTAGCCATTTTTTGTCTCCACGAGGTTAGGTCTTGTGCATTGCGTCGTGCTTGCGGGGCTTGTCAGGCCGCCTTTCTGGTTGCGGTGTTTCCGATGATTCCGTCGCGCTCCAGCGACTGTTGCTGATCCACGCTCATGCCCAGCACACGCGAAAACACATCGCCATTGTGCTGCCCGAGCGTAGGCGCCGGACGCACCGCCGCGACCGTAGCCGCCGGCTCCCTGAACCAGGGCGTGGTCGCCAGAAACTCGCCGATATAAGGCCGTGAAGTGGCCTTGAAAAACTCACGGGCCTTCAGATGCGGGTCATCGAGCAGCGTCCAGACCGGTTTGACTTCTCCGGCGCTGATGCCGGCCTGTTGCAGTTCGGCCATTGCGCTTTGTGCGGAGCGCGCGCGGGTCCATGCGTTGATCCTGCGGTCTATCTCTTCCTGTCGGGTCCGTCGGCCTGCCGCCTTCTCCAGAGCAGGGTCCCGGGCAAGATCATTTGCCTGCATGACCGCCAGCAATGCCTGCCATTGCGCATCGCTTGTGATGCTCACCACCACCCAGGCGTCATCACCAGCGCACGGGTAAATCCCCTGCGGGGCATGAAGAGGATGCGCATTGCCGATGCGGGGCGTGGTAGTGCCGTGCACGGACTGCTCAATGACGAAGGGCGCCGTCATGGGCAGCATGCATTCCACCTGAGACAGGTTGACGTGGCGCCCCTTGCCCGAGCGTTGCTGCTCGAACAGCGCCAACAACGCCGCCGCCCCGCCGTTAAAGCCGCCCACCGGGTCACCATAGGCGTAGGAGGTCAGCGCCGGTGGGTTCCGCGCGAAACCGGTGTGATGGGGCAGACCGCTGGCCTGCTCCAGCGTGCCGCCATAGGCCCTGATGGTGCTCCATTCATTGCCCGACCCGAATGCCGGCATGGATACCATGACCAGGCGCGGGTTGACCTGGGACAGCACGGCGTAGTCCAGCCCAAGTTTGGGCAACACTTCGGTTGAGTAATTCTCGATGACGATATCGGCCTTGGCCACCAGATCGAACAGGACCGCACGTCCTTGCGCACGGGTCAGATCAAGCGTGATGCCCAACTTGTTGCGGTTCATCAGCGCAAAGTTCGAGTTCTTTTCGTACAGCTTTTCCTGATAGAACTCATCGGTGTAATGCGTGCCCCGCCACCAGTCCGGATAGCGCGTGCTTTCAACCTTGATGACTTCCGCGCCAAAGTCCGCCAGCGTCCTTGTCGCCAATGGCCCCGCCCACCCCATCGTCAGATCTACCACGCGGATTTTTCTTAAGGGCAGCGCGCCCGGCGCAGCCCTGGCCAAGCCGGCGGCCGGCGTCAGGCTCTGCACCTCGCGGTAGCGGGGGCCATCAGCGCCCAGACGCGCGGCCTGACCGCCCGGCAAGGGCCCCGCATCGCCCATGGGCAGCGGAACGACCGGCCCCTCGAATTCGGCTGCCCCCACCCTGACGGGAACAAAGGCGCCGCGCTCGCGATGCACGCTTTGTTCAAGCAGTTCTGCCATGGTCGGCACGATGACAGCGGGAAATTTTTCCTTGCGCAGCACCTCGAACCATTCCTGGGCCGTCCTGGCGCGCAGGCTGGGGATGAGGAACGCGTCGATTTCGTCCGCATGGACCATACGGGTCGGCCCGCTTGCAAACCGCGGATCCGCTGCCCGGTCCGGGTGGCCGATGGCCGCGCACAGCGCAGCCCACTGCGGGCCGGTATGGGCGAACAGCCCAACCCAGCCCTCCTTTGTTTCGTAGATGCCGGCGGGATGCGTCGTGCAGAACCGGTTGACACCCAGCCGAGCCAAGGGATGCCGGCCATCCTGCACCATGCCCGCTTCCATCTCCACCAACGAAAACGCAATCTCGTGGATGCTCACCAGATAACGCCGACTGCCGTCGGATCGTCCCAGCAACGCGGCGGTCGCGCTGGAGAATGCCGCGACACCGGCGGCAATGGCGGTCTGAATGTCATGCGGCAGGTGGGGGGGACCCTGCTGTGCGCCACTGCAATACACCGCGCCGGCCAAGGCGCGGCACACGGCCTCGGTTCCCGCGAAACCACTGTAGGGCCCGGACTCGCCGAACCAGGTCAGACAGACTTCGATCGGCACATTGCCCTGGCCCACATCCCCATCGCCGGCGTAGGCGGGGCGCTTCAGGATTTCCAAGCCTTCGTCCAGGGCGCGGGCGTCAAGAATCACATCGCATGTACGCGCGATCCGTGACAGCCACGCGGCATCCGCGCCTGTCTTTCCTTGTCGTGCCACGCTGCGCTTGTTGGTATTGAGCCAGGCGTGCAAGGCGCTTGCGGACGCGTCATCGGCCTTGTTCAAAAGGGGCGGCAAGCGGCGCAGCGTATCGCCGTCGGCGTCCTCCAGCTTGATGACCTCGGCGCCGAAATCCGCGAAGAGCTTCCCGGCATAAGCCACTGCCGCTCCGCAGCCAATTTCCAGCACGCGCAGCCCGGAGAAGGCCAGCCGGCTTTCAGATGTTTGCATAGTCGGAACCTGTTCCACAGACTTCGCCTCGATTACCAGGTATCGATAAAGGCGCGGCGGGCCCGGCCGGCGCGCAAGGATGCCGACGCGATGCCTTGGCGTATCCACGTGCGGGTCTGCGCGGGATCGATCACGGCGTCGATCTCCGTCGTGGACGCGACATTGATGGCGTGCCCGCGTTCGTAGGCGCGAGCCACCAACTCGTCGTAAAGCGCCTGGCGCTCTGGCCCCTCGGGGACATTCTCAAGCTCTTTCTTGAAGCCCAGCCGGATGGACCCTTCCAGGCCCATGGGGCCGAATTCGCCCGTTGGCCACGACACCGCGCAACTGGCCGATCGAAAGCCCCCGCCGGCCATGGCCATGGCGCCCAGACCGTAGCCCTTGCGCAAGGCAATTGCCAGGATGGCGACCCGCAGCTTGGCCGCGACCACGAACATGCGCGACACATGCCGGACTTGCGCCTTGGCCTCTTGCTCTGGCCCGACCATGAATCCTGGCGTATCGATCAACGAAATAATCGGCAGGCCATGGATATCGCAAAGGTTCATGAAGCGTGCCGCCTTGTCGGCCGCATCGGCATCGATGGCGCCTCCCAGGTGATGCGGATTGTTGGCGATGATCCCGACAGGCTGTCCTTCCACACGAGCCAGGGCGGTGTGCATTCCCAGGCCGAACCCCGAGCGCAGCATCAATACGCTACCTACGTCGGCAATGCCTTCGATGGCCTTGCGGCTGTCGTAGACACGCAGCCGATTCTCGGGCACCACATGGCGGAGGTGGCGCGGGTCGGGCGCCACCCAGTCCTTGGTGCGGCCCTGGAACATGGACAGATAGTGCTTCGCCGCCGCGACGGCCTGCGCCTCGTTGTCCACCAGGATGTCGATGACGCCATTGGCAAACTGCACCGGCGCGGGGCCTACGTCCTCTGGCCGGAAGATGCCCAGTCCACCGCCCTCGATCATCGCCGGGCCGGCCATGCCGATGTTGGCGCTCTTGTCCGCGATGATGACATCGCAGACCCCTAGAAAGGCGGCGTTGCCCGCGAAACAGCGTCCGGAAACAATACCGAGCAAAGGCACTTCGCCACTAAGTTCGGCCAGCGCGGCGAACGACGGCTGATACAGCCCGGACACGAACGGAAAATCCACATCGCCCGGCCGCCCGCCTCCGCCTTCGGCGAACAACACCATCGGCATTTCGTCGCGGCGGGCACGTTCCACCAACCTGTCGGTCTTGATGTGGTTGCGTTTGCCCTGTGTGCCCGCCAGCACCGTCGCGTCATAGGCCATCACCCCGGTCAGCGACCCGTCGTAGCCGAATGCGTCGCCGTTGACGTTGCCGATGCCGGTGACAATGCCGTCCGCCGGCGTGTTGGCGATCAGGTCTTCCTTGCTGCGGCGGCTGGCCTGCGCGGCAATGACCAGTGCGCCAAACTCCACGAACGAGCCTTCATCGCACAGGTCGTCCACGTTCTCCCGTGCGGTGCGCTGCCCTCGCGAACGGCGCTTTGCCACGGCCTGCGGGCGGGCGTCGTCATAAAGCGACGCATGGCGGTCGAGCACCGCTTGCAGGTCAGGGCGCACGGCATCCAGATCGATCGCGTCTGTCACAACATCGGTGTCGACACCATTTGATTCCTGTTCCAGCAAGACAAGGATCTCGCCTTCAAGCACGTTGCCGCCACCGGCGGCCGGCACCTGGACGACCCTGCCATTGAAATCGGCGACGACGGTGTACTCCATTTTCATCGCTTCGATCACGGCGATGGGTTGGCCCTTGAGCACCACAGCGCCGGCGCTCACGGACACCTCAACCAGGCGGCCGCTCAACGGCGCGCGCGATGCCGACAGCCCTTCGGGCACCGCGGCCTGCGCTGCCTGCGGCAAGTTGGCCGCCGACGCGCTGCGCCCCCCCGAATCCCCGATCAGCCTGTCCTTGGCCTGCTGCTCCTGCGCGTACTGCTCTGCCGCTGCAAGCAGTTCCCCAAGGATGGACTCGATGTAGCGCGTATGGTTGCGCTGCGACAGGAAGTCCTCGCGGGCCACAAGCGCCTGCAAAAGATGGATATTCGTCGCGACACCGGCAATCCGGAACTCGGCCAGGCAACGGCGCAAGCGCCGCACCACGCCCGAGAAATCGTCATTGCTGCTGAACACGATCAGCTTGGCCAGCAGCGTGTCGAACGCCGGGGCCGGCGCGTACCCGCTATAGGCGTGGGTGTCGACGCGCACTTCGGGGCCGGCAGGCGGCTCGAATCGCTCCAGCCTGCCGTGTGCCGGGCGCGCCATGCCCGTGGCGTCGGTCGATTCTGCATTGATGCGAACCTGAATGGCGTAACCTTTCAACGCTGGTGGGTTGGTCGGGTCCACGCCCAGTTCGGCCAGGCGCTTTCCTTGCGCGACCCCGACCTGCAAGGTCACCAGATCCACGCCCGTGACCCGCTCGGTAATCGTATGTTCGACTTGCAACCGGGGATTGGCTTCAATGAATACAAAGCCCTTCTGCACTCCGTGCTCGTTTTCTTCGACCAGGAATTCAAAGGTCCCCAGGCTGCGGTACTCCACCTTGGCCGCCATTTTCTTTGCCGCGGCAAGAATGGCGGCGCGCAGCGGGGCGCTTAGCACCGGGCTGGGCGCGATCTCGACCACCTTCTGAAAGCGGCGCTGTAGCGTGCAATCGCGATCGCCAAGCGCGACCACCGACGCCCCATCGCCGGCGATTTGCACTTCGATATGGCGCGCGCGATTGACCAGACGCTCGGCGTACAGCGCGTCCACCCCAAAGGCCGACATGGCTTCCGACCGGCAGCGGGCATAGCGCTCGGCAATATCGGCTTTGGACTTGACGACGCGCATCCCGCGCCCGCCGCCTCCGCCAACCGCCTTGATGACGATCCCCACCCCGCCCTGCTCGTCGAAGAATCGTTCAACGTCCGCAAGTGTTGCCCCGCCCGGCGTGGCGGGCATGACGGGCACGCCGCATTCGCGGGCCAGTTGCAACGCGCGGCCTTTGTCTCCGAACAGAGCGAGGTGATCGGCGTTGGGGCCGATGAACGTGATTCCCGCCGCATCGCAAGCCAGGGCAAAATCCGCCCTTTCGCTCAGGAAGCCATACCCCGGATGGATGGCATCGCAATGTTCGGCCGTGGCTGCGGCAATGATGGCGTCGATATCGATATATGCCCCCGGACCGAAGCCGGTCAGCGCAACCGAGCGATCCGCAACAATTCGATGCCGGGAGTTTGAATCGTCCTGGGAATACACCGCGACGCTTTCCAACCCAAGGTCGCGGACCGCGCGAATGACTCGCACGGCGATTTCGCCACGATTGGCGACCAATACTCTCTTCATAGTGATCCTACGTCTCTGCGCTGACTCTTATGTTCAAGTCCTTAAGCTGCTGCCCGTCGCCGTTGCAAGTTCCTGCCCGCGGGCGCGCCTGCGGGCAGGCGCCGATAAGCATTAACATGCAAGCGGAAACGCGCAACCGCGGCCCGGCTTGATTCGGCGGTTGTCGTTAACTTGGTGAGGATGGTAGGAGTCGTGCAACAGCCGCACAATTCACATTTTTCTCTGACCCCTATAGCCGTTCGGCATGTGTCTCGATAAAGGCAGGCGAAAATGGAACTCAGGCAGTTGAGAACGGTTTTGGCAATCGCGGAAACCGGCAGCCTCACCAAGGCAGCGGAACTGTTGCACGTCGTGCAGCCCGCCCTGTCCCGGCAGCTGAAGCAGCTGGAAGACGAACTGGGCACTCCGCTTTTCGAGCGCAACCGGCTGGGGATGGTGCTGACCGTGCCTGGCCGCCGGTTTGTCGATCAGGTGCGGGCTTCTCTTAAGGGGCTCAATGAAGCCCGGGCCGACATCGGCGCCGCAAAATCGGATCTTCTTGGCACGGTATCCATCGGCATGCTGCCCGGCCTGGCGGCCCCGCTTGCCGGCCCGCTCGTCATCGCGTTGCAGCAGCAGTATCCCAATCTGCGCGTACGCATCGCCACCGGCTTCTCGGATTTCCTGCAAGAAGGACTAGAGGGCGGCAAACTTGATATCTGCCTCATGGGCGACTATCTGCAATCCGAACTTCTGCAGACGTCGCCCGCTTATTCCGAGCCCATATACGTCTTTGGCCTGCCGGGATCCGGATTATCCGAAGACATCCCGATGACGCTCGAAGCCGTCTCCAGAATGCCCATGGTGGTGCCGGAAGCGCGCAGCTTGCGCAATGTGATAGACCGGGCCTGCACCATTCTTGGCGTCAACCTGAACCTGGTTGCCGAATCGGACAGCACCGCGGTCATTCTTGATCTGGTATTACGCGGCGTCGGCTACACCATCCTGCCGGTCATCCCCATCATGACGATGCTGGCCGAAAAGCGGATCGAAGGCGCTCCCATCATCAGCCCCACGCTGCAACGCACCGTGATCATCGGCACCGCCGTGCTGAACCGCAACCCCCGCATCGTCAACGCCCTGCATGCCGAGCTGATCCGCCTGCTTGAGCCCTACATCAAACAGTTCGAGAACGTCGGCGTACGCTGGCTGGCTGACTGAATAAACCCTTTTTCGTACACCCTCTGCACGCGAACCCGGCACGCACCGGGCCACGGCCGAGCTATGCCCAATCGCTATGACCCTCGTCAAAATTAGTTAATTGTCGCGAGACGGATCGCCCCCCTAACATCATTCGAGCGTTGTGGCCTGGCCAGCAGACAAGCCATGCACCCCACCGGTGTATGGCCCGTCCGCCTGCCGGCCGCGACCCCTGAATCTTGGGAGGCAAATGTGCAGAATTCCTCTAACAGCACACAGACAGCGGGCGACGAGGCAGTCGGCCCGGAACAGTACTTCCAGCGCATGCTCGAACAAGGGCAATTCATGATTCAGCGCTGCGAAACAACCGGCCGCGCCGTTTTCTATCCTCGGGCCATCTCGCCTTATGGCGGCGGACGCTTGCGCTGGGAAGCCGCCAACGGCCACGGCACCATCTATTCAACCACCGTCGTGCGCCAACGCCCCGAGCGGGGTGGGAACTACTGCGTCGTCCTGGTGGACCTTGAAGAAGGGCCGCGCCTGATGAGCACCGTTGTCGATATGGAACCCCTGGCGGTGACGATCGGCATGCGAGTCCGTGCAGAAGTGCGCCGCCAGTCCTCTGGCGTGCCGCGCGTGGTGTTTGTGCGCGCGGATTGACCGCCTGTGGTGATTGTGCGCGCGGAGTAAACGCGCGACGCTTGTTAATGGGAATGACTTGATGGCTACTAGTACAAGAGGGGCCTCGGCGATTGTCGGGATCGGCACCACGCCTGGCTGGAACAGCCCCGGGTTCTCGGCGTTGGATCAGCTCGGCATCGCCGTTCAGGCGGCGGCGGCCGATGCGGGCATCGGCGTGGACCAGATCGACGGCTTGTTCACGTCCACACTGACGCAATTCATGCCAGCCCTGTCCGTGGCGGAGTATCTCGGCATCCATCCGACTTATATGGATGGCACCAACATCGGCGGATCCTCATTTCTGGCGCACCTGTTGTCGGCCACGCTTGCCCTGCAAGCCGGGCTGTGCAAAGTGGCTTGCATTTGCTATGGGTCAAACCAACTGTCCGCGGGGGGCAAGCTGACCACCCTGACCGAACCCGCCCCCTGGGAGGCGATGTATTTACCGCGCAACCCCATCAGCGGCTACGCCTTGGCTACCGCGCGCCACATGCACCAGTACGGAACCACGCGCGAGCAATTGGCCAGCGTCGCGGTCGCCGCGCGTCAGTGGGCGCAGCGCAATCCTGCCGCGCACGAGCGCGGCCCCCTGAGCATCGCCGATGTTCTGGATTCCCGGCCCATATCCGACCCGCTCACGCTGCGGGACTGCTGCCTGGTGACGGACGGCGGCGGCGCGATGATACTGGTCGCCGCGGAGCGCGTGCCGGAATTTGCCAACACGCCGGCCTATGTTCTGGGTGTCGGCGAGGCCACCACGCATCGCCAGATTTCAAGCATGGAAGACCTTACGGTTACCGGTGCCGTGCAATCCGGCCAACGCGCCTTCCAGATGGCGCGCGTCGTGCCACAAGAGATCGACGTCTTGCAGCTTTATGACGCATTCACCATCAACCCAATTCTGTTTCTTGAGGACCTGGGTTACTGCGCCAAGGGCGAAGGTGGCGCGTTCGTGGCCTCAGGCGTGACCGCGCCCGGCGGCGCACTGCCGGTCAACACCAACGGTGGCGGCCTGTCCTGCAATCACCCGGGCATGTATGGCATTTTCGCGGCCATCGAAGCGGTGCACCAGATCCGCCGCTCGGCGGGCGCCAGGCAGGTTGACGGCGTCGATCTGGCCCTGGCCCATGGCAATGGCGGCCAGCTGGCCAGCCAGGTCACGGCGATTCTCGGATCGCGCGCCACCCTGTAACCGCTTAACCCGTGGACATAATCATGAGCAGCACAACCAGCACGCCAGTCGTCAACCACCCTCCCTTCGTGGCCGAGCGTCAATTGCACAAGCTGCCGTTTGCGGCCAAGGCCAGGCCCGTCAGCCGGGCGGCGGTGATAGGTGCCGGCACGATGGGCGGCGGCATTGCGATGTGCTTCGCCAACGCCGGCATACCCGTGGTGCTGTTGGAGAAAGACGCCGAGCGCCTCAGTCAGGGCTTGGCGCGCATCGAAGAAAACTATGCCAACTCCGCTCGGCGCGGCCGGCTCGGCATAGACGACGTCGCGCGGCGTCTTGCATGCATACAGGGCAGCACACGCTTCGAGGATCTGGCCGACGTGGATGTGGTCATTGAAGCGGTCTTCGAGGAAATCGGACTTAAACACGAGATATTCAAGACGCTTGATCGGGTGTGCAAACCCGGCGCCATCCTGGCCTCCAACACGTCTTACCTGGACATCGACAAAATCGCGAGCGCCACGCGGCGGCCCCAGGACGTGGTCGGGATGCACTTTTTCAGCCCCGCCAACGTCATGCAGTTGCTGGAGAACGTGCGCGGCTCCGCCACTTCTGACGACGTGTGCGCCACCGTCATGGAAGTGGGCCGCCGCCTGGGCAAGGTCGCCGTGCTGGTGCGGTCCTGCGACGGATTCGTCGGCAATCGCATGTTGGCCAAGCGTACGCGCGAAAGCTATTTCCTGCTCCAGGAAGGTGCCTCGTTCTTTCAGATTGACCGTGTGCTGCGCGACTTCGGCCTTCCGATGGGGCCGTTCGCCATGGCGGATCTGGCAGGGTTGGACGTGGGCTGGCGCAATCGCCAGAGCCGCCTGCAACACCTGACGCCGCGCGAGCGCGAGTGCGACATGCTGGACCGCATGGTCGCCGCGGGCCGGCTGGGCCAGAAGACCCAGGGGGGCTTCTACGACTATGACAGTGACCGCAAGGCCACCCCGTCACCTGCTGCCCAAACCCTGGTCGCCGCACACCGAGCCGCCTCCGGCCGACAAGCGCGGCAGATTTCCGATGAGGAAATTCTGGAGCGCTGCCTGTACTCCATGATCAACGAAGCCGCCTATATCCTGGAGGAAGGGATCGTCGATCGCGCCTCGGACATCGACGTCGTCTGGCTCAAAGGCTACGGCTTTCCCGCCTATCGAGGCGGCCCGTTGTGCTATGCGGACCAGATCGGCCTGCCTGCTGTCCTGGCGGGGCTGCGCAAGTACGAAGCCGTGCACGGTTCCCAATACTGGAAGCCGGCCAATCTCATCGTCAAGCTCGCTCAGGAGGGGCGAGGCTTTCACGATGGCCCTGCCTGAAGCCGCGCACGCGCGATAAAGCGCGCACGTGAACGTGTCCCAAAGGGACGCAGGCGCTGTCGATACCTGAGCTGCGTGGGCAGCGGACCTGGCATATACAGAAGTCTTGATAAATACAACAACCGGAGACAAGCGTGTCTGACAAGCAACTGCATCGCATCCCTTTGGGCGGCAATCTGGCCGCCATCATCATCTGCGCCAGCAGCGCCCTGCTCGCGCCTGGGAGCGCGGCTGCCGCCGATTGGCCCGACGGCAAACCCATCACCATCGTCGTCCCGTTTTCGCCTGGCGGTTTCACGGATCTGGTTGCGCGCCGCTACGCTCAGGACCTGGGCAATGCGTTGAAGACGACCATCGTGGTTCAAAACAAACCCGGCGCCAGCGGCCAGATCGGCACTGCGCTGATCGCGCGCGAGAAGCCGGACGGCTACAACCTGCTTGTCACGGCCACGCAGCACGTGATCTATCCCGGCCTGCAGCCCAACCTGCCCTACGACCCGAAGAAGAGCTTTTCCAACGTGGCCATTCTGGCTTACGCGCCTAACGTTCTGCTGGTTCCCGCCAAATCCCCCCTCTCCAACGCCAAGGAATTCACGGCCTACGCCGACCAACAACCTGGCGGTCTGGCTTTTGGCTCCAGCAGCGTGGGCGGCTCGGCGCACATGTCCGGCGAACTCTACAAAATGGTCACCGGCGCCCATCTGCGCCATATTCCCTACAAGGGCGCCGCGCCAGCCGTCACCGACCTGATAGGCGCGCAGATCCCGGCGGCATTCCTGGACGCAACGTCGGCAGCCGCCTTCATCCGCTCGGGCGACGTCAAGGCCCTGGCGGTCACGTCCAAAGACCGCCTGCCCAGCTTGCCCGATGTACCCACCGTTGCCGAATCCGGCTATCCAAGCTACGAATCGCAGGCTTGGATAGGCCTGTTCGGACCCGCGGGCATGCCGACACCCATCGTGCAGAAACTGAACCAGATCGCCATCGACAGCGCCAACACCGAAGCCAACATAAAATGGCTCAACGACAACAATGCCACGCCGGCCAAGCTCTCGGCCGCGCAGGTCACGGGCTTCGTCGATGCCGAGCTCGACAAATGGAAAACCGTGATCGACCGGGCGCACGTCACGGTCCAATAGCACGGTAAGGCGCTCGCAAAGCGGGCGCCGTACCCATGGGACCCGCGTCTTTGGCATTGCGGAACGGCGCCATGGAGATGGCCTCTGCAATGGGCGTCAGCATTTGGTTTTTCCAATCCGATGGGTGGCTCTAATGGGCACGCTGCCCATCGTCGCCGCCCTGCCGCCTTCAGCGCCCTGGAACATTCTGTCCAAGTCGCCCGCCCTTAACGCGAACAGTCAGGCACGAAATTACCCAGAAAACCGCCTCACATCCTCCGTTCTACAACGTCTCGGGAATACCACTGCGAAAAAAAAAATGCGCTCAAACTTGCGGAATACGTAGCTCGAATAGTCCGAAAGATGTAATTTTGTCGGGGAAATAAACAGCAGCACTGATGCCCGGTAGTACGTCCACTAAACAAGGTGTGCACGGAAAAGGAGCGTGTTGTATGTATCTCACCAAGGTGTCGGGCGGCCGCCCCAATAACATCTGGATCAAGACGCGCTGGTGCCTCTTGATTGGTTCGCTGAACATGGGTGTCGACGTGGCGGCGCAGACGACCTGCCCCGCAGGGCCTGTGTCCCAATCTGGCACCGCGTGCCAGGTGACCGCCGGTTCCACGATCAATGTACTGAGCGCCACACAGCCCGGCCTGGATGCACAGGGTTCCGGCGGGGCGATCTCGGCAACTGGCGTGACGATAAACCTTGGCGGGACGGGTTCGACCTTGCCGCGCACCTATGTGGGCGCGCAGGCCGTCAATGGTGGTCGCATCACCTTCGACAACGGCGTGCTCAACACCGTGCAGGCCGCGACGGGCCAGCAGGGACTTGTGGCGTCCGGCGCGGGCAGTTTGGTAACGACGTCCGGATCCAGCATCACGCTGGGGCTTGCCACCACCGTGAACGACAACGTCGGCGTGCTGGCGGTGGGCGGTGGGACCGTGCGGATGATTGCCACCGATGTGGCCGCCCGGGGGGGTGGCGGTGCCCGCAATCACGCGCTTTCAGCGACGGGCGTGGGCAGCTTCATTTCGCACGCGGGCGGTCTCATCAGCACCAGCGGACGGGGCTCGTTCGGAGTGCAGGTCGATGCGGGCGCATCGGTTGCGCTTGGGCCAGGCACGACGATAAGCACAACGGGCACCATCACCTCGGGCGGTTCGGCAATCGGCAGTTACGGCGTGTGGGCAAACGGATCGGGGACAAACGGGGCAACCGTGGTGCCGAGCCACGTCGACGCAAACGGCATATCGATCATCACCGGAGACCCGGCCCTTGCGGCCAGCAGCGGCACCAGCGCGGCAGGGGTGCGCCTGGAGAACGGCGCCAGCGCGTCCCTGACCGATGTGTCGATCACGACCCGAGGCGCCGGCACGACGATCAATCCGGCAGCGGGCGTGCTGGTGATGTCAGGCAGCAGCGTACTGTTGCAGGGCACAAGCTCTGTCACCGCGCAGGGCCAGTTCGGACATGGGCTCGTGGTACAGGACGCGGGTTCCAGCGCAGTGGTGAACGGCGGGACGTTTCAGGTGAATGGTGCGCGGTCCATCGGCATCAACGTCCTGGCCGGCGGCACCGTTACGATGAATTCCGCCAGCGTTGCGGCGGGGTCCGGCGCCGCGATCGGCGTTCAGGTCGACGGCGGCACGTCGGGCGTGGGCACCTCGTTCACCGCAACAAACACCACCATAGCCGCGTCCAACGCCACCGGGCATGCGGTGCGCGCCAATGCGGGCGCCAGCGTCACGCTGACCCAAGGGTCAGTGACCAGCAACGGAATCAACGCCGATGGCTTGATCGCTGCAAATTCCACCATCACGGCCACGGACGTCACTATCCTGACAACCGGCGACGGCAACGCGATGGGCGTCCTGGCGGACCTGAACAGTTCGATCTCGGTGACAGGCGCCAGCGTCACCACCGCGGGCACGGTTTCCGGGGGGGACCGCCGTCCCCACGCGGTGGCGGCCCGCAACCCGGGGGCACGACTGTCTGTCACTGACAGCACCCTGCGAACCAGTGGCGATGAAGCGATGGGCGTGGTCGCCGACGATGGAGGCTCGGTCGCCCTTGAGCGCGTACCGCTCACCACTTCGGGCACGCTGGCCATCGGCGCATTTGCCGTGGTGGAACAAGCCGGCGCGCGGTTCGCGGCAGACATCGTGGCCACCGACTCGACCATCCGCACAACCGGTCTGCGCGCCTACGGCACACTGGCGCAACGTAATTTTCTGGACGCGCCGGCCACCGTGCGCCTGTTCAATTCCTCGGTCACGACGGAAGGCGCGCAAGCGGTGGGCCTGCGAGCGGTCAGCGCGGGCGCCGTCACGGCCACGACAAGCCGCGTGCTGACGCAAGGCGCGGCCGCGCACGGCGCGCTGGCGCGAGACAGCGGCAGTCTGGTCACGCTTAACCAGACGCCAGTCACGACGCAGGGAGTAGCGTCGCACGGGGCAGTGGCGCAAAACGGCGGCAGGGTCGTCGGTGACGGGGCCGAGATCCGCGCCAACGGCGGTACGGCAATGGGCCTTTTTGTGGTGGGCGACCCGGGGCCGGCAGCCAGCATCGACCTGGCAAGATCCAGCGTGACAAGCGTGGGCGGCCCGGCGATCGGCATGGCCGGCCTTGCCAACGTCACGCTGCTGAACAGTACGGTTTCGGGAAATGGCGTATGGCTGCAAGTGGGCAGCATCGACAACTTCCCTCTGCTGTCTGCGCCGGATGCGCCCCTGGGGGGCATCCCGGATCCCGACACACTGCTGGGCGACGCCGTCGCCGCGCCCCCTCCCGTCACCGCCGTGGGCACGGCTGGGCAGGCTACCGTGACCGCCTCGGGTTCAACATTGACAGGCGCCGCGTTAACCGCGGCGGGCAGCGTTTCAAACGTGGCCTTGCAGTCGAATACCGTTTGGTCAATGACGGGCAATTCCAACATCACGAACGTGACGAACACCGCCAGCCAGATCGTTTACGCGCCGCCTGTCGGGAACGTCTACAAAACGCTGACCGTTTCAAATTACGTGGGCGGCGCCGGCAGCGTCGTCGCGCTGAACACATTTCTGGAGGGCGACGGCTCGCCTTCCGACATGGTCGTCATTACGGGCACCGCCACCGGGCAAAGCGGCTTGCGTATCACCAATACCGGCGGTGCGGGCGCTGTGACACAAGCGAGCGGCATCAAGGTAGTGGATGCGATCGGCGCCGGGACGACGACAGGAACCGCCTTTGCACTAAGCGGGCGCGCCGTCGCGGGGCCCTACGAATACCGGCTGTTTCGCGGAGGCACCGCGCCGGAGGAAGCTGATAACTGGTATTTGCGATCTGAAAAGAACCCCGCGCCCCCGGTGCCTCCGGACGGACCGCCGGTGCCGCCCGCCCCCCCTGATCCCGAGCCCTTGTATCGTCCCGAAGTGGCTGCCTATCTTGCCAACCAACGCCTGGTGGGGCAGATGTTCGTGCAAAGCATGCATGACCGGCTTGGTGAACCGCAGTTCATTGAGACGCAGCAATTCGACGACAACGACAGCAAGCGCAGAGCGCTCTGGCTGCGCGCCGTCGGTAAATGGGAAGGGTCACACAGCCGGGATGGCAACTTTGATGTCAGCACCAACCTGTTCCTGCTCCAGGGCGGCGGCGACATCGCCCAGTGGAAGCTGTTTTCCGACACCGACAGACTGCACGTTGGCGTGATGCTTGGATATGGAACTGCCGACAGCACGGCACGCGCCGATGGTAATCCGTACAAGGCAAAAGGACGTGTCGATGGCTACAACGCCGGGCTGTACGGCACGTGGTTTCAAAATAACGAAACCAAGCTAGGCGCTTACGTCGATACGTGGTTCCAGTACGGCTGGTTCAACAACAGAGTCCAGGGCAGCGATCTGCCGCGTGTTGACTACGACTCGCAGGGCTGGGCCATTTCCGCCGAAACCGGATACGCGTTCAAGCTGCGCGAAAACTGGATGCTTGAACCTCAAGCCCAGATCATCTACGTCGACACAAACACCGATAGCGTCACCGAAGAAAACGGAACGCGCGTCGATAGGGCCGACTCCAACGGAACCATCACACGCCTGGGCGTGCGCACGTATTCGACCTTTGACCTGGGCAATGCGCGCAAGGCGCAACCCTTTGCCACGATCAACTGGTGGCATACCAATGTTGACAGCTCCGTGTCGTTCAACCAGCTGCCGCTGGGCGAGCTCTATCCCAAGGACAGGTACGAGCTCAAGCTGGGCGTGCATGCGGATTTCACCAAAGGCTGGACCGGCTGGGTCAATGCGTCAGGCAGTTGGGGCGCGCAGGACTATCACCAATACGCGGGCCGGATCGGCGTGAAATATACGTGGTGATGCGCGACGCCCATGAGCCCGCGTTTCGAGCAGGTGGAAACCTGCTCGTCATTTAATCGACCGCGGCGGTTCGTGTATTTCCACCATCCCCGGCTGCGTGGCGCGGCACCGCGCCCGACAGTTTAGGAGGCCGTCGTCTTTCGTTTCCGCGTCTTGCTTTGCAGGTAGAGCTCGCCCCAGGCCTTCATCGCTTCCAGCGTCGGAGCCAAGGTGGTTCCTAGCGCCGTCAGCGTGTACTCCACGCGTGGAGGCACTTCGGCAAAGACTTCACGGCTGACAATGCCGCTTGCCTCAAGCTCGCGCAGCTGCAACGTCAACGAGCGCTGAGTGACCCCGCCGATCAGCTTTTTCAGTTCGCCGAAACGCTTGGTGCCGCTGAGCAGATAGTGAATGATCAACGGCTTCCATTTCCCCCCCGCGATGTGTACGGTGATTTCCACCGCGCATCGGTATTGATCTAGCTTGCCACGCGCCATGATGCCGCCCTGGTTCAGATAAAGCCTCAATAGTATATTTTTTATCCTTACATATAAACAATGTGCCTACTTGTAGAAAAGCCACTGGATTTCGATAATGCCGGTTCACGGAAGCATGTCTTCCATGTCCGAGAACAAATCCATGAAAGCTGCTTTTTACGAACGCCAGGGCCCCGCGCATGAAGTGCTCTGCGTCGCTGACATCCCCGACCCCCATCCCGGCCCCGGTGAAGTCCGGGTGCGGGTGCGCGTGTCGGGGCTGAACCCCACCGACCTCAAGGCCCGCACGGGATTTTCCGCTGCGATGCCGTTTCCGCGCATCATTCCGCACCAGGACGGCGCGGGCGTTATTGATGCCGTGGGCGATCCGAACGAGGCCGGTCGGGTTGGCCAGCGGGTATGGATCTATGAAGCCCAGTACGGCAGGCCGACCGGAACCGCCGCGGACTACGTCGTGGTGCCATCGGCGCAGGCGGTGCCATTGCCGGATAACGCATCTTTCGAGGTCGGGGCGTCACTGGGCATCCCGGCCTTGACGGCCCATCGCTGTCTTTTCGCCGATGGCGACATCCGTGGCAAGAACGTGCTCGTGCAAGGCGGGGCGGGCGTGGTGGGCACCGCCGCCATCCTGCTGGCGAAGTGGGCGGGCGCCTGGGTTGCGGCCACCGTCATGAACGAAGCGCAGGCCACCGTCGCTCGCGCGGCGGGCGCGGATCTGGTGTTGGACCGTCTGAACGACGATGTCGCCTCGGCAATCAAGGCGCGCACGGGCAATATGGGCGTCGACCGCATCGTCGAGGTCAACGTGAAGGCGAATCTGGATATCGACATGGCATGCCTGGCGCCTGGAGGTGTCATCAGTTCGTACGCGATGTCGCATGCCGACGACGCGCTTGCGTTGCCATTGTTAAGCGCGATGGTGCATGGCTGCGTCTTGCGGTTCGTGTTTATCTATACGGTGCCCAGGGCTGCGAAGGTCCAGGCGATCAAGGACATCAACGCCTGCCTGGCAAGCGGGAGCTATGCCCCGCATATCGGGATGAAACTCGAACTGGATAAAATAGCCGACGCTCACGTCGCGCTTGAATCGGCATCTGTCGTGGGCAAGGTGCTCGTCGCCTTGTGAAGCGTTTGCCGGCCCGGTCTGCCACGCCGCACGGTCCGGCCGCTACGCCTGTGCTCCGCCATCAACAGTGCTTTTCAAGGAACCCCATTCCATGCGTACCGCAACAGAGGCAGCAAGCGTCGCCATCGTCGGGCCCGGCGCCATCGGCACTACGGTCGCGGCGGCCTTGCACCAGTCCGGCCGCACGCCCTTGCTGTACGGACGCACGCCGCGCCGTGAACTGATTCTTCAGGACGGCGACCAACGCATTACGGTGCCGGGACCAGTGCGCAGCGACCCCGGCCAGATCGATGGCGCCGCCGACATTGTTTTTCTTGCAGTCAAGGCAACGCAGATCGATGCCGCATCAGGCTGGCTGGCGGCGTTGTGCGGCCCGGACACCGTCGTGTGCGTATTGCAGAACGGGGTCGAGCAAATGGAGCAGGTCGCCCTGCATGCCCCCAGCGCGCGCATCATTCCCGCCGTTGTGTGGTTTCCCGCGCAGGCGCAGCCGGACGGCTCGGTGCGCTTGCGTGGCGAGGCGCGGCTTAGCCTGCCGGATACGAAGGCTGCGCACGTGGTGGCAGAGGCGCTGCGCGGGACCTTGTGCGCGGTAGACGTCACCGCCAACTTCCAGACACTGGCCTGGCGCAAGCTCTTGCAGAACGCGGTGGCGGGTTTGATGGCGCTTACCCATCGCCGCGCCGGCATGTTCGCGCGGCCCGACATCGCCACGCTTGCCATCGCTTATTTACAGGAATGCCTTTCCGTGGCCCGGGCTGAAGGGGCGCAGCTGGGCGACGAGACTCCGCAGGAGATTCTTGCAAAGTTCCAAGCCGCCCCGGCCGACATGGGCACGTCCATTCTGGCGGACCGCCAGGCGGGCCGGCCGCTGGAATGGGATATCCGCAACGGCGTCATCGCGCGCCGCGCGCGCGCCCACGGCATCCCCACGCCGATCAGCGACATCGTGGTGCCGCTGCTGGCCGCCGCCAGCGACGGACCGGGCTGACCCACGGGCAGGGGCCTGGGTTGCCAGGCAGCCGGGCCGGATATCGGGAACGCGGCTTGCTGCATTGAAGTTTCTTCCAACAGAGGAGACATCATGGCCGACGACCTGAAGGATCGAGGACCCCAAGACCGGTCCCGCATCAATGTGAACGAAGCCCACGAACTGCGCTACTGGACGCAGGCGTTAGGGGTCACCGAGGCGCAGCTGCGCGAGGCGGTGCAGGCGGTGGGCGCATCCGCCGCCGCGGTGCGCAAACATCTGGGTAAGTGAAGTCGGGGCCGGCGCGTCAGTGCCGGCCCTTTTCCCTTTCTTGTTGACCAGGCGCCAGCCCTTCCCGGAGACACACGGGCATGAAAACAAGCGTCGAGCGACTTCCGCAATTCGCCGGCGGGCTACTAGTCCTGTTGCTGGCGGCCTTCGGGCTGTTCCTGGCGGCCATGGTTTTTTCCCTGTATCTGTCGGTGGAAAAAAGCGACGACATGTCGGCCCAGCGGCAAAGCCGTGAACTGGGGCAGGCCATCAGCGCCGTGCTCGACGACGTGTCGCAGGCACAAGAGGGCGTGGCGCTGTGGGACATGCTGCTGGACGAACTTGCCAAGCCGAAGCCCGACCCGGCCTGGTTGGATGACAACGTGGGTACCTTGTTGTATCGGCTGTTCAATCAGGACGTCATTTTCATCCTGGGCCCGGACGATGAGCCCGTCTACGCCAGCGTGAACGGCCAGGCCGCCTCGCCGTCGATGTACCTGTCATACCAGCCCGCCATCAACAGATTCGTTGACCTGACGCGCGGACGGATCAGCAGGCCCAACAACGATCATGAACGCTTGCCGGGACAATTGCCGGCTACCGAGGCCACCTTGCGCACCACCTCGTCCGCCGTGCACGCCACCGATCTGGCCATCGTGCAGGATCGCCCCGCCGTGGTCAGCGTAATGCGCATCGACCACTTTCAGATGCGCCCCGCCACGCCGGGCGCCGACCCGCACAATCTGCTTGTCAGTGTCCGGTACATCGATGGCGATTTTCTGTATGCGTTCTCGCGAGGCAACCTGGTTGAAGGGCTGCATTACCATCCTGAACGCGTGCACCATGACAATGACGGAGAGCGCGAGCTGGCGTTGACCTCATCGGATGGCGCGCCTATCGGCTATCTGATGTGGCGGCCGGACCTTCCCGGCTCGGAATTATGGCGCGCGATGCTGCCCGCCTTCGTCTCCATGATCGGAGGCGCCCTGGTCATCGTGGCGTTCCTGGCGCTGCGCACGTACCGCTTGTTGCGCGACCAGCAATCGCACCTGAGCGCGCTGCGCGCAGCGCACGTAGAGTTGAAGGCCAGCGAAGCGCATGCCCAGCACCTGGCCTTTCATGACGTGCTGACCGGGCTTGCGAACCGCGCCTACTTCGCCACCTTTGTCGACCAGGCGCTGGTGCGCAGACACCCCAATTCCAGCTGCGCGGTGCTGCTGCTGGACCTGGATCATTTCAAGCAGGTCAACGACACCTGGGGGCACGCCGCCGGCGACGCGCTGATCCAGGAATTCGCGCGCCGCGTCAAGGCGATACTGGGGCCGGACGATGTGATCGCAAGGCTGGGGGGAGACGAGTTCGCGGTGCTTGCGCAAAACACGTCCCAAGCGGCCACGGAGGCGTTGACGAAGGGCATTCTGGCCGAGGTGCGCGCCCCGTTCGAGCTGTTGGGCGGGCGCGCGTTTGTCGGCGCCAGCGTCGGCATATCCATGGCGCCCCAGGATGCGACAACGCGCAGCGAATTGATGCGCAAAGCGGACATCGCGCTGTACCGCGCCAAAGAGTCGGGCAGAAATCAGTATTGCTTCTTCGAACCGGAAATGGACGAGACCCTGAAGGCCAAGGCGTTGATGGAGGCAGACCTGCGCGCCGCGTTGGCCGACGGCGGCCAGCTAAGCGTGTATTTTCAGCCGCAGATCGATAGCGGTACGCATCAACTGGTGGGGGTCGAGGCGCTGATCCGATGGCATCACCCGACCACCGGTGCCGTGCCGCCACAGATTTTCGTAGCGGTTGCCGAGTCCACGGGGCTGATCGTGGAGCTGGGCGATTGGGTGCTGCGCGAAGCGTGCCGCGCCGCCTTGCAATGGCCGGGCCTGTCCATCGCGGTGAACCTTTCCCCCGTTCAGTTTCGCAGCACCGGCTTCGCCGCCCGCGTCATCGACCTGGTGACGGCGGCGGGCGTCAGCCCCAAGCAGATCGAACTGGAGGTGACCGAAGGCGTGTTCATCGAGGACGACGGGCGCGTGCAAAGCGCCATCGCCCAGTTGCGCGCGGTGGGGTTCAGGATCGCGCTGGACGACTTTGGCACGGGCTATTCCAGCCTGAGCTATTTGCAGAAATTCTCCGTCGACAAGATCAAGATCGATCGCAGCTTTGTGGCCAATATTGGCGAAGGCGCGGACTCCACCGCCATCGTCAACGCCGTCGTGACGCTGGGCCGCTCGATGGGGCTGACGGTCAACGCCGAGGGCGTCGAGACGGCGGCGCAACGCGATTTTCTACGCGCTGCCGGATGCGACGAGCTGCAAGGCTTTCTGTTTTCGAAAGCAGTGCCGGCGGAAGAAATTACGCAGCATTTGCAAATGGCACGCGCGGCGGACTGAACGTTGGGCGAACGGGCGAACGCGCCCGCGGGCCAGCGGGCCGCAGGCCGCTTACGCCGAAACCGTGCCCGCAAAATGTGGCGAGCTGCCAGAGTATTCGATCAGCAATTCCGTCAGGACCCGGATCTTGCGCGCGGGATGCTGACCGGGCGGCCTCGCTTCTCCGTCCTGAAGACTCGGTATTCCGCAAGCAGCTGATCATTGCCGGCTTGTGGACCGAGGTCTGCGTGGCGATGCCGGCGATCCAGGCGGCGGGCGAAGGCTGGGATGTGACGGTGGTGACCGACGCGTCCGGCGGCGTGTCGGTCGAAGCGCACGCAGTGGCGCTTCAGCGCATGGCGGCGGCCGGCGTCAACTTGATGACGTGGCTGGCGGTGGCCGGCGAATGGCAGCGCGACTGGGCGCGCCCGGGCACCGCCGAAGCGCTGGCCAATGTACTGGTCCAACACGCGGCCGGCGCCGGCATCGCGCACCTGTGGGAACAGCAGTTGCTGAATACGCCCGCGCCCGCCACCGCAAGCTGATCGCGGCGGCGCCCCGAACCGGCGCCACGACGGCATAAGTTGCCCTTCCTGGCGCCGGGGCCATTCCGGCCTGGGGCAAGGTGCCGAGGAATGCTGATATGACGACAAACGCAGTCTTGCTGATGGGTGGCACTGGTTCCATCGGCCGCTTGAGCGCCCGTGCTTTGCGGGCCGTTTACCCCGATGTCCCGTTGCTGATCGGCGGGCGCGATGCGGCAAAAAGTGCCGACGCGGCGGCCGAGCTGGGCAATGCCGAAAGCGTGGTGATTGACTCGCGCGCCCGCGATCTGGGGCTGGGCGAGCGGCCGGTAGGGGCCGTGGCCGTCTTTTACGCCGATGATCGATTGGCCGGCCTGCGCTTTGCGCAGCGACGCGGTGCGCCCCACCTGGGAATTTCTTCCGGTGTCTATGAAATTGCGCCCGAAGTTGCTGCGTACATGCAGTCGCCCGGCACCTGTGCCATCGTGCTGGGCTATGAATGGCTGGTGGGCGCCACCACCATCGCCACGTTCGATTGCGCGCGCGCCTTTGCGCAGCTGCACGACATCAAGATCGGCGCCCTTGTCGACGAGCAGGACGGCGGCGGCCCTGCCGTAGCCGAGGATTTCGAGCGCCTGAACCGCATGATGCCGGCCGCCTTGACGCTGCGTGATGGCCGCTACGTCTGGCGTGGCAAAGAAGACGCCCGGGCCGAGTTTCGCGCCATCGACGGCACGGTGATGCAAGCCCACGGCTTCTCGTCTATCGATGTGGCGGGTCTGGCCACGGCAACCGGGGCGCCCAACGTGCAGTTCAATATCGCAACCGGCGTCAGTTCATCGCGGCGGCGCGGTGAACCGAAATCGACCGAGATCATCATTGAGCTGGCGGGCAAAGGCCATGACGGCCGTGCGCTGCGGACCCGTCATGCGGTGTTCCACCCGCGCGGCGCGGCCCATTTGACGGCGCTGGGCGTCAGCATGATTCTTGAGCGGCTGGCCGGCCTGGACGGCAACCCGCCCACGCCGCCGGGGCTGCTCTTTCCCTTTCAGGTGGTCGATCACGGTACCTACCTGTCGCGCCTGTGGGCCGAGGGCGGCAGCATCATCGCGCTTGACCCCGTGCAGTAGGGGCGGGTGACAACCGCGTCAAAACCGGGCGTCGACGACATGGCCATCAACCCCAGCCGCTATCTGGGCATCACGGGCTTTGCGCTGATCGCCGCCTGCTACGGCTTCGCGCGGTTTGCCTTCGGGCTCTTCCTGCCTCGGATCGACGCGGAACTTAGCCTGTCTTCGACCCTGAGCGGCTTGATTTCGGGCGCGGCATTTCTGACTTACTGCGTGGCAGTCATCCTGTCGGCCTGGCTGACCGAACGCCTCGGCCCCCGCTTTGTCGCCATCGGCGCGGCGCTGATTGCGGCGGCGGGCATGGCGGGTATCGCGGCGGCGCCCACGGCGCCTTGGCTGGCGGGCGCCGTCATGCTGGCCGGATCCAGCACAGGCTTGGTATCGCCCGCGCTGGCGGCGGCGGTTGCGGCGGGCGTTCCGCCTGGCCGCCAGAACGCCACCAACGCCTTCATCAACGCGGGCACCGGCGCGGGCGTGGCCTTGTCCGGCCCCGTCGCGCTGATGATGGGCGAGCAGTGGCGCGTGGCCTTCGCGGGCTTTGCCGCCGTGGCTTTCGGGTTGGCGTTTGCCGTGGCGTTCATCCTGCCCCGGCGCACGCCGGGTGCAACCACCGGCGCCACCACCACCGGCAACGGCATCCCGATGTTAAGTGGCGTCCTGCGGCGCTTGATCGCGGCGGCCTTCCTGACGGGCGCGGCCAGCACCGCGATCTGGTCTTTCGGAGGGCAGCTGGTCGCCCTGCGCTTGAACTGGAGCGGCACCGGCGCGGGCCTGCTGTGGACCGCCATCGGGGCTGCCGGGATCGTGGGCGCGAGCGCGGGGCACTGGATCGCACGGTTCGGCATTGACCGCGTGCACCGAGTGTTTCTGACGGCCATGGCCGCAAGCGTGCTGCTGGTCGGCATCGACGGCACGTCCGCGCCCTTGGCGCTGTTGGGCGGCGCGCTGTTCGGCGTGGCCTACATCACGCTCACCGGCGCCTATCTGCTATGGGGCGTGTCGGCCCTGCCCCAGCGCCCCGCCACCGGCGTGATGATTGCGTTTCTGGCGCTGGCCATCGGCCAGACGGCGGGCGCGGCGATCTTCGGGCTGCTGATGGACCGTTTCACGGCCAATCACGCCGTTATCCTTTTTGCCGCCCTTGCCTTGACGGCAGGAGTCGCACGGGCCGAGACCGCCGACGATGCCCAGCGCCGCCGATTTCCGGCGTGCAAGAAACAGTCGCCACAATAATCTACGAACGCGCCCGACGACTCGCTGCAACGGGACAAGCAGGCCGCCTATCTGCCGCCCTTCCCGTTCTTAACCCCTGGCGCGGATTTTCACGCCTGCCCAATCTTCAACCATCCGCGCCACGTCGGCGTAGTCGGCGTCTCGGCCATGGATAGCGGTGGTCATCACCAGCATCTCGCGCACTGACGAGCCCACGACCATGGGCACGCCATGGCGCTCGGCTTCTTCCAGGCACAGGCGCACATCCTTGTGGGCAAGGCGCGCAGCAAAGCCGACGTTGAAGGTGCCGGTCAGCACCGCACGGGGGAACTTTTCCAGGGTGGCCGAATTGCGGCCGGACCCGGCGTTGATGACGTCCAGCATCACGCTGGGGTCCAGCCCGGCCTTGACGCCCAGCGCCATCGCCTCCGACGTAATGGCCACGGCGGTGGCGGACAGCAGGTTGTTGGCCAGCTTCATGACTTGGGCCTGGCCGGCTTCGGCGCCCAGATAAAAGGTCTTGCCAAAGTGGCTCAGCACCTCGCCCAAGGCGTCGTAGCGCGACCGGGGGCAGGCCACCATGATGGCCAGCGTGCCGCGTTCCGCGCCGGTGGGTCCGCCGCTGATCGGCGCATCCACGTAGTCGATGCCCTGGGCAGCCAGCGTGTCGTATGCACGCCGCGCCGCCACCGGCCCGACAGTGGATAGATCCACCACGCACTTGGCGCGCGATGCACCCGCCAGCCCGTGCTTACCGCCTAATACCTCGTCCACCACCTTGCCGTCCGGCAGGCTCAAGAACACCACATCGGCCGCATCCCCAACGGCGCGCGGGGTGTCGTGCCCCTCGGCGCCCAGCGCTTCCAGTTGCTGGCGCACGGCTGAATCGGTATCTGCAACGTGCAGCGTATGGCCGGCCTGGATCAAGCGTCTGGCCAGGGGGTTTCCCATGTTGCCCAATCCGATGAATCCGTAAGTTGTCTTGCTCATTGTTGTTCCTTGGGGCGATGCCGGTGGCGGCGCATCAGCGCGGTTGCAGGCCAATTTGTGTGGCCAGTTCGGAAAACTGCTGTTGGTCTTGTTGCAGGACACGCGCGAAGGCGGCCGGGCTGCGCTCTTGTGCTGACGGAACGCGCGCCGCCAAGCTGTCGATGCGCGCCTTGAAGTCAGGCGACTGAACCGCTTGGCTCAGGACCCGCGCCAACTTGTCCACCACGGCGTCGGGCGTGCCGCGCGGCGCCACCAGGCCATTCCAGATCTGCATATCGAACTGCGGGACCCCACCCTCGGCGAAGGTGGGCACGTCGGGCATTTGCGGCAAGCGCTTGGGCGATGCCACGGCAATGGCCTTGATCTGCCCGGCTTTATGCAGGGGCAGCATCGTGACGGTCTGGTCCAGCACCGACTGTATGGTGCCGCCCATCAAGTCGGTGATCGCGGGGCCCGACCCGCGATACTGCACCAGCTGCGCCTGCACGCCCGCCATGCGCAGGAACATCGCTTCGGCCAGGTGCGCGGTGGTGCCCGGCCCGCCGGAGCCGAAGTTCATCTTGAGTTCGCCGCTGCGCATGCCCGCCAGCATCGACGGCAGGTCCTTGATACCGCTTTGATTGCTGACGCTAAGCACCATGGGCACGTTGGCGACGGTGCCGACGGCCTTCGTGTCCTGCACGATGTCCAGGCCCGCCTTGGGATAAAGCAAGGGAATCAGCACCATGGATTGATTGCTGAACATCAGGGTGTAGCCATCCGGCGCCGAACGGGCCAGACGCTGAAATGCCAGCAGGCCACCCGCGCCGGTGACGTTTTCGACCACGAAAGTGGTTTTGGTGACCTTGCCCAGTTCGGTGGCGACCAGCCGCGCCAGCGCGTCCACGCTACCGCCGGGCGCAACGCCGACCATGATGGTGACGGGCTTGGATGGGTAGGCGTCCCCGGCGCTGGCGGCCTGGGCAAGGCCCAGGCCCAGGCCCAGGCCCAGACCAAGCCATAGTGCCGCGCCCGACAAGCGGGATGCGATGCGTCGCTTCATGTCGTCTCCTCCGTTCAGCGGCGATGCGGTGTCACGCCGCGTTATCGATCTGCGATCTGCGATATGCGTTATGCGATATGCGCCTCAGCGCCGGCGCAACAGGTCCATCAGCGTGCCGACGCCGCCCGCTTTGTCCAGATCCAAGATGGCTTGCAAGCAGCCGTCGGTGGCGCTGGGCGGCAGCCCGCCCAGCGGAAACAGGTGCAGGAATTTGTCGCGCACGTCTTGCCAGTCGATGCCGCGCGCGCCAGAGCCTCGGGGGGCACGGCACGTCGCGCGATGCACCGCGCCGTCGCGCAGGATGATCGATACCGTGCCGCCGTGGCGGTGGGGAAAGCGGTCGGGTAGCGGCGGCGGGTCGGGATCGAATTCGACCTTGTCCTGCAAGGCCGCGATGACGGGGTCCGCCATTTTGGTCTCGTCCATGTGGGCCCAGCCAAAGCCATCGTCGGCAATGGCGGCGGCCACGAAGTAAGGCAGGCTGTGCGCCGCGTCGACCAGATTGCGCGGATGGGGTTCGCCTTTGAAGTTGGTCCATTGCACGGCGGCCGACACCACGATGCGGTCAATGTCGGTGGGCCGGACGGCGCCGGCGCGTGCGGCGTCGGCCGCCGCTTCGGCGCATGCGTGAAAGGGGTGCGCGCCCGGCATCAGCTTGATGGCCAGGTCGGTAACGATGTCCCAGGATTCCCCCCAATCGCGCACGATGTCTTCGCGCGCCTGCCCGCCCAGGGCATCCAGCAACCCGCGCGGCGCTTCGAAGATTCCCAGCTCGCCCTCAAACCCGCGCTGCGCCGCGAGCGCGGCGCGTATGCCCGCGCCGGCGGCCTGGCCGGCGTGATATTCCCGCGCGCAGCTGGTGTCCGCCGCGATCGCCATGCCGCTGGCTGACGTCGCCGCCAGCGCGATGGCGTGCGCCAGTTGCAAGGCGTCAAGGCGCAGCAACAAGCCCGCGGCCACGCAGGCGCCGAACACGGTTGACCATGATCCGTGAAAGCCGCGTTGCATGCGGCCCGGGGTCAGGGATTCGTCAATGCGCCCCGCCACTTCGTAGCCCAGCACCATGGCAGCCAGCACATCGCGGCCGCTTGCGCCCTCTTGCTGGCCCACGGCCAGTGCCACGCTGGACACGATGGTGCCGATGTGCGCGATGCTGCGCATGTCGCTGTCGTCGGATGCGGCTGCGTCGCTGGCCACGGCGTTGGCGCGCGCGGCGGCGGCCAGCGGCAAGCGCCGGCCGTCGAACCACAGGCTGGCGGCGGGCGTGCCGCCGTCGGCCAGTTCGATGTCGCGGATGATGCGGGCCGATGCGATGCCATAGCCCATCGCGGCGCTGGCCAAGGTGCTGGCCAGGCTCATCTTGGCGCGTTCAAGCGCCAGGGCGGGCAGCGCGTCGGCGGGCGTGGACATGACAAGGTCCGCCAAGTGACGCGCTAGCGGGCGCGCCTTGGAAAGAGATTGCACAGTGGTTTCCTTGAAGAGTGCGTGGCGGGGGCGTTACCGCGCGGCCATTACCGCCGTGCCATTAGTGCGGTGCCGTCATTGCGCGGCTGTCATTGCGCGGCCGTTCCCAGTTCTTTCAGCACGGGAACCCATTTGGCAAGATCCTGGCGCACCAGGGCCTCGAAGGCGGCCGGCTTGGGCAGCGGCGTGTCGGGCAAGGTAAAGCCCTGTCCGATCAGCTTGTCGCGCAGCGCCGCCTGGCTCATGACCTTGTCCAGCGCGGCATGCAGGCGCGTCGACACGTCGGCCGGCAAGCCCGCCGGACCGACCAGGCCCCACCACAGCGTGACCGAGTAGTTCGCCAGGCCGCTTTCCTGCATCGTGGGCACGTCGGGCAGCAGCGTGGAACGCTTGGGCCCGGTAACGGCCAGCGCCCGCAGCTTGCCGCCGCGAACCAGCCCGATAGCCGCCGGCAGGTTGTACAGGCCCATGTCCACGTCGCCGCTGATGATGGCGCCCAAGCCTTGGGGCGCGCCGGTGTATGGCACGTGCAGCAGCGGCTTGTTCAGCATTTGCGCCACGGTGGCGCCGGCGATGTGGTGGCTGGTGCCCACCCCGCTTGAGGAATATCGAAAGGACTCGGCGGGCTTGGCCTTGATGGCGGCCAGCAGCGACGGGGCATCCTGGTACGGCGATTTTGTGTCAACCACCAGCAGGTTCTGCACGTCGGCGATTTCACTGACGAACGTGAAATCCTTGATGGAGTCGTAGCCGGGCGATTTATAAAGCACCTGGTTGTTGACGAAGGTGCCTTGCGCGGCGATGCCCAGCGTGTAGCCGTCCGGCTTGGCACGGGCAATGTCAACCGTGCCGATGGTGCCCCCGGCGCCGCCCTTGTTATCTACCACCAACGGTTGACCCAGCTGGTCGGACAAGGCGGACGCGACGACGCGCGACAGCGTATCGGCCGCGCTGCCCGCCGCGAAAGGCACGATCAGGCGGATGGGTCGTTCGGGGTAGGCCGCCTGCGCGCCGGCGGCCCACGATGCCGTGCCGAAGGCCAGCCCCAACGTCACCGCGCACATCAAGCCCAATGCCCCGCGAAACCGGGGTAGCGGCGCCAAGACGCCAGCCCGCCGTCGAAAAGATCCGTCCATGCGTGTCTCCTCCTTGTGGCGCCGCACTGCATGCGGACGCTTGATTTAGTTTTATCAATCAAGGCAGACTGTAGGCGCGTTCTTTCTCAGCGTCTGTCGAAACTTTTTGATCGACCATTGAGTTGTTTTCAATCATGCACAAACTCAGAAATCGCTTGGGCCCGCTGCGGGTTCTGGATGCCGTCCACCGAGGCGGCGGCGTAGGGCGCGCGGCCGAATTGCTGCACGTCACGGCCGGCGCGGTCAGCCACCAACTGCGCCGGCTGGAAAGTGATCTGGGGGTGCCACTGGTGCAAAAGGACGGCCGCGACATCGCCTTCACCACCGTCGGCACCGAGCTTGCGCTGGAGGCCGCCGAACTTTTCGACCAACTGGAAGCAGCGTTGGCCAGGGCGGCCGAGGCCGGCGCCAACCGTCGCATCCGCGTCAAGGTGATTCCCAGCTTCGCCATCAAATGGCTGATGCCACGGCTGGGATCGCTGTATGCGCAACACGCCGATATCGACATTGAAGTGGCCACGGTGGCACGCGCCGATGACACCGAATTGCACAACGCCGATTTCGTCGTGCGTTGCGGCAACGGCCACTGGCCCGGCCTGCGGGCCGACTTGTTATTTCCGGATGAGCTGGTGTTGGCGTGCTCGCCCGCGCTGGCCAGCCGCGTGCATCGTGCGCAAGACGTGCTGGGCGAAACGCTGCTGCAATCCATGATCGCGCCCGACTGCTGGGACCGCTGGCTGCTGTCGGCGGGCTTGAGCGCACGCAGCGACACCCGTTTCATCCCGCTGGCCAATGCCGTGCTGTGCTTGCAAGCGGCGGCCGAAGGCCTGGGTATCGCGGTCACGCAACGCGCCTACATCACCCATGACTTCGCCACCGGCCAGTTGGTCCAACCCCTGGCCCATACCGCGCGCAGCAGCAACGGCTACTACCTGGTCAGCAAACCCGACCGCGCCGCCACCGCGCCGTTCAGCACGTTTACCGATTGGCTGATCAGCGTGAAGTAGGCGCGCGCCGGGCCTTGATGCGGACTGCCCTGCCGCGATCAATTCACGGTGATGTTCGCTTCTTTGATCAGCTCGGCAAAGCGCGGCACATCCTTTGCGATCAGCGCCTGGAACGCAGACGCGCCCTGCTGCTTGGCGTCCGGGGCCTGCGCGGCAAGCTTGTCCAGCGACTCGCGGACCCCGGGGCTTTTCAAGGCCGCCGCCAAAGCCTGTTCCAGCCGCGCGATCACGGCGGGTGGCGTACCGGCCGGTGCGGCGATGCCGTTCCACACGCTCATGTTGAAGTCGGGCACACCGCCTTCCGCAAACGTGGGCACGTCGGGAATCTGCGGCAGGCGCGACGAGGCGGCTACCGCCAGCGCCGTGACGCGCTTGCCTTCATGGATGGGTATCATCGTGACGGTCTGATCGATCACCGCGTCCACCGTACCCGCCATCAAGTCGGCAATGGCCGGACCGGCACCCCGATACGGGACCTGCATGCCCTGCGTATTCGTCACATGCAGGAAGTACGCAGCAGCGATATGGCTGGTGGACCCCGACCCCGCGTTGCCGAAGTTCACGTCCGCGCCGTTCTTCTTCAAGCGCGCCACGAAATCAGGCAGCGTGGCGATGCCGCTTTTCTTGCTGACGGACAGCACCATCGGCACCGTGGCAACCAGCCCGATGGCGCTCATGTCGCGGCGCGGGTCGAACTTGGCTTTGGGGTACAGCGACGGCGCAATGGCCAGCGACCCCATGTTGCCGAAGGTGATCGTGTAGCCGTCGGGCGCGGCGCGGGTCACGCGTTGATTGCCGATCATGGTGCCGCCACCGCCCAGGTTTTCCACGACGACGGTCTGGCCCAGGTTCTCGCCCATGGCTTGCGCCACGATGCGGGCCAGCCCGTCGGTGGACCCGCCCGCCGCGTACGGCACCACCATCGATATGGCGCGCGTGGGATAGTCTTGCGCCAGGGCGTTAGCGCCAAGCGCGATCAGGCCGGCGCCCAGGGTCGCCAGAAAAATCTTCTTCATGGTTTGCTCCTCGCTATTTGTGCCGGCAACAGCCGGCCCTCCGCCTTGTCTTGGCGGTTGGGGTGATGCAGGTTGAAAGGCGGCGCGGCGGCTGCCGCGCCGTGATGGAGACGGCCTAGCTTTTCCTGGCCGACAACTCCACGCCGGCCAGTTGTTCGGACAGGCGCGCCACGGCGGTGTGGTCCTGGCCCTTGCCCAGCGTCTTGCCCGCCGACGCCCAGAGCTCGCGGCACAGCGAGGCAAACGGCGTGGGCGTGCCGGTATCGGTGGCGATGCCCAGCGCAATGCCCAGGTCCTTGACCATCAGGTCCAGGCCGAAGCCGGAATTGAATTCCCGCGACAGCACAAACTGCTTGAACTTCTTCTGCGTGGAATTGTTCATGCCGGTGGACGCGTTCAGCACGTCCACGATCACGTTGGGGTCCAGGCCGAACTGCTGGCCGATGATCATGGCTTCAACGCCGATCAAAAACCCGCCCGCCGACACCAGGTTGTTCAACGCCTTCATGGCATGGGCGCTGCCGACCTCGCCCACGGGGGTAATCGACGTGCCCATCGCGGACAGCGCGGGGCGCACCCGTTCCAGCGTGGCGGCGGGGCCGCCGAACATGATGGACAACTCGCCGGTGCGCGCGCGCGGCACGCCGCCCGACACGGGCGCGTCCACCATCTGGCCACCGGCGGCGGCCACGGCCTGGGCCAGCCGCTGCGTATGCGCCGGCACGCCCGAGCTCATTTCCACCACGACGCTGCCAGGGCGCAGACCCGCCAGCGCACCCTGGTCGCCGCCCAGCACCTGTTCCACGATGGCGCTGGTGGGCAGCATCGTGACGATGATGTCGGACTGCGCCGCCAGTTCGGCGCAAGTGGCGGCGGCCTGGCCGCCGACCTCCTGCGCGAATTTATCGGCCTGGCCGGGCACGGCATCAAACACCGTCACCGCGAAGCCCGCCTGCACCAGCCGCGCCGCCATCGGCCAGCCCATGCTGCCGATGCCGATCAGGCCCACGCGTTCTTGCGATGCGCTCATGCTTGCTGCTCCTTGAAGGCGCCCTCTTCTTCCAGCACCTGGTTGGCCACCTTGAAGGCGTCCAGCCCGGCGGGGATACCGCAGTACACGGTGGCTTGCAGCAGGATTTCCTTGATCTCTTCAACCGTCACGCCATTGGTCAGCGCGCCTTTGACGTGCAGCTTGATTTCGGCCGGTCGGTTCAGCGCCGTCAGCATCGCCAGGTTCAGCATGCTGCGCGTTTTCTTTTCCAGGCCGGGGCGGCCCCAGGCGTAGCCCCAGCACCATTCGGTGGTGATGTGCTGGAAGGCCATCATGAAGTCGTTGGCGCGGGCCAGCGAACCATCGACATATTCGGCGCCCAGCACTTCGCGGCGCAGCTTCAAGCCTTGGTCGAACAGGGCTTGGGTTTCGGATTTGGTGTCTGCCATGGGTTCCTCGTTGGTGATGGTGACGGGTGTCAAACCGGGTCTGTGTCCGGTCGCGGGTTTGTCTGGAGTCGGTTCTAGTTTGTCTGATTGTCAGGCACGTTTCGTCCGGACGTCAACAGTCGGATTGTCAGACAATATTCTTGACTGCTTAAAGTTTGAGCACAATAATGCGCCAAAGCGCCGGGCTGGCTGCCGTGCGCCCCCAACCACAAAAGCCAGGAGACAACCATGAAAAGCTTCCCCAAACAGGCCGTGCGCCACGGGCGCCGGGAATTTGTCGCGGGGCTGGGCGCGGCCGCGCTGGCGGCCACCCTGCCCGGCCGGGCGCTGGCGGCGCCAGCCGACATCAACGTCGGGGTGATCCTGCCCTTGTCAGGCGCGAATGCGCAGTTCGGCATCAATTCGCGGCAGGGCCTGGAACTGGCCGCTGACGAGATCAATGCGGCAGGCGGCATCAAGGCGTTGGGCGGAGCCAAGCTGAAGCTGATCATCGCGGACGCCACCTCGCAGCCCACCACCGCCGCCACCGTCGCGCAGCGCCTGATCACGCAGAACCGATGCGTGGCGCTGATCGGGGCCTATGCCTCGTCCTTGACGCTGGCCGTGTCGGAAGTGACCGAACGCCGTGGCATCCCGCTGCTGACCATGTCGTTCTCGGATGTGTTGACCGAGCGCGGCTTCAAACACATCTTCCAGGTTGTCTCCAAGGGCTCGGTGCTGGGCCGCGCGCAATACGACTATGCGGCGTCCGTCGTGGCAGGCGCGTCAGACATCAAGAAAATCGCGCTGCTGTACGAAGACACCGCCTACGGCACGTCACAGGCGATCGGTGTGCGCAACGCGGCCAAGGCGGCGGGCGCGCAGATCGTGCTGGACGAGGCCTACCCGTTGGGCATCACCGACGTCACGCCGCTGATCAGCAAGCTGCGCGCGTCCGATGCGCAAATTGTTTTCCCGATTTCGTATCTGAACGACAGCCTGTTGATCATCCGGGTGATGCGCCAGCAACGCTTGACGGTGCCCATTGTCGGCGGCGCGGCGGGCTATGTGATTCCCGACTTCGCCAAGGCGCTAGGGCAGTATTCCCAGGCCGTGCTGTCGATTGCGCCGGCCAACTACGACCAGGCGCCGGAATATACCGAGCGCTATCGCAAGCGCTTCGGCACCTTCATGCCGCACGAGGCGCTGGAGCACGCGGTGTGCGCGGGCGTGCTGGCGCAGGCGCTGGAGGTGGCGGCGTCCGACAAGCCCGAGGCGGTGTCCAAGGCGCTGCGCGCGCAGAAATACGACCAGGGCTGGGCGGGCGTGATGTCGGGCGGCGGCGTGCATTTTGACGCCAACGGATTGAACACGCTGGCGCAGCCGATCATGGTGCAGTGGCAGAACAACGAGCTGGTCTCGGTGTGGCCCAAGGCGCTGGCCAAGGGCGCCGTCATCGCCGCCCGCTAAGCACGCGCCGGACACAAGGCAGCTTACGAACCAAGCACAAGGGACAGTCATGCAATTCTTGCAGGCGCTGGTGGACGGCATTCTGCTGGGCGGCGTGTACGCGGTCATCTCGATCGGGTTGACGCTGGTCTTCGGCGTGGTGTCCATCGTCAACTTCGCCCAGGCCGAGTTTCTGATGGTGGGCATGTTTGTCGCCTACTTCGCCTGGAAACTGCTGGGGCTGGACCCCTTGCTGGGGTCCTTGCTGTCATTCGCGGTGGCCTTCGTGCTGGGCGTGCTGACGCAAAAGTTCCTGATCAACCGGGTGTTGAAGGCGCCGGCGGTGGCGCAGATATTCCTGACGGTGGGCCTATTGATCGTCATGGAAAACCTGGCGCTGATCCTGTTCGGCTCGGAATTCCGCTCGGTGCAGACGCCGTATCAGATGACGGCGCTGGCGGTTGGCCCGATTCTGCTGAGCGCACCGTACCTGCTGGCCTTCACCGTGGCGTCGGTGGCCGGGTTGACGCTGTGGTGGGTGCTGAAGAAAACGTGGTGGGGCATGGCGGTGCGTGCCACGGCCCAGGACCCGATGGCGGCGCGGCTGTCCGGCATTTCCACGCACCGCGTGCATCAGCTGGCCTTCGGGCTGGGCGTGGGCATGACGGCATTGGGCGGCGGCATCATCCTGCCCTACCTGACGGCGTCCACCACGGTCGGCGCGCAGTTCAGCGTGCTGATGTTCACGGCGGTGGTGCTGGGCGGGCTGGGCAGCGTATTGGGCGCGGTGGTCGGCGGCGTCGCGGTTGGCGTGATCCAGTCGCTGTCGTCGCTGGTGTTGCCCATGCAGTTGCAGAACCTGGTGCTGTTCGCCATCTTCATCCTGGTCCTGGCGGTGCGCCCGGAAGGTCTTTTGAAAAGGGCTGCATGATGGCGACCATTCGACAATTCCTGCCATGGGCCGCGTTGGTTGCCGTTGCGCTGGGCGCCCCCTGGCTGATGGAAGACCAGGGCTACGGCATCCGCGTGCTGACGCTCGTGCTGCTGTTTGCCGCCATGGGGCAGTCCTGGAACATCGTGGGCGGGCTGGCCAACCAGATATCGCTGGGGCACGCCGCATTCTTCGGTCTGGGCGCCTATACCTCTACCCTGCTGCTGCTGCGCTACGGCATTTCGCCCTGGCTGGGCATCGTGGCGGCAATGGCCGTTGCCGCGGTGGCCGGCGCGCTGCTCAGCCTGCCGACCATGCGGCTGCGCGGCCATTATTTCGCGCTGGCCACGCTGGCGTTCGGCGAGGTGCTGCGCGCGGTGGCAAACACCTGGGCAACGGTGACCGGCGGGCCGGTGGGCCTGTCGATTCCGTTTGCAGAAGGCGCGGCGCAGATGCAGTTCAAGTCCAGCATCCCGTACTACTACCTGATGCTGGGCGCCGCGCTGGTCACGTCGGTGGTCTTCGCGCTGATCAGCCATTCGCGCCTGGGCTACCGCCTGCGCGCCGTGAAGGCCAACCCGCAGGCGGCGGAAGTCATCGGCGTGAACACGGCGCAAACGCGCATTCTTGCCGCCGTGATCTCGGCGGCGTTGATGGGCGCCTGCGGCACGCTGTACGCGCAGTTCATCTATTTCTTCGACCCCGACACGGTGTTTTCGCTGGTGGGCATCTCGGTGCGCGTGGCGCTGATCTGCATCATCGGCGGCGTGGGCACGGTGGCGGGCCCGCTGATCGGCGCGCTGGTCATCATCCCCCTGGAAGAAGTGTTCAACGACTGGCTGTCGGGCCACACGGCGGGCGTATCGCAACTGGCCTTCGGGCTGATCCTGATCGCCATCATCCTGATCGAGCCGCGCGGCCTGTCGGCGCTGTGGACGCGGCTGCGCAACTTGAGGCGGGGCCAGCATGCCTGACATCCTGAAGGTATCGAACGTGCAGCGCCGCTTTGGCGGCTTGAAGGCCGTGGACGATGTGTCGTTCAGCGTGGCGCGTGGCGACATCCTGGGCCTGATCGGCCCGAACGGCGCGGGCAAGACCACCTTGTTCAACCTGCTGGTTGGCCTATATGCCAGCCAGGGCGGCCGCATTGAATTGGACGGTGCGGACGTCAACGGCCTGCGCCCCCATCAGATCGCGGCGCGCGGCATGACCAAGACTTTTCAGAACGTGGCGCTGTTTCCTGAAATGACGGTGCTGGACAACGTGCTGGTGGGCGGCCTGCTGCGCCACGACGTGCCGCGCGCGCGCCAGGTTGCGCGCAGCAACCTGGACCGCGTCGGCCTGTCCGCCATTGCCGCCAAGCCGGCCGGCGAGCTGTCGTTTCCGGAGCAGGCCCGGGTGGAACTGGCGCGTGCGCTGTGCACCGATCCCAAGGTGTTCTTGCTGGACGAGGTGATGGCGGCGCTGAACGAATCCGAAATGGACGCGCTGCTGGATCTGATCCGCACGCTGCGCGACGAGGCGGGCATCACGTTCATCGTGGTGGAACATCACATGCGCGCCATCATGCGGTTGTGCAACCGTATCCTGGTGCTGTCGTTTGGCCAGAAAATCGCCGAGGGCAGCCCGGCCGAGATCGCCTCGGACCCGACGGTGATCGAAGTCTACCTGGGCAAATCCATGGAACAGTCGGAGGCGGCGGCATGAGCCTGTTGCAGATCCAGAACCTGACCGCCGCCTATGACCGCAGCCCGGTGCTGCACGAGGTGTCGCTGGACGTGCCCGAGGGCGGCTTCATCGCCGTCGTGGGCGCCAATACGGCCGGCAAAAGTACGCTGCTGCGCTGCATATCAGGGCTGCTGGACAAGGTCAGCGGCAGCATTCTGTTTGACGGCCGCGACATCCTGCGCTTGCCGCCGCACCGCATTCCGGAACTGGGCATCGCGCACGTGCCCGAAGGCCGCCACGTCTTTCCGGACATGACGGTAGAAGAAAACCTGTACCTGGGCGGCTACACGCGCCGCCGCGACATGGCGGGCCTGAAGCGCGGTTGCGACCGCGTCTACGCCCTGTTTCCCCGCCTGCATGAACGGCGCCGCCAAGCGGCCGGCACGCTGTCCGGGGGCGAGCAGCAGATGGTGGCCTTTGGCCGCGCGCTGATGCTGGATCCCCGGCTGTTGTTGCTGGACGAGCCCAGCCACGGTCTGGCGCCCAAGATCGTCGAGGAAATGCACCAGGCCATGATCGACATCCACCGCAGCGGCCTGACCATCTTGCTGGTGGAACAGAACACCCGCCTGGCGCTGTCGGTGGCCGAACACGCCTACGTGCTGCAATCGGGGGCGATGGTGCTGTCCGGCCCCAGCGGCGCGCTGCTGGAAGACAGCCGTGTGCGCGCCGCGTACCTGGGGTTATAGCGATGACCAGCCGGCGGGATATATTGCGTCTTTACGTTGAACCGGCGGTGCGCCGCGGCCGGGCCAAAAGCCCCTGTCGCCGCCTGCGCGCACCGCTACGCAAAGCGAGAGACAGCCATGCCCCCTAACGGCGCAGTATTTGAAAAACCGACCACCCTGCGCACCCGCGTCGAGGAATTCCTGCGCGCCTCCATCATGGACGGGCGCATCAAGGGCGGCGAACGCCTGCGCGAAGCGGAACTGTGCGAACAGCTGAACATCAGCCGCAGCACGCTGCGCGAGGCGCTGCGCACGTTGGAAGCCGAACGGCTGATTTCGATCGAACCGCACCGCGGCCCGACGGTGGTGCGCATTACCGAGAAGGCCGCGCGCGATTTGTATTCGCTGCGCGCGCTGCTGGAAGGCTTTGCCGCGCATGAATTCGCGCGGCTGGCCAGCGACCCCGACGTCGAACGCCTGCGCAAGGCGGTGGACGCGCTGCACCGCCAGGCCAAGGGCAGCAACAAGTCCGCCTTGCTGGCGGCCAAACGCGATTTCTATGACGTGCTGCTGTCGGGCTGTGACAACGATCTGATCAAGGACATGCTGCCGGGCCTGCTGTCGCGCATCAATCTGCTGCGCGCCACGTCTTTCGCGCGGCCGGAACGGCTGCCGGAAAGCATGGCCGAAATCGACCACATCTTCGAGCGCATCCAGGCTCGGGATGCCCAAGGCGCCCAGACCGCCGCGCAGAACCACATTGTGAATGCAGAACGCACGGCGCTTGAAGTGCTAAGGCGCCAACAAGAGGAGACATCCACCCGTGAAGGCGATCGACCAGGAACTGAGGGCCGCGGCGGCCCTGGCGCAGCAGGATAGCGAATTCATCGCGGCCACCCGGGGCCTGCCCAGCGCCATCTGGCTGCAAGTGGGCACGCAGCCGGACGACCGCATCCCTGCCTGGGCCGGCCAACCCGCCGCCCCGTCGCAGTGCCTGGTCATCAGCGCGCCGCCGGACACCTGGCGCAGGCTGCTGCAACCCGCCCCGCCACCGGGTTATCACTCGTTCACCGCCGCGCAACGCCAGGCCCATGGCTTGCGCGTCAAAGGCGACGCGCTGGCCATCGCGCAGGCGTTGCATGCCCTGGAACGCTTGTTCGAGTTGTTGCGCGGCCAGCATGACGCGGCGCCCACTTTGCTGGACCGCAGCGCCATCGCCGGCCATTACGTCAACCTGGACCTGGGCACGGCTGACCGGGGCGCGACAGACCGGGGCGCGACCGACCGGGGCGCGACCGCCACCTCTCTATACGTGGAAACCAGCGGCCTGGCGGACGGCCCTCCGCTGCTGATGCTGCACACCGCCGGCGCCGATTCGCGCCAGTATCACGCACTGATGGCCGATGCCGACCTGCGCCGCCAATGGCGCATGATCGCCTTCGACATGCCCGGCCACGGCCGCAGCATGCCCTTGCCCGGCCAGGCCTGGACCGAAGCGGGGCTGACGCAGGACGCCTATCTGCGCACCTGTCTGGCGGTGATCCGCCAGGTGGTGGGCGCGCCCGCCGTCTTGCTGGGTTGTTCGATGGGCGCGGCGATGGCGTTGGTCGTCGCCGCCCGCAGCCCCGACGACGTGGCCGGCGTGGTGGCGCTGGAAGCACCGTACCAGGCCAGCGGCCGACGCACGCCGATGCTGTGCCATCCCCAGGTCAACCAGGCGGCCCACAACCCAGCCTACGTGCGCGGGCTGATGGGCCCGGCCGCCACGCTGGACGCGCGCCGGGACGCCGCCTGGATCTACTCGCAAGGCGGCTTCAACATGTATGCCAACGACCTTTGGTTCTATAGCGAAGACTTCGATGCCGCCGAACACCTGACAGGATTGGACACGCGCCGCTTCGGCGTATCGCTGTTGACGGGCGCCTACGATTATTCCGCCAGCCCGGACGACAGCCGCCGCGTGGCGGCGCGTATTCCTGGCGCGCGTTTCACCGAAATGCCTGAGCTGGGTCACTTCCCGATGGTTGAAAACCCGCAACGCCTGATGCAGTACCTGAAACCTGAACTGGACCACCTACGCGCCGCCAGGGGAATCGCATGACACTGCCCAACCACGAAATCTATGCCTTGCGCTACGCCACCGTGGCCCGCCGCCGCAGCCAGAACTTCATTACCCCACCCGACCCGCACGACGGTCCCATGCCGATGGATTATTTCGTCTGGGTCATCCGCCATGACAAGCGGGTGTGGCTGGTGGACACCGGCTTTAACGAAGCCGCCGCGCAGGCACGCGGCCGGGAATTTTTGCGTTGCCCGATCGATGCATTGGAAGCGCTGGGCATCGCGCCGGCCGATATCCAGGATGTGATCGTCACGCACCTGCACTACGACCACGCGGGCAACATCCGCAAGCTGCCACGCGCCCGCCTGCACCTGCAGGAAAGCGAACTGCACTACGCCTGCGGCTGCAACATGCGCTTTGACATGCTGCGCCACGCCTACGCCGTTGAAGACGTGGTTGATGTGGTGCGCGGCGTGTATGACAAGCGGGTGGCCTTCTACCATGGCCACGAGGAACTGGCGCCCGGCCTGCAACTGCTGCACATCGGCGGCCACACGCAGGGCTTGCAGGCGGTGCGCGTGCACACGGCGCGCGGCTGGGTGGTGCTGGCCTCCGACGCCAGCCACTATTACGACAACATGGGCCTGGACGCCCCCTTCCCCATCGTGTTGAACGTGGCCGACATGCTGGCCGGCTATGACACGCTACTGAAGTTCGCGGATTCCCCCGACCACATCGTACCGGGCCACGACCCGCTGGTGCGCTTGCGCTACCCCGCCGTGGTGCAAGGCAATGCCGAAATCGTGGCGCTGCACCAACAGCCTTTACCCAAGCCCGGGCCCCGCTGACGCGCCGTCCATCACGCGGGCTCACCGAAAGACGCAAATGCATATTAGAATCAATAACTTTTCATTTGCCCTAGCGTTTTTCTCTCATGTCCCACCCTCCCAAGGCCAGGAAAGACTGGCTCGCCCATTACGCGGAGATGATCGGCAAATGGCGCGGTCGGGGGCACCAGGACGGCGAGGACGCCATGCACGACACCGTGGTGGGCATGCTTGAAGGCGACGTCGCGGCAATTTATGATCCCCGCGCCTATCTGTCGCGCGGCACCTCGAACCGCCTGGTCAGCAAGCATCGGCATGTCAGCACGCTGGAGATCACCTCGCTGGACGACATGGCGCGCGGCGACCACCCCGCCACGCCGCCCGCCGACGATGGCGTGCGGTTTCAGCAACTGGCCGACGAACTTACCCGCGCCCTGGAAGACCTGCCCCCTAAGTGCCGGCACGTCTATTTGCGTTGCCGGCTGGAAGGCTGGACGCATACCGAGATCGCGCAAGAAATGGGCCTGTCGCGCAGCATGGTGGAAAAATACATGACGCGCTCGGTGCGTCACATCAACGAACGGCTGCAACACCATGCCCCACTCTGACTCCGGCTACCCGAACCCCGGCCACGGTGGCGGCGACCCCGGCCACCCGCGCATGCCGCCCAATGACGACAACGGCAGCGACGCGCTGGACCATCCCAGCGACGCGGCGCATTGGTTTGCGCGCATGCAGTCCGGCGAAACCACGCCGGCGGACCAGCAAGCCTTCGCCGCCTGGCGCGATGCCAGCCCCGACAACGACCGCGATTACCGACGCCTGAGCGCCCAATGGGACGCCGTGCTGTCGCTGCCGCACGCGCGCCTGCGCGGCTTGATGGACGCATCGCTGACGGCGCCCCGCCCGCCTGCGATGTCGCGGCGGCGCTTTGGCCTGCGCGTGGCGGCGGCCTGTGCGGTGCCGCTGGTGGCCGGCTTGGTGGCGGCGCCGTTCGTCTTTGACGGCAACGACACGCTGGTCAATTACGCCACGCGCAAGAACGAGCGGCGCGAGGTCACCTTGCCGGACGGCTCGGTGCTGAGCCTGAACGGCGACACTCGCGTGGCGGCCCGTTTTGGCGCGAGGGAACGGCGGGTGGAACTGGAACAGGGCGAGGCATTTTTCGATGTGCGGCACGATACGTCGCGCCCGTTCGTAGTGGTCGGCGGGCTGGGGCAAGTCACCGTCACGGGCACCCGGTTCAATGTGCGGCGCGACAGCGACCGTTTGCAGGTCAGCGTCGAATCCGGGTCCGTACGCTTGCAGACCGGTGGCTGGTGGAACCCGCACGAACGGCGGTTGAGCGCCGGCCAGCAAGCCGTTGCCTACCCGGGCAGCACGTTAAGCGAGGTCGCCGCCGTCAATGTGCAGGACCTGACGGCGTGGCAGCGCGGCAAGATCATATTCAATAACGTGCCGCTGGCCACCGTCATCAGCGAGATGAACCGCTACCTGCCCCGGCCCGCCAGCCTGGACGCCCCCGCGCTGGGGCAACACCGCGTGTCCGGCATCTTCAGCGTGGACGACCCGCTGGCGATGATCGACGCCCTGCCGGCCATTGCCCCCGTCACGCTGGACCGCCAACAGGATGGCGCGATACGCATCGTGGCGCGTTGAGGGCGGCGCTGATCCCCTGGTCAGCCGACCTGCTGGTCCACTGGTCAGCCGATCCGCTGGTCCCGGGCGCGCCGGTCCTTTTGTAACACACCTGTTACACAATAATATCGATTCTTATTCCGGTTTTTGCGGGGCTCATGCGTCTAGACAGGAAGGGGCGGACCGCCCCAGGGCATCCCTGCCCGTTTCCGTTGAAACCGGCGCGCCGTGCGGGCGCGCCTTCCACCGAGCTACCGATCTTGAAACCCGTATCTGCCCGACCCGCTTTGCGCGTGCCCTCGCGCGTGGTTCTCAGCGCGCTTGCGTTCTCGCTATCGCTTGCCTTCGGCATGGCGCCCGCCGCCCACGCGCAGGAAGCCCCCGTCAGCGTCAACATTCCCGCGCAGCCCCTGGGCGACGCGCTGTTGCAGCTGGGCTCACAGACTTCCTTGCAGATCTTCTATTCGCAGGACATTCTTGCCGGTCAGCAGGCACGCGCCCTGTCGGGCAAGCTGTCGCCCGAAGACGCGCTGCGCCAGCTGTTGCAGGGCACCGGCATCGAGTACACACGCAACGGCAACAACGTCACGCTATCGCGCCCCGCCACGGCCGGCGGCACGGTGCAGCTTGAAGCGGTAACCGTCACCGCCGGCATTCTGGGCGAGCTGGCCCCGCCCTTTACCGGCGGGCAGCTTGCCACGGGCGGCAGCCTGGGCGTGCTGGGTTCCGAAGACGTGATGGACACCCCGTTCAGCACCGTCAACTACACCTCGGAACTGCTGTACGACCAACAGGCCCGCACGCTGGCCGACGTGGTGGTCAACGACGCGTCGGTGCGCACCTTGACCTCCAGCGGCGGCTTTGGCGAAGACTTTCAGATCCGCGGCTTTGCCGTGGGCAGCGGCGACGTCAGCGTGAACGGCTTGTATGGCCTGGTGTCGTCCAGCCGCGTGCCGGTGCAGATCCTGGAACGCGTGGAAGTGCTCAAGGGCCCCGGCGCCTTCATGCGCGGCATTCCGCCCAACGGCAGCATCGGCGGCGCGATCAACGTGGTGACCAAGCGCGCCGAAGACGAACCGCTGGCGCGCGCCACGCTGGGCTATGCCAGCAAGGCAAACTTCACCGGCCAGCTGGACCTCGCCCGCCGCTTTGGCGAAGACAACGCCTGGGGCCTGCGCTTTAACGGCGTCAAGCGCGGTGGTGAATCCACGTTGCGCGACGGCAAGCAAGGGCTGGACATGGGCGCGCTGGGCATCGACTATCGCGGCGCGCGCCTGCGCTGGTCGGCCGACGCCATCCACCAGGAAGACGTGATCGAGAACTTTCGCTCGCAGATCGGCTGGCAGGCCAACGTGACCGAGCTGCCCTCGCCGCCCGATGGCGACATCAACTTCTACCCCGGCACGCGTCTGTCGCAGCGCGACAGCACGATCATGTCGCGTCTGGAATATGACTTCACCGACAACCTGACCGGCCACATCGCGGCGGGCTATCGCGATGGCAAGGTGCGGCAGATTTTCCCTGTCACCGTCAACATGGCCGGCGCGCGCCAGTCGGTGGACCAGGACGGCAACTTCAACGTCATGACGACGTACTACGACTCGTACTCGAAAACGCGCAGCGGCGACGCCGGCCTGACCGCGCGCTTTGCCACGGGCCCGGTCAATCACCGCGTGACGCTGGGCGCCACCTACATGAATCAGGAATTGGGCAACGCCTATTCCACCGGGTCGGCCATCGTGGCGTCCAACATCTACGACCCCACGCCCATTCCCGACGGCCCCGCCGTACGCCTGACGCCGCAAAAAGCGTCCGACACCACACTGACCAGCTTTGCGCTGGCCGACACGCTGTCCTTTGCGCAGGACCGCATCCTGTTGACGGCGGGCATCCGCCACCAGGTCGTGGATGTAGACAGCTACAACACCGCCGGCGCACGCACCAGCGGCTACCGGGCCAGCGCCAACTCGCCCATCGGCGGCATTGTCGTCAAGCCGCTGCAGAACGTGTCGGTCTACGCCAACTTCACCGAAGGCCTGACGCGCGGCACGATCGTGGGCGACACCTACGAAAACCGTGGCGCGGTGCTGGCGCCGTACAAGTCCAAGCAATATGAAACCGGCGTGAAGGTGGACTGGGACGGCAACATCATCACCACCCTGTCGCTCTTTCAGATCGCGCGCCCGTCCGGCCAGGCCGACGACAGCAACGTCTACGGCTACTTCGGCGAACAGCGCAACCGTGGCCTGGAACTGACCGGCTACGGCGAAGTGGTGCGCGGCCTGCGCCTGATGGCCAGCGCCGCCTTCATCGACAGCGAGCTGACCAAAACGCCCGGCGGCGTCAGCCAGGGCAACCGCCCGGCCGGCGTGCCCGCCAGCGCCTACAACCTGGGGCTGGACTGGGACACGCCGTGGGTGCAGGGCCTGAGCCTGAACGGACGCGCCATCCGCACGTCGTCGGTCTACCTGAACAACACCAACACGCTGCGCCTGCCGGGCTACACGCGCTTTGACCTGGGCGCCCGCTACGCGACGCAGATCGCCGGCAAGGACGTCGTGTTCCGCGCCAACGTCGAAAACGTGGCCGACAAGAAGTACTGGCTGGCGTCGGGCTCTTTCGTGACGAACGCGGCGGGACGCACGTATATGTTGTCGGCGTCGATCAACTACTGATGCGGTAAGGCGGACCGGGCGACGCGTCGCAATCAGAAGTCCCAGATCACCGGGACCCAGCGGAACGCGTCGCCCGCGACCGCAATCCGGCCCACCGACGGAAACGGCAAGTGGGCCGCCACCAGCAGCCCACGGTTTTCCGCAAGCTCGCGGAACAGCCCGATGCGGACTTGGGCGGATACTTCGGGGTCGTGCTCAAAGCCGTTGTGCCAGTCCGGATGGTCAAAGCCCACGGGAAACATCGCGTCGCCCGCAAAGGTCAGGCGTTCACCCCCCGAGACCAGATCGACCACGCTGTGGCCTGGCGTATGGCCACCGGTGACGCGCACCGTCACGCCGGGCGCCACCTGGTGCTTGTCGTCGAACAGGCGCAGCCGGTCGCGGTATTCGTTATAGAACGCGGTGGCCGTGGTACGCAGCACGTCGGGCACCGGCTTGGGCATCACCGTCTGCGAAAAGTCGGGCGACGTCCAGAACGCGACCTCGGCAGCCGCCACGTGGATGCGCACGTCCGGGCGCAGACGCTTTTTCACATCGTCCACCAGCAGGCCACCGACGTGGTCCATGTGCATGTGGGTGATGATCACGTCCGTCACGGATTCCAGCGCAATGCCCGCGGAAGCCAGCCGCTGCGGAAACAGCCCGGCACGCGGGAAGCCGGGAAACTGCCCGCCCAGCCCCGCGTCGATCAAGATGGTTTGCTCGCCGCTGCGGGCCACCATCACGTTAAGCGGCCAGTCGAACGCATCGGGCGGCATGAACATGTGGTCAAGCCAGTCCGCCAGGTCGGCGGGGTCGGCGTTGGTGGCCATCGTGGACGTGGGCAGGGGCAGCACGCCGTCGCTGACGACCATCGCGTCGATGGCGCCGATGCGTACCGCGTAACGGGACGGGACCAGATCCACGGGGGTCTGGACGCCGGCATGTGAAGGGGGGGTGGTCAAGGGGGTATCGGTGCGAAACATGGCGAATCTCCAAAGTGGCTGGACAGCGTAGCCATCCTAGGCGCGGCCCGGGATGCGCGGTAGCCACGCAAGGTGAAGCGCCATGTTGCGAACCGCGCACCAATCCCCCGGCGGGGGCCGCGCCCTGCACGCCGTTGTGATGGCGGCCCCATTGCCACGGCAAAGTGCGGCAAAATACGCGGCTGCACGCCCCCACTTCTACCTGGCGTTTGCGTCCGACATGACCGATTCATTGCTTCTCTTCGAGCGTCACCGCCCGCGCCTGTTTGCGCTGGCGTATCGCATGCTGGGCGCGGTGGCCGAGGCCGAGGACGTGGTGCAGGAAGCATGGCTGCGCTGGCACGGCGCCGACCACGCCTTGGTGGAAAACGCCGAAGCCTGGCTCGTCACGGCCACCACGCGTTTGGCCATCGACCGCCTGCGCGCCGCCAAGCTGGAACGCGCCCAGTACACGGGCGTATGGCTGCCCGAACCCTTGCTGATGGCCGCGCCGTCCACCCCCGAACAGATCCACGAATTCGCGGACGATGTGTCCGTGGCATTTCTATTCATGTTGGAACGCTTGTCGCCCGACGCGCGCGCGGCGTTCCTGATGCACGACGTGTTCGATGCCGATTATGACGACATCGCCGACACCCTGGGCAAGACGCAGGCGGCCTGTCGCCAGCTGGTACGGCGCGCCCGGCTTCAACTGCGCCAGGGCGCGCCGCGTGAAGCCGTCTCGCGGGCATCCTTGCACCGCCTGTTGCTGGCCTTTGCCGACGCCATGCAGCGCAGCGATTTCCACGGCTTGCATGCCTTGCTGAGCGACGACGCCGAACTGATCGGCGACGGCGGCGGCAAGGCGACGGCCTTTGCGCGGCTGGTGGGCGGTAAACGGCTGGCGCAGTTGTTCTACGCGGGCAAACGCCGCTTTGGCGACGGCCTGCGCGCCGAGGTGGTGCAGATCAACGGGCAATGGACCCTGCTTCGATACATCGACGGGCAACTGGAATCGGTGCAGTCGTACGAGACCGACGGGGAACGATTGACGCGCGTGCTGGTGCAGCGTAACCCCGACAAGCTCGCGCGGATCGCAGCAGCGTTGGGATAAGGCGGTACGCGGCGATGGCGCTCTGCCGCGGCGATGGTGCGCGGCGGGCAACATGGTGATCCCCTGTGCGGATCTACCGCCGCGCGGGTCGGCACTTCTACGATGGGGCCTTGTCATATCCGCCAAGGAACGCCCATGTCGAAACTGTTCAAGCTTGCCCTGCCCGTGGCCCTGGTTGCAACCGGCGCCCTGCTGGGCCACGCCCCGGCCCAGGCCGCGCCCGCCGAACCCATCGTTACCGAACTGATGACGAAGCCGCTGCCGGACATTCCCGGCAAAGACGCCTTGATGATCACGGTCGATTACCCGCCCGGCGCGGCCGACCCGATCCACCGTCACGATGCCTACAGCTTCGTCTATGTCCTGCAAGGCAGCATCATCATGCAGGTCAAGGGCGGCAAGGAAGTCACCTTGACGCCGGGCCAGACCTTCTTCGAAGGGCCGGACGATGTGCACACGGTGGGGCGCAACGCCAGCCAGACCGAACCGGCGAAGTTCGTGGTGGTGCTGATCAAGAAAAAGGGCGCCCCCGCCTTGATCCCCGTTCACTAAGCCGCCCCCACTAAGCCGCCCCCACTGGGCCGGACGCGCGCGGCAGCGGGCCGCCGCCCGCCGCCGGGCGCAACCCGCGCCCGCGCTTGATGCCCTTTTGGTATCTCTCTTGATATCCCTTTTGCTCTCGCCGACCTAGGGGAAACCCGAGGTTCCTCCCATCGATGTCACAGAATGGCCGCGTGCGCCGTCTTAGCCATAAGACCCACCCTTGCCGCGCCGCCACCATGTCGACACCCTTGTTTGCCCCATCCATCACCCCCTCTCCGCTTGGGCCGGATTCCCTGGCCGACAGCTTTGCCACCAGCTATGCCGGCGTGGTGGCATTCATTGCCGTGGCCGTCGAAGGCAACTTCGCCAAGGCGGGCGACCGGCTGGGCATCGGCCGGTCGGCCGTCAGCCGCAGCGTGCAGAAACTGGAAGACCAGCTAGGTACCCGGCTATTCGTGCGCACCACCCGCAGCACGTCGCTGACCGCCGAGGGGCGGCAGTTTTACGATCAGTGCCATCCCGGCGTGGCGCGTATCGTGCAAGCGCTGGATGACATGCGCGAGCTGCGCGAAGGCCCGCCTTCCGGCCACCTTCGCGTGTGTTCCACCGTGGGCTTTGGCCGCAAGGTCGTCGCGCCCCTGCTGCACGGGTTCTGCCGGGCCAACCCCGGCATTGCGGTGGACCTGCTGCTGGACGACGGGCCGACCGACTTCGCGGCGGACGGCGTTGACGTGTCGTTTCGCAATGGCCGCATGGAAGACAGCCAGGTCATCGCAAAAAAAATCATCCCCATGCAGATGCTGCTGTGCGCCTCGCCGGACTACGCCGCCGCCCACGGCCTGCCCGCCAGCGTGGACGACATCCTGGACCACCGTGGCGTGAACTTCCGACTGGCGTCGGGGCGCATTTTTGAATGGGAATTCAAGCTGGGCGACCGCTTGCAGAAGGTGACGCCGCCCGCGATGCTGACCTTCAACGACGCCGACCTGGTGTTGCAGGCGGTGCTGGACGGCCATGGCATTGCGCAGATGGCCGCCTACCAGGTTTGCGACCATCTGCGTGCCGGCACGCTGGTGGCCTGCCTGCCGCAGCACGCGCCCGATGACCGCGGGCATTACCTGTGCTTTTTAAGCCGCCAGCATTTGCCCGCGCGCATGCGCGTGTTCATCGACTACATGACCGAGCACATCCGGGGGTCCGGCCTGCTGCCGCCCCCGGCGCCGCCGCGTTATTTCCTGACGCCGGACTGGCTGAACCAGGTGTCGAAGTCTATCGAGCCCAAGCGCGGCGAGGACGCCGGCACCAGGGTGTCGTCATTGAGCAGCGCGCCGAAATAGCGCGCACCGGGGTCGGCGCGCACCGTGCGGGTATCGCCGGTCTTGTCCAGGTAACGTTGCACCAGCGTGGACAGGCGCACCCGCTCGGGCCCGGCGATTTCCACGATGCCGTTCACCGGCGGGGCCAGCGTGGCGTCCGCCATGGCCAGGGCCACGTCGTCGGACGCGATCGGCTGCACAAAGGCGGGCGACAGCCGCACGTCGTTGCCCTGGGCGCCCGCCTGCACGATGCCGCCCAGGAATTCAAAGAACTGCGTGCTGTGCACGATGGTGTAGGGAATGTCGCCCGCCTCGATCAGCGCTTCCTGCGCGATCTTGCCGCGAAAATAGCCGCTTTCGGCCAGGCGATGCGTGCCCACCACCGACAGCGCCACGTGGTGCCGCACCCCGGCACGCGCTTCGGCGGCCAGCAGGTTGCGCCCCGACGCCTGGAAAAATTCCAGCACGGCCTTGTCGTCAAACGACGGCGAGTTGGCGACATCCACCACGGTGTCCACACCCGCCAACGCGGCGTCCAGGCCCGCGCCGGTGACGGTGTTGACGCCGGTGGCCGGCGAGGCGGCGATGGCCTCGTGGCCCCGTTCGACAAGCCGCTTCACAAGCTTTGAACCGATCAGGCCGGTTCCGCCGATGACCAGGATTTTCATGGCGCTGTCCTTAGCTGAAATTGGCTTTGTCCAGGCCATAGGCCTTGTCGGCCGAGCCCGGCACGGTGCGAAAGCCCACGTTCAGGCGGTTCCATCCGTTGATGGCCATGATGGCGAAGCTGAGGTCGGTGATTTCTTTTTCGGACAATTCGCCGCGCACGCGCTCGTAGATGTCGTCCGGCACGCCGTGCGCGCCCAGCGTCGTCAGCGCTTCGGTCCAGGCCAGGCAGGCCCTTTCGCGCGGCGAAAATTCCGTGGACTCGCGCCAGATCGCAACATGGTGCAGGCGCAATTCGCCTTCGCCACGGATCTTGGCTTCTTTGACGTGCATGTCCAGGCAGAAGCCGCAGCCGTTGATCTGGGACGCGCGGATCTCGATCAGACCCGGGATGGACGGCTCGATCGACCCCGACTTCAACAACATGCCGAATTCAACAAACTTCTTGAAAAGCGCGGGCGATTGCGCAAAGGCGTTAAGGCGTTGATTCATGGTGGCTCCCGGGGGGTTTGGGTAAGCGCGCCGCGCGGTTTCGCGGGCAGCGCAGGATGCTTGAACGACGCCCAAATCGTAGGGCCGGCACCACAACGGCAGTAGCCCCGCACCAGGGACCACGGTGTTGCCCGCGGGGCAACAATGCGCCATCCCCCGGGAACAATTCAACTCCCCCTGTCTGGTACCGCAACACTATTGCAAAGCCCCCCCGAACCGCACGATACTGGCGGTCCGTTCTTCATACTTTTGGAGGGTTCAGCAATGCATCGCAATGACATCCAGAAGCTCGGCGCGAACGCCGCCCGGCAGGGCTTGACCTTGTGGGACTGCCCGTACTATCGCGCTGTAGAAATGCCCGGCCACACGGGCGAGTCGATCTCCCAGTGGCGTGAAAAGGTGCGCGCCTGGGAGGCCGGGTGGCGCATGCAGATGCGCAGCCGCCCGACCCCGGCGCGCGACCGCGCGCATCAGCTAGTCGCCATGGATCGAAGTACGCCGGTAGTCCTCCGCACGGGCTAGGGTGCGATAGAACGAGGCGCCAACATTGACCAGCCTGTCGCACTCCTCCGGGCTCAGGCGCGGGCTGATCTGCACCAGGCAGCTGGCGAATTCCGTCAGCACCTCGGCCCAGTCGTCAAAACGGCGACACGGTGCAGTTTTTACGATCATCTTTGCAAGTAGTTCGTCCTGTAGCATGGGTTTCGCCTCTGTGTGGCCGACAAGCGCCATGCGAAGCAAACGCCATACCCGGCGGCCATCGGCCGCCGCAATCAATTGATCAAGGCCAGCATGTTCGATCACATCGGGTTCGGCGTCAGCGACATGGAACGCAGTCGCGCATTCTTCCTGCAAGCGCTGGCTCCCCTGGGCGTTGGCCTTGCCATGCAAGGGCCCGACAGCGTGGGCCTGGGCCGCGCGGGCAAGCCGTCGATGTGGCTGTATGGCACCCAGGCGGTATCGCCGCCCCTGCACATCGCCATCACCGCCGCCAACCGGGCCGAGGTGGATGCGTTCTACCAGGCCGCCATGGCGGCCGGGGCCGCCGACAATGGCGCGCCTGGCCTGCGCCCCCACTACCACCCCAATTACTACGCCGCCTTCGTGCGGGCGCCCGACGGCCACAACCTGGAAGCCGTGTGCCACCTGCCGGCCTGAGCGCCGCGACGACACCATGAATTGGGACGATGCAAGAATATTCCTTGCGCTTCAACGCGAAGGAACGTTGCGCCGCGCAGCGCGCGTGGCGGGCGTGGACCAAGCCACGATAGGACGGCGGATCGGCGTGCTGGAACACAACCTGGGCGCCACCCTGTTCCTGCGCAGCTCTACCGGCTACACGCTGACGACGGCCGGCAGCGCGGTGCTGCACGCCGCCGAACGCATGGAGCAGTTTGCCAATGACCTGGTGCGACAGGCGCAGGGCACGGACGGGCGGCTGGAAGGCGAAGTAAAGGTGGCCACCACCGATTCGCTGGCGATGGAATTCGTCATTCCCGCCATCGCCGACTTGCACGCGCGCCACCCCGACGTGCGGGTGCGACTGAGCGTAGCCACGCAGATGGCCAACCTGGCCCGGCGCGAGGCCGACATCGCCATCCGCAACATGAAGCCCGACAACCCCGACCTGATCGCTAGACAGCTGGCGCTGTGGCCGGTGGGCCTGTATGCCTCGACAGGCTATCTGGAGCGGCATGGCGCGCCCACCGAGCATGGCGGCTTCAAGGGACACGATCTGGTGTATTACCAGCCCTACCTGGAAGGCGGACGGCCGCCGACCATCGTGGGCGAGCCGGCGCAAGCGGGCCGCATCGTGGCCACGGCCAATTCCAGCCTGATGCTGCGCACGCTGATCGCGGGCGGCGTGGGCATCGGTGAACTGCCGGTGCCCATGGGCGAACGCGGGGGCTTGATACGGCTATGGCCCGGCCGCGAGCGGGAAGGCGGCTTTGCCGTCTGGCTGGTCACGCACCAGGACCTGCGCCACACGGCGCGCGTGCGCGCCTTTATCGATACGGTCGTGGCGCAGTTCGAATAGCGGGGTGCGCAAGGCGGCCGGGGATCGATGCCGCGCCCTGCGCCCGTCGTCTGCAAACCGCTGCGTTTTTGCATCACAGCTATTGCAAATTGCTGCGTGATTCCAGCACTTGGCGTTCCTATACTTTTTGCATATCGACCCGATTGGGTCGTGCTGAAAACGTAGAGGTCCACCATGTCACGACCATCCCTGCCCGCCCTGCAACCGACCGCCGGCGCCGCCTGGCGCTATGTGCTGGCTGGGTTTGCCGCCAGTCTGGCCAGCATCGGGCTGGCCCGATTTGCCTATGCGCCCCTGGTCCCCGCATTGATCCAGGCGCACTGGTTCTCATCGTCCAGCGTCGTGTTCCTAAGCGCCGCGAACCTGACCGGCTACCTGGTCGGCGCGCTGATCGGTCAGCCGCTGGCGCGGCGTTTTTCCAACACCCAGGTACTGCGCGCCATGATGGCGCTGGTGACGCTGGCGTTTCTGGCTTGTGCGTACCGCCAAGCGCTGGGGTGGTTCTTCGGCTGGCGCCTGATGTCGGGCATTGCGGGCGGCGCCATCATGGTGCTGGCCGCCGCCACCGTGCTGCCGCACGTGCCGCGCGAACGCCGTGGCCTGGCCGGCGGCGCGATATTCCTGGGCATCGGCGTGGGGATTGCCGGCTCGGGCACGGTGGTGCCGTGGCTGCTGGGCTTCGGGCTGCAAGCCGCATGGCTGGGGCTGGCCGCGATCTCGGCGGTGCTGACCTTGCTGACATGGAGCGCGTGGCCGGCTCATGGCGCGACCGTGCCCGTATCGCCGGCGGCACCGTCGCCGTCGGCGTTGGCCTCGGTCAGCGCCGGCGCCGGGACGAGCGGCGTTGGAACGAGCGGCATTGGGACGACCGGCGCTGGTACGAGCGGGGCGGGCACGTCCGGCAGGGGCACTTCCCGCGACTCATCCGCGCCCCCGTCAGCCCCCACGGACGCTTCCGACCCGCGCGCCGGAGTCGTGTTGTTGTTCGGCCAATACGGTCTGATGGCCGTGGCGCTGGTGGCGCCAATGGTGTTCCTGGTGGACTTTGTCCAACGCGGCCTGGCCGGTGATCCGCACGCCGGTGCGTATTACTGGATTCTGTACGGGGTGGGCGCGATGATGGGGCCGCCGCTGTATGGCTGGCTGGGAGACAGGCTGGGTCCGCGCAGCGCCTTGCGTCTGGTGTTGGCGATGCAGGCCGTTGCCATGGCCGCGCTGACGCTGGCGCACGGGGGCGCGTTGCTCGCGGCCGCCGCATTCATGGTGGGCACCTTCCCCCCCGGCATCGTGCCCCTGGCGCTGGCGCGCATCCACGACCTGATTCCGCACGACCCCCTGGCGCAGAACCGTGCATGGAGCCGCGCCACCGTCAGCTTCGCCACCTTTCAGGCGGTGGCGGGATACGCCTACTCGGCCGTATTCAGCGCCACCGGAGGCCAACACCGCGTGCTGTTCGCGGTGGGCGCGGTGGCTTTGGTGGTGGCGTTGCTGGCCGAATTGCGCCCGATTGAACGCGCCCTTGGCCGCCGCCTGGGCGCGGATTCCAATCAGGGGATAGCGGACAGGTCCTCGCCGGGATCGGGCGCGGGGTTGGCCGGGGCCGCCGGCGCCGTGCCTGCGGGCGGGGCCGCGGGGCCGTTGCTTTGCGGGGCCGGGGGCGGGCTTGCCGGAGGGCTTGCTGAAGGGTTTGCCGAAGGACGTTCCGATGGGCCCGCGGTCGACTTCTCGTGCCGGCTGGATACGAAGGCCAGCTTGTTGCCCTCGGGGTCGCGGCAGTAGGCGGCGTAGAAGTCCGGCGCGTACCGGCTGCGCAAGCCGGGCGCGCCTTCGTCCACGGCGCCGTGCGCCAGCGCTGCGGTCCAGCACTGGCGCACCACGTCTTCCGAGGACGCCTCGAAGCTGACCTGGCAGCCATTGCCCCAGGTGGCGGGCAAGCCATTAAACGGAGGCGCGACCACAAACGTCGGCCACCGCGCCGAGCCCACGCCCCAGATAACGCCTTCCGGCCCCGCGTTGTCGATGGCGTTGCGCCGCGCCAAACCCAGCGGCGCCAACACGGCGTCATAGAAGTCCACCAGCCGCGGCCAATCGCGCGCGCCGATTTGGATGTGAGTAAACATAAAGTCTCCTTCAGGAATGGCAGTTGCTGAACCGGTGCCGACGCCGCGCATCCCGCAAGGCACGCAACCCGCACCCTGCCAGGAGGAACCATGACCGATTCCAAACCCGCGCCCGCCCCCAACCCGCCGCCCTCGCCGCACGTGGACCCCGCTGAAAAGGGCGCCACCGGCCAACCCGTGGCCGACGGGCCGCCGCAAGGCGAGGTCAATCACGATCCGAACACCAATTCGGGCTATCCGGCAGGCGGTTCGCAGGCCGAGGAAGGCAAAGACGTCTACGGGCGTCCGGTGGACCCGGCCAGGCCGACCCGAAAGTAAGGGCCGGGCGCCGACCTTCGCGTCGGCTTACGCCGGCGCCCGGCGCATGCAAGCAAGGGCCGGCCCCCAGCCGCCCTTCCGGCCGCCAAACCCGCAGCCATCAGGCCGCAGGCTCCAGCTGAACCTTCAGCCAGCCAGGCTGCCGGGTGTCGAACGCCTTGAACGCATCCACCGCCTGCGTCAACGGCTCTTGCCGCGTCAGGATGGCCGCCGGGTCCACCGCGCCCGTGCGCACCAGCTCCATCAGCATCGGCACGTATTTGCGGTGATTGCAGTTGCCCATGCGCAAGGTCAGGTTCTTGTTCATGGCCTCGCCGATCGGAAACGTGCGGTCGTTGGGCGGATACACGCCGATGATCGACAGCGTGCCCGCCTTGGCCAACGCCTGCACCGCCCATTGCAATGCTTGCGACGGCGCGTTGCCCGGCCGCCAATTGTCGCCATCCGGCTTGGCATGGGGCGCGCCTTTGCGCGCCTCTTCTTCCATAGACGCGTTGGTGTCCGCACTGCCTGCCGGGCCGGCGTGCGCATGCACGGCGTCCACGCCCACCGCATCGATGGCGCAGTCGGCGCCGATGCCGCCCGTCAAGCCCTTGATGCACGCCACGGGGTCTTCCGCGTTGAAATCGATGACCTCGGCGCCCTGCGCGCGCGCCATGGCCAGCCGGTCCGGCACGGTGTCCACGGCAAAGATCCGGCCGGCCTGCATCAGCTTGGCCGACGCAATGGCAAACTGCCCCACCGGGCCGCAGCCGAATACCGCCACGGTGTGCCCGGGCTTGATGTCGGCCAGGTCGGCGCCGAAATATCCCGTCGGAAAAATGTCGGACAGCATCAAGGCCTGCTCGTCGCTGACACTGTCCGGCACCTTGACCAGATTGACGTTGGCAAACGGCACGCGGGCCAGTTCGGCCTGCAAGCCGTTGAATGGGCCGGTGGATTGCGGGCCGCCATAAAACGAGGTGCCGGCGTCGCGTCCATTGGGGTTGGCCACGTCGCACTGCGAGTAATAGCCGGCGCGGCAGTACGAGCAATAGCCGCAGGCAATGGTGGATGGAATCACCACGCGGTCGCCCACGTTCAGGTTGCGCACGCCGGGCCCCGTCTGCTCGACCACGCCCACGCCTTCATGGCCCAGGATGGTGCCGGGCTTCATGGATTCCATGGTGCCGCGAATGAAATGCAGGTCGGTGCCGCAGATGGCGCTGGCGGTCAGGCGCACGATGGCGTCGTTGTCTTCCTGCAAGACGGGGTCGGGGACGGTGTCCAGGCGGATGTCGCCGATGCCGTGAAATACAACAGCTTTCATTATTTGCTCCTTGAGGTGCCCGACCGGTTGTCGACCGGCGGGGCGTCCGGCGTGGCATTGCCCGGGTCCCAGACGTCGTCGGGGTGCATGCCCGGTGGCACCTGCTGGCCGGCGCCGGTGCGGTTGGGGTCAGCGGGGCGACCCGCCAGCGTGCGTTCCGATTCCGGCACGGGCTTGCGGTCGGCCGCCTCCGGGTCGTCCTGATGGGAGTGTGGCTGGGTACTCATCACGTGCTCCTTGGTGGGCGATGTGCGCGGCGACAGGATGGCGCCGCATGCCGGAGCACGCAGCAATCCCTATGCCCGATCCGCGGGCGCGTAGCGGCGCGCGCTGGCGCCCGGCACGGCGTGCTCCGAGTGATCGGCCTGCTCCGAGTGATTGGCCTGCTCCGAGTGATCCGCGTTGTCGGTCCGCTGCGCGTGCTGGACCGGGCCATCCGCCGGACGCGTGCGCTTGGCCTCGGCCGCGAAGTACGCCACCGTGCGCGCGATGCCCTCGGCCGGGTCCACCCTGGGGCTCCACCCCAGCCGGGTCCGCGCCAGCGTGATGTCGGGGCAACGGTGCGTGGGATCATCCACCGGCAATTCGCGGTGCACCAGCGGCGCGCGCGAGCCGGTCAGTTTCAGCACCATGTCGGCCATTTCCAGCATCGTCAATTCGGCGGGGTTGCCCAGGTTGACCGGCTGCGCCAGGTCCTCGGGGCTTTCCATCAGCCGGACCAGGCCATCGATCAGGTCGTCCACATAACAGAACGAACGCGTCTGGGTGCCATCGCCGTAAACGGTCAGCGGCTGCCCCGCCAGCGCCTGCACGATGAAATTCGACACCACGCGGCCATCGTCCGGCGCCATGCGCGGCCCGTAGGTATTGAAGATGCGCGCGATCTTCACCACCACGCCTTCGCGCCGCGCATATTCCATGAATATCGTCTCCGCGCAGCGCTTGCCCTCGTCATAACAAGAGCGCGGCCCCACGGGATTCACGTGCCCCCAGTAGCCTTCGCCTTGCGGGTGCTCCAGCGGGTCGCCATAGACCTCGCTGGTGGACGCTTGCAACACCCGGGCACCGACATCGCGCGCCAGTTCCAGCAGCTGCATCGCGCCCAGCACGCAGGTGCGCAGCGTCTTGAGCGGGTCGGCCTGATAGTGCACGGGCGAAGCCGGGCACGCCAGGTTGTAGATGCGGTCCACGCGCACACGCGGCAGCTTGTCGACCACGTCGTGGCGCATGACGGTAAAGCGCGGGTGCGCGGCCAGCGGCGACACGTTGCACGCCCGCCCCGTCTGGAAATTGTCGACGCATATCACTTCCCACCCGTCGTTCAACAGGCGCGAGCAAAGGTGCGAGCCCAGAAAGCCCGCCCCGCCCGCCACCAGCGCGCGGCCGCTACGTGGAATATCGTTCATCATGCTGCCTCCAGGATCGTGTCGAACACGTCTATCCAATCAGAAATAAAGCGGCCCATGCCGAAGCGTTTCAGCGCGGTCCGGCGCCCGGCCTCGCCCCAGGCCCGCGCCAGTTCCGGCTCGGCCGCCAGTTGCCGCGCCACCGCCAGCAGGCGGTCCGGCCGTGTATCCACATAGCCGTTTTCACCGTTCTTGATCACGGTCGGCAGCTCGGTGGTGGCAAAGCCCACCACCGGCACGCCGCACAGCATGGCCTCGACCAAGGACAGGCCCAGGCTGGCATAGCGGATGGGGCTGAAAAAATAGCGATACCGCGCCATCACGGCGCCCACTTCCATATTGGGCACTTCACCCAGCCCGCCCAACTCCTCCGAGCCCATGCCGATCAGGTCCATGGGGGTTTGCGCGCGCAGCTGGTCGAACAGGTCGCGGCCCAGGCGGCGGCCGCGTCGGCCCAGGTGGTTGATGACCACGATGCCGCGCGGGTTACGGCCGTCATAGGTGACATCGGGCGGCGGCACGCCGTGCTCGACGACGCGCACCGGCATGCCGTCCGAGTCCCACATCGCGGCGTTGAACGGCGTCACGTGCACGACCAGGCCGCGCTCGTGCCGGAAGGGATGCATGGTGTCGGTGGGATGCGGCTCGGGCGGATTGTGTTCCAGGTAGACGCTGGGCAGCGCGCGCTGCGCGTCGTTCAGCCAGCGGGGCGCATCCGCCAGGTTCTGCCGCGACTGATACAGCACGCAGTCGAAGGCCATGCCGCGCAGGTTCTCGGCGGGCACCTGCACCACGTTCGCGGGCCACGGTATCTTGCGGCCCAGCGCGCCATAGCCCGACGGATTGCCCGGCAGGGAAGGCACCACGAAGTCATGCGGCACATGGCTCAGGGCATACAGATAATTGCCATGAACATGCCAGGTCAGAATGCGCAGGCGCCGACGCGGCGCCGCCACGGACTGCGTCATTGCACGGCCCCCCTGAGTTGATGTTGAACTTGCCCCAGCACATCGGGCACGGTCACCGCCAAGGCGCACGGGTGCCCGATGGGGCATTCCTCGAACGCGCACGGGCGGCAGGCCATGTCGGCGGCCAGCACCACGTGGCGTGCACTGTCGATCGGGGCCCAGCGCCGCTGGTCGCTGCCGCAGGCGATGACGACGCTCATCGCGCCCACGCCCGCCGCCACGTGCGACACCCCCGTGTCGTTGCACACCAGCAGACGGCACATCGTCAACAGCGCCGCCAGGCTGCCCAGGTTGGTCTGCCCGCACAGGTTGGTCAGGGGCACGCCCGCCTGGTCTTGCAGCGACTGCACCAGCGGCATCTCGCTGTGCATGCCGGTCAAGGCCACTTGCCAACCCTGGCGGGACAGTTCGCCCGCCAGCGCCGCGTAGCGCTCCAAGGGCCAACGCCGCGAGGGCAGCCGCGCGCCGACGTGCATCAGGATCAGCTTGTCGGGGTCCAGCGCATGCTTGCGGACCAGGGCCTCGGCGTCGCGCCGATCCGTCTGCGACACCGGAAATTCCAGCGCATCGTCATCCGCTTGCAGCCCCAGGTATCGCAACAAGGCCAGATAGCGGCGCGGCTCGGGCAGGTCGTCCGGCCACACCATGCGGCAGCCGGGAATCCGCGCGGCCGGGTCCGCCACGAATCCGCCCCACCGCCCGGCGCCCAGCTGCGCGACGATGGGGTTGGACTGCGTGCCGCTGCCGTGCAACTGCAAGGCCACGTCGGCGTGCAACGCGCGCACGCGCCGGTAGAACGCGGGCAGATCGTCCGGCCGTGGCTGCTGCTCGGGAAAGGCCGGTATGCCGGGAAACTCGATCAGCTCGTCCACATACGCGTGAAAGCGGTCAACGAATTCATGCGCGTTGGGCAGGCCCACAAGAACAATGTGCGTGTGCGGAAACGCGCGCCGCAATGCGCGCAACGCTGGCACGGCGCACAGCATGTCGCCCAGCTGCAAGGCGCGAAACACCACCAGCGTGGCGGGCGGGCGCAAGGGATCAAATAGCGGCTTCATGATTCGCTCCTGGCAAACCGCAGCAGGCCTACCAGCCGCCACCAGATGGACAGCAGCGGAATGCAAGCCGACGTGATCGCCAAGTCGACCACGTTGCGCAAGCTGCGGCGCGTGCCGCGCAAGCGACGCATGAAGAAATGCACGCTTAGCGCCAGCCACGCGCCCGCCGCGGCGATGGCGGCGGTGAAATAACCCAGCGCCGCCAGCGCCACCGCGCCCACCGCTGCCGCCGTTACCCCCAGGTAGAACCGGGGCGGGTGCGAGCGGATGCGGCTGCGATACAGCAGCGGATATTTCTTGCGCAACAGCATGTCGAACATCACTTTTTTCTGCATGCCCAGGCCCGCCGCGAAGCGCACCGGGCGCATCGGATGCAGCACGCGGGCCAAGGGCGCGCGCTGCACCGAAAAGCCATGGTCCAGCAAGGCAAAGTGCAGATCCGAGTCTTCGCGCCACGCCATGGTGTAGCGGGTATCGAAGCCGCCGACCACTTGCAGCGCCGTGCGCCGCACGAAGCAATTGGCGGTGATGAACTCAGACCGCGTCAAGCCGGCCGCATCTCGTTCGTAGTCGCTGGGCGGATCGGGCAGCGGCATTTCAGTCACCCCGGTCACCGCCGCCAGATTGGGCCGCAGCGCCAGCACGCCATGGCCCAGCCAATCGGGTTGCGGGATGGTGTCGTCGTCGGTGAACGCAATGATCTCGCCGCGCGCGCTTTGCCAGCCCTGGTTGCGCGCACCGGCTGGCCCGCGTGTGCCCACCACCGGCAGATAGCGCAGCGCCGGCCGCCCGCCCCAGGCCTTCTGCAAGGCCTCGACCTGGCGACGCGTGCTGGCCAGCGCGGCGTCGTCGCACACCAGCACTTCGTACTGGTCGCGCGGAAAACGCTGGTTGGCCAGCGCCTCAAGGCAGCGCGCCAGCAGGTCGGGGCGGCGATACGTAGGCACCACGACCGACACCAGAATGGAAGCGGCGTCGCTCATCTTGGTTTCTCGACCAGATACGAACCGATCACCAGCGCATCCAGCGGCGACGTCCAGAAGCACTCGACGGCGTCCCGGGGCGAACACACCACCGGTTCTCCGCGCGTGTTGAACGACGTGTTCACCAGCACGGGCACGCCCGTCAGCCGCTCAAAGGCCACCAGCAAATCGTAGTAGCGCGGGTTCTGATCGTGCCTGACGGTTTGCACACGCGCCGTGCCGTCGATGTGCCGCACGGCCGGAATCTGCTGCGCGCGATGCGGCAACACGTCGTAGACGAACAGCATGAACGGCGCGCAGATCGAGGCCGCGCCCCGACCATCGAACCATTCCGCCGCCCGTTCTTCCAGCACCACGGGCGCCACGGGCCGGAAGTCCTCGCGGTCCTTCAAGCCATTCAAGCGCGCCTGCATGCCGCTATCCAGCGGCGAGGCCAGGATGGATCGCGCGCCCAGCGCGCGCGGGCCGAACTCCATTCGCCCCTGGAACCAGCCCAGGATCTTTTCCTGGGCCAGCAAGGCGGCCGCCTCGCCCGCCACATCGTCCAGACGCCGGAACTCAAGCCGCGAGTTATAGAGGAAGCGTTCAATTTCCTCGTCGCCGTATGAGGGGCCCAGGTAGGCGTGTTCCATCGACCATTCGCGCTTGCAGCCGCGCCGGTGATAGTCCACGTACAGCGCCGCGCCCAGCGACGTGCCCGAGTCACCGGCCGCCGGTTGCACCCAGACGGAATCAAACGGCCCGTCCTTGGCGATGCGCGCGTTCATCACGCAGTTAAGCGCCACGCCGCCCGCCATGCACAGCTCCTTGGCGCCCGTTTTTTCGTGCAGCCACTGCACCATGTGCAACGCGGTCTCTTCCAGCACGTATTGCAACGAGCTGGCGATGTCCTTGTGCTTGTCCTCAAAGGGCGCACCACGCCGGCGCGGCGGGCCGAAGCGCTCGGCCAGGCGTGCCGGTTGCAGGGAATAACCGCCCTCCTCTTCCAACCGCAGGATGTCGCGGAATTCGGCGCGGTACTTTGGCTTGCCGAACGAGGCCAGGGCCATCACCTTGTATTCATCGGAAGAATGCAGAAAGCCCAGATAGCGCGTGACGTCTTCGTACAGCAGGCCCAGCGAATGCGGCAGGTCGATCTGCTTGAGCCGCGCGTACTCGCCGCCTGAAAAATGGCCGAAGCTGGTCGTGGTCTTTTCGCCGCGCCCGTCCATCGTCAACACCGCCGATTCCTTGCAGGGCGCGGCCAGGAACGCACTGGCCTCGTGCGACAGATGGTGGTCCAGGTAAACCCAGCGATCCAGAATGTGTTCCAGCGTCAGGTCGTCAAAGCGCGGCGACTTCAAGTGATGCGGCGCGCCGTCCAGCAATTGGCGCGGCGCGTTCACCAGGTAAGAAAGGAACAACGGGTCCCACGGGGACTCGCCATTGGGCCCGAAGCCCGCGCGCGACGGCTCCAGCGGCAGCGCGATATCCAGCGGCCGGGGTTGACCATCGGCCAGCAGCGCCGGGTCGTAGGAATAGACGATGTGATCCACGTCGCGCAGTCGGATATCCGCCACCGACAGGCAATAGTCGATGGCGTAATACGGCAGTTGCCACGTGGTGAAGGGAACCGGGCGCTTGCCGTGCTTGACCCGCGTGAAGCGCTCTTCCTCGGCCGCCGCAAGGACGATGCCGTCCCGCACAAGCGTGGCGGAGCAGTCGTGGTAGGCCGCGTTAATGCCTAGTGTGTACATGGGTGGTCTCCTTGGCCGCGCGCGGACCGAACAGGTCCACGCGAGTCTCGTTCAACAGTTCCCGCGCCGCCGTCGCTACCCGGGTGGGCGCAACGCCGGCAAGGCAAGCCTGGTGTCCTTCCGGGCACACGCTGCGATAGCAGTATTTGCACGGCACATCGTGGTTCAGCACACGCGCGGGCGTCTGCCACGGCGTGTGTTGCGGATTGGTCAGCGCGTACAGGTCCACCACCGGCACGCCCAGCGCGGCGGCAATGTGCGCCGGTCCGCTGTTGTTGCAGATCATCAGCGCAGACGCCTCAAGCGCCGCGCCCAGTTCGCCCAGCGTCAGGCCGTTGGACAGGTCGATCAGGCCGGGCAGCAACTGCCGCGCTTCGGCCAGCGCCACAGCCAGCTCGGCGTCCTCGTGCCCACCCAGCAGCAGGATGCGGCGGCCATCGCCGCGCAGTTCGACCAGCGCCTGCACCATCTGCCGGGCCGGATAGCGCCGCGACGACGCCGTGGCGCCGGCATGCGCGCAGATCCAGCCGCCCGTCTCCGTCACGCCCGCATGGTGCAGCTTGGCCTGTAGCGAGAAGCGATCAGAATCGCTGACCCGGAACGACATGCGGGCGTCATCGCAATGCGCCCCGACGCTGGCCACCAGGTCCAGCTGGCGCTGCACTTCGTGGCGGATGCCCGAGGCCGGTTCGGTTTCCCGCACCCAGTCCGAGATCAGCCGATACGGGTTTTCGCGGCAGTGCGCCAGCACACGCGGTACGCCCGCCAGATGGCACAGCAGCGCGGCGGGCAGCGGGCTTTGGCTGTACGCCGTGAAAATCACGGCGGCATCGGGCCGCAGCGCCCGCACCCGCGCGATGGCATCCAGATCCTGCTCGCGGCCCTGCGAATCGTTCTTGACCCACGCCGGGTCGTACGCCAGCGCGGTGTCCACCTCGGGGATATGGGCGGCAACGCGTGCGCCGGAATGGGACGTCAACAAGGACAAGCGCCGTGCGCCCGCCTGGCGCAGCGCCCGGAACGCGGGCGTGCACATCACCACGTCGCCCATGTTGTCCAGGCGTATGCACAAGACGTGCGCGCATTCCTGCCAGTTCCAGGCCATGGTCACCCCTTGCCCGGCGCCAGCGGCACCGGCGGGTTGGACAGCACGATCTGAGCGGCGGCATCCAGGTCGGGCGCGCGGCAGTGCGGCAGCCGGTGCGGGCCGTCGCGCCATTCGGTTTCGTTGCCGACGTCCAGCAAGATGGTGCGGCAGCCGGCCAGGTTGCCCGCTTCGATGTCGTCCAGAATGTCGCCGATGAACCAGGACGCGCGCAGGTCCAGGCCCAATTCATCGGCGGCGCGCAGCAGCAGGCCGGGCTTGGGCTTGCGGCAATCGCAATCAATGTCGTACCCCTGCACCACGCCGTCGGGATGGTGCGGGCACCAATAAAAGCCATCCAGGTGTGCCCCTGCCGCCATGAACATCGACGCCAGTTTCACGTGCACGGCGTCCAGCGCGCCGGCCGGGAACATGCCGCGCGCCACGCCCGACTGGTTGCTGATGACCACCAGCGGCAGGTCGGACGCAGCCAGGCGCGACAGGCCCGCCAGCGCCATCGGCGCGTAGGCCATGCGCGCGGGGTCCACGTTGTAGGGTTCGTCCGCCAACACCGTGCCGTCCTTGTCCAGAAAGACCGCCGGCCTCAAGGCCATGACGTTTCCTTCATCGGCAGCACCATGATTTCCGGCACCACTGTTTCTTCCGGCTGCGTCAACACGAAGCGCACGGCGCGCGCCACATTGGCGGGGTCTTGGAGCGTGTTGGTATCAATATCCGGAAAGCGGTCAAGCAGGAACGGGGTACGCATACCGCCCGCGATCACCGCGCTGACCTTGATGCCCGCGCTGCGCAGTTCGGCGTGCAAGGCGTGCGACAAGCCCATCAAGCCCCACTTGCTGGCGTGATAAGCACTGGCGTTGGGCCATGCGCGGCGCGCGGCGGTGGAGGCCACGTTGACGATGTGGCCGCCCGGGCTGAGCCGGTCCTTGCCCAGCTTGGCCATCAGGAACGGCCCCGTCAGGTTGGTGCGCAGCACGCGTTCCCAAACGTCGGGGTCCAGATCGTCGATGGGCGCGGTCACGTCCACGCCCGCGCTGTTGACGATGGCATCCAGTTTGCCGAACTGGCGCACCACCGCGTCCAGCCCTTCACGCACGTCGGCCACCACACCCACGTCCATGATGCAGGCCATGACGTTGGCGCCCTGCTCCGACAGCCGGCGAGCAAGCGCGGTGGCGCGCTGCTCATCAACGTCGGTCACCGCAACGCTGGCGCCTTCCGCCGCCAGCATTTCGCACAGCGCCGCGCCCAGGCCGCTGCCTCCGCCGGTTACCAGCACGCAGCGCCCTTTCAGGCTTTCAAAGTGGTTGTTCGCAAGATCGGTCATCGTGTACTCCGTGATTGTTCCGGACCCGGTCCGGGGTTATGCAAGGGCTATCTCCGATCACGCCGCGATGCGAGTGGCGTGGCGATCCGCGTGGACCGCGCCGGCCACCATGTGGCCATAGACGGACATCAGGTCCTGGCCCACGCGCTTCCAGGTATACAGACGCCGCGCGCGCATCCGCCCCGCCTCGCCCATGCGGGCCCGCAGTTGCGCATCGGCGGCCAGCTGGGCCAGGCGTTGCGCCAGCGCGTCCGGGTCGCGCGGCGGCACCAGGAAGCCGGTCTTGCCATGCACCACCGTGCTGCGGATGCCCCCGGTGTCCGATCCAACCACCGGCTTGCCGCAGGCCATGGCTTCCACCGGCGTGATGCCAAAGGGCTCGTACCACGGCGTGGTCACAAACACGTCGCTGGCGCTGTAATAGGTGGCCAATTGGTCGCGGTGACGGCGGCCGGTGAATTCCACCCATTGCGCCACGCCCTCTTCGTCGGCGATGCGGCGCAGGCGGCCGATCTCGGGCGTCGACGCCTCGTCGGCGCTATCGCTGTTGCCGCCCACGATGCACAGGCGCGCGTTCACGCCATGCTGGTGGCGCAGGCGCCCCAGGGCGCGTATGACGTTGTCAACGCCTTTGCGCGGCACCATCCGGCCCAGCTGCAATAGCGTGAATGCGGAGTCGTCCCATCCCAGGGCGGCACGCGAGGCCGCGGCGGGACGCGGCGCCATCTCGGCGGCGTCGTAACCACAAGGCACGATCTCGATGCGACGGGGGTCGGCGCCATACAGTTCGATCAGGTCGGCCCGGTCTTGCGGGCATTCCGCCACGATGCGGTCGGCGCGGCGCGTGATCTCGTCTTCGATATCGAAGCGCACGTCGGGAAACAGGTCAGCTTCTTGCTGGTGGCGGCGGCGCACCTTGCCCAGCGCGTGGAAAGTCACCGCCAGCGGAATGCCGAAGTGCTGCGCGACCGGCAACGCGGCCATCGCGGACATGAAAAAGTTGGCGTGAATCACGTCATAGCCGCGCCCCTGCCGGCCGAAATAGCGCAGCAGGAAGGCCGAGAACTCATCCATGTACGGCAGCATTTTTTCTTTGGGCAGGTAGCTGTCGGGCCCTGCCGGCACATGCACGACACGCACGCCGCGCATCATGGTCTGCTCGGCCTCCAGCACCGGGTTGTCCTTGCGGGTGAACACGTCCACCTGCATGCCGGCGCGCGCAAGTTCGCGCGCCACATTCGCCACATAAACGTTCTGGCCGCCGCTGTCCACGCTGCCTGCAATTGCAAGCGGCGAGGCATGCTCACTGATGATGGCAATTCTTTTCATGGTCCGACTCCGTTGATCGTGCCTGTTTCCAGACCAACGATGAGCAAGTGGTGTGCCGAAGCGCATGCCACCGGGGCCATGCAACGCATCGATATTCAAGGCTCGGTTTTTTGACACGGCACTTCTTACACGCACGGTAAGAAGTGCCGTATCGGACGCTCAGGTGTCGCTGCGATCGCCCGCGCGTTTGCCGGCGGCGGACGGCAGCATTGCGCCCACGGTCGCCAGCAATTCATTGGGGTCCACGGGCTTGGCAAGATGTACCTGGAAGCCCGCCAGCAAGCTGCGCAAGCGGTATTCGGGGCTGACGTGACCCGACAGCGCAATGGCCGGCAGCCGATGCGCCAGCGACGCGCCGCGCCGGGCTTCCATGTCGCGAATGCGGCCCACGACTTCGTAGCCGTCCATGTCCCCCAGCGACAGATCGCAGATCAGCACGCGCGGCCATTTTTCGGGCGGCAGGTCGGCGAACGCCTTCAGCACTTCCTGGCCCGTCGTGCATTGCGAAACGTCGGCGCCGTTGGACCGCAGGATCTCTGCCACCATGTCGCCCGCTTCCGGCTGGTCGTCCACCACCATCACGGTGGCGCCGTGCAGATCGGGCAGGCCGACATCGGCGCGCAACGCGGTCGCCTCCACCGCGCGCACCGGAAAGTCAGCGCAATAGGTCAGCCCGCCGGCAGGGCCCGCGGTGCTGTGGAACGCACCGCCCTGGCGCTGCACTTCTGCCGCCAGCTGTGCCGGATCCAACGCGGCGGCCGCGCGCAGCGGCTCGGGCATGTTCAGCGGAATGTCAGCAGGCACGGCCTCCGGCGCTTCCGGGGGCACCACCGACGTCCTGCCGTCCGTGACCGCCAGCCGCGTCATCTGTCCTTCGCGTTGCAGGCGAATCTCGATGCGCCCACCCAACGGGGTGACGGCAATGGCGTGCAGGCACATGTCCCACACCAACTGCTGCAACGAACTGGGGTCGCCGGTGATGCGCGCCGCCTCGCTGCCGATGGTCGTGTACACGTTCACGCCCTTGTCCTGCGCCAGTTCGCGCGCGGCATCCAGCACGCCCGCCACCACGGCCACCAGGTTCACGGGCTGGCGCGTTTCGCGGCCCATGGCTTCTTCCAAGGCGGACTGCTGGCGTTGCAGCGCCCACATCTGCGCGTACATGCCCTGACGCTTGAGCAGGTCTTCATGACGGCCTTGCTCGATCACGCGGCCCCGGTCCAGCACCAGAATGTTGTGCGCGTGAACAATCGTGGACAGGCGGTGCGCAATGATCAGCGTGGTGCGCCCGCGCGAGATGCGTTCCAGTTCGCTCTGGATGGCGCGTTCGGTGCGTGTGTCGAGCGCCGAGGTGGCTTCGTCGAACACCACGATGGACGGGTTTTTCAAGATGGCGCGCGCAATGGCGATGCGCTGCCGTTCGCCGCCGGACAGCATCACGCCACGCTCGCCCACCGGCGTCTCGTAGCCGTCGGGCAGGCTTTCGATAAAGTCGTGCACCCGCGCGCCGCGCGCCGCTTGCACGACCTGATCGCGCGTGGCCTCGGGCCGGCTGTAGGCGATGTTGTACGCGATGGTCTCGTTGAACAGCAGCGTGTCTTGCGGCACGATGCCCAGCGCGCGGCGCAGGCTGCGCACGTTGACCGTGCGCAGGTCCTGCCCGTTGATCAGGACGCGCCCGGCATCCGGGTCGTAAAAGCGGAACAGCAGGCGCGCCAGCGTGGATTTGCCCGATCCGCTGCCGCCCACCACCGCCAGCGTGGTGCCCGCGGGCACGGTGAAATCGATGTCCCACAAGATCTGCCTGCCGGGGTCGTAGCCAAAGCTGACGCCTTCGAAACGGATTTCGCCCGCGCCCGGATCCAGGGCGGGCAGGTTGGGGTCATCCCCCGTTTCCGGCGGATGCCGGAGCAGGTCGCACACACGCTCGGCGTTCACGAACGCTTCCTTGGCCTGGCGGAATATCAGGCCCAGCGTATTTAGCGGCAGGCAGATCTGGATGATGTAGGCGTTGACCAGCACCAGGTCGCCCACCGTCATCTGCGCGGTGACCACTTGCTGCCCCGCCAGCAGCATCACCGCCGCCACGCCGCAGGCGATGATGCCGGACTGCCCCACGTGCAGCCGCGACAAGGATCGCTGGTTGCGGATGCCGACCTCGGTCCATTCGTTCAGGATGCGGCTCAGGCGCGACGATTCCAGTGCTTCGTTCGCGTTGAGTTTCACCGCCTCGTAATTCAGCAGGCTGTCAACCATCTGCCCGCTGGCCCGGGAATCCAGCTCGTTCAACCGGCGTTGATACTTGACCCGCTTTCTGACCAGCACCGTGGTGTAGGAAAAATAGGCCACGAACGTCACCGTGACGATCAGCGCGAACCACGCGCTGTAGCCCATCACCAGGATCAGCACCACGGAGACGATTTCGACCAGCGTGGGCAGCAGCGTGAACAGGCCTGTGCCCAGCAGAAATCCCAGGCCCGCCGTGCCGCGTTCGACATCGCGCGCCAGGCCGCCGGTATTGCGGGCGCCATGGAAACGCGCGCCCAGCTGTTGCAGCTGCCCGAACACGCGCACCGTGAAGTCGGCGACGGTGCGCTGGGCCACCTTCACGAAAACCACGTCCCGCAGTTCGGTGAAGACGCTGCCGCCAAAGCGGATCAATGCATAGGCCAGCAGCAGGAACACCGGCAGCATCAGCGGGCCCGGCGCGCTCAGCGTGTCCACGATCGTTTTCAGAACGACCGGCACCAGCACCATCAGCAGCTTGGCGGCCACCAACAGAGCCACCGCCGCGCCCGTGCGACGTCGATATTTCCACAGCGCTGCCCAGATAGTGCGGTTGACTTCCTTGCGGGCGAAATCATTCGCGCTGGCGTCTGCTTCTTTCATGGGGCCGGCCCTCAAAACGATGAGCGCCAGGGCCAGCAAATGCCGTTCCGCGCGCACCGGTTCCGGGGCAGGAAGGGGTACGGAAAAATCAGGCCGCGCTTGTTCAGGCGCTTGTTCAGGCGCTTATTCGGGCGCGGATCCAGGCGCGGATCCAGGCGCGGACTTGGGCGCTGGCTCAGGAGGCGCTGACTTGGGCGTCCACCTGGGCGTGGACGCAGGCTTTGAACAGATGCGCGATGGCGCCGGACAATGCTTCATCAAACCAGGGGTTGGCGCCGCTGACCGCCACCACCACGCCATCGACCACCGCGCTGCCCCACACCAGCACGTCGCCCTGTTCGACCAAATGCGGTTGCAGCGCCAGCACCTCGTGGCTGGGGCGCCCGGTGCGCCAGCTCAAGCGCGCCTTGGCGCGCGCATAGGCACCGTAGTCCGCGTCCCACTTGGACGTGTCGCCGATGCTTTTTTCGTACAGGATGGCCGACTTGAATTCGACGTCGCCCGGCCGCGCCTGGGGGTCCATGACCACCACGTGCAGGAAGCCGCTCTCGCCGACGCGCCGATCAGCGCGTGCCGCTTCCAGCAGCGGCATGGCCAACTGTACGGCTTGTTCAGCCGCCTCGCGGTGGCGGGTGTGTGCCAGGGTTTTCATGCGGATCCTCCTGTTGACGGCGTCCACGGCGGACGCGGCGGGTTGCAATGGGAAAGATGATTGATGGCGTTCGGAACGAGGCGACCCGGTGGTCGAGACGCAAGGCCGATCGGTCGGCCCCCAGCCCCAACCGCCCCGCGTCATCCCGCGGCTTCCGTCTGCCAGACGGTGTTGAGCTTTTCGCAGGTGGCGGGGTCCAGGCGGCGGCGGTGCTCGCGGATCAGTTCCCATCCGCCCAGCGCATCGCGGCAGGCGCGCAGGCGCTCGCGCCACCCCGGCAAATCGCGCAGCACGGCCAGGCTGCGCCGGGCCGCCATGCCCGCCGGCAGCCGCAGCCAGGCCGTCCACAAGGCGTTGCGCGCCAGCATCCGCCGACGCAACGGCGCGTCGCGCGATCTGGACGGCCAGTGGTACGTCTCCAGGTCGGGCGCGTAAACGATGCGGCCCCCGTCAGCCATGATGTCCAGGCTTAACAAGGTTTCTTCGCCGCCGATGAAAAATGGTTCCCAGTACCCGCCCGCGTCCATGAAGGAGCGGGTGCGCATGACGTTCGCCCCGGCCATGAAGCCGATCAGCTCGGGCCCGATGCCCGCCAACGCCGGCAAGGGGCTTTGCGCCATGGCCGCGCAGGCGGGATCCAGCCGCGCGTCCGCACCCACCAGGATGCGAGCGTTCAGCACGGCAATCTCGGCATGCGCGTCCAGCAGATCGGCCGCGCGTTCCAGCGCGCCGGGCGCCCAGCACGTGTCGTCATCGCAAAAGGCGACATAGGGCGTGGTGACCTGGGCCACGCCGTGATTGCGCCCCGCCGCGCCCAGGTTCTTGCCCACGCGCACCAGCTGCACGGCCGGAAAGTCCCGCTGCAAGTGGTCGGCCGTACCGTCAGTGCACCCGTTGTCCACCACGATGACGGGATAGCCCCGGCAGAACGCGTCCAGCCGTTCAAGCGTGCGCCGCAGTTCCCGCCAGCGGTTGTGGGTCAGCACCACAATGGACACGCGCTCTTCGCTCACGGCCCCTCCCCTTTGCTGGACAGGCGCCAATAGCGTTCGGGCCGGGACAGGTCTTCGGGCGGGCCGTTGAACCCCTTGAGCTGGCTGGCATAGGCGGCAATGGCGTCTGCCTTGTCGGCGGGCTCGGCCGCGAAACCGGCCGGCGTCAGCACCAGGCCGCGTGCGTGCAACTGGACCAGGCGTTGCTGCACAATGCCTGGCTGGGCGCGATACGGCGCGTCTTCATACAGGAACCACGACATGCCGGGCCAGGTTTCCCAGATCAGCAGCGCGGCGTCGCTGACCCGGATGTGATCGCCATGGAACAGGCCCAGGGGTATCGCCACCACGTCCGGCGCCAACTCATGCACCGTGCTAAGCAGCGCCTCGGTCAGCCGGGGCATGGCCGCATCCGGGCAGTCCACATATTGGCAATCCAGCAGGTCCAGCGAACGGCCCTCGCAACGCAGCATGCCCAGGGCGCGGCGGTTTTCTTCATGGCGTGCGCGCAGCGCCTCGCCCGCGCTGCCGAACCCGCAGGCGCGATCCCACTCGGTCAGCACGGCGGCGTCTTGCGGCGCGCCGGTGAACACGGTGACGACCATGCTGCCCGGGCGCCGGGCCAGCAGGCTGCCACAACTGAATACCGCATCGTCCAAGTGCGGAGAAATGACAAGCAGCGAACCGGCGCAATTCGCGGGGTCGCGCGCCGCTTGGGCGGATGAGAAGGCTTCTGGCATGAGGGGAGTCTGGCTGGAATGGAATCTACCTGCCATGCAGCAAGTCACGTACCCGACACAGGCGCCCCCGACGGCCTTGTCCGGCTGTATCATCCCTAGCAACGCAGCCCATCGCGAGCCCTCCCCCTTTATGTCCAATGTCCCTTCAGCGCCGGTCAACAAGCCGGGTCTTGCCCTTAGCGATTTGCACTTTCCTGTCGTGGGCCTTGGCGCCTCGGCAGGGGGCATCGACGCGCTACAGGATTTCTTTTCGAACACCCACCACGAATCCAACATGGCATACGTGGTGATCGTGCATTTGTCGCCCGACCACGAAAGCGTGCTGGACAAGATCCTGCAAGCCACGACCCGCATGCCGGTTGTGCAGGTGACCCACCCGCAGCGCATCCAGAGCAACCACGTCTACGTCATACCGCCGGCCTCGGTGCTGTCGATGAACGACGGCTATTTAAGCGTGTCGGCCTCGCGGCAACCGCAAGGCACGCGTGTCGCCATCGATGAGTTCTTCCGCACCCTGGCCGATGTGCACACCACGCGCGCGGTCGGCATCGTGTTGACGGGCGGCGGGTCCGATGGGTCTGTAGGATTGGCGCGCATCAAGGAACAGGGCGGCGTCACGTTCGCGCAGCAGCCCGAAGACGCCGAACACGACGCCATGCCGCGCAACGCCATCGCCACGGGCATGGTGGACATCATCCTGCCGGTTGCGGCCATGCCCGAGCGGCTCAAGCAGATTGCCGACAACATGGCGGCCATCCACATCCCGCAGCTGGCTCAGACCACCGAATCGGCGGCCGACGCCATGCACGAAGCCGATCCCGACAAGGAAGACCGCAACGCGTTACGCGACATCCTGACATTGCTGCGGGCGCGCACCGGCCACGACTTTCGCCATTACAAGACCGCGACGGTCTTGCGGCGCATTGAACGGCGCATGCAGGTCACCGGCGTGTCGACGCTGAACGCGTACGGCAAGCTGTTGCAAGAGCGCACGGATGAAACGCCGCTGTTGCTGTCGGACATGCTGATTGGCGTGACGCAGTTTTTTCGCGACAAGGAAGCTTTTACGTCGCTGGACAACTTCGTGCTGGCCAAGCTGTTTGAGCGGCATCAGAAAAACCCCGGCAGTCCGATGCGCGTGTGGGTCGCTGGCTGCTCGACGGGCGAAGAAGCGTATTCGCTGGCGATCATGCTCAGCGCGCGCGCCGACGCGCTCAATTACAGCCAGAAGATCCAGCTGTTCGCCACCGACATTGACGAGGCCTCGCTGGCTACCGGGCGCGCCGGCGCGTATCCCATGGCGATCGAGGCGGACGTGCCGCCGAGCCTGCTGCAAGGCCATTTCAGCCGGCAAGAGCACGAATACCGAATCAAGAAAGAAGTACGCGAACGCGTGCTGTTCGCCGTGCATAACGTGCTGCGCGATCCGCCGTTCTCCAAACTGGATCTGGTCAGCTGCCGCAATCTGCTGATCTACCTGGACCGCGAGGTACAGCAAGACGTGCTGCGCATGTTCCACTTTGCGCTCAAGCCGGGCGGATACCTGTTCCTGGGCAGTTCGGAATCGGCGGATGCGTGCCCGCGATTGTTCCAGGTGGTGGACAAGCGCAACCGTATCTACGTGGCCAAGGAAACGCCCACGCAGTTGCGCAACGTGCCGGCGTTGCCGGCCGCGCATGCGTTCGAGCGCCCCAGCAACGCCCCCGCGCCCCTGACGCGCAACCGCCACAACAAGGTGTCGTACGCCGACGTCCACCAGCGCGCGCTGGAGATGTACGCGCCGCCCAGCGTCATCGTGGACGCGGAAAGCGACATCGTGCACATGTCCGAGCGGGCGGGCCGGTTCTTGCGCCATGGCGGCGGCGAGCCGTCGCGCAACCTGCCGTCCCTGGTCTATCCGGAATTGCGCACCGAACTGCGCACGGCCATGTTCCAGGCGCTGCACACGCGTAAAAGCGTCGAGGCGCGTCGCGTCAAGATGAAGATCGGAGACCGCCAGACCTACGTCAACATGGTGGTGCGGCCGTTTCGCCATGAAGAAACCTCCAACGACTACATGCTGGTGCTGTTTGACGAAGTGGAAGACGTGATGAGCACCGAAGGCGTCGCGTCAACGGTCGGCACATCGGCCGTATTGACGCAGCTGGAGGCGGAACTGCAAGGCACAAAGGACCAGCTGCAATCCACGATCGAGCAATCCGAGACCTCCACCGAGGAACTCAAGGCCTCCAACGAAGAGTTGCAGGCCATCAACGAAGAACTGCGCTCGGCCACCGAAGAACTGGAAACGGGCAAGGAAGAGTTGCAGTCGGTCAACGAAGAACTCATCACCGTCAACGCCGAACTGAAGTCCAAGGTGGACGAGACGGCCAAGATCAATGACGACTTGCAGAACTTGATTGCGTCCACCGACATCGCCACGTTGTTCGTGGACCGCAAGATGCACATCCAGTGGTTCACGCCGCGCGCTACCGACGTTTTTAACGTCATTACCAGCGACGCGGGCCGCTCGCTGCTGGACATCACGCATCGGCTGGACTACCCCGACATGGCGCGCGATGCGGCGGGCGTGTTCGAATCCCTGCGCGCGGTCGAACGCGAAGTGTGCAGCGACGCCGGCCGTTGGTATCTGGCAAGGCTGCTGCCCTACCGCAGCGCCGAACATCGCATCGAAGGCGCGGTGCTGACCTTCATCGACATCACCGACCGCCGCCAGGCCGAGGACCGCGTCCGCCTGGGCGAAGCGCACCTGAAGCTGATGACCGAAAGCGCGCGCGACTTCGGCATCCTGACGCTGGACAACAACGGCATCATCACCAACTGGAACGTGGGCGCCGAGACCATGTTCGGCTACACCCGCGCAGAGGCCATCGGCAAATCGTTTTCCATCATCTTCACCGATGCCGACAACGAAGCTGGCCGCCCCCAGAAAGAACTGGAGCGCGCCAGGCATATCGGCTATGCGCCCGACGAACGCTGGCACCGACGCAAGGACGGCGGCCTGATCTTCTGCACGGGCGGCGTCAACCGCATGGACGATCCGCACTATCAGGGCTTTGCAAAAATCGTGCGCGACGTCACGGAACTGAAGCTACGCGACGCCGAACAAGAGTCGCGCCTGGACCGCGCACGCGCCGACAACGTGCTGAAGGATGAATTCTTCGCCATGGTGTCGCACGAGCTGAAGCATCCGCTGAACCTGATCCAGCTGAATGCCGAATTGCTGGCGCGCACCCCGGCCGTGCGTAATTCCCCGGCAGCAGCGCGTTCGGCGGACCTGATCCAGCGGTCGGTCAAGGGCCAGGCACGCATCATCGACGACCTGCTTGACCTGTCGCGCGTGCGCACGGGCAAGCTGGGTCTGAATCAATCGATATTCGATATCACCGCCATTGCCACCAACATTCTTGAAGTGCTGGGCCCCGTGGCCAGCACGGCGGGCCTGACGCTGCGCGGCGAGTTCGACGCCAACCGCGCCATACATCTGAACGCGGACCCGTTGCGCGTCGAGCAGATCATCTGGAACCTGCTGAACAACGGCATCAAATTCACCCCGCCGGGCGGCACCGTTACGCTGAAGCTCGACGTGGAAGATGATCGCCTGCGGCTGGATGTCATCGATAACGGTCAGGGTATTGACTCCCAGTTCCTGGGCAAGGTGTTCGACATGTTCAGCCAGGCGGACTTGCGCCAGCGCAATATGGCCAGCCCCGGTTTGGGTATCGGCCTGGCGGTGGCCAGCGAACTGGTCAAGGCGCACGGCGGCACCATCCAGGCACATTCGGATGGCCATGGGCGTGGCGCGCGCTTCACCGTGCGCATGGCACTGGCCAGCACGCAGCAACAGGAAGTCCAGCTGCCGCTACCCGGAGAAAGCCCCCTCAAGGGCCTGAGAGTGCTGATCGTGGACGACTCCGAGGACATTCTTCACATCATGCGAGAGCTGCTCGAAATGGAAGAGGCGTCCGTCACGGCCGTGGGCAGTGGCCGCGAGGCGCTGGAGGCGTTCGCGCAAGGGCAGTTCGACCTGCTGCTGTCCGATATCGGCATGGCCGACATGGACGGCTATGAACTCATCCGCGCCATCCGCGAAGAGCATCCGGACAGCGCGGTGCCTGCCATCGCCCTGACGGGCTTTGGTTCGAAAGAAGACATGAACGAGGCGCTGCAAGCCGGCTATTCCGCGCACATCAGCAAGCCGGTGTCGCTGGACAACCTGCTGGACATCGTGCGCCATCTGCGCGACGGCGGGGGCTGAGCAGGGGACGCGGGCGTCGCGGGGGCGGGCGCGGCGCCCTTCATAGGCCGGGCGCGGCGCTCATCGGGCGCCTGCCGCGCCGCTCATCAAGCGCCGGCCTGCCCTTGCCCGGAACTCCGGTGGCCCGCCAGCACCTGGAACGCCCGCGCCACATCATCGGGAATTTCGGTATCCAGCACGTCGTGCTTCCACCCCCGCTTGGGCGGCCACGGCACGCCCAGCAGCGCCAGCTGCTTTTGGTTATAGCCGCCGCCCGCGGTTTGCCATCGCAGCAGCCATTCATTGGTGACTTCCATAAAGCCCACCTCACAGAAGGAATGGCCGCTATCGCAGCCAGATCGCTACCGCCCATACCACGAGCAAAATCGCCACAAGCGCTCCGATAAAGGTTGCGAACTGCCGCCACGGCCCACGGCCGGAAGTGGACTTGCGCGCAGCGTGTGCTTGAGCTTCGTCCGAAGACGGCTGAGTCGGGTTTGGCGTTTTCATTTCAGCTCCGATCCGCCCGAACGGCGGCGATGCCTGGCAATGAGCATCCAGCACGTAGCGTTCCCGGCCGATGCCCCAGGGGTCCCGCCACGCTATGCCGTCTAGTGCTGCCAGACTATTGCAGCTGCCAGGGTCTGCGCTCATACTCGGCGCTCACACAGACATCAAGGTTCCGAGATGGAAAAAGACATCCAAAATCAGGGTGCACAGGCCGCCCGGAACGGGTGGAGCCTGTTCGATTGCCCCTACCTGCGGGCCCAACAAATGCCCGGCCACACCGGCGAGCCCATCTCTGAATGGCGCGCAAAAGTGGCAGCCTGGGAAGCCGGCTGGAAGACTGAAGTGGAAAGTTGGCTGGGTCGTTCGCAACCGCCCTCCGTCGTTTGCGATACGCCCGTACTGCACTGACGACGGACGCTTCCCCCACACGATCCGGGGCGGGTCCGGTACTTGCTATGGCCCCTCAGGTGCACAAGGCGGACGCTGGTCCGCGGCATTCGCAACTGTGGAGGGAGACCTGATCATGGCTCGGAATACCAACACGCAAGACCGCCAGGCTGCCATTGCGTGTGAACTCGGCGTCCAACAAGGCTTTGACTCGGCTCGCGAGCTCGAAAGCCGGGTCGCATTCCTGGAGAATTATTTATCAGACACCGGAAAATCCGGCTATGTGCTGGGCATCAGCGGCGGCGTGGATTCGACGGTGGCGGGGAGAATGGCGCAGTTGGCCACCGAGCGGCTGCGGCTGAAGGGCCGCCGCGCGTTTTTCGTGGCGGTGCGTTTGCCCTACGGCGAGCAGCACGACGAAGGCGACGCGGCGCGCGCGCTGGATTTCATTCGCGCGGACCACGTGATGCAGGTCGACATCAAGCCGGCGGTGGACGCCCAGCGTGACGCGCTGGAGGCAGCGGGATTGGTATTTACCGACAAGGCAGCGGAAGACTTCGTGGCCGGCAACATCAAGGCGCGCCAGCGCATGGTGGCGCAATACGCGATTGCCGGCGCGCTGGACTGCCTGGTCATCGGCACGGACCAGGCGGCCGAAGCGTTGATGGGCTTTTTCACCAAGCACGGCGATGGCGCGGCCGATCTGCTGCCGCTGCGCGGTCTGACCAAGCGGCGCGTACGCGCATTGGGCGTCGTGCTGGGCGCACCCGCCAGGCTCATCACCAAGGCGCCCACCGCCGACCTGGAATCCCTGCGGCCGGGCCTGCCGGACGAAGTGGCATTGGGGGTCGCGTACGACGAAATCGACGATTTCCTGGAAGGCCGGCCGGTGCGCGATGATGCCCGCCAGACGATACTGAAGCAATACGACGCAACGGCGCACAAACGGCTGCCGCCCGCCGCGCCGGCGCTGGGCGCTGACGGCAACCACAACGACGACATATTTCCGTCCGCCGCCTAGCACCATGCAGGCGTTCGCCGTCGGATAGTGATCCGGCGACGGTACCGGGCTATCAAGGTTTGGCGCGGGGCAGCGGTGCAGCCCCGCGCTGACTCATCATCACGCCATGCCGTGGTACTTGCGCCCGATCTCCATCGTGGCGCGGTAGAAGCCTTCCTTGCTGCCGCAGTCATAGCGCACGCCGTCGTACTCGTAGCCGTAGACCTTGCGGTCCTGCAATAGCGAGGCAATGGCGTCGGTCAGTTGAATTTCGCCGCCCACACCGGGCTGCGTGGCCTTGAGCGCGTGAAAAATCTGGGGCTCAAGAATGTAGCGGCCCACCACCGCGAGCTCGCTGGGCGCGTCCTCGGGCTTGGGTTTTTCCACGATGCCCGACACCTGCACGACGCTTTGCGAGGCCGGCTTGCCGGACACGATGCCGTACTGGTTGGTCTGGCTGCGCGGCACGTGTTGCACGGCCAGCACGCTGCCTTCGAATTCGCGTGCCACTTTCATCATTTCGCCGATCACCGGCGTGTCGGCGTCGATCATGTCGTCGGCCAACAGCACCGCGAACGGTTCGTCGCCAACGATGGCCGCGGCGCACATCACGGCGTGGCCCAGCCCCAGCGCGGCGGGCTGACGCGTGTAGACGCATTTGACGGAATCGGGAATCACGTTGCGCACGCTGTCCAGCAACGCCACCTTGTTCTTCAATTCCAGGTCGCGTTCCAATTCGGGCATGCGATCGAAGTGGTCTTCAATGGCGCGCTTGTTGCGGCCGGTGACGAAGATCAATTCGGTAATGCCCGCCGCCACGGCCTCCTCGACGGCATATTGGATCAGGGGCCGGTCAACGATGGGGAGCATTTCCTTGGGCATGGCCTTGGTGGCCGGAAGGAAACGCGTGCCCAGGCCGGCAACGGGAAATACCGCTTTACGAATGGGAAGCATGGCTTGGCTCTCAGTGTGATGACAACCCGGAACGGGGTGCCGGAATTGAGCAAAAATCGTGCCCGTGATCCGGGTTGCCTGGGAGCCGGTGGCATCACGCCAATTTATCGGTGGCGCCCGGCCCCTGACCCAGCTCCGCGCCCGTCGCCGGATCCGCCGAGGGGTCCGACGCGGTGCGCGCCACCATGGCTTGCAGCGCCAGCGTTTCTTCTTCGGTCAGCCCCACGCTGGCCATGCCGTCGCCGTCGATGGCGCATTGTTCTTCGCGGGCCGTCACGTAGGTGAAGTTCTCGTCGCTGTTCCACGAGCCCCGCATATCGCCTTCGCCCTGCGACATGTTGAAGTACACGTTGGCAAAGCGCGGATCGCCGGGCAGCTTTCCGGGCGGGAAGTTGGGCTCCATGGAATACAGCGCCTTTTCAAAGGACCGCTGGTGCGACACTTCGCGTGTCATCAAAAAGCCCAGGGCTTCCTTGACGCCCGGGTCATCCGTGGCGTTGATCAAGCGTTCGTAGATGATCTTGGCGCGGGCTTCGGCGGCAATGTTCGAACGCAGGTCGGCGGATGGATCGCCGATGGTATCGATGTACCCCGCGTTCCAGAGCTGGCCACCCGAATTGGTCAGCGCCGGCCCGCCGCCGTACAACACTTGCGTCACGTGCGAGTCGTTGCCCGGCCCGTTCAAGCGACGGTAAATCTCGGCTTCGGATTCCGTGGCTTCGGCCAGCGCGCCCTTGGCGCCCTTGTTCAACATGGCCACCAAGGTTCCGATCACTTCCAGGTGGCTCAGTTCTTCAGTGGCGATGTCCAGCAGCATGTCTTTGCGGCTGGGATCGTCTTCGGCGATGGCCTGAGTGAAATATCTACACGCCGCCGCCAATTCTCCTTGCGGCCCGCCAAATTGCTCCAGCAGCAGGTTCGCCAGACCGGGATTGGTCTGCGAGACTCGGACGGTGTACTGCAATCGTTTGTTGTGAGCAAACATGGTTATCTCCTTTGACGCCGATCCCCTAGTGGTCCGGCTGCGGCGACCTACGCAACCGCCATGCCGAAAAGGCCTACGCCTGCCTGAGCTGGCCTTCACGCGCGGCGCGTGCATCGTCCATCGATTCCGCGTAGCCGTCGTCATGCGGCATCGCGCCCTTGCGGCTGGCTTGCAGGTCCCACAGCGCGCGGAACGGCCCGCGCGCATGCAGCAGTTCATCCAGCGTGCCGTCTTCAACCACCGCGCCGTTTTCCAACACCACAATGCGGTCGTAACGCGCCAATGAAGACAGGCGGTGCGCGGCGGCCACCACGGTACGGCTGCGCATCAGTTCCGCCAGGGCACGCTGGATCAGCATTTCGGAATGGCTGTCCAGCGCGGACGTGGCTTCGTCCAGCAACAGGATGGGCGCATTTTTCAAAAAGGCGCGGGCTATACCGATGCGCTGGCGTTCGCCCCCGGACAACATCGCGCCGCGTTCGCCCACCACGGTGTCATAGCCCTGCGGCATCTTGCTGATGAACTCGGCGCAATGCGCCTGCGCGGCGGCTTGCAGTACCTCTTCCTCGGACGCATCCGGCCGGCCATAGCGGATGTTCTCCATCACGCTGCGGCGGAACAGGCTGATGTCTTGCGGCACCACCGAGATCGCGTCCTTCAGGCTTTCCAGCGTGGCGCGGCGGATGGGCTGGCCGCCGATCAGGATGCTGCCGGAGTCCGGTTCGTCGGCTCGTTGCAGCAGCGAAAGCAGCGTGGATTTGCCCGCGCCGGATGCGCCGACCAAGCCGACCTTCTGCCCTGCCGGTATCGTCAACGACACGCCGCGCACCGCGCGATTGCCACCCGGGTAGGTGTAGTGCACGTTGTCGAACACGATGGATGCGGATTCCGGGCGCAGCGGCCGCGCGTCCGGCAGGTCCGGCACGGCCGGCGGACGCGCGACCACGCGCAGCATTTCGCCGATGACGCCAAACTGCTGGGCGGTGCCGACCAGCGCCAGGGCCAGGTCGCGCGACCCATGCAGAATGCGAAAGGTCAGCGCGCTGACGACCACCACATCGCCCGGCGTGGCGTTGCCCCGTTGCCACGAATGCAGCACCCAGAACAACATGGCGCTGGCCGCCAGCCACAGGCAGGCATCGTGTATCACGCGGGCCTTTTCCACGTACATCCAGCTGCGGCGTTGCGCGCGGGCTTCTTCGCCCAGCGCCCGCTCCAGCCGTGCGCGTTCACGCGCCTGTGCCGAAAACGCCTGCACCGCCCAGATGTTGGAAATGGCATCGACGATTTCGCCACCCACATGCGCCGCCTGTTCGCCATAGTGCTGGTGCAGGCCGCGGCCCCGGGCGCCAAAGGCGATGATGACCGCGCCCAACACGATCACGAAGCAGAGCAAGGCGGTGGCCATGCGCCAGTCCACCGTCGACAGCACGACGATGGCGCCGATGAAGTCCACGCAAGGCGGGATGATGCTCCACACCGCCGCGCCATAGATCGCGCCGGCCGCCGTGGCGGTGGCGGTGATGCGGTTGGCCAGGGCGCCGGAATGGTGCTGGCGGAAGTAGCGCGTGGAGTGGTGGCTCAGGTGCTCGAACAGTTCCACGCGCAAGGCCGCGCAGGCCGCCACGATGTTGCGGCAGCCCAGCCAGCCGCCGCTGCGCCACAACGCCGCTTCGACGGCGATCAGCGCCAGGAACACGCCCAGCGGCCACCACACATCTCCGGCCGACGCCTGCCCGCCCGCCATGGCATCCACGATAAGCTTCATTGCGTACTGCACGGCGACCGAACACGTGCCCGCCAGCACCACCACGAAGGCCAGCAACCCGAACGCCAGCCGCCGCTGCGCAACGTAGCGCCAGATGAACGCCAACGGTCGCGTGGGCAATGCTTCTTGATCCGACGACATGGTTCAACTCCCTAGAGCAACAGCGCGCGGCGCGTCCAGCAAGCCGGCCGGGCCATCGCCAAAGCGCGCCGCCTGTTTGCGCAGCTCGACTTCCAACGGCGCATAGACCGCGCGTTGGCCGATGTCCGACGGCGCGCTGAGCAGGCCGGTCGAACAGTAGCGGTCGTCTTCCCACCCGGGGTAGTCCGTGACCGGGTACAGGCAGATGCCCGCCACATCCACCCCCGCGCCGCGCGCGAGCAGCGCCTGGTCCGCGACGTAGCGCAGCCACGGCGCGCGCGCCGCGCCTTCGGCGCCTGTCTCGGCGATCAGGATCGGGCGGCCATGGCGTTGCGCCTGCTCTGCCAGCAATTCAGCCAGCGGCCGGTAGCGCGGATCGTCATGGCGCAACTGCGGGCCGCAATGCAGCCACTGGTTGTGCGGGTAGTAATTGACGCCCACGATATCCAGGTAGCGCTCGTCCCCACCCAATTCCGGCTGGACGCGGCCGGTAATCATGTCCACGGCCTCGAATTGCGAGGCGTTGGCGGCGGCGGCCGGGACGTCGTCACCCGGTTGCCACGGATGCACCGCGATCATCGGTTCGGCGGCCAGGAAGCGGGCGCCGGGATCGATCTCGCGGATGGCGTCCGCGGCCTGCACAAAGGCGCGCACCAGTTGCCGCTTAAGCTCGCCTCCCCGCCCGATGCCGCAAGGGCTGAAGTGCGCCATGTCGCCGCCCGCCCAACTCCAGTAAGAGATCTCGTTGATCGGGCAAAACCACGGCGGCAGGTCCGACTCCTGCGCGATCAGCCGCGCGACGGCGGCGGCATAGCGCGCAAACGCCTCGGGAAATCGGCTGGACCAGATGTCGATCCACTGCGGCCAGCCAAAGTGGCATAAGTCCCAGATGACCTGCATGCCGCTCGCGCGCGCCGCCCGCAACATGGGCAGCACGCTGGACCAGTCGTAGGCATAGGGCGCCGGGTTGACCAGGTGCCAGCGCACGCCGTCGCGCGCGGTGCGCAGGCCCAGCGACACGGCATGCGCATAATCCGACTCGGCCCATTTTGCATGGCCGGTGGACGCCAGCAGATCCAGCTGGCGTCCGTCGGGAAAGCGGTGGCATGAACATTCGAAACCCGCCAGAAAAGCGCTTTGAAAGTGCATCGGCGCCCCCGCTCAGGCGACAAGCGCGGTGTGCACCTCGGCATTCTTCGCGGCGATGGCCTCGTACGTGGCCAGGGCCTGCGCGACCACCTGGTCCATGTTGTAGTAGCGATACGTGGCCAGGCGGCCTACGAAATGCACACCGGGGGTGGCATCCGCAAGGGCCTGGTAACGCTGGAACAGCGCGGCGTTTTCGGGGCGCGGAATCGGGTAGTAAGGGTCGCCCTGCGCCGACGGATATTCATAGGTGATGGCCGTGCGCGCATGCTGCTGGCCGGTCAGATGCTTGTATTCCGTGACGCGGGTATAGGGCACCTCTTCGGACGGATAGTTCACCACGCCCACCGGTTGATGCCATTCCTCGTCCAGCGTTTCGTGGCGGAATTTCAAGGATCGATACGGCAGCGCGCCGAAGCGATAGCCGAAGTATTCATCGATGGGGCCGGTGTAGATCAGGCCATCGAAGGTGAACGCGGCGCGGGCCTCTTGATATTCCAGCCCCAGGGCCAGCGATATGTTCGGGTGGTCCAGCATGCGTTCGAACATGCGCGTGTAGCCGTGCAGCGGCATGCATTGATGGCGGTCGGTGAAGTAGCGGTCGTCGGTGGACAGGCGCGTCGGTACGCGCGCGGCCACCGAACGGTCAAGCTGCGACGGGTCCAGCCCCCACTGCTTGCGCGTATAGCCGCGAAAGAAGGTCTCATACAGTTCACGGCCCACTTGCGACACCACGAAATCTTCCGACGTGGCCACGTTGGCGATGGGCTCGGCCACCGACTTCAGGAAGCGCTCGGCCTCTTCGGCCGAAAAGCGCTTGCCGTACAGCTTTTCCAGGGTGGTCAGGTTGATGGGCATGGGGACCAGCCCCTTGGGTGTTTCCGCCAGCACGCGGTGTTCATAGCTGCGCCACGCCGTGAAGCGCGACAGGTATTCCAGCACCTTGGCGGAGTTCGTGTGGAAGATGTGCGGGCCGTAGCGATGCAGCAGCAGGCCGGCATCGTTGAAGTAGTCGTACGCGTTGCCGCCCACGTGCGGACGCTTGTCCACCACCATCACGCGCTTGCCGCTGCCGCGCGCCAGCCGTTCGGCAAGCACGCTGCCGGCAAAGCCCGCGCCCACGATCATGTAGTCGTAGTGCCGCACGGTGCCCGCCGACTTGACGGCGCGCGCGGGTTCGTGCGCCGCCGCGCGACGCGTTGCGCTGCTGGTGTAGGCGCGGTTCATCACGCGGCACATCCCGTCCCAACTGGCGTCCCACGACATCCCGCGCAGCGCGTGGTCGGCCTTGGCCAGCAGGATGTCGGGCGTTCTGGTGGCCTGCAACGCTGCCGCCGCGGCGTCCGCGAAGGCGGGCGCGTCCTGCGCGATGAACACCACGTCTGACCCGCCATAGGTGCGCACCACGTCGTTGATGGGCGTGGACACCACGGGGCGCCCCGCCGCAAGATATTCAGGCGTCTTGGTGGGACTGATGAAGCGCGTGGATTCGTTCAGCGCGAACGGCATCAGCGCAACGTCCCAGCCCGCCAGATAAGCGGGCAACTGATCGTAGGAACGGGGTCCCAGGTAATGGATGTTGGCGGCCTGCGGCAATTCAGCCGGGTCGATCTTGACCACCGGGCCGATGAACACGAAATGCCAGTCGGGCGCCAAGGCCGCCACCTCGGCGACCAGACGCGCGTCAAAGCGTTCGTCCAGCACACCGTAAAAGCCCAGGCGAGGGCCCGGTATTTCTTGCAAGTCGGCCGGAATTTCCGTGATGGAGCGCGCCTGCCCGAAGTGCGCGCAGTCCACACTGCTGGGAAACGCGTGCACATTGGGATGCAGGCGGCTCTTGGATTCATACAGGCTATGGCCGCCGCAGAACACCACGTCGGCGCGCGCCAGCAAGCGCTTTTCCATGTCGACCAATTCTGGCGGCGCGCCGCGAAATGCCGATAGCTCGTCCATGCAGTCGTACACGACGAGGCTGGCTTCGACCTGATCCGAGAACGGCAGGCTCATGGGCGTGTAGTACCAGAGCACCGGACGTGTCACGCCGTCGGCCCAGAGCTTTTCCTGCAACAGCCGGCGGTGGCTTTCCACCCAGTTATCGCGGGCCAGGTGCGGGGTCAGCACGGTCACGCCGTTGCACTGGTTTTCTTCCAGCCAACCATGCCGGGCGCTGTCCACCCAAACCGGCTCTTCAACGTAATAGACGGTGTGCAAGCGCGCAAACCGCGTCATCAGATGTTGGGGGCGTTGGAACACGAAGTTCCAGCGCAAGTGCGAAAAGCAAACGATGGCGGGAGTATCGCGGGCCAACCATGAGCTGCCCGACGAGGCATCTTCAAGATAGGTGCGTCCGGCTGCCGGCTGGTCGCCGGATCGAGAGTCGACAGTGCTGCTCATGGGGATACTCCAAGGAAGAAATAAAGGGCGACGGAATGGCGAGACGGACGTCGCAATTGGCGTGCCGAAAACTTGCCGGGAACGCGGTGAAGACCGGGTTTATGTGGGGCCGGGTCACTGCGCCGGATCACTGCGCCGGATCTGGGTAGTGCGTGCGCGGGCACGCCAATTGCTCGCCTGACGCATACGTTTGAACCCGCCAGGAGAGTCCTCATGCCGCAGTCCCCAACAGACGGTTCCCGCAAGACCATCCCCGGCCAACCCGACGTCAACGCCGGCGCGTTGCGGCCGTCAACCAAACCGCAGGCGTCGCGGGACATTCCGGACATAGACCATCCGCCCGCCGTGCGCAGCCACGAGGGCACGGGCTTTGACCGCGCCGAAGCACAGGAAGAAGCCGAAGCGCGCACCGGCACGTTGCCCGGCTCGAACGACACGCGCCCGGCGCCCCGGCGCGAGGAGTCGGAAGAATGATCGTCGAAACCTTTCAGCGTCCCGACGGCAGGTGGAGCTTTCGTGGCATTGCCATGCTGGGCGTGCAGCAGGACGCCCGCGCCTATCCCACCTGCGAAGCCGCCGTGCAAGCCGCCCGCGCCGAGTATCCGGACTACGCGGTGTCCATCGTTGAACCTGAAATCCAGGAGCCCCCCATGAAGCCCACGCAAGCAGAGAAAGCCACCAATCCGCCCACCGCCGGCAGCGGCGCGGTGGAACCGTCCACGGAAGATCAGGTGGACATTGCCAACCGGGTCCAGGACGGCATCAAGCACGCCGATGACCATGGCGAAAAAAGCCGGCAGCCGCCGACCCGCGCGGGCGGCGTCAAACCCATGGACGGCAACCCCAGCCCCGAGCGCGACACCGAAGCCGATACCTTCAAGCCGGCGGACGACACGCCGGCGGTGTTGCCCAAACGCTCTGGCCCGGTCTCGCAATGAGCGCGCCCGCGCTGCATGCCGGCCCGGCCGCCGCCCTGCCCCGCCGCCATCCCTGGGCGGGTTTTTTATTGGGTTTCGGCATGGGGGGCTTTTTTGACGGCATCCTGCTGCATCAGATATTGCAATGGCACCACCTTCTTTCCGGTCTGAACGCGGCATCACTGGCTGACCTGCGCGTGCAGGTGGTGGCCGACGGCGTTTTTCACGCGCTGATGTATGTGGTGGCCGGGGCAGGATTGTGGAGTCTGTACCGCTCCCGCAATGCCGGCATGCCGCCGCGCAAGCGGTTGCTGGCCGAATTCCTGATCGGCTTTGGCGTGTGGCATGTGATCGATGCCGTGTTGTCGCATTGGGTGGTGGGCCTGCATCGGCTGCGCATGGACGTGGCCGACCCATTGCCATGGGAGCTGGCGTGGCTGGCCCTTTTTGGGATGGTGCCGCTTCTGGCGGGGTGGGTGCTGCGGCGGCAAGGCCCTGGCGCCGGCAGCGCGGGCGGCGCTGCCGTGTCCGCGTTGCTGGCCATGGTCATCACCACGGCGGCGGCCCTGAACCTGTATCCGGTGTCGGCGCCTGCGCAGGACACGTCCGTCGTGGTGTTGCGGCCCGGCGCCAGCGCGGCCGGTCTGCTGACCGCGCTGGACGGCACGGACGCTCGGGTGGTGTGGGCGGATGCGTCGGGCGGCGTGTGGGTATTGGTGGATGCGCCCCGGGCGACGCTGTTTTCCCTGTTTGGCGCGGGGGCGCTATACGTCAGCGGCGCCAGCGCACCGGGCGGCTGCTCGGCGTGGGTGGCGCCGCGCGGCGGGCAAGCCTGAAAGGTGCCGCCCAGGGTGCTTCCCGGGACTGCGCTCCCTGGGACGGCGCCCGCAGGAAAGGCGTTCTTTTTGGGCACGGCACTTGCTGTATAGGACCGCGGCCTGCGCCGCACCCCTTGCAGACCCGCACGGCGTGGGCGGGACCCTACAACACACGTCCTTGGATTACAGGATTGACCATGGCCTCCCCCACCCTGCCCTCCGTGCCGCAAGCCGCCCCCCTGCCGCTGACCGGCGCCGCGACCTCGCATGCCCTGACTCCCCCGAGCCGTCTGCCGCTGACCGGTCCCACGACCGGCTTCCGGCTGTCACTGGGCATTCTGCTGGCCATCGTGTTCTGGATGGTGGCGGGCTCGCTGCTGGTGACGCTTTGGTTGGCGTCGCAGCGGCTGGCGTAGCCGGCCGGAGGCGCCCGCCCATGCAGGGCGCCATCCGTTCAGGCCGCCATCTTCTTGCAGCTGTCGGCGCAGCGCCGGCAGGCTGCAACGCAGTCGTCCATGCCGCCGACGCCTTCGCAGCTGTCCGCGCACGCGGCGCATATGTCGGCGCACGCGCCGCAAACACGGTCGTGTTGCTCGATGCCGATCAGCATCGTGTGCGCGGCCGTGCGGCAAATTTCGGCGCAGGCCATCATCAGGCGGAAGTGTTCGGGTTCGACATGTTCACCGCCCGCCTCCAGGCAGTGGTTGGACGCGGTTTGCAGGCAGTGCCGATAGCAGGCCAGGCAATTGTCGATGCAGGCTTCCATTTCTTTGTTCACGGCGCTCATTGTTGATCTCCTTGCGGTTATTCCGGGATGGAACCGCAAGGGCCGCAAATCGCATTCCTGCCGCGCCCGCGGCACCAGTCAAGTGATGTCGGTTTTTGCCAGCGGCCCGTCGGTGGTCGCCGCCAGGCTGCGCAGCTGCTGGTAAGCCGCCTCCCATTGGGCCACCGACGCCCGCAACCGACTCGACTCTTGCGCCGACCCGCCGCCCGTTGCGATTTCTTCACCGGCCAGCAAAATACGCTCGCGCAAAAGGCGCGCGGCGGACCAGATGGCATCGTCGACCTGCTCGGCCTGCGCGGCGTTCAGCGAGGCGGCCGAGAATGCATGTCCGGTATGGCAGCGATACCGAACCGGCAGGCCCGCGTCCACGCGCCAGACCACGCCGCCACATTCGGGGCAGGTGAGCCCCGACTGCCGCCCGATGCGTTCCAGCACGGCCGCCGAGGACTGACCCGTTTCCGTCATGCGAGATTCGGTGCGCAGCGTTTCCGACGGCCCGCTGCCCGCAGCGCGCGGCGCCACCGTTGTGTTGATCGCTTTAGCCATCGCATTTCCAATTTGTTGAAGCGGCAGCACCTGCGCCGTGGGCACTGCCGCGATTGCGTTGGCCGGCATGTCCTGCGCGACGCTGTCCTGGGGGTCTTGCACGATGGCAAAACCGCCGCACGCGTGCACCGACTTCAGCCCCGCCGAGCCATCGTCCAGGCGCCCGGTCAAGACGATGCCCACGACGCGAGGCCCATAGTGCACGGCGGCGGAACGAAACAACGGGTCCGCCGCCGGCCGCGTGAAGTTTTCCTTGGGGCCACGCGTCAACACCGTGGCGTCATGCTGCAAGATCATGTGCCGGTCGGGCGGCGCGATGTAGACGACGCCGGGCGCGAAGGGTTCGCCGTCCTCGGCATGCTGCACACGCCAGCGTGTGCGGTTTTGCAGCAGGCTGGGCAGTACGCTGCGGTACCCGTCTACGTGCATCGCCACGAAAACCGATGCTCGCAAGCCCGGGTCCAGGTCGCCCAGCAGGACCTCCAGCGCGGCCAAGCCGCCCGTGGAAACCGCCACCACCACAATGTCTCGGTTTTGCATGATGCGCGCCCTTTTGTGCCGAACAGCGTCCGGCCCATCGACCGGCCTTTTTCAACGGCCGAATAGGTTGGTCTTGTGCCCGCCCGAACCCGCCTTGCCGCCTGGAATCTGCCCATCGGGCGCGGGGTTGGCCGACGAGCCCTTGACCGTGCCCTGGCCCTGCACGGGCTGCGACGGCGTGGTGCCCGGCGCGGCCTGCGGCACGGTAGGCGGCGGGCGCGACGGGTCGCCCTTGGACGGTGCCGGAGCACCGCTATCCGGGGCGGGTCCCTTGGGGGCCGGCGTGCCGGCGGGCGGCGGGCCACCCTGCCCCGCCGGGCCCGCCGGGCCACCGGCCGACTGCGCGAACGTCAGTGGCGCCCAGCCCAGGCCCGCCGCCAACGCAAGGGCAAGCGCTGAGCGGCGCGCCCGATGCAAACTGTGCCCAGGATGTGTCATGGCGCATTCTCCTTTAAGGCTTGCTACGCGAACCGGCGCCGCGATTGCGCTGGCTCTGCTGGTCCTGGCCGGTGCCGATCTGTGTGACATGGCCTTCTTTCTTGCTGCGATTCTGCGTGTCGCGGTGGCTGGCCTGCGCTTCGCGCGGGGTGTCATCGGCGGTGGGATTGGGCTTGTTGTCTTTGGATTTCATCGCGAATTCCTTTTAAAAAGTGGCGCTGATCTTGCAGCAAGCGGCATTCCCGAAACCGCAGTCGCATGGCACCGGGAACCCCCGTTTTTTGGGGTGCGTCCCGCATAGGTATGTAGATTTTTCCGACCGGGACACCAGTGATTCCCCGTGCTAACGTCGTCGAATATCATCTTGCTTTTCCCATTTTTGGAACGACATGACCCTTTCCAGTGCCGCTTTTGTTGTGGGTATCGGTGCCTCCGCCGGCGGCGTGGAGGCTCTGGAAGGGTTTTTTGCGGGCATTCCCAAGGATCCCGACATGTCGTTCATCGTGGTGACACATCTGGGCCCGGGCCGCGAAAGCCACCTGCCCGAGCTCATCGGCCGCCACACGTCCTTGCCGGTGAACTCCGCCGAGAACGACATGGCTATCGAGATGAACCAGGTCTATGTACTGGCGGCGGACGCCGACATTTCGGTCAGCCAGGGTCGCATCAAGCTGGCCGCAACGTCCGGCCAGCGCAACGGCCGACGCCCCATCGACCAGTTCTTCACGTCGCTGGCCAAGGACTACGGCCCGCGCGCGGTGGGCATCGTGCTGTCGGGCAGCGACACCGACGGCACCCTGGGCCTGAAGGCCATCAAGGAATTTGGCGGCATCACCATGGCGCAGGCCCCCAATGGCAACGGGCCGGCCTATGCAGAAATGCCCGACAGCGCCATCGGGGCCGGCATCATCGACTTTGCGCTGCCCGCGCTGGAAATGGGCACGCGCCTGCACATGCTTGACGCTGCGCCGGCCTCGCCGCTGAGCCTGTTAAAAGCTGACGAAGACGAGGCCATGCCCCCCGAAATGGAAAAGATCAAGGCCGAAATCTATGCGCTGCTGCTGACCCGAACGGGCCATGATTTCAGCGGCTACAAGAGCAAGACCTTCATGCGCCGCGTGCATCGCCGCATGAAGGTGAACCAGTCGGAATCGCTGGACGCCTACCTGACGTACCTGCGGCAAACGCCCCAGGAAGCCGGCGCGCTGTTTCGTGACCTGCTGATCAGCGTGACGGACTTCTTTCGCGACCCCGAGGCCTTTGATGCGCTGGCCAAGCTGGTGGTGCCGCAACTGCTGGAAGGCCGCGGCGTGGGCGATACCGTCAGGGTGTGGGTGCCCGGCTGTGCGACCGGCGAAGAGGTCTATTCGCTTGCCATCCTGCTGCGCGAACACATGGAGAAAATGGAGCTGCCTCCGCGCGTACAGCTGTTCGCCACCGATATCGACGAACGGGCGCTGAATATCGCGCGCACCGCCCGCTATCCGGGCACGCTGCTGGACAGCGTCAGCCCGGAACGCCGCGAGCGCTTCTTCATTGCCGACGGCGAAAGTTACGTGGTCAGCAAACAGATCCGCGAACTGTGCATTTTTTCGCCGCACAGCGTCCTGCGAGACCCGCCCTTTTCCCGCATCGACCTGGTGTCATGCCGCAACCTGTTGATCTATTTCGGCGGCAACATTCAAAAGCAGGTGTTCCCGACATTCCATTACGCGCTGCGCAGCGGCGGCTATCTGTTCCTGGGCATGTCGGAAAACACGACGCAGTTCTCCGATATGTTCGGCGCCGTGGACAAGAAGCATCGCATCTTTCAGCGGCGCAGCGACATCGCCGTGCGCCCGCGCCCGCACTTCAACCTGCCATCGACGGGCATGGCGCCGTCGCAGGACTTGCTGCATCGGCGCCTGCCGGCCAGTGCCACGGGGCTGCGCCAATCCATCGATTCGCAGGTGCTGAACCAGCACGCGCCCCCGCACGTGCTGGTCAACAAAGATGGCGACGTGGTGTATTACTCGGGCCGCACCGGCAAGTACCTGGAGGCCGCGGCGGGTGTGCCTACCCGCCAGATTCTGGCGATGGCGCGCAAGGACCTGCGCCTGGACCTGCGCGCGCTGCTCAATGACGCCATGTCCACCGGCGTGACGGCCACGCGCCATAACGTGGCCATCGAAGGCGATGACGGCCGCGTACAACTGCTGCGCCTGACGGTGGACCCGCTGCTGGACAACCGCGAAGGCGAACCGCTTTACCTGGTGTTGTTTGCCGACGACGGCCCGCCCGTCAGCCGCGAAGAAGCCGACGCCTATCTGCATGCCGCGCACATCGGCGCGGCCGAACAGATCGAAAGCGAGCTGCGCGAAACGCGGGACCGCCTGCAAGCGACCATCGAGGAATACGAGACGGCGCTGGAGGAATTGAAGTCGTCCAACGAAGAGCTGGTGTCCGTCAACGAAGAACTGCAATCGTCCAACGAGGAACTGGAAGCGTCCAAGGAAGAACTGGTGTCGCTCAACGAAGAGCTGCACACGGTGAACGCCGAATTGCAAGGCAAGGTCGACGAGCTGGACCGCAGCAACAGCGACCTGCACAACCTGTTTGCCAGCACCGCGTTCGCCACGCTGTTCCTGGACGGCAACCTGGTGATACGCAGCTTCACGCCACCGGTATGCGACGTGTTCCGCATCCTGCCCAGCGACCGTGGCCGCCCCATCACCGACCTGGCCAGCCGCGTCCCGCTGCCCTCGTTCGCGCAGGACATCCAGCAGGTTTTCCGGACCCAGGAAGTGATCGAGCGCCGCATCGAAGGCGACGGCGACGCCAAGCACTACCTGCTGCGTCTGGCGCCTTACCGCGATGCGAACAACCGCGTGGATGGCGTGGTCGTGACTTTCATCGACATCACGCAGATCACGCAAGCCGAAAAGCGGCATCGCATCCTGATCGCCGAACTGCAACACCGCACGCGCAATCTGCTGGCGCTGGTGCAGAGCATTGCATACCGCACCCTTGGGCGTGGTGAGCCCTACGACAGGTTGGACAGCCGGCTTTCGGCATTGAGCCGGGTGCAGGGCCTGCTGAGCGATGCGTCGCACGAGGCCGTCGATTTTGGCGAAATCGTGCGGCGCGAACTGGATGCCGTGGGGCATGGGCAGCACGTGTCGGTGCAGGGCGATCCCACGTTTGTCAGCGCGGAATGCAGCCAGTCGCTGGCATTGGCGCTGCACGAACTGGGCACCAATGCGCTCAAGCATGGCGCCTTGAAATACGCCGGCGGCCAGTTGCAGGTGCAATGGCACACGAAGCCCCAGGGCGACGGGCAAATGCTGATTGTGGAATGGCACGAGTCCGGCCTGCCCACGCCGCCCGACACGCGGCGCAAGGGCTACGGGCGCGAACTCATCGAACAGGCGCTGACGTTCACCCTGCAAGCGCGCACGTCGCTGGATTTCAGGGAAGACGGTTTGCGCTGCCGCATCGAAGTTCCATTACGGCCGTCGACCCACTTCACGATCGCGGCCAAGTAAAAGGATCACCATGGCTGAAACTCTCCCACTGTCGGCTTGCAAGTTGCTGATCGTTGAAGACGAATACGTCATTGCGGAAACGCTGGCGGAAGCGCTACGCGAAGTGGGCGCCGAGATCATTGGCATGATCGGGTGGCTGGACGAGGCGACGCGTTTCGTCGACACACACGCGGGGCAATTCAATTGCGCGGTGGTGGACATCAATCTGCACGGCACGCTGTCTTATCCGCTGATTGATGCATTGACAGCGCAGGGCGTGCATGTCGTCCTGCTGACGGGGTTCGGTGTCGAGGCCCTGGAAGCGTGTTATCGCGAATTCCCCCGTTGCGAAAAGCCCTTCAACCAGGCGCGGTTGATATCGATGCTGCTGTCCAAGTTCGGCCGGTAACCTGCCGGCGCTGCACCGCGGCACAACATTTGCTGCCCACCGCGAGTCCAACCTTGCGGAGGCGGTATGTTGAGTCAATGGATTTCCGGGACGCGCGCACTCGCGGACCATCCCATCGCCCTGTGGCTGATCGCGGCGGCGGTCGCGGCCACCCTTTATCTAATCTTGATCTTTGCGTTCCGCCTGGTGCGCACGCGGCTGGAGCGGCGCGCGGCGCAACCCGGCCACGGCATGGCGGCCGGCGCGATCCGCGTCATGCAGCGCACCAGCTGGATCCTGCTGGCCATCTTCGCCTTGCTGATCGGCATCGACGTGGCGGGGGCGCCTTTTCCGTGGAGCGAAGGCGGCGCACAGCACCTGTGGTTTGTGCTGATCGCGCTGCAACTGGCGCTTTGGCTGGACCGTGCGGTGGACGTGGGCTTGAGCCGCGCGCTGCACCACCGGGGCACCGTGACGGCCACCTTGCTCAGTTTCCTGCTGCGGGCGCTGGTGTGGGTGATTGCCCTGCTGGCCATGCTGGACAACCTGGGCGTGAACATCACGGCGCTGGTCGCCAGCCTGGGTATCGGGGGCGTGGCCGTGGCCTTGGCGGTGCAGACCATCTTGAGCGACCTGTTCGCGTCGATCTCCATCGGGCTGGACAAGCCCTTTGAAGCCGGCGACTTCGTTGTGTTCGGGCAGGTGGCCGGCAGCATCGAACACGTGGGGCTGAAGACCACGCGCATCCGCAGCCTGGGCGGCGAGCAGATCGTCTGCTCGAATACCGAATTGCTCAAGCAGACCATCCAAAACTACAAACGGATGCAGCAACGGCGCATCGTGTTTTCAGTACGCATTACGTACAAGACCGACGTGGAAAAAGTGGCCGCCGTGCCGGGCATCATCCGTTCGCAGATCGAGGGCCAGAGCGACACGCGCTTTGACCGCGCGCATCTGGCCCGGTTTGGCGAGGGCGCGCTGGAGTTCGAGGCGGTCTATTACGTGCTGACGGCGGATTACAACCACTACATGGACATCCAACAGGCGATCAACCTGGGGATCATGCGCGAGTTGCAGGCAGCGGGCATTGCGCTGGCCCTGCCGGAGCAGATTCTGCATATGCCCCGGGACGCGGCGCCGGCGGCGGAGGATGCTACGGGGAATCTGCCCGGAAATACGGCGGGATCCTCGCCCGCCACGGGCGGGGGATCGGCGGGCGGCGGGGCGGCAGGCGGGCGCAACCCGGGTGGGAATGCACCGCCCGCGCCGTTTCCGGCGTAGTCGCCAGGCCGGGCGGAAACGCCCGGCCTCTAGGCCATCACAGGCCGCGCGTGCTGCGCAGCCACTGCTGGTCGGCGACGTTCGCGTCGCCCAAGCGGTCGATACCGGGGGTTTGTTGGGGGTCCAGGCCCGGCATCGGGTTGGGCAGGGCATCGGGCGGCCAGCGCCCGTCCTTGTCCCGCTCCTGGCCGGGCGCGCGGCGGTCGGGATTTTCGGCCGGGGATTGGTCGGGCTGGCCTTGGTTGGGCTGGCGCTGGTTGGGCTGCGGCGAGGTCGGTTTTTGCTGCAACGTCGATGGGATGCTCATGGCTGGCTCCTGGCGTTGATGGGGCAACGGCCCCGGATGATGAAATGACGGATGTCGGAATGTCGGATAACGGAATGCCAGAGCAACTGCCATGCCCGCGAGGCCGTCGGGAACGTGGTTTGCTTCAGGGCACTCTCCTGGGGCAATGGCCATGACAAGGCGGCCCCCCCTTTCCGGAGCGCAACGATGAACGCTATCGAACGAGTCGCGACATTCATGCAGGAAAACGACCTGACGCTGGTGACCGCCGAATCCTGCACGGCGGGGCTGATCGCGGCCACGCTGGCGGACATTCCCGGCGCCGGCCAATTACTGGACTGCGCCTTCGTCGTGTATTCGGTTCAAGCCAAGCAGCGTTGCCTGGGGGTGCCGGCGTCCACCCTGCGCTCGCACAACCTGACCAGCGAGGCGGTCGCGCGCGACATGGCGTTGGGCGCGGCGCGCAAAAGCCCGGCCAACGTGGCGGTGTCCAATACCGGCGTCACCGACGCTACCGATGACGAGATCCCCAGCGGCACGCAGTGCTACGCCTGGGTCTTCAAGATGGGCAATGCCGACGCGCACCCGGTGGTGTTTACCGCCACCAAGCGTTTCTCGGGCGACCGCAACAGCATCCGCAAAGCCAGCGCCGAATACGCCCTGCAAGGGGTGGTGGACCATTACCGGGCGCTGCGCCAGGGCGCAGGCTAGACAGGGCCGGGGGGATCGCCGCGCCGCCGCGCCACCATTGCACGCGTGACGCAAGATGATTTCGTTCAAAGCCGATTCATAACGTTCAAGCGCTTGAAGGTGGGCAGCGCTACGCTGGGGGCTTTGGCGGCGTTGGGGCCGGCGTATATCCGCGCCGGTTTCACAGGCCGCCCCACCCGTGGCACCTACCCGGAGTACTAGCCCATGAGCACTATCACCACCCCCGACGGCGTGCAGATTTTCTTCAAGGACTGGGGTCCCAAGACCGCCCAGCCCATCATGTTCCATCACGGCTGGCCCTTGTCCAGCGACGACTGGGACGCGCAGATGCTGTACTTCGTGAACAAGGGGTTTCGCGTCATTGCGCATGACCGCCGTGGCCACGGCCGCTCCAGCCAGGTCAGCGACGGCCATGACATGGACCATTACGCCGCCGACGCGTCCGCCGTGGTCGAACACCTGGACCTGCGCAATACGGTTCACATCGGCCATTCGACGGGCGGTGGCGAAGTGGCGCGCTATGTCGCCAAATTCGGTCAACCGCAAGGCCGTGTCGCCAAGGCCGTGCTGGTCAGCGCCGTGCCTCCGCTGATGCTCAAGACCGAATCCAACCCGGGCGGCCTGCCGATCGAAGTGTTCGACGGCTTTCGCGAAGCGCTGGCCGCCAACCGCGCCCAGTTCTACGTAGACGTGGCCTCGGGCCCGTTCTACGGCTTCAACCGCGAAGGCGCGAAGGTGTCGCAGGGCGTCATCAACAACTGGTGGCGCCAAGGCATGATCGGCGGCGCGCGTGCCCATTACGAAGGCATCAAGGCGTTTTCCGAGACCGACCAGACCGAAGACCTGAAGGCCATTACCGTGCCCACGCTGGTCATGCATGGCGACGACGACCAGATCGTGCCGATTGACGATGCCTCGCGCCTGTCGGTCAAACTGCTGAAAAACGGCACGTTGAAGGTCTATCAAGGCTTGCCGCACGGCATGTTGACCACCCACGCCGACATCATCAACCCTGACCTGCTAGCCTTTATCAAGGGCTGATTTACCGCGTGTACCCGGGAAGGGGCGGCTCAAATCGCCCCTTTTCAGAATATTCCGACACACGCATATGGCAATGGCCTATATACTCGCCTATTGCCGACAGCAGATTGGGCGCCAAACGCGCAAAAACTGCACCGCTTCGACGCTCGAATCAGCCCGGTAACTGTCTCTGTCCGGGGTCCGAAGCCTGCTTTAGGGCGGGCTAGCCGCAGTAAGCCGCAACGTCGGCGCGCTGCCCGGACACGATCCACACCGTACGCTTCGTCGCGGCACCGCTTGAACATTCTCTTCCCAAAGCGCTGTCATCTCCTCCATTGCCTCGCCCGCGCACGCCGAAAGGCCTACGCCTAGCGGGGCCTTTCGTCCAAGAAGAACCGACATGAACGCCGTGCCGCAAGACAAACTCATTACCGCCCTGGACCACGCCCGACTGCTGGGCATGATCACCCGCCCCGCCACCGCCGCGACCCTGTCGCGCGATGCCGTCGATGCCGCGCAAGAACTGCTGGACTCCGCGCCCATCATCGCCATCGAAGAAGTCACGCCCGACATCATCACGATGCGTTCGCGCGTGCGCCTGCTGAACGACAAGGGCGATGAAATGGTTGTCACGCTGTGCTATCCGGCCGACGCCAACCTGGCGCAGGGCCAGGTGTCGGTGATGTCGCCACTGGGCTTGAGCCTGATCGGCTCGCGCACCGGTCAACTGGTCACATGGACGGCGCCGAACCAGACCGAGCATTCGGCCAGCATCGAAGAAATTCTGTACCAGCCCGAAGCGGCCGGCGACACCACGGCCTGATGCAACGCGGGCGGTGTCGTACCCGCCGCATTGCCAGGGCGCTGAGATTATCAGCGCCTTTTTTTCGCCCTGCTTTTTGCCCTGCTTTTTGCGCTGATCTCGCGATGGCGCAGGCTACAGGTCGAAGAACACCGTTTCGTACGGCCCCTGCATATGCACATCGAACCGGTAGATAAGGTCGCCGCCCCGCTCGTCCTTACGCGCCAGCAGGCTGTGGCGCCGCTCGGCATGCACCGAATTCAAGACCGGGTCCGCGGCATTCGCCTCGGCCTCGTCCTGAAAGTACACGCGCGTGAATACGTGCAGCAAGAGCCCCCGCATGGTCACGATCATGTCGATGTGCGGCGCCTCGCCGTCTGCCTGCGACGCCGGCTTGACCGTGTGGAACGCGTAGCGGTTGCCCAGGTCGGTGCCCGTGCCGCAACGCCCGAACCCCCGAAACCCCATGGCCGATGCCTCGTACACATTGCGCGGATACCGGCCCTGCCCGTCCACGTGCGAAATTTCCACCAGCGCGTCCGACACCGGCATCCCATCGCCGTCCAGCACCCGGCCTTCCAGGCGCATGCGCGTACCGCGCGCCTCGTCATCGGTCAGCACGGTATCAAAAGGCTGATCGAAGTCGTAACCGTACTGTGCCGCCGTCAGGCCGTACGCGAAATACGGCCCAACCGTCTGCGACGGCGTCTGCCCAAAATTGTCTTGCAAGCCTTGCATCAACATGACGCCTCCTTAACCGTTTTCAAACGGCGTGCAACGCGCGCCGCGCAGCACGATGTCGAACTGGTATCCCAACGCAACGCCCGCTTCGGTCAGGCCCACGCTGAAATCCGCGATCAGCCGGCTGCGCGCCGCTTCGGGCGTACCGTTCAGCATCGGGTCAAAGGCATGCAACGGGTCGCCGGGAAAGTACATTTGCGTGACCAGCCGCGTACCGAAGTGCTGGCCGAACAGGGATAGATGGATGTGCTGCGGGCGCCAGGCGTTGGGGTGATTGCCCCAGGGATAGGCCCCCGGCTTGATCGTCAAGAAGCGGTAGCGGCCATCGGCGTCGGTCAGGCAGCGGCCCGCGCCCAGGAAGTTCGGGTCCAGCGGCGCGTCGTGGCGGTCGGCCTTGTGCACATAGCGGCCGGCCGCATTGGCCTGCCAGATTTCGATCAGCGTGTGGGGCACGGGCCGGCCCAGGTCGTCAACGACGCGGCCCGCCAAACCCATGCGTTCGCCGATGGGTTCTCCGTTGCGGCGCGCGTTGCGTGTCAGGTCGTGGTCCAGCTTGCCGACACTATCGTCGCCAAAGACCGGCCGACGCATTTCGCCCAACGCCGCGCTCAGGGGCACCAGCGGCAGCGTCGGACCGCGCAATTCAGTCGAACGATAGTCGTCGTAGAGGTACGCGGGATGGCTGGCCCAGTCCCTGGGCGACAGGCCGGCCGGCGGGCGGGAGGCCGACGGCGATGACTGTCGCGATGACTGTCGCGATGACTGGGGCGATGACGGGCGCGGGGACTGGGGTGGGGACGTTTCGGATGAGCTCATGGGTGTCTCTTGGTCGGATGGTCGGATTGGCGCGCCTGGATCAGGCGCACCAGGCCCAGCAACTGGGCGGTGTGTGGCACGGGCACGCCCGCCGCGCGCGCCCGCGCCACCACTTCGCCGTTGATCGTTTCAATTTCGGTTGGCCTGCTTGCCAGCACGTCCTGCAACATCGACGGCTTGTGGCCACGATGATGTGCAATGGCGTGCTCGACGCTGGCATGGCATGCCGCCGCGTCGGCGTCGATGCCGCTTGCGCGCGCCACGGCGATCACCTCGGACACGACGTTGCGTGCCAGCATCGGGCCGTCATCCACGCTGGCCAGCTGGCCGACCGCGCAGCCCGAGACGGCGCACAGGCTGTTAAGCGCAGCGTTGAAAGCCACCTTTTCCCAGATGGCTTTCCAGACGTTGGGGTCGACTTCGCATTGCAAGCCGGCGTCGTTAAGCACGGTCGCGATGTGGATAACGTCGCTGTCTACGTTGCTGTCGGCATTGGCGTTGGCATGCGCGTTGGCATGCGCATTGGCCCTGCCCGTGAAGTTAGCTACGGCCTGGGCTTCGCCACCCCTGCGGCTACCGCCCGCCGGCCACATGCGGATCACACCGCCGCCATGCGACCTGACGTGCCCTGGCCCCGCCAGATCGGCCGGCCACGTCGTCATGCCGACCAGCACGCGCGCCGGGTCCACGTGGCGCGAAACCGCTTCCAGGTTTCCCAGCCCGTTCTGCAATGTCAGCACCCGCGCAGGCCCTTCGACCAGGGGCGCCACGCTGCGTAGCGCCGCGTCGGTATGCAGGCTTTTCGTAAAGAGAATCAGCAGGTCCGGCGGCTGGCGGCAGTGCTCGGGCCGTGACACCGTCATGCCGTGGATGCGCCTGTCGCCCCGGTCGGTCTCCAGCCGCAACCCGCTGCTGCGTATCGCCTCCAGATGGGCGTCATCGATATCCAGCAAGGTCACCTGCCGGCCGCTCTCGGCCAGCAACCCGCCAAACAGGCAACCCATGGCGCCCGCGCCCAGCATCGCGATGTTCATCGTGAGCCCTCCACGGCGGCAACGGTGCGCAACGGCGGCGCCGCGCGCTTGCCCGGGATATGACGGCGCACCATCAGCAACGCAATCAGCGCAAACACCATGACTGTGCCCAGCAACAGCAGGTAGCCCTGCGAGCCGCCCTGCGTGATGACGGTTGCGCCGACGAAGGCGCTAAGGACGGCGCCAAGACGTCCGAAGGCCAGCGCCCCCGCCGTGCCGGTGGCGCGCACCCCCGTGACGTAGACGTAGGCGCACAGCGCATACATCGTGGACTGCACCGCGTTGACGAACAGACCGTGCACGCCAAACCCGAACACCAACAAGGACGAGCTCTGCCGCACATCAACCATCAGCATCAGGAAGGCGCTGCCCAGCGCGCCCACGCAGCAGATGGCAAGCGGCCAACGCGAGCCCCAGCGGGTCATGGCGACGGCGCACACCAGCGCGCCGATCACGCCGCCCAGGTTGTAGGCGGTAAGCCCGGACGCGGCCACCGCCAGCGGCAAGCCTTCCGAGGTCAGCATTGTGGGCAACCAGCTGAATGCGCTGTACACCGCCGTCAGGCACATGAAGAACGCCACCCAGATGGCGATGGTGTCGGCGCCGTAGCCCTTCGAGAACAAGGCCCGTACGCCACGCTGCGGCAGGACCCCGGGCTGTTCAAGCGCCTGCTCGACCGCGTCGGTGTAGTGCACGCTTTGCGGCATGGGCCGGCCCATGCGCCCCAGCAACACGCCCAACTCGTTCCAGCGCTCAGGGCGGCGCGCCAGGAATCGGGGGGATTCGGGCAACGTGGCCATCAGGGCGAAGCCCAGTGCGATGGCCAGCGATCCGCCTATGAAGAACGAGGCGCGCCAACCATACAGGGGCAGGACCTGCGCCGAAAACAGCCCCGCCAGCATCCCGCCCAAAGGCACGCAGACGATGGTGGCGGTGACTGCCAGCGTGCGGCGGCGCGCGGGCGTGAACTCGGCCGTAACGGTGGTGGAACTGGGCAGCGCGCCGCCTATGCCCAGGCCGGCAATGAAACGCAGCACGGCCACGGTCAACGCATCGGGCGCCAGCCCGATGGCGCACGTGGCCGTGCCAAACACAAACACGCTGACAATGACCGCCATGCGGCGGCCGTAGCGGTCGGCGAACAGGCCGGCGAACGCGCTGCCGAGCCCCATGCCGATCAGGCCGGACGCGACGGCGGGTGCGAAGGCTTCGCGCGTGATGCCCCATTCCTGGATCATCATCGGAATCGCAAAGCCGATCAGCTGGCCGTCGAACCCGTCCATGACGATGGACAAGGCGGCAAGCATCACCACAAACTTCTGCATCGACGTGAAGGGGCCGTTGTCAAGGAGGTCGCCGACGTCGGCGTTACCGGGGTCGGGCGACGCGGTGCGAACCGCCGCGTTCTGGGCACTACGAGTCATGCTGGTTCTCCTTTGCGGAAATGGCCCGCGTTCAGTCCCAGGGCGGCGCCATGGGCAGCCCCACATAGTTTTCGGCCAGCGTGGTGCACGCGGCGCGCGATCGGGCCAGGTAGTCGAGTTCGGCGTCTTGCAGCTTGCGGTCGAAGGCGTCCGCATCGGGATAGCGGTGCAGCAGCGTCGTCATCCATTTTGAAAAACGCTGCGCGCGCCACACTCGGCGCAGGGCGTCAGCGCTGTAGCTGTCCAGCAGATCGTCTTTGCCGTGCCGGTAGAAGCGCGTCAGCGCGCGCGACAGCAGGCACACGTCGGAAACGGCCAGGTTCAGGCCCTTGGCCCCGGTTGGCGGCACCACATGGGCCGCGTCGCCCGCCAGGAAAAGGCGGCCGTGCCGCATGGATTCGGTCACGCTGCTGCGCATCGCGATGACGGTCTTGTCGAAGATGGGGCCTTCATTGGGCGCCCAGCCGTCGGGGGTGGCAAGGCGCGCGCGCAGTGTGGTCCAGATGCGGTCATCGGACCAGTCGCAGGGGGCGTCGCGCGGGTCGCATTGCAGGTACATGCGTTGCACCTCGCGCGATCGGGTGCTGACCAGCGCAAAGCCGTCGGCGCCCAAGGCGTAGATCAGTTCATCGGATGACGGCGGCGCCTGGCACAGGATGCCCAGCCAGCCGAACGGGTAGCGATGCTCTAGTGTGTGCAAGGCGTGCGAAGCGATGGCGGCGCGGCTGACGCCGTGCGTGCCGTCGCAACCCACGACAAAATCGGCGCGCAAGGTAACGGGGTCTCCGCCTTCATCTCGAAACCGCACCACGGGCCCGGATGGCACCGTGATGGATGGGGGGGCGGATTCCGGGGCGGCCTGCCGCATGCCCGCGCGCGGCACGTCATTGCTTTGGGTGACGCCGTGCAGCGTCACGTCGCTGACATTGAAGCGCACGTCGCCTTTCGCCGCCAGCCGGGCATCAAGCAAGTCGTTGATGACTTCGTGCTGCGGGTACACCATCACCGCGCGCCCACGCGTCAGGTCGACAAAGTCGATGCGGCGGTCAAGGCCGCCCACCCGCAACACCGTGCCTTCGTGCCGGAAGCCATCGCTGCGGAGCCGTGCGCCCAAGCCGACTTCCGTCAACACGTCCACCGTGCCCTGCTCCAGCACGCCCGCGCGCAGGGTGGCGCGAATGGCTTCCTGGCTGCGGCATTCCAGTACCACGGAATCCACGCCCTGCAAGTGCAGCAACTGCGACAGCATCAGCCCGGCTGGGCCTGCACCGATAATCGCTACCTGAGTACGCATACATGGTCCTTTTGCAAAGGTGAAGGCGGAGGGGAATGAGGAGTGCAAGGCGAAACTGAAGGTGGACCCGCTTCAAAACGCGTAGTCACGTGGCGTGGTCTGCACGGCCAGCCAGCGCAGGTCGGTAAAGCCGTCGATGCCGGCCTTGCCACCAAAGCGCCGCATGCCGCCTTCCTTCATGCCGCTTTCCTTCATGCCGCTTTCCTTCATGCCGCTTTCCTTCATGCCGCGAAACGGCATCTGGGCGGACGGCGTCAGGGTCCAGGAACCTGGGGGCCGGAGTCAGCCTCCGGAACCCCGCGGATAGGATCAGGACACCCGCACTTCCACCAGCGTGGGGCTGCCGCTGGCCATGGCGTCGGCCAGCACCGCGCCCAGGCGCGCGGCGTCCGACACGCGCACGCCGCCGCAGCCCAGCCCCCTGGCCAGCGCAACAAAGTCGATGCCGGGCAGATCGGTGCCCATGATCTTGTCGTGCGGCCCGAAGCCGAACGCCGGCGCAAAGTCTTGCAACGCGGCATAGCGGCGGTTGTTGAGAATCACGAAGGTGATCGGCAGCTTGTGCTGCGCGGCGCTCCAGAGCGCTTGAATCGAATACAGGCTGGAACCGTCGCCGATCAGGGCGATGACGCGCCGGTCGGGCTTGCCCAACGCCACGCCCACCGCCGCGGGCATGCCATAACCCAACCCGCCGCTGTCCATGGTGTAGAAGGTTTGTGTACGCACGTGCGGCAGATAGTGCTGCATGACGGGTCGGGCGCTGGGCGCCTCTTCCACCACGATATCGGACGGGTCGCGCATGGCGGCCAGCGTCTGTAGCACGAAGGCGGTGGACATCGGCGACGACGGCCCGGGCGCGGGACTGGGCGCGCGCCGCGCGGGCAAGGGCCGCATGATAGGCGCGGGGCGCGCCAGCAGATCGCGCAGGCACAGGCGGATGCTGCCCACGGCGGCAAGCCCCGCCGGCGCCCACGCCGCCGTGTCCGGGTCTTCGGTCAGAAGGCAGAGCTCGGCGCCGTCGGGCACGTGCGGCCCGGTCCCATCGACGTGATAGGTGAAGGCCGGCGCGCCCACCACCAGGATCAGGTCGTGCCCTTGCAGGCGGGCAACGATGCCTTCGCGCGCAGCGGGCAAAAACCCGGCGAAGAGGCGATGGCGTTCCGGGAAGCTGCAACGGCCCGACATGGGCGCTGCCCACACGCGCGCGCTGTGCAGTTCGGCCAGCGCCACGATTTCGTTCCAGGCGCCGTCGCGGTCCACAGCAGCGCCCACGACCATGGCGGGGCGTCGGCAAGCGTCCAGCAAGGCGCCGATGCGGCCGATGGCCTCGGGCTGGGGGCGTAGTTCGGTGCTGACGCCGCGATGTGCCAACGGCGGCGACGGCGCGTCCCAGTCGTCTACCGGCACGGACACCAGCACGGGCCCACGCGGCGGCATCATGGCCAGGTAGTAGGCGCGCGCGATGGCCAGCGGCACGTCTTGCGCGCGCGCGGGCTCGGTGCTCCATTTGACGTAAGGCCGGGGCAGCTCGGCGGCGTTGCTGGAGGACAGAAAGGGGTCAAACGGCAGGATGCCGCGCGCCTGCTGGCCGGCGATCACGACCATCGGCGTGCGGTTCTTGTATGCCGTGAACAAATTGCCCATCGCGTTACCCACCCCGGCCGCCGAATGCAGGTTGACCATCGACGCATTGCGCGTGGCTTGCGCATAACCGTCGGCCATGCCCACCACCGTGGCTTCCTGCAAGCCCAGCACATAGCGGAAATCGTCGGGAAACCCGCGGAACATGGGCAGCTCGGTTGACCCGGGGTTGGCGAATACCGACGTCATGCCGACGCGGCGCATCAAGTCGTAGACGGCGTCACGCACGGTCAGCGGCTGCGGCGGCGGGACCGTGTCGGACACGCTACCAGAGGCGTTCAGCGCGCCTAAAAGGCCAAAAACGGGTCCGTTCATAGCTCGGGTCCTTGCGGTGAGGTGGCGGGATTGACCAGGTGCCCGGCTTGCGCCGGGCGCGGTCAATTGCGATGGCAGAGTGTCGCCCCCCCTAGCAGACTTGAGAATTGATATATCGAGACAAAGTCATTACGCTTTGGCATGCCATTCGACCTACACCAATTGGCGGCATTCAACGCGGTCGTAGCCGCCGGCAGCCTCGGACGTGCCGCCGACGCCATGCATGTCACGCAGTCCGCGCTAAGCCGCATCGTGCGCCGCCTTGAAGGCCAGGTCGGCGCCCCATTATTCGAACGTCATTCCAAGGGCATGCAGCTGACCGATATCGGGCTGACGCTGCTGCCGCATTCCACCGCGCTGCTGCGCGATGCCGAAAGCGCCAAAGAAGAAGTCCGTGCGCTGCTGGGCCTGTCCAAGGGCACCATCCGGGTTGGCACGGTGGGCAGCATTGCGTGTTTGATTCTTCCCACCGCACTTACCCGAACCTGCAATCGCTGGCCGACGTTGCAGGTGCAGGTGGTGGAAGGCGTATGGGATCGCCTGGCCGGCGCGCTGCTGTCGCGCGAAATCGACCTGGCCCTGGGCGCGCATACCCAAGACACGGACGAAATTGTCTCGGTGCCGGATTGCCGTTGGGAAGACACCAGCTACGTGGTGGCCAGCACCAGCCACCCGCTGCGTTCCCGCCCCGGCCTTTGCCTGGCCGATACGCTGGCGTACAAGTGGGCGATTCTGCCGCGGGGCACCGAGCCCTTCGAACACATGAACCAGCTATTCACGCGACACCGTTTGCCCATGCCGGACGTCACCGTTGAAACGCGTTCCATCACGGTGCTGAAGAACCTGATTGCCCATTCGGATTTTCTGGGATGGATGCCCGAGCCGATGTATCACGCCGAACTGCGCGCGGGCCAGCTTGACCGGCTGCCGATTCCCGGCGCGTCCGACACGCGCATGCTGACGGCGTTTCGGCGCACGCAGGGGCTGCTGCCCCTGCCCGCCGCGAAGCTGCTGAACGAACTGCGCCAATTGACCAACGGCGTGCCGCTGCGCTAGCCGGCGGCCCGCCCCGCTTCCTGCAATTGCCGCCACAGGATCTTGCCCGTGCTGGACTTGGGCAGCGCGTCCACGAATTCGACGATACGCGGCGCCTTGTAGGCGGCCATGCGGGCGCGGGCCCACGCGATCACTTCGTCTTCGCGCGCGCTGTCGCGGGCCTCGGGCCGCAGCACCAGCAGCGCCTTGACGGTTTCACCCCTGCACGTGTCGGGTACGCCGATCACGCAGGCTTCGTGCACCGCCGGATGCTCGTACAAAGCGTTCTCGACCTCTGCCGGCCACACCTTGTAGCCCGACGCATTGATCATGCGCTTGAGCCGGTCGGTGATGAAAAAATAGCCATCTTCATCCACCCGCCCCAGGTCGCCGGTGCGAAAGTAGCGTTCGCCATCCAGCATGAAAAACGCCTCGTCGTCGGCGGCCGGGTTGTTCCAGTAACCCAGCATCAGCTGTGCGCCGCGCGTGACCAGCTCGCCCACCTGCCCGGCCGCTAATTCCTGCAAGGTGGCCGGGTCCACCACGCGCGTATCGACCCCGAAGGTGGGCACGCCGATGCACTGGCGCTTGTTGCGGTGCATGGGATTGCAGTGCAGGAACGACGCGGTCTCGGTCAGCCCATAGGCTTCGTTGAAGACGATGCCGTAGCGCTCGGCCAGCATGGCCGATACCGCCTCGGGCATGGGCGCGCCGCCGCCGCACAACAAGGCCAGGCGCGACAGGTCATACGATTCGATATCGGGCTGCGCAAAGAAGTCCACCACCATCGCCGGCGGCGCGGCCCACACACTGACGCGATGCCGCGCCATCAATTGCGCCGCCACCTGGCGGTCCCAGCGCGGCAGCAGCACAACGGTGGCGCCCAGCAGGATGGGCAGGTTCATGCAGTTCTGCATGCCAAGCAGATGAAACAACGGCGCCACGCCCATGATGACGGCTTCGGACGTCAGCCCGCGCCACAGCGCCGAGCCGGTCACCGCCGCGCCCAACGTGCCGTGCGTGTGGCGGCAGCCCTTGGGCCGGCCGGTGGTGCCGGACGTATAGGGCAGCAGGCAAAGATCGCCCGCGCGCGCCTGGTGCGGCCGGGGCGGGGCGTTGACCGCCAAGGCGCCGTACCAGGGCACGCCGCCCGGCATGTCCACCTTGCCGCGCGGCGCGGCGATCAAGTCGGGCGGCGGCCTCTGGCCATCACCGCCCGTGCCCAGGTAGTCGGAGTAGGCGTGAACGATGACGCGTTCCAGCCGCCCGTCTTCGACAAAGCCTGCCAGCCGGGGCGCCAGTTCCTGCGCGGCAAACGCCACGCGTGCACCGCTGTCCTTCAAGTAGTGAGTCAGTTCGTCTTCCGTGCTCATCGCGTTCACCGGCACCACGACCGCGTCGGCGCGCAGCACGGCGTAGTAGGCGATGATGAATTGCGGACAGTTCTGGCTCAGCAGCAGCACGCGGTCGCCGGCTGCAACGCCCGCGCTGTGTTGCAGATAGCCGGCCATGGCCTCGACCTCGCGCTTCAGACGCGCATAGTCCAGCACCATGTCGTAGAACACGATGGCGGGCTTGTCGGGATAGCGCGTGGCAGACGACTCCAGGTTGAAGACAAGGCTGGAGCGGGGCTGGTGGATGTGGGCCGGCAAGCCCTTGGGCCATACGTTGGTCCCTGCCGGGGGCGGCGACCGAAAATGCGCTTGCTGCATGCGTGTCTCTCTCCGAGTCCCGTGCAAGGTGCCGGCCGCGTTACGCGGCCATGCCCCGCGCGATGATTTCTTTCATGATTTCATTCGATCCGCCGTAGATCTTGCCTACGCGCGCATCCGCGTACATCCGGGCTATGGGCGTTTCCAGCATGTAGCCGTAGCCGCCGTGCAATTGCAGGCATTCGTCGATGACCTGACAGTTCATCTGCGTGGTCCACCACTTGGCCATGGCGGCGGTGGGCAGGTCCAGCGTGCCCTGCAACTGGCGCGCGATGCAATCGTCGACAAAGCGCGCGGCGATGGTCGCAACCGTTTCGCATTCCGCCAGCTTGAAGCGCGTGTTCTGCATGTCGATCAGCGGCTGGCCGAATACCTGGCGCGTCTTCGTGTAGGCGACGGTGTCGTCGATGGCGCGCCGCATGGTCGCCACCGCGCCCACTGCAATTAGCAGCCGTTCGCGCGGCAGTTGCTGCATGAGCTGCGTAAAGCCCTGCCCTTCTTCGCCGCCCAGCAGGTTGGCGGCGGGCACGCGTACGTCGTCAAAGAACAGTTCGGCCGTATCGCCGCTTTTCTGGCCCAGCTTTTCCAGCAGCCGTCCGCGACGAAAGCCCGGCAAGTCATGCGTTTCCACCATGATGAGCGAGACGCCGCGCGATCCGGCGTGCGGGTCCGTCTTGACCACCACGCAGATCAGATCGGCGTGCAGGCCGTTGGTGATGAACGTCTTGGACCCATTGATGACGTAGGCATCGCCGTCGCGCGCGGCCGTGGTTCGCACGCTTTTCAGGTCGGACCCGGCGCCCGGTTCGCTCATGGCGATGGCGCCCACGCGTTCGCCCGTGGCCATGCCCGGCAGCCAGCGCTGCCGCTGCGCCTCGATGCCGTAGTTAAGGATGTAGTGCGCCAGGATGGCGCTGTGCACGTTGTTGCTGAAGCCGTGGACCATGGCGCGCGCCTGCTCGGCCGCCACGATGGCCTCGTGCGCGAAGCTGCCCGCGCCGCCGCCATAGGCTTCGGGCATGCTGACGCACAACAGGCCCAGACGCCCCGCCCGTGCCCAGATGTCGCGATCGGCATGCTGTTGCTTGCGCCACTTTTCCTCGTCGGGCGCGAATTCCTTTTCGAAGATGCGGCGCGTCGCATCTTGGAACAGCGTCAGGTCGGCGTCCATCCACGCGGGGCGTGGCGGTTCCATCGAATTGTGCGGGCGCGTCATGGGCGGCCGCCGCCCACGACCAGCACCTGCCCGCTGACGTAGTTGGATTCAGGCAAGCAGAACAGATAGACCGCGCCGGCGGCTTCGGCGGGCGTTCCGGCGCGGCCGATCGGGATCAGGCTTTCGGCGTTCTTGAGCACCTGCGGATTGACGCCCACCTTGATCTGGCGCCCCTGGATGTCCAGCGTGGTGTCGCCGTCGGCCACGGCGTCGGTCAGCCGCGTCTTGATCAGGCCGAACGCCACGCTGTTCACGTTGACTTTGTAGCGGCCCCATTCCTTGGCCAGCGCGCGCGTCAGGCCGTTGATGCCGGCCTTGGCGGCGGCGTAGTTGGCTTGGCCGGCGTTGCCCATCACCCCCGAGGTGGACGAGATATTGACCACCTTGCGGAACACTTCGCGCCCGTCGGCGGCCTCGGCCTTGGCGGCTTCGCGCAGGAAGCCGGACGCGGCGCGCAGGATGCGGAAAGGGGCGGACAGATGCACCGCAAGGATTTCATCCCATTGTTCGTCCGTCATTTTCTGGATGACGTTGTCCCAGGTGTAGCCGGCGTTGTTCACGATGATGTCCAGGCCACCGTAGGTGTCGATCGCCGCGCTGACGAAGCGGTCGGCAAAGCCCGGCGCGGTGACGCTGCCGGGGCAAGCGTGAGCCTGGCCGCCCGCCTGGCGGATGCGCGTGACCGTGTCCTGGGCCGGCCCGTCATCCAGGTCGTTGACGATGACCCTGGCGCCTTCGCGCGCCAGTTTCAGCGCGATCTCCTGGCCGATGCCCCGCCCCGAGCCGGATACCAGCGCCACCTTGCCTTCAAGTGTTCCCATCGTTTTGTCTCCTGGTTTGTTGCGGACGCCGGCGTCACGCGGCCTGGTACAGCGTGACGACGCACGCGCCGCCCAGCCCCAGGTTGTGCTGCAAGGCCAGCCGCGCGCCTTCCACTTGCCGCAGGTCGGCCTGCCCGCGCAACTGCCAGACCAGCTCGGCGCACTGCGCCAGGCCGGTCGCCCCCAGCGGATGGCCCTTGGACAGCAGGCCGCCCGATGGATTCGTCACGACGCGGCCGCCGTAGGTGTTGTCGCCATCGACAATGAATTTTTCGGCCGTGCCCTCGGATGTCAGGCGCAGCCCTTCGTAGGTGATCAATTCGTTTGCCGTGAAGCAGTCATGCAATTCGACAACGTCAATGTCGGCGGGGTCCACGCCCGCGGCCTCGTATACGCGGTCGGCGGCGGCGCGCGTCATGTCCAGCCCGACCAGCCGGCGCATGTCGGCGGCATCGAACGTGGTGGGCGTATCGGTCGTCATGGCCTGCGCGGCGATGCTGACGGCGGGCCGCAGGCCGTGGCGCCGCGCGAACTCGTCCGAGCACAGGATGGCCGCCGCCGCGCCGCAGGTGGGCGGGCAGCATTGCAGGCGAGTCAAAGGGTCGAAGATCATGGGCGCGTCCAGCACCTCGGGCAGCGTGACGGTCTTGCGGAACACGGCGTAGGGATTGCGGGCCGCGTGCTGGCGCGCCTTGACCGAGATGCGCGCGAACGTATCGGCGCGGATGTCGTGCTGCTTCATGTAGTCGCGCGCGGCGCCGCCGAAAAACTGCGCGGCGCGCGGCGTGGCGGTGTCGTAGCCCTGCGCGGCGGTCATGGCCGACACGAAGCCGGCAAGCGGCGACGGCCGGTCTTCATACACGCCTTTCAGCGCGCCCGGCACCATCTGTTCAAACCCCACGGCCAGCGCACATTCCACCGCGCCGCTTTCCACCGCCTGGCGCGCCAGGAACAGCGCCGACGAACCGCTGGCGCAATTGTTGTTGACGTTGAAGACGGGAATGCCCGTCAGGCCCAGGCCATACACCACGGCCTGGCCCGAAGTGGAATCGCCAAAGACGTAGCCGGCATAGGCCTGCTGCACGGCGTCATAGGGCACGCCCGCATCGGCCAGCGCTTCTTGCACGGCGCGCATGCCCATCACGGAATAGGGGTCGCTGGCGCCCGGCTTGCAGAACGGAATCATGCCGACGCCGGCCACCCATACTTTTCGATTCATGCGGGTTCTCCTGAAGTGTGTGGCGGTGGCGGGCTGCGGACAGGCAGATTGCGCATCGCTGCTTGGGCCACCCTTGCCCAGCCCTTGCTCAACCCGTACTTTCCGGCCCGGCTCGCCACGCGGCAATGGCCGCAGGCGTCAAATGGATTGGCGGAAAGTGTCAGGGGCCGATGGCGCGCGGGCGGGCATCGAGGCCGGCGCGCAGGCCAGTTGGGTGCGGCGGTATTCGCCGGGAGACACGCCGGTCCATTTCTTGAACGCGCGATGAAAGGTGCTGGGTTCGGAAAACCCCAGCCGCGCGGCGATGTCCACCAGCGACAGATCCAGACGGCCCAGATATTCGACGGCGGCATCGCGCCGCAGATCGTCCTTGAGCACCTGAAAGCCCTGCCCTTCGTCGCGCAGATGGCGCCTGAGCGTTTGCGGCGTCATTGACAGCTGCGCGCTGACCTGCGCCAGCGATGGCAGGTCCCCGGACAAGTCGTTGCGCAGCAGGCGGCGGATGCGATCGGTAAGCGTGGCGCGGTCCTGGTATTTCACCAGCAGGTCGAACGGCGCGTTTGCCAGGAAGGTGTGCAGCGCCTGCGCGTCCTGCACCACGGGCAGCGTCAGCCAACGCGATTCCAGCCACAGGCCCGTGTCGGATCGCCCATAGCGTATCGGCGCATGAAAGACTTTTTGCGCGTCGGCGCTACGCGCGCCGGCTTTGTAATCCACGCCCAGGATGGGCAGGCGACGCCCCGCCAGCCAGTTGGCCACGCCCAGCGTGAAGAAGAGAAACGTGCGTTCGCCGTACCACTGCGTACAGTCCGGCGCGCCCCGCGCATCCAGCACGATGCGCGCGGTATCGCCGCTGACGCACAGCCGCGCGGTGAAGTCGCGCAGCACGCCATGGTAGTAGCGAAACGCGACGCGCAACGCCTGGCCCACGGTGCCCTCCTGCAAGGCCAGGCGGCAGGCGTGGGCGAAGGCGCCCAGCGGCACCGGATGCCGCCCCATGCCCAGAAAATCATCGCGCGTGGCGCGCCGCAACATCCGCAGGATCTGTGCGAACTGGGCTTGCGACACGCGCGCCAGCGGGGCCTGCAACAGGGCGGGCGGCACCTGGGCGCGCCGCAACACGCGTTCCACGTCCACGCCGCGCGTGCGGGCGCCTTGCAGTATCTGGGCGATGTGCCCCACGGCGATGGTGTGATGCGTCATGGCGGATTCCTACGGCGGGGCGCGAACCGACTCGGGTCGATGGTAGCGAAAGGCATGCGGCCAAGGAATGCCCGGCGTGAGCATTCCCGCCAAGCGGAATCATCCATTTCGCCATTGGATCGCCGCAAAGCCGCGCCTAGACTGGCTTTTGCCGCAGGCCGGCTACCTCTTCGTATTTACCGGAGTCCCTCTTTGGATACGCCGAACACCGCCCCGCTTGCGGGCATCAAGGTGCTGGACCTGTCACGATTGTTGCCCGGCCCGCTGGGCGCGCAGTATCTGGCCGACCTGGGCGCCGACGTCATCAAGATCGAGGACACGCAGGCGGGCGACTACTCGCCGCCCGCGTTGCGCGCCGTGTGCAACCGCAACAAGCGTGGGCTGCGGCTGGACCTGAAGCATCCCGAGGGGCAGGCGGCGCTGGCAACCTTGGCGCGCGACGCCGACGTGGTGATCGAGAGTTTCCGGCCCGGCGTCACGGCGCGGCTGAAAGCGGACTACGCAACGCTGTCGCGCCACAACCCTCGGCTGGTGTATTGCAGCATCACGGGCTACGGGCAAGACGGGCCGCTATGCGATGCAGCGGGGCATGATCTGAACTATGCGGCGGTGGCGGGCGTGGCGGACCAGATGGGATGCGGGCCGGACCAGCCGGCCTTGTCGAACCTGCCGGTGGCCGACATTCTGGGCGGGTCGCTGACGGCGGTGATGGGCATCCTGGCGGCGCTGGTTGATGCGCAGCGCACGGGGCGCGGACGCTATGTGGATATCGCCATCGCCGACGGCTTGCTGGCGGGCGCAGTGGTGCCGCTGGCCACGCTGAACGCGCACGGCGCGACGCGGCCCGCCGGCGGTGACACCTTGTCGGGCGCGCTGGCGTGCTACGGCCAATACCGCACGCAGGACGGCCGCTATCTGGCCGTTGCGGCATTGGAACCGAAGTTCTGGGGCACCCTGTGCCGCAGGCTTGAGCGGCCGGATCTGCTGGCCTTGCATCGGGATGAAGACGCGACGCGGCAAGCGTGGGTGCGGTCGGAATTGCAGCAGCTGTTTGGGTCGCGACCATTGGCGCATTGGCTGCAAGTGCTGGACGGCGCCGACTGCTGCGTCGCGCCGGTGCTGAAGCTGGCCGAAAGCCTGGCGCACCCCCACTACGCCGCGCGCGGCATGGTACACGCCGCACGGCACCCCGAGTACGGGGCCGGCGCGCAGGTGGGCAGCCCCGTCAAGATGTCCGGCTTCCAGTTCGCCATCCGACGCCCGGCGCCGCTGCCGGGCGAACACACCCACCAGATCCTGCGCGATGCCGGCTATGACGACGCCGCCATCGCGAGCCTGTCCGCGCGCGGCGTTGCGCGTTGAGCCCGGCGGGAAGCAGTTGCCGTGCCCCTTGCTGTGACGCTTGCCGTGCCTTGCTGTGCCATTCGCCGTGCCCCTTGCCGTGCCCCATAACAAATCAGGACGGAGACAACCATGACGGATTCCTCTCGCAGCATCGCCTTGCCCCGACGCCGCAGCCTGCTCAAGCTGGGGCTGATCTTGCCGGCCACGTTGGGCGTTTGGCCCGCCGCCCACGCCGCCACGTTTCCGGTGCGCCCCATCACGTTGATCGTGCCGTTTCCGGCGGGCGGCGCCACCGATACGCAGATGCGCGCGCTGGCCGTGGCGGCTTCCAAAGAGCTGGGCCAGACCGTCGTCATCGCGAACCGGCCCGGCGCGGGCGGCACGTTGGGGCCGGCCGCGATGGCGCAGGCGGCGGCGCCGGACGGCTACACGATCTCGGTCGTGGTGGGCACGCTGTTTCGCTACCCCTTCCTGCAACAGGTCAACTACGACCCGGTCAAGGACTTCACCTACATCGCCTGCATGACGGCCTATTCCTACGGCATCGTGGTGCGCCAGGATGCACCCTGGAAAACGCTGGATGAACTGATCGCCCACGCGCGCGCCAACCCCGAGAAAATCAGCTACGGCGGCACGGGCGCGGGCGGCTCTGGCCGCATCGCCATCGAGCGCCTGTCGCGCTTGACCGGGGCGCGGTTCAACTTCATTCCGTACAAGGGCGCGGCCGAGGAAACGACGGCGCTGCTGGGCGGCCACATCCAAATGGTGTCGGACGCGGGCTGGGGCCCGATGATCGACACGGGCCGCGCACGGCTGTTGGCCATCGTGGGCGACGCGCGCGCCAAGCGCGTGCCGGACGTGCCCACGATGACCGAACTGGGCTACCCCATCGTGGCCACCAATCCCGTGGGCATCGCGGGCCCCAAGGGCATGGATCCGAAGATCGTCGCCGTGCTGCAAAAGGCCTTCCACCGCGCCTCGCACGATCCCGAATACAACCGCGCGCTGGACAATGCAGACCAGCCGCACATGCTGATGGACAGCGCGGCGTACACGGAATTTGCCATCAAGCAGGTGGCCGAGGAAAAACACTTTGTGGCCGAACTGGGCTTGAAGATGCAATAAGGCCGGGCGCAAGAAAGCCGCGCGGGATGTCCGCGCGGCGGGTGCGGCAACGGCAGCTTAACGGCCGGCGGCCTTGGCGCTGATGCCGTTGGCCACGCCCATGTCTACCTTGGGCACGTCGCGGATCAGCACCCGGACGTCTTCGCCCGAGATATCGATACTGGTGCACACGGCCTGGTTCAGCGCGGCGATCAGCGCGGCCTTCTTGGCTTCGTCGCGCCCTTCGATCAGCGCCACGTCGACGCGCACCATGCGCTTGCCGATTTCACCGGCCACGATTACGTTTTCGGCGGGCACTTCCTGCAACACGATGCGCACGCTGGGCAGCGGCGCGGCAATGCTCTGGACAACCGCGTCGGACGCGGCGCGCAACAAGGCGGCCTTCTGGGCGGCCGAGTGGCCTTGCAGGATCTGGACATTCAAAATGGGCATGACGGCTTCCGGTTATTCGAACGGGGAACGCCGGACGCGTGACCGGCCAGCCATCATAAAACGACTTTGCCCGCGTGCAAGCGATTGCACGCGGGCAAAGTCAATGCGCTCCGAAACACCGGGGCGCAGGGATGCGAACACGGATCAGGCGGCCTGGTCGCGAGGCTCGTGCACGGGCTGGCCTTCCAGATCGACCGCGACCGGCTCGGCCGTGGCATTTTCCGTCAGTGCCGGGGTCACCAGTTCAACGACCTTCTTGCGCGACAGCATGCCCAGGAATTCGTCGTCTTCACCCGTAACGGCAACCGGTTGGTCGCTGTGCACCAATTGCGCCAGCACTTCGCCCAGGCCGGCCGTGGCCGGCACGGACGCCAGGTCTTCCACGAAGCGCGACACGTCGCGCACGCCTTCCTGGATGGCCTGCTCGGCCGCCTTGGCGGTCAACACGCCGGCCAGACGCTTGCCGTCCAGCACCGGGGCGTATTCGTAGTCCATGGCGCGCATGCGGTCCAGCGCGTGGGCCGGACGCGAACGCATCGTCAAGGTCAGGCGCGCCGGGTTGACAGCGTGCGTGGCGTTCAGCACCTTGGTGCGGTTCACGTCTTGCAGGAACGACTGCACGTAGTCGTTGGCCGGGTTCAGCAGAATGTCTTCCGGCGTGCCTTCCTGCACCAGTTCGCCGTCTTTCAGGATGGCGATGCGGTTGCCCAGGCGCAGCGCTTCGTCCAGATCGTGCGTGATGAACACGATGGTCTTGTTCAGCTTGGCTTGCAGTTGCAGCAGCTGGTCCTGCATTTCGCGGCGAATAAGCGGGTCCAGCGCCGAGAACGCTTCATCCATCAGCAGAATTTCGGCATCGGTGGCCAGCGCGCGGGCCAAGCCCACACGCTGCTGCATGCCGCCGGACAACTGATGCGGATACTGGTTTTCAAAACCGGCCAGGCCCACTTGCTCAAGCCAGTCGCGGGCGCGCTTTTCGCGCTCTGTCTTGCCCACGCCCTGCACCGTCAAGCCGTACGCGGCGTTGTCCAGCACGGTGCGGTGGGGAAACAGGCCAAAGCGCTGGAACACCATGCTCATCTTCTTTTGACGGAAGACTTCCAGGTCGCGCTTGTTCAAGCTGACGACGTCCACGCCATCAACCAGGATGTGGCCGGCGCTGGGTTCGATCAGGCGGTTGAAGTGGCGGATCAGCGTCGACTTGCCGGACCCGGACAGGCCCATGATGACGTAGATGCTGCCCTCTTCAATCGACAGGCTGATATCGCGCAGGCCCAGCGTGTGGCCGCTTTCGGCCAGCAGCTGTTCCTTGCTCATGCCACCCTGGGCGGCCGCCAGCCATTTCTTCGGATGCGATCCAAAGACCTTGTAGATGTTCTTGACTTCGATCTTGCTCATCGCTGGCCTCCCATGCGCATGCGCTGTCCATACGATTGCGTGATCCGGTCGAACAGCACGGCCAGCACCACGATACCCAGACCCGCCAGCAGGCCACGGCCCACTTCCAGACGGTTGATGCCCAGCAACACTTCATAGCCCAGGCCGCGCGCCCCGATCATCGACGCAATCACCACCATGGACAGCGCCATCATCGTGGTCTGGTTGATACCGGCCATGATGTTGGGCAACGCCAGCGGCAACTGCACGCCAAACAGCTGCTGGCGCGGGTTGGCGCCAAAGGCGCGCGACGCTTCCAGCACTTCGCGGTCGACCAGGCGGATGCCCAGGTCGGTCAGGCGGATCAGCGGCGGCACGGCATAGATCACGGTGGCGATGATGGCGGGGATCTTGCCCAGGCCAAACAGCATCACGACGGGAATCAGGTAGACGAAGCTGGGCATCGTCTGCATCACGTCAAGCACGGGCAGCATGATGGAACGCAGCCAGTTGATGCGCGCCATCAGCACGCCCAGCGGGATGCCGATCAGCACCGACAGGCCGGCGGCCATGATCATCAGCGCCAGCGTCTGCATGCCGGCGTCCCACAAGCCCAGCACGCCGATGACGCACAGCAGTGCGCCCATCGCCAGGCTCAGGCCGATGCGGCGGCTGACGCCCCACGCGATGGCGATGGTGACGGCCACGACGGCCCACCAGGGCGAGCTGCGCAGCAATTGCTCCAACCACACCAGGGCGTGCAGAACCGGCTGAGACAGGGTCTCGAGCGTGTCCGCGTAGTTGGTGACCAGGTGATCGACAAACCCGTCGATCGCCGCCCTGACCTGACGGGCGGGAATAATTTCAGGAAACATAGTTTCGACTCCATTCTTGGGCGCTTTCCGGCGGCCGGTGGCCACCACGCATTCCGGATTCCGGATGGGCATGCGGCCCGGGCGCTTGCTTGACGAAAGCGGGCCACAAAGCGGTCCACAAAGCGGGCCATAAAGCGGGCCACATACGGTGCAACGCCTTTTGCCGGCGGCGGGGCAACCAGCGCCCGGCCAGCGGCCATCTCAGGGGAAAAAACCCGATGCAAAGACCGCAACGGGCTTTTTCCCTTAAGGCGGCCGGCCCGCGCCATGACAGCGCGGGGCCGACTTCCGATACGGTTACAGGGCGCTTTGGACGCGCCCGGCGACGTCGGCCGGGACCCACTTGGTCCAGACGTCGGGCTTGTTCTTCAGGAACCACTTGGCCACGGCGTTGGATTCATCGCCGGACTCTTCCATGTGGGCCAGCGTTTCGTTGATGACGGGCAGCGGCACCGACACCTTGGACAGGAACTCGGTCAGCTTGGGCGCTTCTTCCGAGAACTTGGTGTTCACCGCCGTGAAGACGGGGTTATCCGGGTAGGCGCTGGGCTCGGGCTTGGCGCACTTGGACGACGTCAGGCACTTGTGCTTTTCGGCATCGTAAGGCGGCATGTCGAGCTTGACCAGATCCATCGCGCCAACCAGCGGCGTGGGCGACCAGTAATAGAACACCACGTTCTGCTTGCGCTTGTAGGCCGACATCAGCGCGGCTTTCTGCGCAGCGCCGGTGCCGGGCGAGTACAGGGTGTAGCTGTCATCCAGCTTCAAGGCGTGGAACAGGTTGTTGCTGGTGACTTCGCAACCCCAGCCCGCCGGGCAGCCGTAGAAACGGCCCTTGCCGGGTTCTTCCGGATCCTTGAATTCGTCCTTGAACTTGGGCAGGTCGGCGGCCGACTTCAGTCCGGGCAGGCGTTCAGCGGTGTAACGGGGGATGTACCAGCCTTCGGCGCCCATGTAGAGGTCGCCGATGCGCTTGACCTTGCCGGTCTTTTGCGCGCGCTCCCAGGGGTCCGCCACGCTGTTCAGCCAGATTTCGGTATTGATATCCAGATCGCCGCGCTCCAGCGCGGCCAGGGCAGGCAGCGTTTCCGTCGGCAGGGTTTCGGTTTTGCAGCCGTAGCCCTTTTCCATGATGAAACGTTCGACATCGACCAGAACCAGATTGGATTCCCAGTTCATGGCGCCGAAATTGACCGGGCGCTTGATTTCACATTGCGGGGCATCGGCGGCTTGGGCCGCGCCGGCGAATGCAAACAGAACGGCCGCGGCGGCCAGGGTCTTGACAGGGGTAAAACGCATTGGCTTTTTGCCTCCATAGGTTCAAGGACACACGCCGGGTCTGGCCCGGAAGTGCCGTGGAGCTAAGGGGGTTGTGCGGAAGACGGGCAGAACCGCCAATACAAACCGACACTAGCGACAAGAAGAACCGCAAAGGCGCGGGTTCTTGCAAGACAGGAGTTTCAAAAACACGATTTTTGAAAACCCACAGAAATTGAACAAAACTGAACGAAGAAGGCAGCATCTTAAACGAAATTGCTGCGCTGCCCAAGCCCGAGCTTGAATAAGTCAGATACATTCGCGGCCGAAAAGCTACGGGATTACCCTTGTCAATACGGGGCGATTCGGGAATTTCCCCTGGGGAATATTGGTTTCAAATGAACGATACATTTAGTTAATATTTTGATCTTATCAGTACATACAGCGCGTTCCAACAGCCCCGAAACCGCGATCCGGTCCGCCGCCGACGTCTTTTTGATGGACCTTGTTCAGGCTGCGTTCAGCTTAAATTCAACTTCTGGTCAGCCGACAGGGCTTTCCGGGTCGCCATACATGTAGTCGCGCCGCCATGGGTAGGCCAGGTCCGCCGGGTGGTCCAGCTCGTCGGAACGCCCCACGGCGGGCGGTTGGCCCAATATCTGGTGCAGCGCGATCCAGCCGTGCTCGAACGCCATGGCGCAGCCCGCCAGGTACAGGCGGTAGGCGCGCAGCGAGCGAGCGCCCTCTTCCCCTTTCAGCACCTGCGCCGCTTCGGGCAGCCGGGCTTCCAGCGCATCGCTCCATGCCCACAGCGTGCGGGCGTAGTGCGGGCGCAGGTTTTCGACGTCCACCTCTTCCAGGCCTCCATTGGTCATCGCCTGCATGACCACGCTGATGTGCGTCAGTTCACCGCCCGGGAAGATGTACTTTTCGATGAATTCGCCCATGCCGTTGCCCAGTTCGGCGTTGTAGACGCCCGCCGCGGTAATGCCATGGTTCATGATCAGCCCGCCGGGTCGCAACAGGCGGCGCAGCTTGGCGAAATAGCCGTCCAGTTGCGCGCGGCCCACGTGCTCGAACATGCCCACCGACGCAATCTTGTCGAACGGCGCGGACTCATCCAGCTTGCGGTAGTCCAGCAGCGACATGCGCACGCGGCCCGACAAGCCCTTTGCCTCGATCAGCTTTGTCACATAGGCGTGCTGGTTGCGCGACAGCGTGATGCCGGTGGCATTCACGCCATAGTGTTCGGCTGCCCACAACAGCAGCCCGCCCCAACCCGCCCCCACATCCAGGAAGCGCTCGCCCGGGCGCAGCCGCAGCTTGCGGCAGATGTGATCCAGCTTGGCCTCCTGGGCCTGCGCCAGCGTCATGTCGGGCGTGCGGAAATAGGCGCAGGAATACACGCGGCGCGGGTCCAGCCACAGCGCATAGAAGTCATCCGACAGGTCGTAGTGGAATTCGATCTGCTTGGCGTCGCGCTCGATGGAATGGCGCCACACCGACATCACGCGGCGCACCAGCTCGGTCAGCCAGCCGCCGCGCGCGGCCTCCACGGGCGAACCCGGCAGCAACGCCGAGGCGGCCGCCATGACGTCGCGCATATTGCCTTCGATATCGATGCGCCCTTCCACGTAGTCCTGGCCCAGCACGCCCACGGCGCCTTCGGCCAGATGGGCCAGCGCGGCCTTGTCATGCGTGACGAATCGCACGCGCGGATCGGGCGGCCCCACCACCGCGCCGTCGGGCAGCACCAGTTGCACCGGCACGGGCAGGGCTTGAAGTTTGCGTTCCACGACAGACAGCAAAGGATTCACGGCATCTCCTCTGAAACGACAGGTCGCCGGGGACTTTATCGGAAAAGCGATGACATTTCCCTGTCAGGTGGCGCGTGATAAAGTCGCTGGCTTGGCGCAGAACCGACGGGTAACCGATACGCGCGCCCTGTCCCTGCGTTTTACCGCGATCACCATGTCCCCATCATCTGTTTCCCGCAGCGGCCTGCCCGGCTGGCTCATTCTCATGGGCGCGCTGACCGCGATCGGTCCGTTCGCCATCGATATGTATTTGCCCGCGTTCCCGACCATCGCGGCAAACTTGGGCGTGCCGCGTGGCGATGTCGAACGCACGCTGGCCGCCTACCTGATCGGGCTGGCGCTGGCCCAGGTGTTCTACGGCCCGATGGCCGACCGCTTCGGCCGCAAGCCGCCGCTGATGGTGGGCCTGGCGCTGTTCATGGTGGCGTCCCTGGGCTGCGCGCTGTCGGGTTCCGTTGAAGCGCTGACCGGCTGGCGCGTGGTGCAGGCCATGGGCGGCGCGGCCGGTATCGTGATCCCGCGCGCCGTCATCCGCGACCACTATGAAACCCACGAGGCGGCGCGCGCGATGTCGCTGCTGATGTTGATCATGGGGCTGGCCCCGATTCTTGCGCCGCTGGCGGGCGGGCAGTTGCTGGCTATCGCGTCGTGGCGCAGCCTGTTCTGGATCATGCTGGCGGGCGGCGCGATGTTGATGGTGGCGGTGGCCCGCATCATGAAGGAATCGCTGGCGCCCGAGCGCGTGGTGCCCCTGCGCTGGAGCACCATCCTGCGCAACTATCGCGACCTGTTCCGGCATCGTGGCTTCATGGCGCACAGCCTGGCCGGCGGCTTCGGCCAGGCCGGCATGTTTGCCTACATCATTGGTTCGCCGCGCGTCTTTATCGAGCTGTACGGTGTGCAGCCGCAGTATTACGGGCTGCTGTTCGGCACCAATGCGTTGTCGCTGATCGTCTGCTCGCAGATCAGCGCCCGCCTGCTGCGCACCTACAAGCCCCGCCAATTGCAACGCTGCGCGCTGACGTCGCTGGCCGCCGCCAGCCTGGTCGCGGTGGGCTTGACGCTGGCCGGATGGATGACGTTGCCTCTCTTGATGGTGTGCCTGATCTGCTACATGGGCAGCCAGGGTTTCGTGAACCCGAATTCGGCCGCGCTGGCTTTGTCGGACCAAGGCAAGCGGCTGGGCGCGGCGTCGGCGCTATTGGGGACGCTGCAATTGTCCTGCGGCGCATTGGCCGGCTTTGCGGTCAGTGCCTGGCAGACGGACAGCGCCCTTCCCCTGACCACCACGCTGGCCACCTGCGCCTGCCTGTCCTGGATCTCGGGCCGTGTGGCGCGTTCGCACACGGCCTGACGCACCGCCGCTTGATTTACCTGCGTTTTTCGTATTAGAATCTACGTCTTCACATGAAGTTTCCCGTGCGGGACTACTATGCTTTGTAGTTCAGCACTCTGACCCCAACCGCGCATTTCGGTACTTTGGCAAAAACCCAGGTACACGGCGGATGGCAGGCAGCGGGTATAAGCACGGGGCAGGTTCCACTTGCCCCTCATCCACTAAGACTGGGTGGCCGGCAAGGCAGCGCAACGCAACACAGCGCGCCTCAAACAGCCCGGCGGCTAAAACCCTGTCTACCTCCCCCAAGCGATGCGCGACAAGAACGACATAAAGAGGTGCATCCATGGCACGCGTATGCCAAGTGACCGGCAAAGGCCCGATGGTGGGCAACAATGTTTCGCACGCGAACAACAAGACCAAGCGTCGCTTCCTGCCCAACCTGCAATCGCGCCGGTTCTGGGTTGAAAGCGAAAACCGCTGGGTTCGCCTGCGTGTTTCGGCCAAGGCCATCCGCACGATCGACAAGAACGGCATCGACGCCGTGCTGGCCGAAATGCGTGCCCGCGGCGAACTGGCTTAATCAGCCTACCCGCCAATCTACATACTAGGAGCACGACATGGCCAAAGGTATCCGCGAAAAGATCAAGCTCGAGTCGACTGCCGGCACGGGTCATTTCTACACGACGACCAAGAACAAGCGCAACATGCCCGAGAAGATGCTGATCAAGAAATTTGATCCGGTCGCTCGCAAGCACGTTGACTACAAGGAAACCAAGCTGAAGTAATTCAGCCGGTTTTCCCTGCTAGTGAAAAAGCCCCGCCATCGCGGGGCTTTTTTTGTTGGCGCGAGGCGTTTTTTATTATTGCCGCGCGGCAAAGCGGCGTGCTTCAATTGGCCGCAACCCCGCCCCGACCCCTTGCCTGCGATATCCGCCATGCTTCGTCCCTGCCTTACTTTGCTGCGCCGCGCGCTGGCGCCCGCACTCCTGGCCCTGGCACTGACGCCCGTTGGCGCCGCCTCCGCCAAGGACAAGGAACCGCCGATACGCATCGGCGAGATCAACAGCTACAAGGCCATTCCCGCCTTTCTGGGCCCGTACAAAAAGGGCTGGCAGCTGGCAGTGGAAGAGGTCAACGCCGCCGGCGGCGTGTTGGGCCGAAAGCTGGAAGTGATTTCGCGCGACGACAACGGCAACCCGGGCGATTCCGTGCGCGCCGCGCAGGAGCTCATTGCCCGCGAAAAGGTCGAGCTGATCTTCGGCGGCTTTCTGTCCAACACCGGCCTGGCGCTGACGGACTTCGCCAAGCAACAGCGGGTGTTTTTTCTGGCCGCCGAGCCGCTGACCGACAAGATCACCTGGCAAGAAGGCAACCGCTACACGTGGCGCCTGCGCCCGTCCACGTGGATGCACGTGGCGGCCCTTGCGCCCAAGGCCCTGGCATTGCGCAAGAAACGCTGGGCCATCGTCTACCCCAATTACGAATACGGGCAATCCGCCGTGGCCACCTTCAAGGCCATGATGAAGTCGTTCCAGTCCGATGTGGAATTCGTGGCGGAACAGGCCGTGCCGCTGGGCAAGGTGGACGCCGGCGCGGTGGTGCAGGCCCTGGCCGACGCCAAGCCCGACGCCATCTTCAACGTGTTGTTCGCCGCCGACCTGACGCGGTTTGTGCGCGAAGGCAATACGCGCGGCTTGTTCGAGAACGTGCCGGTGGTGTCCGTGCTGTCGGGTGAACCGGAATACCTGGAGCCCTTGGGCGCCGACACGCCCGCCGGCTGGATCGTGACCGGCTACCCCTGGTATGCCATCGACACCCCCGCCAATACCGCCTTCGTGGACGCCTACAAGAAGCGCTACAACGAAACGCCCAAGGTCGGCTCGGTGGTCGGTTATGCCTCCTTGATGTCGATCGCCCAGGGGCTCAAAGCCGCCGGCGCCGTTGATACGGAAAAGCTGGTGGACGCGTTTGGCGGCCTGAAAGTGGACACGCCCTACGGGCCGATCCACTACCGCAAGATCGACCACCAATCGACGATGGGCGTCTACGTGGGCGTCACGACGCTGGAAGACGGCAAGGGCGTCATGAAAGACTTCGCCTACATCGACGGCGCGCGCTTGCAGCCGCCCGATGAACAGGTGCGCAAGATGCGTCCCGCCGACTGATGAGCCTGTCGGGGCTGCTGTCGCAGCTGCTTAATGGCCTGGCGGACGCCAGCGCCTTGTTCCTGGTGGCCGCGGGCTTATCGCTGATCTTCGGCGTGACCCGCGTGGTGAATTTCGCCCATGGCTCGTTCTACATGCTGGGCGTGTACCTGGCGTGGACCTTCACCAACTGGTTCGGCACGGGCGCCGCTTATTGGCTGGGGCTGCTGCTGGCCGCGCTGGTGACGGGGCTGGTCGGCCTGGCCGCCGAATGGTTGGTGCTGAAGCGGCTGTACCGGGCGCCCGAACTCTTTCAATTGCTGGCCACGTTTGCGCTGGTGCTGATCATCGGTGATGCGGCACTGGCCATCTGGGGCCCCGAGGACCTGTTCGCCGCGCGCGCGCCCGGGCTGTCCGGCGCCGTGCAAATCCTGGGGCGGCGCTATCCGCAATATGACCTGCTGCTGATCGCCGCCGGCCCCGTCGTGCTGGGGCTGCTGTGGCTTCTGCTGATGCGCACGCGCTGGGGCCGTTTGCTGCGCGCCGCCTCCGAAAACCGCAACATGCTGGCCGCCCTGGGCGTGAACCAGGCGTGGCTGTTTACGTCGGCCTTCACGCTGGGCGCGTTTCTGGCCGGGCTGGGCGGCGCGCTGGCCGCGCCGCGCGTGCCGGCCACGCTGGGCCTGGACCTGGAAATCATCGCCAGCGCTTTTGTCGTGGTGGTGGTGGGCGGGCTGGGCTCGATTCCCGGCGCGTTCCTGGCGGCGGTGCTGATCTGCTCGGTCAAGGCTGTCTTCGTATTCCTGGGCCAGGTCGCCATCGGCCCCTGGGTATTCAACCTGTCCAAACTGACTTTGCTGGCGGAATTTGCCGTGATGGCGGTCGTGCTGGTGGTGCGCCCCTGGGGCCTGCTGGGGAAGCCGCCCGCCCCCTCGTCCCACGCCGGCGCGCCCGAACGCCCGATCACGCCTGCCGGCCCGCGCCTGCGGGTCGCCTACGGCACGCTGCTGGTGCTGCTGGCCCTGGTGCCCGTCGCCACGCTGCACTGGCCGTATCTGGGCATCCTGATGACGGAGATCCTGATCGCCGCCCTGTTCGCCGCCAGCCTGCATTTTCTGACCGGCCTGGCGGGCATGACGTCGTTCGGCCACGCCGCCTGGTTTGGCCTGGGCGCGTATGGGGCCGCCCTGCTGTTGAAGCTGACCGCCATTCCCATGGAAGCCGCGCTGTTGCTGGGCCCCTTCGCCGCGGCGTTCGGAGCGCTGTTGTTCGGCTGGTTCTGCGTGCGCTTGTCCGGCGTGTATCTGGCCATGTTGACGCTGGCCGTGGCGCAGATCCTATGGGCGATGGCCTATCAGTGGGACGACGTCACGGGTGGCAGCAACGGGCTGATCGGGCTATGGCCGTCGGCGTGGCTGACGCAGGGCCCCTGGTTCTATTACGTGACGCTGGCGCTGTGCGCGGCAGGCATCGCATGGCTGCGCCGGCTGGCGTTTGCGCCGCTGGGCTATGCACTGCGCGGCGTGCGCGATTCGCCGCTGCGCGCCGAGGCGCTGGGCATGGACTCCCGCCGCGTACAGTGGGCGGGCTTTGTCGCAGCGTCCTTCGCTGCCGGGCTGGCCGGGTCGTTGTACGCCTTTTCCAAGGGCAGCATCGCGCCGGACGTGCTGGCGGTCAGCCGGTCGGTAGACGGGCTGGTGATGGTGTTGCTGGGCGGCCTGCAAACGCTGGCGGGGCCGCTGGTTGGCGCCGCTGCCTACACCTGGCTGCAAGACGTTGCCGCGCGCAGCACCGAGTACTGGCACGCGGTGTTGGGCGTGGCCATCCTTGTGCTGGTCATGGCATTTCCCGACGGTCTGGCGGGCGCCGCTGCGCGGCTGAACCGGAGGCGCGCATGACGCCCCCCACCGCCCCCTTGTTGCAGGTGCAAGGCCTGCGCAAGTCCTTTGGCGGGATCGACGCCTTGGCGGGCGTGTCGTTCACGCTGGACGCCGGTCAGATGCTGGCGCTGATCGGGCCGAATGGCGCGGGCAAGTCCACCTGTTTTAACGCGCTGGGCGGCCAGTTGCGGCCCGACGCGGGATCCGTGCGCCTGGGTGGCCGTGAATTGGTCGGCCTGTCGGCGGGCAAGATCTGCCGGCTGGGCGTGGGCCGCACCTTCCAGACCGCTGCCACATTTCGTTCGATGACGGTGTGCGAAAACGTGCAGACCGCGCTGCTGGCGCGCGACCGGCTGCTGTTTAGCCCCTGGCGCCGCGCCGGCGGCCATGCGCGGGACGAAGCCATGAACCTGCTGGCGCAGGTGCACATGGCGGACAAGGCCCACGCGCATTGCGGCACGCTGGCCTATGGCGACGTCAAGCGGGTGGAACTGGCCATGGCCCTGGCGCATCAACCACGGCTGCTGTTGATGGATGAACCCACGGCGGGCATGGCCACCAACGAGCGGCACGCCTTGATGCGGCTGACGCGCGAGGTGGCCGACACCCAGCGCATCGCCGTGCTGTTCACGGAACACAGCCTGGACGTGGTGTTCAAACACGCCGACCGCATCGCGGTACTGGTGCGCGGGGCCCTGCTGGCCGAAGGCGCCCCCGCCGTCATCGCGGCGGATGAACGCGTGCGCGCCGCCTACCTGGGTACGGAAACCCCCTGATCCGCCGGGGCTTGCGCGGGCGTCTGGCATTCCCAGAATATCCGCGCCTGACAGCCCGCACAGATACCGCGATCCAGCTTGGCGTAGATTTCGCGCAGCGCGGTCGCCTTGTCCGGGTAGATATGGTCTGCCCCCAGCCGATCCAGGAACCCCGTTCGGCGCCACATGTCCAGCACTTCGGGCCGGGGGCGGTGGAAATACAGGTCACCGCCCATCGCGCGCCGCGCAACAAGTTCGTCTTCCCATACCTCGGCGCCGGCCAGATCGATGAAGTTCATGCTCTTGGCCATCACCAGCAGATGGCGCGGCGCGTCGGGGGCTTCGCGCAATTCGTGCAGGCGCTGCGCCACGTGCGCCGCCGCACCGAAGTAGATGGATCCTTCCATGCGCAGCAACTTCAATTGCGGGCATTCTGGCAGCGCGTCCGGCTGGTGCGCAAGCACCACGAAGCGCCGATCCGGCCCGCGCGAATCAAAGCCCATCGTGCGCATGGCGGGGCGCGAGGTGCGGTGCAGGTACGCCATCAGCGACAGCACGGTGCCCAGCAGAATGGCCACTTCCATGCGGATGGTGACGGTGGCGGCCAGCGTGGCGGCGGCAATCGCACATTCGCCCGGTTGCATCCGGATCAATTGGCGCCAACGGGGAATGTCCAGCAATGTCCAGGCCACCAGCAACAACAGCCCGGAGATAGCGGCGTTGGGAATCATGGCCAGCAGCGGTGCGGACAGGGCCACCAGCAACACCAGCAGTACCGCCGAAAATACCGCTGCCAGCGGCGTCTTGGCGCCCGCTTCAAAATTGGGAATCGACCGGTTCAGCGAACCGCAGGACAGGTAGCAGGAAAAGAAACCACCGACGATGTTCGACAGCCCCTGCCCCACGAATTCGCGGTTGGCGTCGATACGCTGGCCCGACCGGGTGGCCACCGCCTTGGCAATGGAGATCGATTGCGCCAGGGCCACGATGGTCAGCGCGAAGGCCAGGCTCATCAGGTCGGGCAAGGCGCGCCAGTCAACGCTGGGCACGTGGAACGGCGGCCACGGCTGCGCGATGGCGCCCACCACGGACACCGGGTCGCCGCCCCGCGTGGACACCCACGAATTGAACGCCGCTGCCGCCACAGAACCAGCCACCAGGCCCAGCAACATGTAAGGCTTGCGCTTGTCCAGCCGCCGCACCAGCAGCGCCACGCCCAGCGTGGTCAGCGTGACCAGGATGGCGCCGGGATGCACCTGATCCAGATGCGTGCCCACGCTGACAAGCAAGGCGCCCGCCCCGTGAGACGCGGGCGACGGCACACCCAGCCCGTCTTTCAAGGCATGCACCGCGATCAGCAACGCGGCACCGCTGGTGAACCCGAACAGCGCCGATGGCGAAATGAAATGCGCCAGCGACCCCAGGCGCAGCGCGCCCACCAGCCACTGCATCACGCCCACCAGCACCGTGACGGCCAGCGCCAATTCGATGTAGCCGGGGCTGCCCGCGACGGCCAGCGGCGTCAGCACCGCGAAGAGAGCCAGCGAATTGGCATTGGTCGGACCCGACATCACGTGGCGGCTCGATCCGAACAAGGCCGCGACGATACAGGGCACGATGGCCGAATACAGCCCGTATTCGGCCGGCAGCCCGGCCAGCGTGGCAAAGGCCACGCCTTGCGGCAGCACCAGCAACGCGCCCAGCAGGCCGGCAAACAGGTCCGCCCGCAACGTGACGCGGCTGACCTCGTTCACCCATGAACCGAACAGGCGGCTCGCCAGTTTGCTTGCCGCTTGCGTCATCGTGTCGCCTGCTCCATCGTGCCTCCGGGGCGCCAAAAGCCGTCTAGCGTAATCCCTCGCTGGGACGCGCGCAACGGCCTATGCGCGCAAGGGGCATGCGGGAAATTGCCGCGGCCGACTACTTCAGATAACGCCGCTCAAGCTCGCGCATGGCCGCATCGCCCTGCAACGCGATGATGTCCTTGACCGACGGCAGATCGGCGTCCACCGCGTGTATGCCGCCGTCGCGCCGGATGCGCGCGAACACATCGCGCATAGCGCCCACCGCCGCGCGGATGGTCTTCCATCACCACGGCCGACACGCCCGCCGCTTCGTACTGCGGCACCATATACGACACGTTGATCGCGTTGCCAAAACCGGTATCGATGTCGGCAATGACGGGCACGTCCACCGTCGCGGCGATGGCGCGCATCATGTCCAGGTGCACGGACGAGGAAAGAATGCTGGCGTCCGGCACCGCATAGCTGGGACAACTCAAAGCCGCTGCCCCAGATGGCGTCAAAACCGGCATCGACAGCCAGCCGCGCCGCCATGGGGTTGTGCGCCGACATGGCGTGCATCAAGGCGGAATCTTGCAGTTTCTGGCGAAAACGAAGGTTGCGGTTCATGGCGTGGCGTCGTCGGGGCGGCGCCCAGCGCGCCGGTTTGACGCATGGTAGCGCCATTTTTCTGATCGCAAATTCAGGGCGCAGGGGCTGAAAGACAGTCGAACGCCGTCGCCGCTTAGCCCGCGTCGCCGCCCCGTCGCCCCGCCATGGCCTGCCCGAGATCGGCCAGCGCATCGTCCGAAATCAGCCGGGATGCCATGGGCAGTAACTCGTCTTCCTCGCGCTGGATATGCGCGGCATAGGCCTGCGTGAATTCGCGGACCTGTTCGGCGGGTAAGGCGGCCGGCTGACCCGCCGCGATATCGGATAAGGCCTTGCGCAGCGGCGCCCACAACGTCGCCAGGCGGCGATGGTCGTCCATCAAGCCCTGCACCAATGCGTGCAGGCAACCCGCATCCGAGCCCGCCATGGAATCGATCAAGGCGGGGAACAGGTCTTCTTCTTCGTCTTCGTGATGGTGCACCGCCGCAGTGTCGAAATACCGGCGCACGCTGGCGGCGGCGGTTTGCGCGGCGTTGTCACTGCCATGCACGGGCAGGTGCGCGGCCAGGCGTTCAAGCGTGGCGCACTGACGCGCGATGCGTCCGTGGCACGCCGACAGCAGGGCCAATGGGTCATCCGATCCGGGCGCGGGCGCCGGGCCTCCGGGAAAACTCACCACCATCGCACACCTCCTGCATGTTGCTGCGCCATCAACCAGAATGGCCACGCCACCACAGTCGCACGCTGTCCCAGGCGCGGCCGGCGAATCCTGCCTCGGCGACCGGCTCCAGCGCCACCACGGGAAATTGCATGGCGGGCTTGCCGTCCACCAGCACACGCAACGCGCCCACCGTGTCTTGCGCCGCAATCGGCGCTACCAGCGGCGACGCCGGCGTCCACACCGGCTCGACCTTGGCACCGGCAGGCACGGTCACGTAGGCGTCGCGTGCAAACCCGACTTTCAGGCTGTCGCTTTCGCCCTTCCAGACTTCCGGCGTGGCCACGGCCTGGCCGCTCGCGTACAGCTTGATCGTATTGAAACCCTGAAAACCCCACTCCAGCAACTGCCGGCTTTCCTGCGTGCGCAGCTTGTCGGACGCCGTGCCCACCACCACCGTGATCAGGCGGCGCTGGTCGGCGCCATTGGGCCGCCGCGCCGTCGCCACAATGCAGTAACCCGCGGAATCGGTGTGCCCTGTCTTCAGGCCATCCACGCTGGGGTCCAGCCACAGCAGCCGGTTGCGATTGGGCTGCGTGATCTTGTTGAAGGTGAATTGCTTGGCGGAGTCGTACGTCTTGTATAGCCGCGGGTAGTCGCGAATGAAGCGCGTGGCCAGGATGGACAGGTCGCTGGCGGTTGAATACGTGCCCGGATCGGGCAAGCCGTGCGGGCTGGCGAAGTGCGTGGCGTGCAGGCCAAGCTTTGCCGCCGTGTCATTCATGCGCGCCACAAAGGCTTCCACGCTGCCCGACACCGCCTCGGCCAGCGCAATGGCCGCGTCATTGCCCGACTGGATCATCAAGCCGCGCAGGAGATCGTCCACCGTCACTTTTGAGCCGGGTTCCAGGAACATCCTGGAACTGCCCGCCGGCACTTTCCAGGCGCGCGTGGAGATGACTACGGTCTGGTTGGGGGTTATCTCTTTCTTGTTCAGGGCGTCGAACACGACGTAGGCCGTCATGATCTTGGTCAAGGACGCCGGCTCGATACGGGTGGTGGCCGCGTGCGACGCGATCACCTGCCCGCTGGTTTCGTCCAACAACAGCCAGGCCTTTGCCGACAACACAGGTTCTGGCATCGGCTGCGCCAGCGCGTTGGACAGGCATGCGGTTGCGACGAGCAGGCTCGCCGCCAATTTCTTCATCAACATAGGGGTGCTTGGAATCCATGCTTTTGTTTTTCGCGACGCAATTGGAACACGGGATGCGCGGATGGTTCAGTGACGCGCAACGCCGCGCTCGCGAGCCAATGCGCGATGACGTTTTTTTGAAGAAACCCTTGTAGGAAGCACTTTTCTGCGTGGAAAACAACAAACAGCGGCTGAAATCCCGGCGGAAAACCGCTGGAACGGCTAGTCTTCCGCTATCATCGGGCGCGTGGCGTTAATTGCCGATACCCGGCGCGCGCTGCCCCATGTCCTCAACTACGGATTTTGACCATGGCCACGAAAGCAAAAGCTCCTGCCAAGAAAGTCACCAAGACCGCCGTCAAGGCACCTGCAAAGAAGGCAACCGCCGCCAAGACCGCTGTGAAGCCCGCAGCTAAGAAGGCCGTCGCCGCCAAGAAGGTCGCTGCTGCACCCAAGGCCATCAAGGCTGCAATGAACAAGACCCAGCTGGTCGCTTACATCGTTGAGCAATCGGGCGTTGAAGCCAAGGCTGTCAAGGCCGTGCTGGCCAGCCTGGAAACCTCGGTGCTGGGTTCCGTCGACAAGAAGGGCGCCGGCGAATTCACGCTGCCCGGCCTGTTCAAGGTTGCCGTGCAGAAGGTTCCCGCCAAGGCCAAGCGCTTCGGCAAGGATCCGTTCACTGGCGTTGAGCGCTGGTTCCCCGCCAAGCCGGCTTCGGTCAAGGTGAAGGTTCGCCCGCTCAAGAAGCTGAAGGACGCCGCGCAGTAATTCGCGCGACCATCCGGTCAAGCCGGAAAGGCCCGCCTCGAAAGAGGCGGGCCTTTCTTTTTGGCGTGCGATCTGTCGTGCGATCTCTCGCGCGATTTGCGCGACCCGGGGCGGAACGACTAGAATTTATCTTTACGTGAAGAAACTTCACATCAAAAGAAGCCAACCTTGCCTACGTCCGACCTTGTCGATCTTGTCATCTCGCAATGGACCACCGAATGCCCCAACCAGGACTTCGCGGCCATGGCGGTGGTAACCCGGGTGTTCCGCTTGAACGCCTTTGCCACCCGCAACGTGAATCGCAGCTTTCGCCGCCACAACCTGCACCAGGGCGAATTCGATGTCCTGGCGACGCTCTACCGCACAGGCGCGCCACACGCCATGAACCCACAAAAGCTGGTCGAAGCCTTGTTGCTGACCTCCGGCGCCATGACCAATCGGCTTGACCGGCTGGAACAGGCGGGGCTGCTGGTGCGCAATCCCAATCCGGACGACCGCCGCGGCGTCATCGTGTCGCTGACCCCGGACGGATTGCGCGTCATCAAGCAGGTGCTGAAGGATTACCTGAAGGACCTGGGCGAACTGCTGGACCCTCTGACACCGGCCGAACGCAAGCAATTGGCCGGCTTGTTGAAAAAGCTGCTGATCAAGCACGATCAGGAAACGCAGGGAGGCATCGGCGTTTGAGGGGCGGGCGCGAACGTAGTCGCTGCCCATTTCCCATCCCGCATTTCCCATTGCCCATCCGCCCTCCGGCCCCGATCGCCCTTCCCTTCCCTCATTCGAACCGCCAGCCCCATCCGTTTCATGACTGCCGCCACCCCGTCCACGCCCCCCGCTCCACCCCCCCCGACGCTGACCGCGCCGATCGTCCTGTTGATGTCGATTGCGACCGGCCTGGCCGTCGCCAGCAATTACTACGCGCAGCCGCTGCTGCATACGATCGGCCAGCAATTCGGGTTGTCCAACGCCGCGGCGGGGGCCATCGTTACCACGGCGCAACTGAGCTACGCGCTGGGTTTGATGCTGCTGGTTCCGCTGGGCGATCTGTTCGAACGCCGCCGTCTGATCGTGCTGATGACCCTGCTGTCGGCGGGCGGCCTGTTGATTTCTTCCTTCGCCACCCACATCGCGGTGCTGCTGCTGGGCACCGCGCTGACGGGGCTGTTGTCGGTGGTGGCCCAGATTCTGGTGCCGTTCGCGGCCACCCTGGCCGCCCCGCACGAGCGCGGCAAGGCGGTGGGCACGGTCATGAGCGGCCTGCTGCTGGGCATTCTGCTGGCTCGCACCGTGGCGGGCGTGCTGGCGGATGTGGGCAGTTGGCGCACCGTGTACTGGGTGGCCGCCGTGCTGATGCTGGGCATGTCCGCCGCCCTGTGGCGCGTGCTGCCGCGCTACCAAAGCCCCACCACGATGAGCTATCCGCGCCTGTTGGGCTCGATCTTGCGCATGTTTGTCCAAGAGCCGCTGTTTCGCGCCCGATCGCTGCTGGGCTTTTTGCTGTTCGCCGCGTTCAGCATGCTGTGGACGCCGTTGACCTTCCTGCTTGCCAGCCCGCCCTATCAATACAGCAATACCACGATCGGCCTGTTTGGCCTGGCCGGGGCGGCTGGCGCCTATGCCGCGAACCGCTTTGGCCGCCTGGCCGACCGGGGGCTGGGCAACCTGGCGACGCGCGTGGGCCTGTTGCTGCTGCTGGGGTCCTGGGGGTTGATGGCCTTTGGCCAGGTTTCCGTATTTGCCCTGTTGGCGGGCATCCTGGTGCAGGACCTGGCGATCCAGGGCGTTCATGTCACCAATAGCAGTTCGCTGTATCGCTTGCGCCCCGAGGCGCGCAGCCGCCTTACCGCGGGCTATATGACCAGCTACTTCCTCGGCGGCGCCTCCGGTTCACTGGTATCGTCCTGGCTTTACGCCCATTTCGGCTGGCCCGGCGTGGTCATCGCGGGCGCTGTTCTGGGCGTGGTTACATTGGCATACGGCGTCTTGGCGCCCAGTGCGCGCATCCCCGAAACAGCCCCGCCCCCTAGCCGCGTCTAGCACCTCCTATAATCAGGGGTTTTGACCGCCACCGCGTCAGGCCGCCCCCGCGTCCGCGCGGCAGAGCGGCTAGCCCTTTTTTGCCACCGTGCCCGAGCCCATGCAGGAACGTTACCTCCCCACTACCGTCGAAGCGGCCGCCCATCAAGACTGGCAGGCCCGCGACGCCTATCTGGTCCACGAACACGCGAAGAACGCCGACGGCTCTGAAAAGCCGAAGTTCTACGCCTGCTCGATGCTGCCCTACCCCAGTGGCAAGCTGCACATGGGCCACGTGCGCAACTACACCATCAACGACATGATGGCGCGTCAGTTGCGCATGCGCGGCTATAACGTCCTGATGCCGATGGGCTGGGATGCCTTTGGCATGCCGGCGGAAAACGCGGCCATCAAGTCCAAGGTGCCGCCCGCCAAGTGGACCTACGACAACATCGCCTACATGAAGAAGCAGATGAAGGCGATGGGTCTGGCAATCGACTGGACGCGCGAAATGTGCGCCTGCGATCCCCAGTACTACAAATGGAACCAGTGGTTGTTCCTGAAGATGCTGGAAAAGGGCGTGGCCTACCGCAAGACCCAGGTCGTGAACTGGGACCCGGTCGATCAAACCGTGCTGGCCAACGAACAAGTCATCGATGGCCGTGGCTGGCGGTCGGGCGCGCTGGTTGAAAAGCGCGAGATCCCCGGCTACTACCTGCGCATCACCGACTACGCAGACGAACTGTTGGGCGCCGTCCAGAACGACCTGCCCGGCTGGCCCGAGCGCGTGCGCCTGATGCAGGAAAACTGGATCGGCAAGTCCGAAGGCCTGCGTTTTGCCTTCCCGCACAAGATCGCCGGCCAGGATGGCCAACTGATCCAGGACGGCAAACTGTACGTCTTCACCACCCGCGCCGACACGATCATGGGCGTGACCTTCTGCGCCGTGGCGCCGGAACATCCTCTGGCCACGCATGCCGCGCAAAACAACCCCGAGCTGGGCGCGTTCATCGAACAGTGCAAGCTGGGCGGCACGACCGAGGCCGAAATGGCCACGCGCGAAAAAGAAGGCATGCGCACGGGCCTTACCGTCACGCACCCTGTCACGGGCGCGGACGTTGAAGTCTGGGTCGGCAACTACGTGCTGATGACCTACGGCGACGGCGCCGTCATGGGCGTGCCCGCCCACGACGAACGCGACTTTGCCTTCGCCAAGAAATATGACCTGCCCATCGTGCAAGTCGTGGACGTGGCCGGCAAGGAATACTCCACCGCTGCCTGGCAGGAATGGTATGGCGACAAGCAGTCTGGCCGCACCATCAATTCCGGCAAGTACGACGGCCTGTCGCACAAGGAAGCCGTGGACGCCATCGCGGCCGACCTGGGCGCGCAAGGCCTGGGCGAAAAGCAGACCACGTGGCGCCTGCGCGACTGGGGCATCTCGCGCCAGCGCTACTGGGGCACCCCGATCCCGATCATCCACTGCGCCGACTGCGGCCCGGTGCCGGTTCCCGAAAAAGACCTGCCCGTCGTCCTGCCCGACGACCTGATCCCGGACGGCAGCGGCAACCCGCTGGCCAAGAACGAAGCCTTCCTGTCCTGCGCCTGCCCCAGCTGCGGCAAGCCCGCGCGCCGCGAAACGGACACGATGGACACGTTCGTGGACTCGTCCTGGTACTTCATGCGCTATACCTCGCCGGGCAACGACAACGCCATGGTCGACGCGCGCAATGACTACTGGATGCCGATGGACCAGTACATCGGCGGCATCGAGCACGCCGTGCTGCACTTGCTGTACGCCCGCTTCTGGACCAAGGTCATGCGCGACATGGGCCTGCTCAATTTCGACGAGCCCTTCACCAAGCTGCTGTGCCAGGGCATGGTGCTGAACCATATCTATTCCCGCAAGACGCCCCAGGGCGGCATTGAGTACTTCTGGCCCGAAGATGTTGAAAACGTCTACGACGACCGTGGCGCCATCACCGGTGCCAAGCTCAAGTCGGACGGTTCCGCCATCAACTACGGCGGTGTGGGCACGATGTCCAAGTCCAAGAACAACGGCGTCGATCCGCAGTCGTTGATCGACACGCTGGGGGCCGACACGGCCCGCCTGTTCGTCATGTTCGCCAGCCCGCCCGAGCAGACGCTTGAATGGTCGGATTCGGGCGTGGAAGGTTCCAACCGTTTCCTGCGCCGCCTGTGGTCCATCAGCTACGCGCGCCGCGACGCCGTGGCACGTGGCCTGACTAATGGCGCCGACTGGTCGCAAGCCACCGCCGCCGTCAAGGACCTGCGCCGCGAGGTCTACACGCTGCTCAAGCAAGCCGACTACGACTACCAGCGCATCCAGTACAACACCGTCGTGTCCGCCTGCATGAAGATGCTGAACGCCATCGACGACGCCAAGCTGCCCGAGGACGCCGCGGCCGATGCCGCCTACGCCGAAACGCTGGGCGTGCTGCTGCGCGTGCTGTATCCGGTGGTCCCGCACATCACGTGGCACCTGTGGCAAGACCTTGGCTACGCCCAAGAGCTGGGCGACCTGCTGGACGCGCCGTGGCCGCATGTGGACGAAGCCGCCCTGATCGCGGACGAAATCGAGCTGATGCTCCAGGTCAACGGCAAGCTGCGCGGGTCGATCCGCGTGGCCGCCGGCGCCGCCAAGGAAGACATCGAAAAGCTCGCCGCCAGCCAGGAAGAGGTCTCGCGCTTCCTGGAAGGCCGCCCGCCCAAGCGCGTCATCGTGGTGCCGGGCAAACTGGTCAACGTCGTAGGCTGATGAGGTCAAGCATGTACTTCGCCGGGCAACTCTCGCACTCCCCCCGCCAATCGTGGCTGCTGCGCGGCGCCTGCCTGGCGCTGTTCATGCTGCTGTCCGCCTGCGGCTTCGCACTGCGCGGCGTCACGCCGATGCCGTTCGACACGCTTTATGTCGGCATGCCGGATACCACGCAGTTCGGCGCGGACGTGCGCCGCGCCCTGCGCGCGGCCTCGCCCAATACCAAGCTGGTGGATTCCCCCAAGGAAGCCCAGGCTATTCTTCAGCAGGTTGGCGATACGCGTACATTGCGTGAAGTGTCGCTGAACGCCCAGGGCCGGGTCGAGGAATACGAGCTGGGTATCAACTACACGTTCCGTCTCATCGACAACAAGGGCCGTGCATTGATTCCTGACACGACCTTGTCCATCTACCGCGAAATGCCCTACGACGACCAAGTGGTGCAGGCCAAGCAAGGTCAGATCGACACCTTGTATAAAGCCATGCAGCGCGACCTGGTGTCCCGTCTGCTGCGCCGCATGACCGCACCGGACGTGCGCCGCGCATTCGAGCAGGCTGAAGAACGCGGGGAAACCGGCGAGATTCCGCTGTACGACCCGAACGCACCGCAGCAAAAAAGCACGCCCACGCCGTGGCAGACGCCGCAAACCACCGACCCGGCGATCTTGCGCTAGCCCATGGCACAGCCTTTGGATGCGGAACGGCTTGCCGAACACCTGCAGCGCCCGGGCAATCAGCTCGCGCCGCTATACACGGTGTCCGGCGACGAGCCTTTGCTGGTCACGGAAGCGGTGGACACGTTGCGCGCCTCGGCGCGCAACGCGGGCTACACCGACCGGCTTTCGATGGTGATGGACGCTCGCAGCGACTGGAGCGCCGTCACCGCCGCGACGCAAAGCGTGTCGCTGTTTGGCGACCGCCGCATCCTGGAAATCAAGATTCCCACCGGCAAGCCCGGCAAGTCCGGCGCCGACACGCTGGCCAAGCTGGCCGAGCAGGCTGAAAAGCAGCCAGATGCCGACACGCTGATCCTCATCGCGCTTCCCCGGCTGGACAAAGCCACCCGCGAAAGCCGCTGGGTGCAGGCGCTGAACCGGGGCGGCGTGATGGTTGACATTGCCAACATCGAGCGCGGCCGGCTGCCCGCCTGGGTCGGCATGCGGCTTGCCCGGCAAAACCAGCGCGCCGACGCCGCCACGCTGCAATGGATGGCTGACAAGGTCGAAGGCAACCTGCTGGCTGCCCACCAGGAAATCCAGAAGCTGGGCTTGCTGTATCCCGAAGGCCAGCTGGCGGCCGAGGACGTAGAGCGCGCGGTGTTGAACGTCGCGCGTTACGACGTATTCGGCCTGCGCGACGCCATGCTGGCGGGCGACATTGCCCGCACCATCCGCATGATCGATGGTCTGCGTGCCGAAGGCGAAGCGCTGCCGCTGGTGCTATGGGCGGTCGGCGAAGAGATCCGGCTGCTTGCCCGCATTGCGGAAGCACGCGCGCTAGGCCAGGACGCCAACGGCCTGATGCGCCGGTTGCGTATCTTCGGCGCGCACGAGCGCCTGGCGTTGCAGGCGCTGAACCGGGTGCAGCCCGCCGTCTGGCCGGCGGCCGTGCAGCACGCCCATGACGTAGATCGCCTTATCAAGGGCTTGTCCGTGGCCGGACGGCTTTCGGACCCCTGGGAAGAAATGACCCGGCTGGCGCTGCGCGTGGCCGCCGCCGGCGGGCGCCCGTGAAGGCCGCCCCGCACACTCCGTCCTCAGGCCGGATATAAACTGAATCTTCAGACGGCGCTAATGGTTACGCCCACGGGCTCCGCCGTCTCTTCCGTCGCACCTATTCATGATTGACACTGCCATGTCCTCGTCTTCCATTGAACACGCCATGCTCACCTTGGGCGAAAACGCCCGACGCGCCTCGCGCGCGATGATGCGCGCCAACAGCGCCGCCAAGAACAAGGCGTTGCTGGCCATGGCAGACGCCCTGGCCGCCAGCCACGAAGAACTCAAGGCCGCCAACGAGAAAGACGTGTCCGCCGCCCGCGCCAACGGCCTGGAACCGGCGCTGCTGGACCGTCTGACGCTATCCGACAAAACGCTGGCGCACATGGCCGAAGGCTTGCGTCAGATTGCCGCCCTGCCTGATCCCATCGGCAGCATCACGGCCACGACGGTGCGCCCTAACGGTATGCGCGTCGCGCAAATGCGGGTACCGCTTGGGGTCATCGGCATCATTTACGAATCCCGGCCCAACGTCACGATCGACGCAGCCGCGCTGTGCCTGAAGTCCGGCAATGCCGCGATCCTGCGCGGCGGCAGCGAAGCGCTGCACTCCAATATTGCGTTAGGCCAGGTCGTGCAAACGGGCTTGGCCGCAGCCGGCTTGCCGCCGGACGCCGTTCAGGTCGTCGCCACGGCGGACCGGGCCGCCGTGGGCAAACTCATCACCATGACGGAACATATCGACGTCATCGTTCCGCGCGGCGGCAAAGGCTTGATTGCACGGTTGGCGCAAGAGGCCCGGGTGCCTTTGATCAAGCACCTGGACGGCAACTGCCACATCTACATTGATGCGGCAGCCGACCCCGACAAGGCGCACGCCATTGCCTTCAACGCCAAGACCTACCGCTACGGCATTTGCGGCGCGATGGAAACGTTGCTGGTCGATGCCGTGGCCTCCGTTTCCATTTTGCCCACGCTGGCGGCAGCCCTGATCGAGCACGGCGTTGAACTGCGCGGTTGCCCGCGCACGATGGCCTTGCTGCCCCACATCACCCCTGCCTCGGAAGCAGACTGGGGCACGGAGTACCTGGGTCCGATCCTGGCCGTCCGTATTGTTGACACGCTGGATGACGCCATTGAGCACATCGCGCGCTGGGGCTCGGGCCATACCGACGCCATCGTCACCGAAGACCTGTCCGCGGCGCAGCGCTTTCAACGTGAAGTGGATTCCAGCTCGGTCTACGTCAACCTGCCAACCTGCTTTGCCGATGGTTTCGAATACGGGCTGGGCGCTGAAATCGGCATCTCGACGAACCGTTTGCACGCGCGCGGCCCGGTCGGCCTGGAAGGCCTGACCACGCTGAAGTGGGTATTGAACGGCGAAGGGCAGGTCCGGGGCTGAGCCACCCCAGCCCGGGGCGGCCTGGCCGCCCCAGATCGCTGACGCTGCCCTGAACACGGGGCAGCGCCAAGCCTTTTACAATACGGGCTGATTTTTTTCCGCGCTTTCGTTCTGCCCTTTCTTCATCCAACGCGGCACGCCGCGCAATCTTGAGATCCCCATGCATTCACCTGTCATGGCCATGGCCTTCAGCCTTTTCGTGCTTTGCTTCATCACCTGCACGCTGAGCGGCATTGTCCTGTTCTTCTTCAAAAATAAAGAAATCAACGCCGCGTTCAAGCATCCCTATTTGCAACACCGCCCGTGGAAACAGTACCCCCTGTCGATTCAGGCGGCCATCATGCTGGATTATTTCTTTCGCCTGATGTTTCCCGGCACGCGGTTCTGGCTGATTGGCAACGCCAACGATTTGCTGGGCCATGTCGACCCGAAGAAAGCGCCGCTTTCGCTGAAATGGCCCATCGTCGGCTTCTGGGGCTCGTGCTGGCTGGGGCTGATTGCCATGATCGTCCTGTGGGTGATGCTGTACTTGGGAGCCTGAGCCCATGCAGATCCGTATCGAAGACTATCCCGGCAGCATCGACGCCGCCCGCACCTTGATCGCGGCGCGCGAATCCGGCGTGGCAGGGCCGCGCTTGCCGGCGGACTGCCGTCCGCAATCGATGGGGCAGGCATTCGCGGTGCAACAGCGCACCGCACAGCTCTTGCAGGAAACGCGTCAGGACCGCATCGCGGCCTGGAAAAGCGCGCTGCCCTCGCCCGAGAAAATGGTGGTGGCGCCGATTTACGCATCGGGCACCGTCCATGCCGAGACTGGCCCCGTTGCCACGCGCGCGCAAGTGGTGCGCGTTGAGCCGGAAATTGCATTTGAACTGGCGCAAGATCTGCCCGCCCGCGACACCTCCTACACCGAAGCCGAGATTGACGCAGCCGTGGGCGGCGCTCGGCTAGCGCTGGAAGTGCTGGGCTGTCGCTACGCGTCGCCCGAACATGCCAGCCTGCCGGAACTGCTTGCCGACCATATGTTCAACGAAGGTCTGGTGCTGGGGCCGCGCATCGCCAGCGCCGACACGGTACCTTCCAGCATGACGTTGACCTTGTCCGTCGGCGGCCGCGAAGTCGAACAACATCCTGGCTTTCACCCTAACGATCACCCCAAGGCCGGCCTGTACTGGTTGGCCAATTTCCTGCGCGAACAAGGCTTGGGGCTGCACGCGGGGCAGCACGTCATTACCGGTTCGTATGCTGGATTCCTGGACGTGCCGGCCAACCAAGACATCGAGCTCGTCTACGGCGAGCTCGGCGTGCTTCGCGTGCGGTTCGGCAGCCAGGGCGGCGGGCTAACGCTAGCGCAGCGACACATCAACGCGGTTCGCGATTGAAGTCGGGTTCCGCGATGGTGATGGCGTCGTTGCCCGCCTCGATGATTTCGCCGGCGGCCAGACATAGATCTTCGCGGTAGCGCCCCGCAACGATCTGCACCCCAACGGGGCTCTGCCCCACGCTGCTCATCGCGCTGTCCATCGCCACCGACAACCCGGGCAAGCCCATGAAGGGCACGCCGATCTGCGTCATTTGCGCACTCCAAACGCGCGCGTAAGCCGCATCGCCTTGCAAATCCAGGTTGTCGGGAAAAGGTAGTTCAGCCGATACCGGCAGCAACAGGACCGGATACTCGGAAAGGAACACTTCCCACAAGCGGGTCAACGTAGCCCGACGCGTCAACACAGCGGAAAAATTTTCCAGGTTTGCGTCCGCGGCCTTGTCGCGTTGACCCCGAAGGGCCACCAGCGCCCCTGGGTCGCCTTCCTTTTCGGCGGCCGCCAACATGGCCTCATAGCCGTCCGCCATCCACATGCGGATCTGCAAGTCGGCCGCCTCTTGCATGGGCGGCACGGCGTCCAGCGTATCTACCGTCCAACCTGCGTCGCTGAGCCTGCGCGCGGCTTCCTGCAGTGCCTTGACGACCGCGGGCTCCGGGTTCATGCCGTCCGGGTTCACGCACAGCGCGGCGCGGCGGGAAACATCGGGGCCCACAAGCGGCGCCGGCACCCACCAAGGGTCGCGAGGGTCGCGTGCGGACATTGCCGCCAGGCCCAAGCGCACGTCGGCAATGGTGCGCCCCAACGGCCCGGAGACGGCCGTCAATTGGCCGCCGATGGAACGTTCCGGCAAGGCCGCGTTGTACGCGGGCACGCGGCCCAGCGATGGCCGCAACCCGTGCACACCGCAGGCATAGGCGGGGTAGCGGATGGACCCGGCGATATCGGTGCCATGGGCCAGATGGCCGATGCCCGCCGCCACCGCCGATGCCGCGCCACCCGACGAGCCTCCGGGCGTCAAGGCCCGGTTGCGCGGGTTGCGCGTGTCTCCGTGCAAGCCATTACCGGTGAACCAGCGCAAGGAAAACGCGGGCGTGTTCGTGCGGCCAAGAATGACGGCACCGGCGCGCAGCAGATTGTCTACGACGGGGCTGTTCTGCGCGGCGATCACGCCTTTTTGCAGGCTGACGCCATTGGTGGTGGCGTAGCCTGCCTGGTCAACGTTGACCTTGACCGTGACAGGCACGCCGGCCAGCATGCCGGGATCTTCGCCGCGTGCCAGTTGCGCATCGACTTCACGTGCCCGCGCCAGGACCTCGTCAGGGCGATGATCGACCACGGCATTCAGCGCGGGGTTGACGGCATTGAGCCGGTCCAATGCGCTTTGCGCGGCCTGGACAGCCGATACGTCACGCTGTCGGATTAGAGAGGCAAGCTCAACTGCGGATAAACACCAAAGATCGGACACGCGTCACTCCTGATTCGTGGTTTTTCTGCGGGGCAGGCAAACCTTAGCGCCTGTCGCGCGGCTTCACAAGCCACGGCTTACCGCGGTTGCGCGGCTATTTATCTTCTTCGAACACCTGGACGATGGCGTCGGCCACGGCCCGCACCCGCGCGGTGCGGTTCAGGTCCCCGTGCATGACCAGCCACAAATCATACGGTTCGCTACGACCCGGCCAGATACGGACCAGGTCGGGATAGTCCGGCGCCATGTGCGTTGGCAGCTCGCCGATGCCCAGGCCGGCCACCACGGCGGCAAGTATCATCATCCCGGAATTGAGCTCGATCGCGATACGCCCGTTGCCCGTCGGTTCCCCGCAGAACGTGTCCGACCAGCCCGGCAACACCGCCTGCTGGTACGTCACCAAGGTATGTCCGGCGAAGGCCGTGCCCGGTTTGGGCTCGCCGTGCGCGGCAAGATAATCGCGCGAGGCATACAGACCGACTTCCTTGCGGGCCAGATGGCGCTGGATCAAATCGGGGCTGTCTGGCTTGACGTTGCGTATGGCCAAGTCCGCCTCGCGACGGGTCAGGTTGCTGATCTGTATCGATGCCGACAGCACCACGCGTATGTCCGGATGCTGCTCGTGCACGCGGCGCACCGCCTCCATGATGAAGTAGCTGGCGACGGTTTCGGATGCCGCCACGCGGACCACGCCCGACAGGCGATGGTCCAGCCCCTGCATCTGCCGCTGCAACTGGTCGGCGGCAAGCTCCATGCGCTCGGCCGCGGCAAAGGCCAGCTCGCCCGCCGGCGTGGGCACGTAGCCGCCGGGAGTGCGCAGGAACAGGCGCGCGTCCAGCGATGACTCCAGCGCGGCCAGGCGCCGGCCCGCCGTTGCCTGGTCAACTTGCAGCAATGCCGCCGCCCCGCGCAGCGTTCCGACACGATATATCGCCAGGAAAATCCTGGCATTGTCCCAATCCATAGCGGCGCCCCTGGCCTGAATCCATTGGCATCGCCACCCCGTTCATGCCCATTCAGGGCCGGCCCACGATGCATTTATGCATCACTATAAAGCAGTAATACGGCTTTTTTGCATGCTTGAAAAATTCTAAGCTTCAGCCCTCGGAATCCCGCTGTCTGCCTCTCATGAATACCGCCTGCCAGTCATCCCCACTACCCTCCGTCGACGCCAAGCCGGCCACTGCCTGGCTGCCGCTTATTACCCTGGCCATCGGCTTCGTCATGGCGATGCTGGACGTGACCGTGGTTAACGTGGCGCTGCCCAGCATCGCCGTGCAGTTCGTCGTTCCGCTGACTGATCTGGTGTGGATCGTCGACGGCTACACGCTGACGTTTGCCGCCTTGCTGTTGGTGGCCGGCGCGCTGGCGGACCGCTATGGGGCCAAGACGGTTTATCTGGCCGGCCTGGCCGTGTTTACGCTGGCGTCATTGCTATGCGGCCTGGCGCCTGACGCCAACACGTTGATCGCGGCGCGCATGTTGCAAGGCCTGGGCGCCGCGCTGTTCATGCCCAGCTCGCTAAGCTTGCTGACGCACGCCTATGACGACGACCACGTGCGCAACCGCATGCTGGCCGCCTGGTCGGCGATCGTCGCCGTGGCAGGGGCCACCGGACCCTTGCTGGGCGGTGTGTTGATCCACCAATTCGGTTGGCGCGGCATCTTTCTCATCAACCTGCCCTTGGGCATCGTCGGGCTGTGGCTTGCCCGCCGTCGCATCCAGGCCGCCCCACGACGACCCCGCGCGCTGAATCCGATTAGCCACCTGCTGGGCGTGATTGCGTTGTCTGCGTTGTGTTTCGTGCTGATCCAGGGCAACGCGTACGGCTGGACATCGCCTCGCATTGCCGGCGTCACCGCCCTGTGCGCCGTGGCCATCGTGTTGCTGGTGCGGCGCGAACGCCGCCACGCCGAGCCGATCCTGCCCCGCGCCCTGTTCCAGACGCCGCACTTTGCCGCGGCCAACGGGGTTGGCTTCCTGATCAATCTGGCTTCTTACGGGCAGCTGTTCCTGCTTAGCTTGTTCCTGCAACATGCGCGGGGCGCGGACGCGCTTCAGACCGGTATCCAACTGGTGCCGATGCTGGCGGTTTTTTCGATCGGCAATCTGATTTCGGGCCGGTTGTCGGCGCGCTGGAACGTGTCGGCAGCGCTATTGGGAGGCATGTCATTGGCCGCCGTCATGAGCGCCCTGGGGATCGCCGCCTTCACGCCCGCCATCGCCTACTGGCCCTTCGCTGTCCTGATTGCGCTGGGCAATCTGGGCGTGGGGATCGCCGTGCCCGCGATGACCAGCATTGTGATGCAGGTGTCAGGCAAGCACCACGCCAACAGCGCGGCGGCAGCGTTGAACGCGAATCGGCAGTCGGGCGCATTGGTCGGCGTCGCGCTGATGGGCACCATCATGCATGTGCTGCCCGACTGGAACACCGCCCTGCCCGTTGCCTATGGCGTGATCGCGGCAAGCTACACGGCCGGCGTCGGGCTGGTATGGCGTTACCTGCGCCGCGCGCATAACGCGTAAGGCGGGCATGCAAGCGCGGTGCGTTTGCATCACAATATGGGCCGATCCCTGCCACTCGGAGAGCCCTATGTCGCACCCTGCCACGCCCACGCCGACCATCCGCCGTATCGCCATCGTTGGCGCCGGCACCATCGGAGCCAGTTGGGCGGCGCTGTTCCTGGCGCATGGGCTGACGGTGGTGGTCAGCGACCCCGCCGCTGATGCCGAAGCGCAAACGCGCGCCCGCGTGCAGGCCGCCTGGCCGGTGCTCAACGAACTGGGCCGCGTCGTGGAAGGCGCATCGCCCGATGCGTTGCTGTTTGAGCCGGACTTGGCGATGGCGCTGACGGACGTGGACTTCGTGCAGGAAAACGCGCCCGAACGCGAGGATTTCAAGATCGACCTGTTTGCGCGGATGGACGCCCTGTTGCCGCCTCGCGTGATCGTGGCCTCAAGTTCGTCGGGTTTGATCATGAGCCGTCTGCAATCGCGCTGCCAACATCCGGAGCGCTTCGTCATCGGCCATCCGTTCAATCCGCCGCATCTGATTCCGCTTGTGGAAGTGGTGGGGGGCGACAAGACGTCGGCGGACGTCATCGAGCAAAGCATCGCGTTCTACCGGGCCATGGGCAAATACCCGATTCGCTTGAACAAGGAAGTTCCGGGCCATATCGCCAACCGCCTGCAAGCGGCCATTTGGCGCGAGGCCATCCATCTGGCTGCCGAAAACGTCGCCAGCGTGGCGGACATCGACGCCGCGGTGTCGCAAGGGCCGGGATTGCGCTGGGCATTGTTCGGGCCGCACATGACGTTCAACCTGGGCGGCGGCGCGGGCGGCCTGGCGAATTTCATGGACCACCTGCTGGGCCCCGTGCAAACCTGGTGGGACGACCTGGGCACGCCCGAGATGACTCCGGAACTACAGCGCAAACTTATCGAAGGCGTCAACGCCGAGGCGGAGCGGCGCAGCATCGCCGACATGGTGCAAACGCGCGATGCCCAACTCACGGCGTTGATCAAGGTTTTGCATCGATAAGGCGACGGAGCAGCCCTCGGCCCCCGAGCGTTGACGCGTTAAGCTGTTTTCTCGCAAATACCGATTTTCAAGTTCCGATGACCGACTATCGGGTGAATGCCGGCTGACCGACCGGCCCATCCAAGGAGCCTTCGAATGACTGTTGTCACCCAAGATCCCGGGCAATCCCGCTTCACCGCCACCGTCGACGGCGTGCTTTGCGTGTTGGACTACCAATTGCAAGGCAGCACGATGGCCATCGTGCACACCGGCGTCCCCAGCCAGGTCGGCGGACGCGGCATCGCCGCCGAACTCACCCGGACAGCGCTGGACACCGCGCGCGCCAACGGCTGGAAAGTGCGCCCCTTGTGCTCGTATGCAGAGGTCTACATGCGCCGCCATCCCCAATACAACGACCTGCGGGCCTGATCCCCGCCGCTGCCACACTGTGACGAAGAAAACTGCTTCCCCGGCCGCTCCTTGCCCTTGCGGCGGCGCGGTCTACGACCGCTGCTGCGGCCGCTGGCATGAAGGCCCGCTGGCCATGCAGGCGCCCACCGCCGAAGCGCTTATGCGATCGCGCTACAGCGCATTCGTCCTGGACAAATTGCCTTACCTGCTGGCCAGCTGGCATCCCCGCACGCGGCCCGCTTCGCTGGAGCCGAATCCGCCCGACTTGAAATGGCTGGGGCTGACCATCAAGCAAGCGCGCGAGCAGGACGCGGATCACGCTACCGTGGAATTCGTGGCCCGTAGCCGTCAGGCAGGCCGCGCGCATCGCATGCACGAGGTCAGCCGCTTCGTGCGTGAAAACGGCCAGTGGTACTACGTGGACGGCGATGTGACCTGAAACGGCCGGCGTTCACACGACCGCCGGGTCTCGCGTGTCCGCTTCGACGGCCTGCTGCAACGCGCATACGAGTTGTTGCTCGATGCCGGGCGGCACACGCCGATTGCTGACGATGGCCAGCTCGGTAGACGGCACCGGATCGAACCCGTCGCGCGCCACAAGCACCTGGTGCGTATCCAGTGTGGCAAACGCGGGCAGCAAGCTCACGCCCAGCCCCGCCGCCACGGCCGCCTGTACGCCCGCCAGGCTATGGCTGTGATAAGCGCCGTACCAGGCGCGACCGGCGCTTTCCAACGCGTAGACCATCCGCTTGCGATAGATGCACCCGGGCGGAAACATCACCAAAGGCACGGGGGAATTTGGCGCCGGCGCCGTGTGCCCCCTTGCGCCGATCCAGACCAGACGCTCGGGCCACGCCGCCAGGCAGGGGCCGTCGTCGGGCTCGCGCTTGATCAACGCCAGATCCAAGTCGCCGGAAGCCAGTCTGCCACGCAGCTCGGTGCTCATGCCGCTGGCGGTTTGCAGCCGGACGTCGGAATGGCTGGCCGCGAATCGCGCCAACAGCAGCGTCAGCCGCGCCACGTCGAAGTCTTCAGGAATGCCCAGGCGTAAAACGCGCGCGGCCTGAGGCGCCATCAAGACATGTTCGGCCTCGTCCGCAATGGCCAACAGGCGGCGGGCGTAAGCCAGCATCACCTCGCCATCCTCGGTCGCAGACACATTGCTGCCCGTGCGGTCCCGCAGCAGCAATGTCTTGCCCACTGTCTGCTCCAGCTTGCGCACTTGCTGGCTGACGGTCGATTGTGTGCGATGCACGCGTCGGGCTGCTCGTGTGAAGCTGCCTTCATCGGCAACGCAGACCAGCGTTCTCATGAGTTCCAGGTCTAGCATGGCGGCCTTGATATTTATTTATCGAATGAGTGGAGTTCTATTATTAATTTTACGACTTCGTGCGTACCGTCCTACGCTGACGATTCTGATATTTTTTCTGAAGGACCTGCCATGCCCTTGAATTCACTTCCCCGCCCGCAATGGCTGACGTTTGACTGTTACGGCACGCTGATTCAGTGGGACGAAGGGTTACAGGCCGCGGTCGCACGCATCCTGGCTGGCAAGCCGAAACCGCATTCAGCGCCGTCCCCGGATGAGTTCCTGCATGTGTATGACCAACATGAGCACCGCCTGGAACGCACCCCGTCCCATCGCAGCTTTGCCGACATCTCGCGAGAGTCGCTACGGTTGACCATGCAGGATCTTCGGCTGCCCTATCGGGCTGAAGATGCAGACATATTAATAGGCAGCATTTCCGCCATGCCGCCGTTTCCGGAAGTCGTGGACACGTTGGCCACGCTGAAACTGGCGGGCTTCCGCCTTTGCATCATTTCGAATACCGATGAAGACATCATTGCCGGCAACGTCGCGCAGTTGGGGGGGCATATCGACCGCGTCATCACGGCCGAATCCGCGGGCGCGTATAAGCCGTCACGCAAGATCTTCGCGCATGCCCACCAAAGTCTTGGCGTCACGCCAGCCGACATCGTGCATATTTGCGCCAGTCCCCATCTGGACCATGCGGCTGCGCGCGACATCGGATTCCGATGCGTATGGATTGACCGGGGAACGGGTCGTCAGCTATTGCCTGACTATCGTCCGGACGCTACCGTACCGACATTGGACCGGGTGCCTGACGTGTTTCGCACCGCCGGTTGGTTATAACGCTGCGGCCTGACGCCCTATAGTTGGCGCGGGCGCCTTTTTCTTACCCCTACCTAAGCCCGAAGGCAGACATGAATCAAGAACCTCATTTCGCAGACGCTCTTTATCACGCGGAACCTGTGGCTGCGCTTCGCGCGGACCTGGCCTTGGCTTTGCGAGCAGCCGCGGCTCACGGCCTTGGCGAAGGCGTCTGCAATCACTTCAGCGTCGCGTTGCCAGGTGACCCTGACCACTTTCTGCTGAATCCCCGCGGTCTTATGTGGAACGAGGTCCAAGCCGATGACATCGTACTGATCGACGCGCAAGGCAACAAACTGGCCGGCCGACACGCCGTCGAGCCCACGGCTATGTTCATTCATGCTGCCATCCACCGTATCGCTGGCAAGGCCTGTGTCCTGCACACGCATATGCCGTACGCCACGGCGCTGACGCTTACCGCGGATCGGGGTTTGGACACGACGCTGTCGCAAAACGCAATGCGCTTCCATGGCCGCCTTGCGATTGACGAAAACTACAACGGCCTTGCCTTGGACGTTACCGAGGGCGAACGCATTGCGCATGCCATGCAAGGCGCAGACATCGTCTTCCTTGGCAATCACGGCGTTGTGGTTTGTGGCGAACGGCTGGACTACGCTTACGACGATTTGTTTTTCCTGGAACGCGCGTGCGCAGCGCAGGTCCTTGCGCAGTCAACCGGGCGCCCGCTCAAACCAGTAAACGCGGACATCGCTGCCAAGGTCGCCGCTCAGATTCAAAGTGAACGCCTGCAATCCGAACTGTTCTTCGAAGCGTTGCGCCGCCAACTTCCATAAACGGCGTCCTTGGATTCCCGCAAAACAAAACCCCCTCGGAGCGTGAGCTGCGAGGGGGTTTAAATAATCAGCGGCTTGCAAAGGCCGGGACTTCCAAAATCAAAAATCCAAAGACAAAACCCCACAGGATTACCTGTGGGGTTTTGCGCAATAAAAGCCTGACGATGACCTACTTTCACAGACGTCCGTCCACTATCATCGGCGCGAAGGCGTTTCACTGTCCTGTTCGGGATGGGAAGG
>NZ_JAZEVT010000004.1:0-506255 GCF_036668755.1 Achromobacter sp. ESBL13 | reverse complement strand
GTTGAGTAAGCCGCTGCGGAGCGGTAGTTCAGTTGGTTAGAATACCGGCCTGTCACGCCGGGGGTCGCGGGTTCGAGCCCCGTCCGCTCCGCCAAGCACTTTAGTGTTTGCCAGCATGCAGCATGAAAGATCGCAAGACCGATCCTCGCAATACCCACTATCGCAATACGCGTCGTCGCAGTACACATTGAAGCTCCGGATTCCGGGGCTTTTTGCATTTCAGCGGCCGCATTGTCCGCGCGTTATTTTGTGCGTTCTCCCCTCCTTTTACCCCGCCGCTAAGACTCGTCCGTTTTGCTCTCTGGACAGCTTTGCCGCGCCCCTGCATCCTGTGGGCTCACGCCACGCGAACCGAAGAGGCCTACGTGACCGCAAACGCCGCCGCGCCACACGCGCATCGCCAACACCTGCAAGCCATCATCGCGGGTTTGAATGAAGGCATCATCCTGCTCGAACCCGACGGCTCAATTGCATGGGCCAATAACAGCGCACTGGAACTGCATGGCGCCGACACGCTTGAAGCGCTGGGCGGCACACCCGCCGGCTATCGCAAACGCTACACCCTGACCTACCGCAACCATCACCGCGTGCCCGCGCGCCAATATCCGCTGGACCGCCTGGCGGCGGAAGAAACGTTCGACGATCTGCTGCTGGACTTGAGCCGCAAGGATGACGAAGACTTTCTGCGTAACGTGCGCGCGCGCGGCTTGAATCTGGAAGGCGACAAAGGCGCTGACTACCGCGTGCTGATCCTGCACGACCAGACCGAGCAGATCAACGCCGAAGAACGCTTCGAACGCACCTTTGGCGCGAACCCCGCGCCCGCCCTCATCTGCCGGCTTTCCGACCTGCGCTATGTCAAGGTGAACCAGGGCTTTCTGGAAATGACGGGCTACACGCGCGAGACCGTGCTGGGCAAGTCGGCCTACGAACTGGACGTGCTGGATGGCGGCGACGACAAAGAAAAGGCCGTGGCCAATCTGAACGAAGGCAAGACAATCACGCAGCGCGAAGGCGTCGTGAAGCAGGCCGACGGCGGCACCAAGTTCGTGATGGTCGCCGGCCAACCGATCGACATGCAGGACGAACCGTGCATGCTGTTCACTTTCATCGATCTGGAAGCACGCAAACGCACCGAGATGGCGCTGCGCGAAAGCGAAGAGCGCTTCTCCAAGGCGTTCAAGCTGGCGCCCGTGCCGATGGCCGTGTGCGAAGGCGATACGCTGCGCGTGCTGGATATCAACGACGCCTTCGCGGCGGTGACCGGCGCGTCGCCCGAGGACAGCGTCGGCGCGGCCTTGACCGACGTGGGCCTGCACCCCTACGAAGGCATGGCCGCCAGCCTGAAGCGCGGTGAAAGCGCGCGCAACCGCGAAGCCACGCTGGCCACGCAGGATGGCGGCGCGCTTGATTGCCTGGTGTCGGCCGAACCCGTGATGATCGGCGGGCAGCGCCGGCTGCTGATCGTGATGCAGGACATCACCGAACGCAAACGCTCCGAGATCGAACTGCTGGCCGCGATCGAAGCGGTGATGCAGGACACGTCGTGGTTCAGCCGGGGCATCATCGAAAAGCTGGCGCAGTTGCGCCAACCCGCACCGGCCTCGCGCGATGTGGCGGAACTGGCGCAACTGACCACGCGCGAACGTGAAGTGCTAGGCCTGCTATGCCAGGGGCACGACGACGATGGCATCGCCAAGGCCTTGAAGCTCTCGCGCAATACCGTGCGCAACCATGTGGCCACGATCTACAGCAAGATTGGCGTGCACCGGCGCAGCGCCGCGATCGTCTGGGCGCGCGATCGCGGTATCACGGGGCACGAATCCGCGCGGGTCCGTGACAAGCCGGCCAAGGAGTGATCGCACCGCAGGGATCGCAGCGGGATGTTGCCCTTGCGGATAGCCACCGTCGCGGGTGATATTTACAATTAGAATCAAAATATTCCGGGGGTCGGCATCGACGAAGATGCCATCGCGTTAGTCGGCGCCGCACCGTTAAATCATCTATTTGCGGCAAACCCTCATCCAAGTTGCGGGCATTTTCGTGCTGTCGGCCTGCATTGCACAAACCCTGCGCAGGTTCTTACGATCCGCCGATCCCGCCCTTGCCTTGCCAGGCAAGCGGCGCGGTTTCGATAGATCGAATGGAGCCCGCCCTTGCAGACCGCCTACATCCCCGTCCCGCAGACGACCCGCAACCGAGCCGCCCCGGCCTGGACCACCGACGACATCCTGGCGCTGTACGCGTTGCCGTTCATGGATCTGGTGCACCGCGCGCAGCAGGTCCATCGCGCGCACTTCGATCCCAACGCCGTGCAGCTGTCCAGCCTGCTGTCGATCAAGACGGGCGGCTGTCCGGAGGATTGCGCGTACTGCCCGCAGTCGTCGCACTACGACACCGGGCTCGATGCCGACAAGCTGATGCCGCTGGATGAAGTCGTGGCTGCCGCCAAGGCCGCGCAGGCCGGCGGGGCGCAACGCTTTTGCATGGGCGCGGCCTGGCGCAGCCCGAAGCCGCATCATCTGGAGGCCGTGGCGCAGATGGTCAGCGCGGTGAAGTCCTTGGGGCTGGAAACCTGCGTCACGCTGGGCATGTTGCGCGACGGCCAGGCCGAGCAGCTTAAGGACGCCGGCCTGGACTACTACAACCACAACCTGGACACGTCGCCGGAGTTCTACGGCAAGATCATTTCCACTCGCACCTACCAGGACCGCCTGGATACGCTGGCACGCGTGCGCGACGCCGGCATCAGCGTGTGCTGCGGCGGCATTGTGGGCATGGGCGAATCGCGGCGGGAACGCGCCGGCCTGATTGCGCAATTGGCCAACATGGAGCCCTACCCGGAATCGGTGCCAATCAACAACCTGGTCCAGGTGGAAGGCACGCCGCTGGCCGAGGTCCAGGCGCTGGACCCCTTCGAGTTCGTGCGCACCATTGCCGTGGCGCGCATCACGATGCCGCGCGCGGCCGTGCGCTTGTCGGCCGGTCGCGAAACCATGGACGACGCCATGCAGGCGCTGTGCTTCATGGCGGGCGCCAATTCGATGTTCTATGGCGACGCGCTGCTGACCACCGCCAACCCGCAGATGCAGGCCGACCAGCGCCTGCTGCAACGGCTGGGCATGCACGTAGAGCCGGGGCCGCACCATGCCGCATCGGAATTCCCGGACGCGGGGCAAGTCACCTCGGGAAACGCCACCTCGGGAAATGTCACCTTGGGAAATGCCACCCCCGAACATGCCACCCCCGAACATGCCACCCCCGAACATGCCACCTCGGGACAAGCCTCCTTGGAATGCTGCCCCTCCCGGCAGGCAGTCTCGGCACAAGGCGTCGCCGATCTTCCCGCCTCGGCACTTTCCGCTTCCCGTGACCCCGTCACCGGGCATTCCGCCACACAGCAAGCCGCTTCCGTCCAACCCTGCGCCGAAGGAGGCACGACATGCCGCTGACGCCGGGCGTTCTCTACCTGCTGGCCAGCGTGACGTGCAGCGTCACCGTGGCCGTGTTGCTTAAGTTGGCCCGGCGCTATGACGTCGACGTGCGGCAGGCCATTGCCATGAACTATGCCGTGGCCGCCCTGCTCTGCTGGGCCGTGCTGAAACCGGACCCCGCCGCCCTGCTTACGCCCAGCACGCCGTGGGCAGTGCTCGCCGCGCTGGGGGTGCTATTGCCTAGCGTGTTCCTGGCCATGGCCGCAGCGGTGCGTCACGCCGGCATCGTGCGCAGCGACGCGGCGCAGCGCCTGTCGTTGTTCATCCCGTTGCTGGCGGCGTTCCTGTTGTTCGGCGAACCGGTCAATGGCCGCAAGCTGGCGGCGATCCTGCTGGCGTTTACCGCGCTGGCCTGCTTGCTCTTGCGACCTGGAAGGGCCTCGGCGGGCGGGGCTGCGCGCACCGCCACGCCCGCCACGCCCGCCACGCCCGCCACGCCCGCCACGACTACCGCCACGATCGCCGCTGCTGCCACGACCGCTACATCGACCGCTACATCGACCGCTACATCGACCGCCACATCGACCGCCACATCGACCGCTACCACCGCCGCTGCCACCAGCACCACCGCCTCTGACCGCGGCATCTGGCTGTGGCCGCTGGCGGTGTGGGCGGGGTACGGGGTGATCGACATCCTGTTCAAGCAGGTGGCGCGTGCCGGCTCCGCGTTTGCCGGCGGGCTGCTGTTGGCCTTTGTGCTGGCGGGCGTGTTGATGTTGGCGTATCTGCTGGCGCGCCGGGTGCGTTGGCAGCCCCGTCACCTGCTGGCGGGCGTGGCGCTGGGCGTGGCCAATTTCGGCAACATCCTGACCTATATCCGCGCGCACCAGTCCTTGCCTGAACATCCGGCGCTGGTGTTCGCGTCGATGAACATGGGCGTGATCACGCTGGGCACGCTGGTGGGCGCGTTAGCGTTTCGCGAGCCGCTGACCCGGATCAACGCGCTGGGTATCGCGCTGGCGCTGGGCGCGATCGTGCTGATGGCGCCCTGGTAATCCCCGCGGCGCCACCGTCAGGTGCCCGTGCGGCGGCGGCGCTCAGAGTCGGATTCGGTTTCCGAGGGGGAGACATCCTCCTCGCCTGCACCGGATTCAACATCAGCAGCACGGCCGCCGGCTGGCACCCCGGTACCGGCTGCTGTGGCGTCGGCTGCCGCAGGATCGCCTGCCGCAGCATCGGCTGCCGCAGGATCGCCTGCCGCAGCGTCGGCTGCCGCAGCATCGCCTGCCGCAGCGTCGGCTGCCGCAGGATCGCCTGCCGCAGCATCGGCTGCCGCAGGATCGCCTGCCGCAGCGTCGGCTGCCGCAGGATCGCCTGCCGCAGCATCGGCTGCCGCAGGATCGCCTGCCGCAGCGTCGGCTGCCGCAGGATCGCCTGCCGCAGCGTCGGCTGCCGCAGCATCGGCTGCCGCAGCGTCGGCTGCCGCAGCATCGGCTGCCGCAGCGTCGGCTGCCGCAGCGTCCGCCGGCCATTCCTGCTTGAGGGCCGGCTCTTCCACTGCCGGCTCCTCGGTGGTCGTGACCGGCGCGGCGGCGGGGTCCGGCTGCACCATTTCCATCGCGATGTCGTTTTCTGGATCCACGCGCGGGTCCAGCACCGCCGCCGCGGGCGAGCTTTGCAGTGTGTCGGGCATCGGCACGAAGTGCGTCGGCGCTTCATCGACCTGGTGCGCGCCGGTAACGCGCGTGGGGCGCACCTGCCATACCAGGATCAAGGCGCAAGCCGAGATGAACACGTAATACATGCTGGGGCCGCCCAGCGACATCATCAGCCCCGCCACCATCGGACCGATACACGCACCCACGCCGTAGGTCATCAGCAAGACGGCCGACAGGCTGACCCGGCGTTCGGATTCCACGTGATCGTTGGCGAATGCCGCCCCCAGCGGGTACAGCGTGAATTGCAAAATGCCGAACACGCACGACAAAGCCACCAGCGCCCAATATGGCAAGGTCAGCCAGCCCCACATCACGGTGGGCAGCAGCACCAGCAGCAAGGCGTTGAAACGGATCAGGCCCGCCCGGTTGATGCGGTCGGACAACCAGCCCATCGGCCATTGCGACAGCAACCCCGCCGTGACGGCGGCGGCCACGAAGACGGCGGCCTGCGACGTCGTCAGGCCATGCTTGGCCCCATAGACGGCGGCCAGCCCATAGAAAGCGCCCGACAGGTTACCCGCCACGAACAGCACCGTCATGGACAGCGGCACGCGCCGCATGAAAAAGCGGATGTCCAGCGGCGCGGGCAGCGGCGTAGGCGGGTGCGAACGCGCGGTGACGGCAATGGGCACCAGGCACAACACCAGGCACATGGCCACCAGCGTCAGCGGCCGCAGGTCCAGCGTGGCGTAGGCGGTCAGCGCCAACTGCCCCAGCACGGTGCCCAGCCCGGACACCACCATGTAGACCGAGAACACCCGGCCGCGCTGGTGGTTTTCAGTTTGTTCGTTCAGCCAGCTTTCGATGACCATGAATTCGGTCACCATCACCACGCCGGATATCAGGCGAAACACCAGCCACAACGGCATGGAATCAACCAGCGTCTGGGCCAGGATCATGCTGGTGGCAATCGCCGCGCACGCGACGAACGCGCGGATATGACCCACGCGGATGATGAGCTTGTGCCCCAATCGGGCTCCGCACACCAGGCCCAGGTAGTAGCCGGCGATCAGGACGCCGATCCACACTTCGCTGACGGACTGCGCCGTCAGCCGAAGGCCCATGTAGGTGTTGAACAGACCCGTGCCGATCAGCATCAGCAAGGTCGCGAAGTACAGGGACGAGAATGAGGAGAGGGTGGCGAGCATGGCGTTGGCAACCGCTGCTGGCATTAGCACGGCGGGCTGCAAAGGCAACCCGCCGCGTTGAGCGGTAAAACTGGAAGCTACGTTAGGTCAGATTTGCGACAGCAGCGTGGCGGCGTCGCTGACTTCGAACTTGCCAGGACCTTCCACGTTCAACTGCTTGACCACGCCGTCGACGATCAGCGCCGAGTAGCGTTGCGAACGCACGCCCATGCCGCGCGCGATCAGGTCCAGTTCCAGGCCCAGTTCCTTGGTCCACAGCGCCGAGCCATCGGCCAGCATGCGGACACGGCCTTCAGTCTTTTGTTCGCGGCCCCAGGCGCCCATGACGAAAGCGTCGTTGACGGCCACGCACCAGATTTCGTCCACGCCCTTGGCCTTGAGGGCGTCGGCTTGTTCCACATAGCCAGGCAGATGTTTGGCCGAGCAGGTGGGGGTGAAGGCGCCCGGCAAGGCGAACAGCGCGATGGTCTTGCCGCGGGTCAGGTCGGAAACCTGGAACGCGTTGGGGCCCAGCGAGCAGCCGGCGGTTTCGGTTTCGATGAATTCGGTCAGGGTGCCATCCGGCACGCGGTCGCCGACTTTGATCGTCATGGTATCTCCAGGGAAAGTGGGGCAATGCATTGAGGCAGGATCGCCTCACACCCTCCATCATAGTGCGTGCGCGCCCTGCCCGCTGCGCCAGAGCGACGCGAAAAAAACACGCACAGTCTGATACGACTCCACACCGCGACCACATCGACTGGAAACGGCTGCTTGCCATAATGCGCCAGTGACCCACGCCCGCGCGGCGCCTACATCGCCCATCGCCCGCCGGGCATCAAGCGGAGATTCACCGATGCACAAGCTTTTGACAGCCTTGGCCTGGGTCCTGGCCACCGCCGCCGCCCCTTCCTGGGCCGCGCCGGACGCCAGCGAACAGGCGCAATACGAATCCTTCGTGGTGGCCGCCGGCGCGTCGAACGGCGCGGCGCGCGCGTGCGGGGCTTCAGAGCCCGACCTGGCGCAGCATCAGGCAACCGCGCACAAGAACCTGGCCCGCTACGCCAAGGAATATGGGTTTTCAGCCGCGTCCTACGACGCGTTGTTCCAGAAGGGCCTGGCCGAAGGCAAGACGATGATGGACGACATGAAGCGGTCCGGCGTTGACGGTTGCCGGGGCGTGCTGGGCAGTTTCCAGAACGAGCGCGCGATCGGCTACGACGATATGAAAAGCGCGCTGGCCGAGGTCAGCGACGGCCTGCCGGGCGAAGAAGCCCAGTAGACCGCCGCGATCGCCGACGGGCTACAGCCCGTTCTGCTTGAACCAGTCCAGCATCCGCGTCCAGGCCTGCTCGGCTTCCGGCTTGCGATACGACGGCCGGTAATCCGCATGGAACGCGTGCGGTGCTTCGGGGTAGACGTCGATGCGCGACGCCTTTGCCGGCGCCGGCCCCTTGGCCAGTTCGATGCGCATCTTGTCCACGTCCGTCAGTGGAATGCCGGCGTCCTTGCCGCCGTAGGCGCCCAGCACGGGCGCCTTCAATTCGTTCACCAGGCTCAACACCGACTTGGGCTTGAGCTCGCTGGGTTCGCCCGCAAGCTGTCCGTAGAACGCCGCGCCCGCGCGCAGCTTGGGGTTGTGCGCCGCGTACAGCCACACCTGGCGGCCGCCCCAGCAAAAGCCCACGATGCCCAGCCGGTCGGGGTTGCCGCCGTTGGCCGCCGCCCACTTGGCGGTGGCGTCCAGATCGCCCTGCACCTGGATGTCGGGCACCTTGCTGATGATCCCGGCTTGCAGCTTCGGAATTTCGGTGTACTTGGACGGGTCGCCCTGGCGCGCGAACAGTTCGGGCGCAATAGCCAGATAGCCCAGGTGAGCCAGGCGTCGGCACACGTCCTGGATATATTCGTGCACGCCGAAGATCTCGGACACAACGATGACGGTGGGCAGGTTCTTCTTGCCTTCGGGCGCCGCGCGATAAGCCGGCATCTTGCCGTCCGACGTCGGGATATCGACCTTGCCGGCCGTCAATCCCTTGGCGTCGGTGGCGATGGCGGTCTGCGCCACGGCCGGCCCCGCCGCCAGGGAAAAGCCCGCCGCGACCGTCGTGGCGATGAAGCCCCGCCGATCCAGCCGCAAGGGCGGCAGCAGGCTGTCGAAGTGCGCGTCCTGATCTTTCATCGAAAATCTCCTGGCAAAAAAAGCCTGGCCCGGAACGCCTTGCGTACCGTGGGTCAAGCCGGGTTCACTTCAGGGAGAAGTCCACGCGCGAGGGTTGCCCCTCGTCCTTGATGCCGTCCGCGTCCAGCTGCGGCGCAACGATGAAGACACGGTCCGCGAGTCCTTCCTGGGCTTGCAACTTCTCATATACCGCCTGGGCTCGGGCATCGGCCAATTGGCGCAATTGCTCATCGCCCACCTTCGCCACGCCGCGCAGCATCGCTTCCATTTGCGCGGCCGGCACCGACTTGGACATGCCAATGAAATTGCGCGGCTTGTCCTTGATGTCGGTGTCGTCGTAGACCTCTTCCAGATACTTCTGGCGCTCGGCGGGCGACACCTGCACGCGCGCGGGATCGGGCTTCTTGCCGCGCGGCGTCGTGTCGGCGGCCTTGGCGGCGCGGATCTGGGCATCGACCCAGGCCTGGCGCAGCCCTTCCATGTCGGTCTTGGGATCGGCGCGGCCGCTGATGTCCATCTTCAGCGCGGGGCGGTCCGTCAGCGCCTTGATCAGCGTGTCGATGCGCTGCACCGAGTCCTCGGTCAGCACCGCGCTGCCTGGCGCGAACTCCACATACGACAACTCTTCGCCGCCGCCAAACGCCGAGGCCAGCAAGCTGAACGGCGACGTCACCGCCTTGACGACCAGGTTCATCACCACGCGCACCACGATGCCGCCCACCGAAAATTCCGGATCGTCCAGCGACCCGGACACGGGCAGGTTGATGTCGATATTGCCGCGAGAATCCTTCAGCAACGCCACGGCCAGCAGCACCGGCAGTTTGGTGGCGTCGGGGCTGTTGGTCTTGTCGCCGAAGGTCAGCTGGTTCAGCACGACGTGGTTGGACGCCTGCAACGCGCGGTCCTTGATCTTGTATTCCAGGTCCACCGACAGTTTGCCGCGCTTGATCGGGTAGCCCACGTACTTGGCCGAATAGGTGTTGAAGCGCGGCAGGTCCACGCCCTTGGCCGACGCCTTCAGGTCCAGCGTCAGGTATTTGGCGAACGGCTGCACGATGCCGCTGATCGACAGCGGCGCGGTGGTGTAGACGCGCCCCGTGACCTTGACCTTGGCGGGCTGCGGGTTGGTGGACGACACCGCCGTGATCGCGCCTTCGATGGCCGACAGCTCGGCCACATAGTTGGGTTTGACGAAGCGATCGGTAAACGTCATGCGGCCGCGCGACAGCGTGACGCTGTTCACCGCGATGTCGGGCATGGCCGCGCCCTCGCCGCCTTTCGAGGCCGCTGGCGATGCGGCCTTGGATGCCGGCGTCGATGCCGGGGCGGCGGGCGTCGGGCGGGCCGGCGTCTGCGTGTCCTGCGTGATGGAGCCACCCGCCTGCCCCGGCGCCGCCACCAGGTCCATCACGTTCAGCCGGCCCTGCGCGTTCAACAGGATGCGGCCGTAGAAGTCTTCCAGCGCGATGTCGCCCAGCTTGGCGCCCACTTTGTCGCCCGCCACGGACACGTCCATGCCGGCAAAGGCCAGCCGCTTCCAATTCAGGAAGTCGTCGTTGTTGACGCGGTCTTGCAGGTCCACACCCGTGATCTCGACGCCGCCTTTCCAGTTGACCCGCATGGGCGCGTTGCCGGCGGCGGCGGCATAGGCCACGTCGCCCTTGGCCCCCAGCGTAATGGCGCGCACGGTGGCGTTCAGGCTGCCGGCGGCGTAGGCCGCGAACGGGGCCACGTTAAGTTCGGACAGGTCAACGGACGACGCGACGGTCAGCGGCTGCGGCGTGAACGTGCCCGCCAGGTTCAGCTTGCCGTTGCCCTGGATGCCCGCCGCTGCCAGGGTGAAGCGGCTCTGGCCCGGGCCCATGGCAAGTTTGTCGGCCGTGACGCGCAGCGATTGCAGCGCGATATCCAGCGGGGGCTTTTGCGCTTCGTCGCGTGCCTTGAATTGGGTCAGGTCGGCCTGCACAGCGGTGGCCGAGGCGTCGATGGCGCCGTCTTTTTCGCGCACGTGGATCTGCGCGTTGGCGGCCAGCCTGCCGTCTTGCAGCAGGATGGGCGCCACGCTGCGCACGGCCGGCGCCAATGGGGCCAGCGCGATGTTGCCCATGCGCACGCCCAGCTCAAGCGACAGCGGCGCCAATTCCAGCGGACCCTTGGCGCGTATCCAGCCGCCGTCGGTGCTGTTGTCCACGGTCAGCCACAAGTCGATGGGCTGGTTCTTGACCTCGGGCACCACCACGCCTTCCACGGTGGCGCCGATGCCGGTCATGACGTAATCCAGCTTGCTGACCGCATCGGTCAGGTAGAGCTCGCCTTCATGCAGATTGAAGGCGTCCAGCGTGACCTTCCATTCGGACGGGGTGGGCGCGACGGGCGGCGTCGTCGAGGCGGCAGCTGCGGCAGGCGCGGTGCCAGTCGCGGGCGCGGTCCCGGTCGCAGGCGCGGTGCCCGTCGCAGGCGCCGTCCCGGTATCGGGCCCAGCGCCCTCCTGCGCCTTCGGCTGCACTTTCAGCCCCATGTCGCGCTTGAGCTTGTCGGCTACCGGAGTGTCGGTAGCCGACACACCGCCCAGCGCCTTCAGCTTGACCACCACGTCCTGCCAGTTCAGGTGTTCATTGGCGTAGCGCCGCACATGCACCTGCGGCGCCCACAGGCCGACCTCGCCCACATGCACCTGGCGCGCAATGGGTTCCAGTTCCAGGCGCGTGACGGTCAGCGCGCTCCAGGCGGCCAGCGTATCGCCATTGGTATCGCGCAAATCAAAACGGCGCAGCCCCAGATCGCCCACCACGCGTATCTTGGGCGGCGCGTCCTTGGGCTGTTCAAACACCACTTGCAGGTTCGAGTCCAGCAGCGCGCTGTCCAGCTTGAAGGGCAGCGGCATGGGCCACACGTCGGCCCACTTTTCCAGTTGCAAGCCATTGAACGCCACCCGCAACGTGGACGACGGCACCTTGTCGAACGGCCGGGCCACCCCGTTCAGGTCAAACGGGCTGCCGTTGATGCGCAGGTGCAGGCGCGGCTGCACGTCGATATCCGTGGCATAGCCAAAGTTGGAAATGAACGGCACGCCCAGGCCCAGCTCGTCCACCACCTGCTTGCGCCCGGTGACCTTGTCGTCCAGCGTGATGGCGCCGCCCTCGATCACCATGTTGTTCAGCGAAAACCGGGGCAGACCGGTATCGGGCTTGGGCGGTTCTTCGGGCTGGGCGGCGGTTAATTGCGCGACGCGTTGCTGTATGTCAGAGAAATTGAATCGCGTGACGTCTTCGCGCACGATCGCGATGGTAGGCTGGCGCAGCGTCAGCCGATCCACGACGGGCGCAAACCAGAACAAGGAGCTCCAGGCGGCGCTGACATCCAGTTCGGTCAGCGCCAGAAGCGGTGTCTGTGAACCCGGTTGCGCCACGGCAAGGTCGCGTGCGCGGACGGTCAGTGTGAACGGGTTGAAAGTGATCTTGCCGACGGAAACGTCGCGGCCGATCATCTTGGCAACGTCACCGGTCAGTACGTTGTGCAGCACCTTCGGCACTTGCCAGGCGGCTATGCCGCAAAGAATCAGCACAACCGCCACAATGCCCAACAGGATTTTGCCGGCGCGCCGGGTGAACCGAAGCTGGGGGCGCCGCAAGGGCATCGCGAGTCTCCTGAGACGAGTTGATGGCGATTATCGCGCCCCGATTAGGGCTCGTCTATCATAGGCGGAACAGCGGCCTGCCCGGCCTGCCGGGACCGCACTTTTCAAACATTAACAATTCTCGATCCCGATTCCCAATGTCATCTGCCACCCCCACCCTTAGCCACCTGGACGAAGCCGGCCAGGTCCGCATGGTCGACGTGATCGCCAAGACGGACACCGAACGCGTGGCCATTGCCGTGGCCAGCGTGCGCATGAATGCCGTGGCCTATGGCCTGTTGACGCAGCCCGGCAAGGGCAAGGGCGAAGTGCTTAACACCGCCCGCGTGGCCGCCGTGCTGGCCGCCAAGCGCTGCGCGGAACTGATCCCGCTTTGCCACAGCCTGCCGCTGGCCTTCGTGGGCGTGGACTTCTCGCTGGACGACGCCGCGCACCGCATCGACATCCAGGCCACCTGCCGCACCAGCTACAAGACCGGCGTGGAAATGGAAGCCATGATGGCGTGCAGCGTGGCCGCGCTGACCATCTACGACATGTGCAAGGCCGCCGACAAGGGCATCGTGGTTGAACAAGTTCGCCTTAAGTACAAGGCCGGAGGAAAAAGCGGTGAATGGCGCAACGATTAATCTTCTGTACTTCGCCCGCGTGGCGGAATTGGTCGGCAAGCGCGGGGAAGACTGGCCGCTGGACGGCGAGTCCACCGGCGCGCAACTGCTGGCCGCGCTGGGGGAACGCTACCCGCAGCTGGCGCCCGCCGCGCGCCTGAAACTGGCCATCAATCAAACCCATTCCAAACCCACGGCAACGATACGGGCGGGCGACGAAGTGGCCGTGTTCGAACCCGTCACCGGAGGCTGAGAGCGCCATGATCAGCGTCCAGGAAGCCGATTTTGACGCCGCCGCGCTGACGGCGGCGCTACGCGAGAACGCCGGATCCGGTGTGGGCGGCATTGTCACGTTCGTGGGCTATGTGCGCGACTACGCGCCCGACTCGCCCACCGACACGCTCTACCTGGAACACTACCCGGGCATGTGCGAGCGCGAGCTTGAAGCCATTGCCGACACCGCGCGCCAGCGCTGGAAACTGGATGGCACCGTCATCGTGCACCGTGTGGGCGCGCTGTCGCGCAATGCGCAGATCGTGTTTGTGGCGGCCGCCAGCGCCCACCGGGGCGACGCGTTTCGCGGCTGTGAATACATCATCGACGCGCTCAAGACGCGCGCGCCGTTCTGGAAGCGCGAGACGCTGGCCGGCGGCAGCAGCTTCTGGGTAGAACAACGCCAGGCCGACCAGGACCGCACAGACGCCTGGGATGAAGACACCGCCCCACCGAAGGAAAGCAAATGAGCGAAGAAATTCCCGTCTCGCTGGCCTGCGCCGTGCTGACGGTCAGCGACACCCGCAGCGCGGGCGACGACACTTCGGGCAATCTGCTTGCCCACAATCTGGCGCATGCGGGTCACCAATGCGTGCGCCGCGATATCGTCCGCGACGACATCTACCAGATCCGCCGCGTCATCAGCGACTGGATTGCCGACCCGGAAGTACAGGTCATCCTGACCTCTGGCGGCACCGGCTTTTCACATCGCGATCACACGCCGGCCGCCATCCTGCCGCTGCTGGACCGCGAGATTCCCGGCTTTGGCGAACTGTTCCGGCAAATCTCGTACACCGAGATCGGCAGTTCGACGATCCAGTCGCGCGCCTTCGCGGGGTCCGCCAACCAGACGCTGATCTTCTGCCTGCCCGGATCCAACAACGCCTGCGAAACGGCCTGGGCGCAGATATTGCGTGAACAGTTCGACAGCGCCCATCGCCCGTGCAATTTCGCTACGCACTTCAAGCCTCAGAAAGAAGACCACTGACCCATGCTGGATTTTGATCACGCCCAGACCCTGCTGGCCAATGCCGCCGGGCCGCTGCAACGCCGCGAAGATATCAGCCTGACCGAAGCCGCCGGGCGCGTGCTGGCCACCGACCTGCAAGCCACGGTGGACATCCCCCCGGCCGACAACAGCGCCATGGACGGCTACGCGCTGCGCGTGGCCGATTGGCACGCCGGCGCCCGCCTGCCGATCCAGCAACGCTGCTATGCCGGCGACGTGCCCGAGCCGCTCAAGCCCGGCCACGCCATCCGCCTCTTCACCGGCAGCCTGATTCCCGACGGCGCCGATACCGTCGTCATGCAGGAAGACACGGTTGAAGCCGACAACCACGTGGAAATCTCGCGTGAACCCGCGCCCGGCCAGCACATCCGCCGCCGGGGCGAAGACACGATGGCCGGCGCGCCCTTGCTGACGGCTGGCGCCATGCTGCAAGCCGCGCACGTGGCCTTGCTGGCCTCGCAGGGGCTTGCCACCGTGCCGGTGGTCGGCCTGCTGCGCGTAGGCATCCTGACCACGGGCGACGAACTCGTGCCGCCCGGCTCGCCCCGCGCCCCCGAACAGATCTACAACTCCAACGGCCCGATGCTGGCCGCGTTGGCGCGCGGCCTGGGCGCCGTGCCCGTGCACGTGCTGCACGCGCGCGACACCGAAGAAGATCTGCTGGCCGCCTTCAAGACGCTGCTGGCCGACTGCGACCTGGTGTTGAGCGTGGGCGGGGTGTCGGTGGGCGAACGCGACCTGGTCAAGCCCGCGCTGGCCACCCTGGGCGGCGAATTGTCGCTATGGAAAGTGCGCATGAAGCCGGGCAAGCCGGTGGCCTTGGCACAGGTCAACGGCAAGCCTGTCGTGAGCCTGCCGGGCAACCCCGTGTCGGCCTACGCCGTGTTTGCCATGCTGGTGTCGCCGCTGGTGCGACGCATGCAGGGCCGCGAAGAAATCTTCCCGCCCGTCAGCCTGCTGCCGCTGCGCACCGAGAATCCGCGCAAGGATGGGCGCGAGGAATTCCTGCGGGTGCAGCGGCGTGTCGCCAACGAAGGCACCGCGGAATTGGTGCCTTACGGCCACCAAGGCTCGGGCGTGATCAGTTCCATGCCTTGGGCCACCGGCCTGGCGCGGCTGCCCGCCGACGTGCTGATCAACGATGGCGACCGCGTGCCGTATTACGACTTGCGGCACTGGCTGGCCTAGCGCTGGGCGTTGGCCCGATCACCGGCACGGGCTGGCGTAGCGCTCGGCCTCGGCCAACTCTTCGGGCGTGTTCACATTCATGAAGGCATGCGGCACGTCGTCAAAGCGCGCCGCCACGGCGCCCACGCGCGCCTGCCACAGGCCGACTTTTCGATCGCCGGCGTGCAGATAGGCGCGCAAGCCCGGCAGTAGCGATGGACGCAGCGCCATGCAGGCCGAATGGCGCTGTTCGCCTGCCATGGCATAGGCCATGGGCGCCTGCGCGGCTTGCGCGGCGTCGACCAGGCGCGCGGCCAGATCGCCGGGAAGAAACGGTGTGTCGCACGGCGCCACCACCACCCACTCCAAATCCCCCACTGCGGCCACCTCGGCCACAGCGGCCAACCCCGCCGCGATGCCCAGCAGCGGACCCTGGTATTTTTCCAAGCCCGGTTCGTTATCAGCCACCACCGCGCCGTAGCGCGCATAGCGGTCGGCATGGCGGTTGGCGCTGATGATCAGCCGCGCCACCTGCGGCGCCAGCCGGCGCGCTACGTGCGCCACCAGGGGCTCGCCGTTCAACAGCACCAGCCCCTTGTCCTGATGGGCCATGCGCGACCCCTGCCCGCCCGCCAGGATCAAGCCGGCGATGCGGCAAACCGGCAACCGGGCGTCACCCACCGATGTAGCTCATTTCAACCTTGCGGCCCGGGTCCGGCGTCGGGTCCGCCATGTTGCGGCCGCGCAGTTCGGAATAATTGTCGGCGCGCCCGCCCCAGATGCCGGCCAGCATTGCGGCCAGTTCGGCGTCGGTGGCGCCATCGCGCAGCGGCGCGCGCAGGTCAAAGCCTTCGTGCGCGAACAGGCACAGAAACAGCTTGCCCTCCGGCGACAGGCGCGCGCGCGTACAGCCGCCGCAGAAGGCGTGCGTCACGCTGGAAATCACGCCGATCTCGCCACCGCCGTCCAGGTAGCGCCAGCGCTCGGCCACACGCCCCATGTCGGCGGACTGCACCGGTTCCAGCGGATAGGCCGCGCCGATGCGGTCCAGCACTTCCTGGCTGGGCACCACTTCAGACAGGTTCCAGCCGTTGGTGTTGCCCACGTCCATGTATTCGATAAAGCGCAGGATGTGCCCGCTGTGCCGGAAGCGTTCGGCCATGGGCAGGATCTGGCCGTCGTTCAGGCCACGCCGCACCACCATGTTGACCTTGACCGGCGCCAAGCCCGCGTCCGCGGCGGCTTCGATGCCGCGCAGCACGTCGTCGGGCGTGAAGCCGCTGTCGCTCATGTCCTGGAACATCGACGCGTCCAGCGCGTCCAGGCTGACGGTGACGCGCGTCAGCCCGGCGGCTTTCAGCGCGGCGGCCTTGCGCGCCAGCACGCTGCCATTAGTCGTCAGCGTCAGGTCCAGCGGCTGCCCCGCCGGCGTGCGCAGCGCCGCCAATTGGCCGACCAGGTTTTCGATATGTTTGCGCAGCAGCGGTTCGCCGCCCGTCAACCGGATTTTTTCCACGCCAAGCTGCGTGAAGATACCTGCCAGCCGGCTGATTTCTTCAAACGACAACAGCGCGGAATGCGGCATGAAGGTATAGCTGGCGTCGAACACTTCGCGGGGCATGCAGTAGGTGCAGCGGAAGTTGCAGCGGTCCGTCACGGAAATGCGCAGGTCGCGCAGCGGACGCGCGCGCCGGTCCAGCGCGGGCTGGCCGTCGGCCGGAAGGTCGCCGGGCGCGGGCCAGGCCGAACGGTCTGACCGGCGGTCGGCAAGGAAAATCACTTTGCTCATGGGGCGATCATATATCGGCAAGCGGCGTCCCGGGCGGCGGCCCTAGGCGAAGGCCTCTTCCAGGGTTTGCAGGCGGCCGGTGTCCTTGGCGTCGTAACCCACCAGCTGACCCACGTAGCCGACATAATCAGCGCTGCGCATGATGGACAGCAGGTCTTGCATCGCGGGCGTTTCCAATGACGATTTTCGGATGGCAAAGAAATAGCGTTCGCGCACCAGCGGGATGAAGTCCAGCCCGAAGCGGCAGGCGGCGGTTTCCACGCCCACGCCCGTGTCCGCCATGCCGCTGGCGATATGCGCGGCAATGGCCATGTGGGTGAATTCGTTCGTTTCGTAGCCTTGGACTTCGCCGATTGAAACCCCCGCCCGTTGAAGCATCAGGCTGACCAGGTAACGCGTGCTGGATCCGATCTGGCGGTTGACGAAGCGCACATCCTGGCGCGCCAGGTCCGCCATGCCGCGTATCTGCTTGGGGTTGCCGGCCGTGACGAACAAACCGGTATTGCGCACCGCCAGATGGATCAGCAGGTATTCATCCGCGTGCAGCCACTGCGCGTAACGTTCCATGATGGGCGCTTCGAAGTCGCCCAGCGGCACCTGGAAACCGGCCAGATCGCACTCGTGGCGCTCTAGCGAAGCCAGCGCCTCGATGGCGGTGCGATAGCGCAGTTCCAGCCCCGGCTTTCTGCCGCCCATGTGCTGCATCAGCGATTCCACCGCAAAGCCGTGGCTGGCGTGCAGCCGCAGGTGCGGGCCACTTTCAGGCAGCAGCCGTTCCAGTTCTTCCTGCAATTCCGATGCCATGCTGTCCAGCGTGGGCATCAGCCGCGCCTCGATGCGGCGGTTGGCCCACAGCAGGCGCTGCGCGAACGGGGCCAACTGCGTGCCCTGGCGCCGGTTCGTCACCAGCAGCTGCGTGCCGAACAGCGTCTCAAAACGCCGCAGCACACCCCAGGCATGCCGGTAAGACAGCCCGCACGCGCGGCATGCACCCGTGATGTTCCCGGTAGCGTCTATGGCGGCCAACAGCGCCAGCATGTCCTGCAAGGGCAAAGGAGCCGTGTCGTCGCCCCCGCCCAAGGTCCATTGCGGCCGCAGCCCGATTCGAAACTTATATGTCATTTATTTCTTATTGAAGGCGTTCAAGTACGTGGTTAGAGTACACAAATAACGCGGCGGACCGCTTTTTATTATGTTTTTTAAAACATATTAATTGCCGGGGAAATACCCGGACATCCGACCGACACAACAGACCCCTGTACGGGGCCCAGCAACACTGGAGGAGACCACCGTGCATCAGCGCGAGGCAAAATCCGACTTGGCGTCCAGCGGCGGCGCCCGGGGCGGCCAACTGGCCCTGGACGCCGCCCAGGCGTCCACCACCCCCGCCATTGCCACCACCGCCCGCATCGTTGCGCGGTTGAAAGATCTGCCCGGCCCCTTGTTGCCGGTGCTGCATCAGGTGCAGCACGAACTGGGCTGTATCCCGGCCGAGGCGGTGCAGACCATCGCCGAGGCCCTGAACCTGTCCCGCGCCGAAGTCCACGGCGTCATCACTTTCTACCCGCACTTTCGCAGCCGTCCGGCCGCGCGCCACACGCTGGAAGTGTGCCGCGCCGAATCCTGTCAGGCGATGGGCGGCGAACAGCTGGCCGCCCATGCCCGCGCCCAGCTTGGCTGCGATTTCCACGCCCACACCGCCGACGGCAATTTCACGCTGGAACCCGTCTACTGCCTGGGGCTGTGCGCGCAGTCGCCCGCCGTCATGATCGACGGCCAGCCGCATGCCCGCGTCACGCCCCAGAAGCTGGACCGCTTGTTGGCCCACACGCTGGCCCACACGTTGCCCCACCCGCAGGAGACCACACCATGAGCGCCCCCGTCGCCATCTACGTGCCGCGCGACGCGGCCGCGCTGGCCATGGACGCGGACGCCGTGGCGCGCGAGGTTGAACGCATCGCGGACGCACGCGGACTGGCCGTGCAGGTGGTACGCAATGGATCGCGCGGCTTGTTGTGGCTGGAACCGCTGGTGGAAGTTGTCACGCCCAAGGGCCGCGTCGCCTACGGCCCCGTGGCGGTCGAAGACGTGGCCGGCTTGTTCGATGCCGGCTGGCTGACGCACCACGACAACGCCGCGGGCGCCGCCCCGGTACACCCGCTGTGCCTGGGCCTGACCGAAGACATCCCCTACCTGAAACAGCAAGAACGCCTGACCTTCGCCCGCGTCGGCGTGATCGATCCGCTGTCCTTGCAGGACTACGCCGCGCACGGCGGCCTGGCGGGCCTGAAGCGGGCGCTGGCGATGGACCCGGCGGCCATCATCGACGAGATGGTCACGTCCGGCCTGCGCGGACGCGGCGGCGCGGCGTTTCCGACCGGCATCAAATGGAAAACGGTGGCGGGCACGCCCGGCGACCAGAAGTACATCGTGTGCAATGCCGACGAAGGGGACTCGGGCACCTTTGCCGACCGCCTGCTGATGGAAGGCGACCCTTACGTACTGATCGAAGGCATGACGATTGCCGGGCTGGCCGTGGGCGCGACCTACGGCTACATCTATGTGCGGTCGGAATACCCGCATGCCATCGAGACCCTGGAAGCCGCTATCGTCCGCGCGCGCAGCGTCGGCTGGCTGGGCGCCGACGTGCACGGCAGCGGACGCCGCTTCGACCTGGAAGTGCGCAAGGGCGCGGGCGCCTACATCTGCGGCGAAGAAACGTCGCTGCTGGAAAGCCTGGAAGGCAAGCGCGGCGTGGTGCGCGCCAAGCCGCCGCTGCCCGCGATCTCGGGCCTGTTCGGCAAGCCCACCGTTATCAACAACGTGATATCGCTGGCCACCGTGCCCATCATCCTGGCCAAGGGCGCCGCCTACTACCGCGATTACGGCGTGGGCCGCTCGCATGGCACCTTGCCGTTCCAACTGGCCGGCAACGTCAAGCAAGGCGGGCTGGTGGAAAAGGCGTTCGGTCTTAGCCTGCGTGACCTGCTCTACACCTTCGGCGGCGGCAGCGCCAGCGGCCGGCCATTGCGCGCCGTGCAAGTGGGCGGCCCGCTAGGCGCCTATCTGCCCGAATCGCAATGGGACGTGCCGCTGGACTACGAAGCCTACATACAGATCTCGGCCATGATCGGCCACGGCGGGCTGGTCGCGTTTGACGACACCGTGGACATGGCGCGCATGGCCCGCTACGCCATGGAGTTCTGCGCGATTGAATCCTGCGGCAAGTGCACGCCGTGCCGCATCGGTTCCACACGCGGCGTCGAAACCATCGACAAGATCGCGGCCGGCGGCGTCAGCCCCGCGCAGCGTGAACAACAGGTGCATCTGCTGCGTGATTTGTGCGACACGATGATGGGCGGTTCACTGTGCGCGCTGGGGGGCATGGCGCCCTACCCCGTGCTGTCCGCGCTGAACCATTTTCCGCAGGACTTCGGCATCGAGTCCTCGCAGTCTGCCGCGCACGCGGCCTGAACCTGAGAGACGACCATGCTAGAGACCGTCATCAAGCGCGAGCGCGACCTGGGCACCCCGGCGCGCGAATCCGCCAACAGCGTCACCCTGACCATCGACGGCCAGGAAATCCGCGTGCCCGAGGGCACGTCGTTGATGCGCGCGGCCGCCCAGGCCGGCATCAACATCCCCAAGCTGTGCGCCACCGACAGCCTCGAACCGTTTGGGTCGTGCCGCCTGTGCCTGGTGCAGATCGAAGGCCGGCGCGGCTATCCCGCGTCTTGCACCACGCCGGCGGAAAACGGCATGGTGGTGGTCACCGAAACCCCCAAGCTGCACGAACTGCGGCGCGGCGTGATGGAGCTGTACATCTCGGACCACCCGCTGGACTGCCTGACCTGCCCCGCCAACGGCGATTGCGAATTGCAGGACATGGCCGGCGTGGTGGGCCTGCGCAACGTGCGCTACGGCTATGACGGCGCCAACCACCTGGACGCCAAGGTCGACGATTCCAATCCCTACTTCAGCTACGACGCATCCAAGTGCATCGTCTGCAACCGCTGCGTGCGCGCCTGCGAAGAAACGCAGGGCACGTTTGCGTTGACGATCTCGGGCAAGGGTTTCGAATCGCGCGTGTCGCCCGGGCAGGACCAGCCGTTCCTGGATAGCGAATGCGTGTCCTGTGGCGCCTGCGTGCAGGCCTGTCCGACCTCAACGTTGCAGGAAAAGACCGTCATCATGATGGGCCAGGCCGAACACTCGGTCATCACCACCTGCGCGTACTGCGGCGTGGGCTGCGGCTTCAAGGCCGAGATGAAGGGCCAGGAAGTGGTGCGCATGGTGCCCTGGAAAGACGGGCAGGCCAACCGCGGCCACTCGTGTGTGAAGGGCCGCTTTGCATGGGGCTACGCCACGCACAAGGAACGCGTGCTCAAGCCCATGATCCGCAAGCACATCACCGATTCCTGGAAGGAAGTGTCCTGGGACGAGGCCATCAACTACGCGGCGTCGGAATTTCGCCGCATCCAAGGCCAGTACGGCCGCGACGCGGTGGGCGGCATCACGTCGTCGCGCTGCACCAACGAAGAAACCTGGCTGGTGCAAAAGCTGGTGCGCGCGGCCTTCGGCACCAACAACGTGGATACCTGCGCGCGCGTCTGCCATTCGCCCACCGGCTACGGCCTGAAGCAGACGCTGGGTGAATCGGCTGGCACGCAGACCTTTGATTCGGTCATGCATACCGACGTGGTCATCGTGATGGGCGCCAACCCCAGCAGCGGGCACCCGGTGTTTGCCTCGCGCCTGAAGCGCCGCCTGCGCCAGGGTGCGCGCTTGATCGTGATTGATCCGCGCCGTATTGAATTGGTCAGCTCGCCGCACATCAAGGCCGACTATCACTTGCAGGTGCGGCCGGGCACCAACACGGCGCTGCTGTCGTCACTGGCCCACGTGATCGCCACCGAAGGCCTGATCGACGACGCCTTCGTGGCCGAACGCTGCGAGACCAAGGCGTTCAATGAATGGCGCGACTTTGTATCGCTGCCCGAGAACTCGCCCGAAGCCATGGCCGAAATCACCGGCGTGCCGGCGCAGGCCGTGCGCGGCGCGGCGCGGCTGTTCGCCACGGGCGGCAACGGGTCCATCTATTACGGCCTGGGCGTGACCGAACACAGCCAGGGCTCCACCACCGTGATGGCCATCGCCAACCTGGCCATGGCCACCGGCAACATCGGACGCGAGGGCGTGGGGGTGAACCCCCTGCGCGGCCAGAACAACGTGCAGGGCTCGTGCGACATGGGCTCGTTCCCGCACGAGCTGCCCGGCTATCGCCACATTTCCGACAACACCGTGCGCGCGCAATTCGAACGCGACTGGGGCGTGACGCTGCAACCGGAACCCGGGCTGCGCATTCCCAATATGTTTGAAGCGGCATTGGGCGGCTCGTTCAAGGGCCTGTACTGCCAGGGCGAAGACATCGTGCAGTCCGACCCCAACACGCAGCACGTGGCGGCCTCGCTGGCGGCCATGGAGTGCATCGTGGTGCAGGACCTGTTCCTGAACGAGACCGCCAAGTACGCGCACGTGTTCTTGCCGGGCTCGTCGTTCCTGGAAAAAGACGGCACCTTCACCAACGCCGAACGCCGCATCTCGCGCGTGCGCAAGGTAATGGAACCCAAGAACGGCAAGTCGGATTGGGAAGTGACGGTGGCCTTGTCCAACGCGCTGGGCTACCCCATGAACTACACGCACCCGCGCGAAATCATGGAGGAAATCGCGCGCTTGACGCCTACGTTCGCGGGCGTCAGCTACGACAAGCTGGACAAGCTGGGCAGCCTGCAATGGCCGTGCAATGACGACGCGCCGGACGGCACGCCCATCATGCACATCGACACGTTCGTGCGCGGCAAGGGCAAGTTCATGATCACCAAGTACGTGCCCACCGATGAACGCAGCACGCGCCGTTTCCCGCTGCTGTTGACCACGGGCCGCATCCTGTCGCAATACAACGTGGGCGCGCAGACGCGGCGCACGCCCAACGTGATGTGGCACGGCGAGGACGTGCTGGAACTGCATCCGCAAGACGCCGAGGATCGCGGCGTGGCCGAAGGCGACTGGGTCGGCATTCAGAGCCGCGCGGGCGAAACGGTGCTGCGCGCCACGCTGACCGATCGGGTGCAGCCGGGCGTGGTATACACCACGTTCCACTTTCCCGAGTCAGGCGCCAACGTCGTCACGACGGACAGCTCCGACTGGGCGACCAACTGCCCGGAATACAAGGTCACGGCCGTGCAGGTGACGCGCGTGTCCCAGCCATCGGAATGGCAGCGCCAATGGTCGCGCTTTGCCGACATCCAGCAAAAGCTGCTGCGCGAGCGATCGCGCGAGAACGAAGCGGCGCTGACCGGGAAATAACCGCCTGCCAGCCACTGCCCCGGATGCCATGAATTCCCAGACGCCCCCGCCCCCGCCGCCCCGCCCCGACTGCACGCCGACCCAGGTCACGCGCGTACGGGGCGGAGCCATCGCCCCCGCCGCCGAATCGGATTTTGTTGCCGAGGAAACGCCGGTGGCGCTGGAGTTCAACGGCATCAGCCACGCCACCATGCTGGCCACGCCGGCAGACCTGGAAGACTTTGCCGTGGGCTTTTCGCTGTCGGAAGGCATCATCGACAGCGTCAGCGATGTGCGCGGCATAGACGTGCTGCCGCAATGCGACGGCATCGTGGTGCAGGTGGAAATTTCCAGCGCCTGCGAAGTGCGCTTGAAAACGCGGCGACGCGCCATGGCCGGGCGCACGGGCTGCGGCCTGTGCGGCGTGGAAACACTGCCCGAAGTGCTGCGGCCGGTGGCGCCCGTGACGAACGGGTCCGCCGTGCGCATCAGGGCGGTGCTGGCCGCCATGCAGGACATGCGCACGCGCCAGGCGCTGCACGACATCACGGGTGCGACGCATGCGGCCGGCTGGGCGGGCGGCGACGGCGCGGTTGCGCTGCTGCGCGAAGACGTGGGGCGCCATAACGCGTTGGACAAGCTGATCGGCGCGTTGGCGCGCCAGGCCATGCACGGCGGCAATGGCATCGTGCTGGTATCCAGCCGCGCCAGTTTTGAAATGGTGCAGAAGACGGCGGCGGCCGGGGTGGCCGTGCTGGCGGCGGTGTCCGCCCCCACGGCGCTGGCCATCCGCCTGGCGCAAGACGCCAACGTCAGCCTGGTGGGATTTTTACGCGGCGACGACGCCACGCTGTATACGCACCCCGAACGATTCATCGCCTGAAGCCCGGGTTGAATCGCACCTTGAATCGCACCTTGAATCGCATCCTGAATCGCACTTGAACCGGACCCTGACTCGCAATGGAAATCGGCAACCTGATCCGCATGGCCAACCGCATCGGCCAGTTCTTTGACGCCATGCCGGACCGCCACGAAGCGCTGGAAGGCGTGGCCAACCATATCCACAAGTTCTGGGAGCCGCGCATGCGAAACGAGCTGCTGGGCTTCCTGGCGGCTACCCCGGACGGCGACGCCGGCGACGAACAATTGCATCCGCTGGTGCTGGACGCGGTCACGCAGAACCGCCAGCGCCTGACGCCCGCGCCTCGCGTGAACTAGCCGGGCGCCACCCGCTTTACCCGCAGTCAAAACAAAACATAGCGGCTATAAAGCCGCACCCATCGAGGAGACTACATGGAAAGCACCGCCACCTTGGACCTGCCCGGCGCTAAGCCGGGCTTTTTTGAAAAAGAACGCACCATCGCCGGGCCGGGTTTCTCGCGCTGGCTGGTGCCGCCGGCCGCCTTGGCCATCCACCTGTGCATCGGCATGGCCTATGGCTTTTCGGTGTTCTGGCTGCCGCTGTCCAAAGTGGTGGGCGGCGCCAAGCCGCTGGCCTGCCCGGCCGACATGAGCCTGGTGGCCGAGCTATTCACCACCAGCTGCGACTGGAAGATTTCAACCATGGGGTGGATGTACACCCTGTTCTTCGTGCTGCTGGGATGTTCGGCGGCGCTGTGGGGCGGCTGGCTGGAACGCGCCGGCCCGCGCAAGGCCGGCGTGGTGTCGGCGGTGTGCTGGTGCGGCGGCCTGGTCATTTCCGCCATCGGCGTGTACCTGCATCAGATGTGGATGCTGTGGTTGGGCTCGGGGGTTATCGGCGGCATCGGCCTGGGGCTGGGGTATATCTCGCCCGTCAGCACGTTGATCAAGTGGTTTCCCGACCGGCGCGGCATGGCCACCGGCATGGCCATCATGGGCTTTGGCGGCGGCGCGATGATCGGCGCCCCGCTTGCCGACCTGCTGATGCGCCACTTTGCCACCCCCACCTCGCCGGGCGTGTGGCAAACCTTTTTGACCATGGCCGTGGTGTATTTCGTGTTCATGATGTCGGGCGCGCTGGGCTACCGGGTACCGCCCACGGGCTGGAAGCCGCAAGGGTGGACCGCCCCGGCCAAGCACGCCAACAACGCCATGATCACCAAGGGCCACGTGCACGTGAAGCGCGTCTGGGGCGTGCCGCAGTTCTGGCTGGTGTGGCTGGTGCTGTGCCTGAACGTCACGGCCGGCATCGGCATTCTGGGCATGGCGTCGCCGCTATTGCAGGAGGTGTTCGGTGGCGGGCTGATCAACAAGCCGGAGCTGGGCTTTGGCCAGCTGGACAAGGATCAACTGGCCGCCATCGCCGCCATTGCTGCCGGCTTCACCGGCCTGCTCAGCCTGTTCAACATCGGCGGCCGCTTCTTCTGGGCCAGCCTGTCCGACAAGCTGGGCCGCAAGATGACGTATCTGGTGTTTTTCGTGCTGGGCTTCGTTCTGTATGCCGCCATTCCGTGGACGGCCCACATCGGCGCGCTGGCGCTGTTCGTGGCCGCGTTCTGCGTGATCCTGTCGATGTACGGCGGCGGCTTTGCCACGGTGCCCGCGTACCTGGCGGACCTGTTCGGCACGCAGATGGTGGGCGCCATTCACGGCCGGCTGCTGACGGCGTGGTCGGCGGCCGGTATCTTTGGCCCGGTGCTGGTGAACTACATCCGCGAATATCAGCTGTCGATCGGCGTGCCGCGCGCGCAGGTGTACGACATCACGATGTACATCCTGGCGGGCATGCTGGTGCTGGGTTTTCTGTGCAACCTGGCGATACGCCCCGTCAATCCGAAGTACTTCATGACGGATGAAGAGCTGGCGCATGAAAAAGCGCTGGCGCACGAACGCGCGGCCGCCGCCGAAACGCACGGCGTGGGTGCGTCCACGTTCCGTACACCCGCCGTGCTGGTGCTGTTTGCCTGGGCCTGCGTGGGCATCCCGCTGGCCTGGGGAATCTGGATCACGCTGCAAAAGGCGGTGGTCCTCTTTCACTGATGCGTGTGGCGCGCGGCGGCCGGCGTGCCGCGCGCCCGCCCCCGGGGCGCGAAGCTGCTACATTGGCAGCCCGCGCCCTATCTTTTTATTGGTCCCCATGATTCTTACCCCTTCCCCCGTCCTTGCAGGAGCGACACGTTGAGCGCTCCCGAATTGCACTGGGTTGAAAATGATGTCCCCCATTCCGCCCGCTGGCGCTCTGAAACCGGCGCAACGCCGCCCAAGCGCGTGGTGGTGGTGGACGACAAACTGACCGCCGACATGGCCTATCGCCAGGCGTGCGAAGGCGTGGGCCTGCTGTGGCGCGGAGATTTCCAGAACGCCCGCCAGCTGCTGCTGGCCATGACGCGACGCGTGGACAAGCGTCCGCGCAAGCCCGTCGACAGCATGCTGGAAGCGTTCAACCAGCATCGCCAGATCCAATCGCAGCGCGCCCGCATCCTGGGCATGCTGCTGATTCCGTTTGACGCCGGCCACGGCATTTCGCTGCGCCGCGCGCCCGATGCGCGCCAGGCCTGCGAAGAAGCCCACGGCCCGGCCGACGAACCCTATGTGGCGTCAATGCGCGAACTGCTGGGCCTGATCGGCGCGTTCGAATGGCGCAAGAAAGGCGTCGAGATTCCCGCGTTGAACAACCGCATCCATCCGCACTACGGCGTGTTCTCGCCCCTGCGCGGCGAGTATGTCGATCTGGTGGCCAATACGCCGATGCCGCGCGGCAGCGTGGCGTTCGATATCGGCACGGGCACCGGCGTGCTGGCGGCCGTGATTGCTCGCCGAGGCGGCAAGCGCGTCATCGCCACCGACCAGGATCCGCGCGCTTTGGCGTGCGCCCGTGAAAACCTGGAACGCCTGGGCCTGGACAAGCAGGTCGACGTGGTTGACGCCGACCTGTTCCCAGAAGGCCGGGTATCGCTGGTGGTCTGCAACCCGCCGTGGTTGCCCGCGCGCCCCAGCTCGCCGGTCGAGCAAGCCGTGTACGACCCCGACAGCCGCATGCTGCGCGGCTTTTTGAACGGTTTGCCGGCGCACCTGACGCCCAACGGCGAAGGCTGGCTGATCCTGTCGGACCTGGCCGAACACCTGGGCCTGCGCACCCGCGAACAGTTGCTTGAAATGATCGACACGGCGGGCCTGCGCGTCATCGAGCGCCTGGACACCCGCCCCACGCACGCCCGCGCCAAAGACCCCAGCGACCCGCTCTACGCCGCGCGCTCAAAGGAAGTCACCTCCCTGTGGAGATTGGGCGCCGCCGCCTGATCGCGAAGGCCCCGCCGCCTGCGGCGCGGGGCACCCCCCTCTCGCCGCCGGGCCGCCCCAAGGCGGGAGGCGCCCCCTCGGGGGGCAGCAAGCACGCGTAGCGTGCGCAGCGTGGGGGCATTTCCTCTCGCCGCCGAGCCGCCCCCCGAGGCGGGAGGCGCCCCCTCGGGGGGCAGCAAGCACGCGTAGCGTGCGCAGCGTGGGGGCATTTCCTCTCGCCGCCGGGCCGCCCCCAAGGCGGGAGGCGCCCCTCGGGGGGCAGCAAGCGCGCCTAGCGTGCGCAGCGTGGGGGCATTTCCTCTCGCCGCCGGGCCGCCCCCAAGGCGGGAGGCGCCCCCCCGGGGGGCAGCAAGCGCGCCTAGCGTGCGCAGCGTGGGGGCATTTCCTCTCGCCGCCGGGCCGCCCCCAAGGCGGGAGGCGCCCCCCTCGGGGGGCAGCAAGCACGCGTAGCGTGCGCAGCGTGGGGGCAGCCCCTCCCCGCTCTCGCTATGCTTTTCCCGCCGCTACGTTCACGCTGATTGCGATGATGAACACGTTGAAGAAGAACGCGATCACGCTGTGCATCAACGCCATGCGGCGCACGCGGCGGTTGACGATCTGCACGTCGGACACCTGGAACGTCATGCCCAGCACCAACGCAAAATACGCAAAGTCCCAGTAGTCGGGTTCCTGCGTGCCCGGGAAATCCAGGCCCTTGTGCGCACCGGTCCGATGACCGTAATAGCCGTGCGCATAGTGCAGCGCAAAAATCATGTTCATGTAGAGCCACGACAGCACGATAGTCGCGCCCGCCGCCAGCACATCCAATGCGCCGCCCGAGCTGCTTTCGCCGTGCAGCTCGACCCACAGCGCCATCAAGATCATGCAGGACAACGCCACGCTGCTCCAGAGCACGCCAAAACGGCCCACGTCCTGCTGCCTGGCCTGCACGCGCATCGAGGCGGGGCTGGCCTTGCCGAACACCCGCGCCGTCAGCACTAAAAAGACCAGCGCGGCGGCGTCAAAGCCCAGCAACAATGCCAGGCTGACTGACCGCCCCCACGCGTACGCGCCACCGCCCACCACCAGGAACAGCATGCCGCACAACATCAGGCGCCGATGCGCGTGAAAAAAAGGCAGTCGCTCAACTAAGGCGCTGTGGCCGTCGTCCGGCTTGGCGTGGTCGGGCTTGGCGTGGTCGGGCTTGGCGTGGTCGGAGTTGGCGTGGTCGGAGTTGGCTTCGTCCGGCTCTGCGTCGTCCGGCTCACCGTTGTCCCGATCGGTATCGCCCCGGTCCGCTTCGCCGGGCGCCGCCGCCCGGACCTTTTTTTCACGGGCCTTTGGGTCTTCAACCTGAGGTTTGGCCGCACTCGGTTGCGTCATGGGGGCTCCTGCGCTGCGCAAACGCCTACGCTAACCGATCGCCAACAAACCCACCAGCGCGCCGCCGAACAGCAGCCACAGCGGATGAATGCGCGTGGTGCTGCCCAGCACCGCCACCACGGTGGTGATGGCGGCCAGCAGCCACGAGTGCACGGACGCCTCGGTGATCAGCGCCGCACTGGCCGCCACCAGCCCCACCGTCATCGGAAAAATACCCGCCTGGATCACGCCCCGCCACGGGCGGTCCTTGAAGCGTTCCCACAAGCCCAGCGCCACGATGGTGATCAGCGACGACGGGCCGAACTTGGCAATGGTGGTGACCAACATGCCCCACCAACCGGCCACGTGCCAGCCCACCAGCGTGACCACCATCAGGTTGGGCCCCGGCGCGGCCTGGCCCAGCGCGAACAGCGCCGAAAAGTCCGCCGCCGTCATCCAGCCGTGCACGTCCACGACCTGGCGCTGCATCTCGGGCAGGATCGTGTTGCCGCCGCCGAACGCCAGCACCGACAGCTGCGAAAAGATCAAAGCCAGGGCAATCAATGTGTGGATCATCGACGTTGCCTCCAGACCAGCAGAATGCTCAGCGGCGTCAGCACCGCCATGGTCGGCAACAGCGGAATGCGCAGCACCGCCACGGCCACGAAGCACAGCGTTGCCACCACGCCCGCCAGCCAGTCGCGGCGCTTGATGACCGGTACGCCGATCTTGACCGCCATCGAAATCAGCAGCCCCGCCGCCGCGGCAGCCAGGCCGGCGAACAGGTGCTGGATATGCGGATCGTTCTGAAAGCGGTCGTACACCATGCCCAGCAGAATGACGATGGCCGACGGGGCAAGAATCAGTCCCATCAAGGCCGCGAACGCGCCACGCGGGCCGCGAAACTTCATGCCCAGCGCCACAGACAGGTTGATGATGTTGCCGCCGGGCAGAAACTGGCACAGCCCCAGCAGATCGGTGAATTCGGGGCCGCTCAACCAGCCGTGCTTTTCAACGACCATGCGGCGCGCCAGGGGCAACGCGCCGCCGAAAGCGGTCAGGCCAAGCATCAGGAAACCGGTGAACAACTGCCCACAGGTGGGCGGTGGCCGCGTGGCGGCGTCGGAGGTCAGGGGTGCTGCATTCATAGGGTCGTGGGCCGGTGCAAGGCCGGCGGGCAAGGGCTGGCGCGTCGTTCGCATACAGATCAATTACCGCGCAATTACCGCGCAATTACCGCGCAATTACCGCGCAAGTACCGCGCAAGTACCGCGCGGCTACCGCGCGACTACCGCGAAAACACCACGCGCACATCGCGCGGCGACGGCGGAAAACCAAGGCTCGCAGCCTACTCTTCGGCCTGGATAATGTCTAATATATGACCACGCAACCATTCATATTCACTGCATATGGCATCTGTAGACCTGCGCCTTTTGCGCTACTTCCTGGCCGTCGCCGAGGAAGCCCACCTGACAAAGGCCGCGGCGCGGCTGGGCATCCGCCAACCTCCGCTGAGCCAACAGATACGCGTGCTGGAACAGGAACTTGGCGTGACCCTGTTCCATCGCCTGCCGCGCGGCATGGAGCTTACGGAAAGCGGCCGCGCCTTGAAGGAAGACGCGCGTAGCATTCTTGCGCTGGTCGATCAGGCGGTGGACGGCGTGCGCCGGGTTTCGCAGGGCGAAGCCGGCCGGCTGACGGTGGGCTTCACCGGGTCGGCCGCGTTCCACCCCTTCGTGCCCTCGGTCATCCGTCGCTTTCGCGAAAGCGCGCCCAACGTGCGGCTGGTGCTGGAAGAAAGCAGCTCGGGTGAACTGCGCGACGCAGTCAGCGAGGGCCGGGTCGATGTGGCCTTCATCCGTGGCGCGTATGGCAGTACGCCGGGCGTGGCCGAGGAAACGGTGCTGGAAGAAACCATGCTGGCCGCTTTTCCGGCCGACCACCCCGCCGTCAAGGGACGCGCGCGGCAGCAGATCGCGCTGTCCGAATTGGCTGAGGAAGCCCTGATCCTGTATCGGCGGCACAGCGGCCCGGGCCTGTACGACGCCATCATCACGGCATGCAGCGCGTCGGGGTTCAGCCCGCGCGTGGTGCAGGAAGCGCCGCGCATGCTGTCCACCCTGAGCCTGGTGGCGGCGGGGCTGGGCGTGTCCCTTGTGCCCGCCTCATTACGGCGCGTGAACATCGAAGGCGTGGTGTACGTCAACGTGACCGGCCCCGTGGCGCTACGCGCCGCGCTGAAGCTGATATGGCGCGATGCGCCGCTGTCTGGCGCGACCCGCAAGCTGATCGACGAAGTGCGCCGGCATCGCGCGGATGGTGCGGCAGTGGGCGAAGGGGGTGTCGAAGCCGCGGATTTGGATTTGGATTTGGGTTTGGATTCCGGTTCAGGTTCAGGTTCAGGTTCAGGTTCGGATTCGGGTTTGGGTTCAGGTTCGGCTTCAGGTCTGGGGTCGGGTACCGCTCCAGGATCGGACTCGGACTAGGGTTCGTTCCACCCCGAGCGCAAAGCCCCTGCTGGCGGCGCTACACTGCGCGGCACCTGCTTTTTTTTACGCTGCGACCATGTCTTGTGATTCCCTCATCGGCGTATACGACTCCGGCGTTGGCGGCCTGAGCGTGTTGCGCGCCATTCGCGACGCGCTGCCTTATGAATCCCTGCTGTACGTTGCCGATTCGGCGCACGTCCCGTATGGCGACAAAACGCAGGACTTCGTGTTGCAACGCGCCTACGCCATGGCGGACTATTTTGTCTCGCGGCAAGCCAAGGCCATGGTCGTCGCCTGCAACACGGCCACCGCCGCCGCCATCGCGCCGCTGCGCGCACGACACCCCGACCTGATCATCATCGGCGTAGAGCCCGCCATCAAGCCGGCCGCGCATCTGACGCATAGCGGCGTGGTCGGCGTGTTCGCCACGACAGGCACGTTGGCCAGCCCCAAGTTCGCCACGCTGGTCCAGCGCGAGGCGCCCGAGGTGCGCATCGTGTTGCGCCCCTGCCCCGAATGGGTTGCGCTGGTAGAACAAGGCAGGCTGTCGGGCCCCGACGTGGACGCGGCCGTGCGCGCGCCCGTCGAGGAATTGCGCGCGGCCGGGGCCGACGTGCTGGTGCTGGGCTGCACCCACTTTCCCTTTTTGCGCGACGCGATTCAGGCGGCGGCCGGACCGGGCGTGCCGTTGCTGGAAACGGGCGCGCCCGTGGCTCGCTGGCTGAAGCACCAGTTGCTGCAACGCGACCTGTTGCGCAATGGCGACCGCAGCCATGGCGACCGCAGCCATGGCGAACCCCCCAGCGCCACCTGCACACTGGAGACGACCGGCTACGCACCGGCCGTGGCAGCCCTGGCCGAGCGGCTCTGGGCGCCGGGCGTGGAAGTCGCTGAAACACCGGCGCGCTGGCGATAGCGGCAGCCTTGGGCGACTTTGCAGGCGACGAGCCTGGCGGGCAACAGGGCCAAGCATTCAGCAACGCAGCGTGCATGGCACCGCGTAGCAGGTGGTGCGACGTCGTCATCGGCGCCACTTGCACCGCGGCACCGCCGTTGTATTCACCCGGCTTGATCCAGCGCAGCGTCCTCGGCCCGCAACCGGCGAATAATTCGAATACAGTAGAAAAATCCGCCTGCCCAGGCTCGCAACCAAGGAGACGCGCATGAAACGCATCCTGATACCCGTCGACGGCTCGCCGCCCGCGCTGCACGCCGTCCAAGCCTTGCTGGCGGCACGCGCTTACGATCCCGTCGCGCATGTTGAATTGCTGACGGTTCAGATTCCGCTCAAGTCGGGCAAGATCGGACGCGGTCTAGAGCAAGCCGACATTGATGCGTACCACCAGGACGAAGCCCGCGCAGCCTTGCAAGGCGCCAGCGACCTGCTCGCCAAAGCCGGTGTGCCATTCGACGCGCGCGTCGAAACCGGTGAACCTGCCGAGACCATCATTCGCGTGGCGGGTGAGGCAAACGCGGATGAAATCTTCATGGGTTCACGTGGCCTGGGATCGGTGTCCTCGCTATTCCTGGGCTCCATCGCCACGCGCGTTCTGCACCTGACGGACTTGCCCGTCACCTTGGTCAAGTAACGCACACAGGAGCAATCATGTTGAACATCCTTGTCCCGGTCGACGGCTCCGACAATGCCAACCGCGCAGTGCTGTACGCCCGTCAATTGGCCGAAGGCGCGCCGTCCGCGCGCATCCATCTGCTCAACGTCCAGACGCCCACGCATGGCCGCGCCGGCGTGTCGCGCCTGATCACGCAAGACATGATCGACGAGTTCTACGCCCGCGAAGGCCAGCAAGCCACGCGCGATGCGCGGCAGTTGCTGGACGCAACGGGTACGGATCATGCCAGCCAGGTGCTGTTCGGCCACCCCGCCACCGAAATCGCCGGCTACGCCCGCGACCAGCATTGCGCCCGCATCGTGATGGGCACGCGGGGCCACGGTACGCTCGTCAACATCCTGGTGGGCTCGGTCGCCAATCAGGTGCTGCAACTGGCGGATGTGCCCGTCACCCTGGTGAAGTAAACCTTCGGCGGCGATAGCGGCTGCGATACGCTGCGGTTCAAGCGGCGGGCAGCCACAACGACACGCGCAAGCCACCCAATGGCGAGCGCCCCGCCCGCACCTCGCCGCCGTAGGTGCCGGCAAGATCGCGCACGATATCCAACCCCAGGCCCGAGCCGGGGCGTTGCTCGTCCATGCGCACACCGCGCAGGAAAATCCGTTCGCGCGCTTCGTCGTCAATGCCGGGGCCGTCGTCATCGATGTGCATCAGCAAGCGCCCCACATCCGCGAGTTCGGCGGCCACCCGGACCTGGCTGCGCGCCCATTTGCAGGCGTTGTCCAGCAGATTGCCCAGCATCTCCTGCAAGTCCTGCGCTTCGCCTCGAAACCGCAACGTGTCCGGCAAGCCGTTCATATCGATGTGCAGATCGCGCTGCGCATACAAGCGCTGCATGACGCGCACGATGCCTTCCGTGGCCTCGCGCACCGGCGCGCGGCCGTCGGCGGCGCCAGAGGACGCGGCGGCGCGAGCCCGCGCCAGGTGGTGGTCGATCTGGCGGTTGGCCATGGCCACCTGCTCGTTCACCAGCGATGCCGGTACGTTGGGCTGGCTGGCGGCACCGTTGGCCAGGATGGTCAGCGGCGTTTTGACCGCGTGCGCCAGATTGCCCGCCTGCGTGCGCGCGCGTTGGACGATATCGGCGTTCATCGCCAACACGTTGTTGAAGTCGTCCACCAGCGGTTGGATTTCGCTGGGGAAGCGGCCCTCGATGCGGCTGTTGCCGCCATGCTGCGCGGCCAATTGCCTACGCAACCTCGCCAAGGGCCGCAGCCCGACGACAACCTGGACCACGGCCGCCAAGGTCAAACCCGCCGCCAGCGCGCCCAAGGCGATGGCAAGCATGTGATTGAAGCGGCCGATGGGTTCGGCCAGCACGCGCCGGTCGGCGGCCACGACCAGCCGCCACGGCGCGACGTCTTCCTCGGCGGGCCTGACGGTGCGCGCCAACGCCGTCAAGCCGCGCCCCGCCGGCCCCGGCGTTTCGTAGGTCTGGTCGCCGGCCTGGGCCGCGTGGCGCGCGGACGGCGCCGGTGCAGCCAGCGTCTGATCCCATAGCGACCGTGATCGCGCGACGCCGATCGCCGCCGGACGCTCGCCGTCAGCCAGTTGGTCGACCTGCCAGTACAAGCCCGACAACGGTTGCTCCAGGCGGGGGTCGCTCAGCGGCGGGGCCACCACCGGCCGGCCGTCGGCCCCCAGGTTGACGGCGGCGGTCAGCTGATTCAGGTGCAGGGCCAATTCGGCCTGGAACTGCTGCGTGACGTGCTGGCGAAACAGGCTGGCCAGCCCCCAACCCGCCAGCGCGACCGACACCAGGATCCAGGCCAGCGTGCCCGCCAGCAAGCGCAACCGCAGCGAACCCGGCATGCCCGCGCGCAACTGCTTCATTGCGCCGCCGCCAAGCGATAACCCAGGCCGCGCACCGTTTCAATGGTGTCAGGCGGCAGCTTCTTGCGCAGACGGCCGATGAAGACCTCGATGGTGTTGGAGTCACGGTCGAAGTCCTGCGCGTAGATGTGTTCAATCAATTCAGTGCGCGACACGACCTCGCCCGCGCGCTGCATCAGCACCGACAGCACTTTGAATTCGTGGCTGGTCAGTGACAGCGCCTGCCCGTTGACCGTGGCCCTGGCCTGGCGCGTGTCCAGCATCAGTGGGCCGCAGCGCCACTGCGCGCTGGCATGCGCGGTACTGCGGCGCAACAGCGCGCGCACACGCGCCAGCAGTTCTTCCATGTGAAAGGGCTTGGTCAGGTAATCGTCCGCGCCCGCGTCGATGCCCGCCACCTTTTCGTGCCAGTTGTCGCGCGCGGTCAGGATCAGCACCGGCATGTTGCGCTGTGCGGCGCGCCATTGCTTCAGTACGGTAAGCCCGTCCATGACCGGCAGGCCCAGGTCCAGCACCACGGCATCGAATGCTTCGACGTCGCCCAGGTAGCGCGCGGATTCGCCGTCCGTGGCGTTATCCACCGTGTAGCCCGCCGCCTGTAGCGCGGCGGTCAGTTGCGCTGCCAGCGTCGGCTCGTCTTCCACTACCAGTATGCGCATCAGTCCTTGCCCTTGAATTTGATATCGCGGCCCTTGACGGCCAGCAGCGTGCCGTCGCGCGCATCGATCTTCAGTTTCAGGATGCCGCCGCCGCTTTGCAGGACGCGAATTTCGTAGATGAATTCGTCGTCGTCTTCTTCGAATTCCACCTTGACCACCTGGCCGGGGAAATCACGTTCGACGATATCCAGCACGGCGCCCAGGGGCAGCACCTTGCCCGCCTCCAGCGCAAGACGCGCGCGTTCGTGGTCGCTTTCATCGGCCACGCCACTGACGGGGCCGGCGATCAGCGCCAACGCCAATACGCCGCCCGGCAACAGGATGCCGCCGCGTCCGCGCTTGAAAAATGGGAATTGCCGCAATGCCGGACCTTTGGGTAGAAGGGGAAACCGACCGTCGGTTATACCGTGGCGGGGATGAACCCCAGATGAACGACGGCTTCAGAAAAGGTTCATGGGCCAAACCGAATAATGAGCACAGGGTCAACACAACGACCTCGTTTTGTCCGGTTCTGTTCCATCACTTTCTGTTCCATCACTTTCTGTTCCATTACCTTTCGTTCGCCCTAGGAGTGACTCATCATGACGCGTATTCAAAAAACCCTGGCAGCCTTGGCCGTAGGCGCATCCGCCCTGGTGGCGGGCGGCGCGGCGCAAGCGCAACCTGCACAGCCCGCCGCGCAAACCCCGGCACAGGCCGGGCCCCAAGCGCCGGCTACCGCCACCCCCGCCGCCCCGATGCTGACGATACGCCAGGTGTACGACAAGATGGAAGCCTCGGGTTACCGCAACATCTCCGAAATCGAGCGCTCCAGCAAGCACGGCTACGAGGTCAAGGCGTACGACCCGCAGGGCCAACGCGTGAAGCTGTACGTCGATCCGCAATCGGGCGCCGTCACGCGCAGCCGCTTCGATGATTGATTGAAGAGGCTCCGCCGAACCCTGGGTATGATGATGCGAATCCACTGGCTTGGAGTCGCATCATGCCCACCCCGCGCACCGCGCGCCCTTTGGCAAAGGCCTGCCTGACGATCGGCGCGGCGGCCGCGCTGGCCTTCCTGGCCTCCTGCGGTGAAATGGCCACCCTGCCCGTTGAATCAGGCATGGGTCCCCGCCCCACGCTGCCCGCGCCCAACACCACCCTGATCCCCACCGTCAACACCGCAAAGGCCGTCGGCTGGTCCGACGGCGCGCAGCCCGTGGCCGCCGCCGGTCTGGCCGTCAACGCGTACGCCGGCGGCCTGGACCATCCGCGCTGGCTTTACGTGCTGCCCAACGGCGACGTGCTGGTCGCGGAAACCAACGCGCCACCCAAGCCCGAAGGCGCGGGCGGCGGCCTCAAGGAATGGGCGGCGGGCGTCGTCATGAAGCGCGCCGGCGCCAAGACACCCAGCGCCAATCGCATCACCCTGCTGCGCGATGCCGACCACGACGGCGTGGCGGAAACGCAAAGCGTGCTGTTGCAAAACCTGAACTCGCCTTTCGGCATGGCGCTGGTCGGCAACCAGCTCTACGTGGCCAATGCCGACGCGGTGCTGCGCTTTCCGTACCAGCCGGGCCAGACGCGGATCCAGGCCCCAGGCGTGCACGTCACCGACCTGCCCGCCGGCATCAACCACCACTGGACCAAAAACCTGATTGCCAACGCGGACGGCAGCAAGCTGTACGTGTCTGTCGGGTCCAACAGCAATGTGGCGGAAAACGGCATGGACATCGAAGAAGGCCGCGCCGCCATCTGGGAAATCGATGTGGCCAGCGGCAACAAGCGGCTCTACGCCACGGGCCTGCGCAACCCGGTCGGCATGGCCTGGGCGCCCGATGGCAAGACGCTGTGGACGGCCGTGAACGAGCGCGACGAGCTGGGCAGCGACCTGGTTCCCGATTACATGACGTCGGTCAAAGACGGCGGTTTCTATGGTTGGCCCTACAGCTATTACGGGCAGCACGTGGACACCCGCGTCACGCCGCCGCGTCCGGACCTGGTGGCGCGCGCCATCGTGCCCGACTATGCGTTGGGCCCGCACACCGCCTCGCTGGGGCTGGCCTGGTCCGGCGCCACGCGGCTGCCCGCGCCCTACGCCGGCGGCATGTTCGTGGGCCAGCATGGTTCCTGGAACCGCGACCCGCGCAGTGGCTACAAAGTCATCTTCGTGCCCTTTGAAAACAACGCGCCCAACGGTCCGGCACGCGATGTGCTGACCGGGTTCCTGAACAAGGACGGCCAGGCGCAAGGGCGCCCGGTAGGCGTCGCCATCGATGGTCAAGGCGACTTGCTGGTGGCCGACGACGTGGGCAATGTGATCTGGCGCGTCAGCCCCAAGCCATAACGGGCACGCTTTCACGCAACTCAATCGCCTTGGCTTGCGCTGCATCAAGCCCGCTCATGCGGGCGTTGGCATTCTGGCCGGTAGCGGGGTCAGAATGTCGTGAAACCGGTCCATCGCGCGCAAGCGCGGGCCGGAAATCCGCTTGTTGCGAAACGTTGGAGGCAAGAAATGATGTTCAAGAAACTTTGCGTGGCCGCGATCCTGGCTGCCGCATCCGCCCCGGTCCTGGCTGCTGAATGCTCGGTGGATATCGCCGGCAATGACCAGATGCAGTTCGACAAGAAGGAAATCACGGTCAGCAAGAGCTGCAAGCAGTTCACCGTGAACCTCAAGCACCCGGGCAACCTGGCCAAGAACGTCATGGGCCACAACTGGGTGCTGACCACCTCCGCCGACATGCAGGGCGCCGTCAACGACGGCATGGCCGCCGGCCTGGACAACGACTACGTCAAGAAGGGCGACGCGCGCGTCATCGCCCACACCAAGGTCATCGGCGGCGGGCAGTCCGATTCCGTCACCTTCGATGTCAGCAAGCTGGCCGCCGGCACCGACTACACCTACTTCTGCTCTTTCCCCGGCCACTTCGCGCTGATGAAGGGCACCTTGAAGCTGGTCGACTGATCCGTCTTGCGCCCTTGACGACACGGGCTGCCGCTCCGATTTTTTCGGGGCGGCAGCCCGTTTCCATTGGGTGCGTTCCCCCTACAATGGCCGCTTTCTCGTACACACCGACAGGGAGCAGGCATGAGCACGGAAAAAGTAGCGATCGTGACGGCGGGCGGCAGTGGCATGGGCGCTGCGGCAGCGCGCAAATTGGCGGCCGACGGCTACCGCGTCGCGATCTTGTCGTCGTCCGGCAAGGGCGAATCCCTGGCGGGTGAACTGGGCGGGCTGGGCGTGACCGGCTCGAACCGCTCGCCCGAAGATTTGGCCCGGCTGGTGGAAACCACGCTGCAAAAATGGGGCCGAGTCGATGCGGTGGTCAACAGCGCGGGCCACGGCCCCAAAGGCGCGCTTCTGTCCATCAGCGACGAAGACTGGCACCTGGGCATGGAGTACTACCTGCTCAACGTCGTGCGCATCGTGCGCCTGGTGGCGCCGGTGATGAAGCAGCAGAAGTCGGGCGCCATCGTCAATATCTCTACGTACGCCACGTTCGAACCGGAAGCGCTGTTCCCCACCTCCGGCGTGTTCCGTGCCGGCCTGGCCGCCTTCACCAAAGTGTTTTCCGACGAATACGCCGAACACAATGTGCGCATGAACAACGTGCTGCCCGGCTTTATCGACAGCCTGCCCGAAAAGGAAGACCGCCGCGCGCGCATCCCCATGGGCCGCTACGGCACCGCCGAGGAAGTGGCGGACCTGATCGCCTTCCTGGCGTCTGACGCGTCGTCCTACATCACCGGCCAGAACATCCGCATCGACGGCGGCATCACGCGCTCGGTCTGACCCCCGGGCTCATGCTTAAGGATTAATCCTCTCGTCCGAATGACGGTATTGAAGCGCGCCGCGCGGTTCAGTACCGTAGTTTTTCGCATTCGACGAGAGGCTTGCGATGACAGTTACCCCCGGCCAGGCCTCGCGCTTTCTGGCGCAGGCCACGTTCGGGCCCACCCCCGCCCTGATCGACGCCGTGGTGCGCGACGGCTACGCCGCGTGGCTGGACGCGCAGTTGGCGATGCCGCCGTCCCAGACGCATTTCGACTGGCTGCTACAGCAGAAAAAAAACACCGAGGCGTTCAAGGGCAACGGCATCAACGCGCCGCTGGAATCCACGCTATGGCGCAAGTTCATCAGCGCGGAAGACCAGGTGCGCACGCGCATGGCGTTCGCGTTGTCGGAAATATTCGTGGTGGGCGTGCAGTCCATTACGGCCTCGTGGCCGCTGTTCGGCGCGGCCGGCTTCATGGACCTGCTGGCCCAGCACGCGCTGGGCAGCTACCAGGCGCTGCTGACCGCCGTGACCAAGAACCTGTCGATGGGCTGCATACTGACCTATCGCGGCAACCGCAAGGAAGACCCCAAGACCGGCCGCCATCCCGACGAGAACTACGCGCGCGAGGTCATGCAGTTGTTCAGCATCGGCCTGCTGGAATTGGAACCCGACGGCACCGTCAGGAAAGTGAATGGCGCGCCGGTCGAAACCTATACCAACGCCGACGTGCAGGGGTTGGCGCGCGTGTTCACCGGCTGGGACATCAACGGCCCCGAGACCGACGTGGAATTTCATCGTCGCCCCATGGCGCTGAACAACGCGCTGCATTCGATGGCCGAAAAGCGCTTCCTGGGCACGGTGATTCCAGCCGGCACCGACGGGCATCTGTCCCTGACGCGCGCCATGGACGCGATTTGCGCGCATCCGAACGTGGGCCCTTTCATCGGCATGCAACTGATACAGCGGCTGGTCACCAGCAACCCCAGCCCGGCTTATGTGCGGCGCGTATCGGCCGTGTTTGCCGACGATGGCAGCGGCGCGCGCGGCAACCTCAAGGCGGTGCTGCGCGCCATCTTGCTGGACCCGGAAGCGCGCAACCCCGATCTTGCGGACCCCGGCTGGGGCAAGGTGCGCGAGCCCATCCTGCGCTTTTCGGGCTGGGCGCGCGCGTTCGGCGCCACGTCGACCAACGGCGCGTGGGCCATGCCGGACACCACCGACAACACGATACGGCTGGCGCAAAGCCCGATGCGGTCGGCCACCGTCTTCAACTTTTTTCGGCCGCGTTATACGCCGCCCGTCACCGAGTTGGCCCGCCGGCATCTGGTTGCGCCCGAACTACAGATCACGGATGAGACCAGCATTGCCGGCTACCTGAATTTTCTGGCCGTCTACGCCGATCGCGGCTGGGAAGATTTGCAGACGGCCTACACGCCGGAAATTGCCTTGGCGCGCGACCCCGACGCGCTGGTGGCGCGCGTGGTGTTGCTGCTGGCGGGCGACGCCTTCAGCGCCACGACGGCCAGCGCCATCGCCCAGGCGGTGGCCACCCTGCCCGCCCACCGGCCGCGCGACCGCGTGCGCGCCGCGATCATGCTGGTGGCCGCCAGCCCCGAATACCTGGTGCAAAAATGAATAAAAGCCACGATGCCGACCGCCGCGCGTTCCTGCTTCGCGCATGCGCGCTGGGCGCGACGGGCGCCGCCGCGCCGCTGGCATTGAACCTGGCGGCCCTGGGTGCGGCGGCGGCGCAATCCTTGCCGGGGCCATCGGCATCCGGGCCGGCATCAGCGTCGCCGTCTTCCTACAAAGCACTGGTCTGCGTCTTCCTGTACGGCGGCAACGACCCCTACAACACGATCGTTCCCTTTGACTCGCCTGCCTATCGCGCCTACGCCGCCGCGCGCGGCGACATCGCCTTGCCGCGCGACGCGCTGCACGCCACGGTCTTGCGTGGCAAGGCCGCCGCTGCGGGCGGCGCGCAATTCGCGCTGGCGCCGGCGCTGGCACCCTTGGCTCCGATTTACGAAAACGGGCAGCTTGCTGTGTTGTTGAACGTCGGCCCCCTTGTAGCCCCCACGACCAAGTCCGAATACATCAGCGCCCGCGTGCCCTTGCCGCCCAAACTGTTTTCCCATAACGACCAGCAAGCCTACTGGCAGGCACTTGCGCCCGAGGGGGCATCGTCGGGCTGGGGCGGCCGGCTGACCGACCTGTTCGCAAGCGCCAACGCCCAGCGCACGTTCACCGGCATCACGGCGGGCGGCAGCACGGTGCTGCTGGCCGGGCGCAAGGTGGCGGGTTATCGGGTGGGCATCAACGGGTCCACCTCCATCGATCTGCTGCACCGCGATATGTACGGGTCCAGCGCTTGCACCGCGCTGCTCCGCCAGCTGATCACACAGCCACGCGAACATTTGATGGAACGCGAGCTGTCGCGCATCGCCGCCCAGTCCATCGATGCCGACACGCAACTGCGCGCGGCATTGGCCGACGTCGCGGTGCCGGGTGATTTTGCATCGCCGCTGGCGCAGCAGTTGAAGATCGTGGCCCGCATCATCGGCGCCAGGCAGGCGCTGGGCGCTCGGCGCCAGGTGTTCTTTGTGTCGCAGAACGGCTATGACAATCACACGGGCTTGAACGACACCCACCCCGCGCTGTTGCGCGAGCTGGGTGACGCCATGGCCACGTTCCAGCGGGCCCTGGCCTCGATGGGTGTGGCCCAGAACGTCACCACCTTCACGGCATCGGAATTCGGACGCACGCTGGGGTCCAACGGCAATGGTTCCGACCACGGCTGGGGCGCGCATCACCTGGTCATGGGCGACGCCGTCAATGGCGGGCGCTTTTATGGGACGCATCCCGAGATCGCCCTGGACGGCCCCGGCTTTGTGGACAACGGCCGTTTGCTGCCCACGTTGGCGGTGGACCAATTGGGCGCGTCGCTGGGCGCATGGTTTGGCGCCGGCCGCGACGACCTGGGCCTGGTGTTCCCGAACTTGAAGAACTTCGACGCGGACCGGCTGATGCTGATGCAGGCGTAACGGTGCTCAGCCCGAGGCCAGCTTGCGCTTGCCCAGCAGCTGTCTCCAACGCGCCGCTTCGCTTTCCACGAACGCCCCCAATTCCGCCGGCGTGCCGCGGCGGACCTCGGCGCCTTGCTCCGCGATTTTCTGCGCCACCGCCGGGTCCGCCAAGGCCTGGTTCAGCGCCTTGTTCAACGTCACCACCACCGACGGCGCCGCCTTGGCGGGCGCAAAGATGGCGTACCACTGCGGCACGTCCACGCCCTTGACGCCCGCTTCGGCCAGCGTGGGCAAGTCCGGCAACGCCGCCGAGCGCGTCGAGCCGGCCACCGCCAAGGCCTGGATCATGCCCGACTTCAGGTGCGGATACACACTGAACAGGCTGGGGAACATAACCTGCGTGACGCCTCCCAAGGTGTCGGTCAGCGCCGGCGCCGAGCCTTTGTACGGCACGTCCAGCATGGTGATGCCGGTGGCTTGATTGAACAATTCACCGGCGACCGACGGCGCGGTGCCCGGCCCAGCCGATGCGTAGTTCAGACCATCCGGATGCTCATGGCCGTACTTCACCAGCGCCGCCACGTCTTTGACGGGGATGCGCGTGGACACGACCATGATGGTGGGCGAATCGGCCACCATGCCGATCGGCGTGAAGTCCGTGACGGGGTCGTAGTTCAGTTTCTGCATGGCGGGATTGATGCCATGCGTGCCGATGTAGCCCAGCATCAGCGTGTAGCCGTCAGCCGGCTGACGCGCCACGTAGTCGGACGCAATGGCCCCTTGCGCGCCGGGCTTGTTCACCACGATGACGGTCTGGCCCAGCAGCTCGCCGATCTTCTGCCCCACCACGCGCGCCAGCACGTCGTTGCCGCCCCCCGCCGCGGTGGGGACGACCAGCGTGATGGCACGCTCGGGAAACTCGGCGTGCGCAAACGCACTGAACGCAAACAGCATGGCGGCCGCGCAGGCGGTCTTGACGTGAGGGTGCTTCATGGTTGTCTCCTGATTCAGGGGTCGTCGCGCGGCACTTCTGTGGACAGGCCACGGGTCGCTTCGACGGTAGGGAAAGATCAAGGGTCCGGGGCGGTTTTGCCCTTTTTGTCGGACCGGATTACCCGTTGACTGGTATCAACGGGCTAAGCCATTGCGTGGGATTCCTCCATGCAGACAGGTGCATCGGTGTACTGGCCGGGCACATACAGCTGCCCTTTCATGATCTTGCGTGCGGTGCGCATCAGGCCCGCCGCGCGCACCACGCCGCTGACCGGGTCCAGGTCCACATCGATGCTCATGGCGCCCGATGGGTGTTCGATGCGCACGCTGCGGTATCCCGCCTGTACGGGCGGCCCGCCACAATCGTGGGCCACCGTGCCGGGCATGAGGAAGGCGCTGGCGACGCCCACCGCGCCCGTGGCGGCATGCGCCCGATGGCAGGCGCGCGGCGTGAAATAGCGCGACTGCAACGCCAGCCCGTCTTTGGAGGGGGACGGCGCCACCAGCACCGGTTTCGGAATGACGCTGTTCGAGACGTCTTCCAGGCCCATCAGCAGGCCGGCTTGCAGCCGGATGCGTTCGATACGCTTGAGCAGGTCGGCGTTACCGTCCAGCTGCGCGGCGCCTTCGTTGCCGCACAGGCCAAAGTCGGCGGCTTGCATCAGCACCATCGGCATGGCGGCATCGATCAGCGTGACCGCCACGCCGTCCAGGGTGTCCTGCCGCCGCCCGGTGGGAAACAAGCGGCCAGTGACCGCGCCCCAGGCGTCCAGGAAGTTCAGCCGCACGGGCGCCGCCGCCCCGGCCACGCCGTCGATGCGGGCATCGCCTTCGTAGGTCAGGTGGCCGCCCGGGGTTTGCACCACGGCTTCGATGACGGCGCCGGTATTCACGTTGTGCACCCGCACCGACGTAACGCCGTCCCGCGCCTGGACCAGACCTTCCTCGATGGCGAACGGCGCCGCGCCCGACAGCATGTTGCCGCAATTGGGGCGGGTATCCACGCTGGCCTTTTCCACCGATACCTGCGCGAACAGGTAGTCGATATCGCAGTCGGGCCGCGTCGAACGCGACACGATGGCCACCTTGCTGGTCAGCGAGTTTCCGCCGCCCAGGCCGTCGATCTGTAGCGCATGGGGCGAGCCCATGGCCATCAACAGCAGACGGTCGCGCTGCACCGGGTCGGCCGGCAACCAGTCGCTTAGGAAGAAGGGGCCGCGCGACGTGCCGCCGCGCATCAGGACGCAAGGGATGATGGTTTCCATGCAAGCCATTCTGCGCGGGCATGGCTACTATGTGAATTGCAACTTACGGATGGATTAATGCATGGCACGCATCAATTTTGATTTGCAGGAACTACAGGCTTTCGTGGCCGTGGCCGAGCGCGCCAGCTTCCGCGCGGCGGCCGAGGACCTGCACCTGTCACAGCCGGCGCTGAGCCGACGCATCGACAAGCTGGAAGGCATCCTGGGCGCGCGCCTGCTGGAACGCACCACGCGGCGCGTATCCCTGACCCAAGTTGGCCGCGTCTTCCTGGAACGCGCGCGCAGCGCCATCGATGAACTGGAAAGCGCCGTGCTCAGCATCGGCGACCTGGCCGCGCAGCGCGGCGGCCTGGTCACCGTGGCCTGCGTGCCATCGGTGGCGTACTACTTCCTGCCCTCTGTCATTCGCGACTACACCGAACGCTTCCCGCGCATCCGCGTGCGCATCATCGATGAAACCGCCAACACCGTGCTCAACAGCGTGGTGACGGGCCGGGCCGATTTCGGCATCAGTTTTTTTGGCACGCAGGAACCCGATGTGGATTTCAAGGCGGTGCTGCGCGAGGACTTCGTGCTGGCGGTGCGGCGCGACCATCCGCTGGCCAGCCGCCGCGGCGTGTCCTGGGAAGACCTGTCGCAGGAACGCTTCATGACCGTCGCCAAGGAAAGCGGCAACCGCCTGCTGATCGACGATGCGCTGGCCAGAAGCGGCAAGCGCACCGTCAGCGCGTTTGAAGTCAGCCACGTGATGACCTTGCTGGGCCTGGTGGAAGCCGGGCTGGGCGTGGCGGCGGTACCGCAGCTGGCGATGCCGCTGGCCGGCCACGCCACGCTGACCAGCGTCAAGCTGGAGCATCCGCGCGTCACACGCACGCTGGGCCTGATCGCGCGGCGCGGTCGCCCCCTGGCGCCGGCCGCGCAACAGCTATATAACCTGATTCATCAGACCGGCAAGCTGGCCAAACGCAAAACCCCGACCCCGCCCTGAAATCACTCTGAAGCCCCATGAAGTCGTCCCAAGCGCCCCACGCCCCAGTTCATTCCCTGGCCTTGCAGCCGGCCACCGAAGAAGACGTGCCTTTTCTGCTGGCGTTGCGCAAGGCCACCATGCAGGAACACTTGGAACGCGCCGGCGCGCCAACGTCCGACGCAGACCACCTGGCCCGCATCCAGTACCACTTCGACGATGCGCACATCGTCTGGGTGGACGGCCGCCCCGCCGGCCTGTTCAAGCACTACCGCGACCCTGCCGGCTGGCACATCGTGCAGATCCAGATCGCGCCGGACTTCCAGGGCCGTGGCCTGGGTCGCCGCCTGCTGGAAAGCATCCTGGATCAGGCCGATGCGCAAGGGGCGCCCGTGACGCTGAACGTGCTCAAAAGCAATCCCGCCCAGCGGCTGTACACCGCCCTGGGCTTCACCCCCGTCAAGGAGACCGACCTGGAATTTGAAATGCGTTACGACCCCGGCGCGGTCCGGCCGGCCGGCTGACCCTTGCAGACCCGCCCGATGCAATTTCTTTTTGCCCGCCTGGAATAAAGCCCCGGCGGCAGGCGTCTGTAGAGGGCAGTCACCCCTTCCCCCACATCGTACGAGGCTCAACATGCGCAAACATATCGCCGCCGCCCTGGTTCTTGGATCCGCCGCCCTGTTCACGGCCGGCGCCCACGCCCAAGCCGTCAAGACGCAAGACGGCATTCTGGTCAACAGCGCGGGCATGACGCTCTACACCTTCGACAAAGACAGCGGGGGCAAAAGCGCCTGCAACGACCAGTGCGCCAAAGTCTGGCCGCCCGTCGCCGCGCCCGCCGATGCCAAGCCCATGGGCGATCTGACCGTCATCACCCGCGACGACGGCTCCAAGCAATGGGCGCACAAAGGCAAGCCCGTCTACCTGTACGCCAAAGACACCAAGCCGGGCGACAAGACCGGCGACAACTTCAAGGAAGTCTGGCACGTCATCAAGCCCTGATCCGCGCCTGCCGCCCCTTTACGCTTGACCATGCGCGCCGACGACGAGGCCCTTATCCTGGCCTGCATCCCCAGCTTGCGGCGATACGCTCGCGGGCTGACGGGCGACCCGCACCGGGCCGACGACCTGGTCCAGGACACCTTGGAGCGCGCATGGAGCCGCTTTTCCCGCTGGCAAAAACGCGGCGAGCTTCGGGCCTGGATGTTCGGCATCATGCACAACCACTTCATCGACGGCGTGCGCGCCAGCAACCGGCGGGCGGACCAGACCGCCCCGGGCGAGCTGCCCGATGCCCCCGTGCGCGCCACGCAGACCGACCATCTGGAGGTGCGCGACCTGGACCGCTGCCTGCAAGCCTTGCCCCCCGAGCAGCGCGAAGTGCTGTTGCTGATTTGCGTGGAAGACCTGTCCTACCAGGACACGGCCCAGGTGCTGGACGTGCCCTTGGGCACCGTCATGTCGCGCCTGTCACGCGCCCGTGAAAAACTGGGCGCGTTGATGCAGGGTCGTGACACGGTCAACCGGCTGCATCGCGTGAAATGACATGAACGACAAATCCCTTCATCCGGTTCCGAACACCGGCAGCCCCATCACCGAAGCCGATCTGCATGCCTATGCGGACGGCCAGTTGCCGGCCGCGCGGCATGCCGAAGTCGACGCGTTCCTGGCCACGCATCCGCAGGACCAGACGCGCGTGTCCGACTGGCAGGCGCAGCGCCGCGCGTTGCATGCGCTGCTGGACCCGGTGCTGGATGAACCCCTGCCCTTGCGGCTGCCCTTGAAGGCGCCCGCGCGGCAATTCCCGTGGCGCGCGCTGGCGGCCGGCGGTTTGATCGCCACGGTCAGCGCAGCGGCGGCATGGACCGTGCGCGGCGCCATGGACGCGCAGCGGATGCAAACGGTATTGGCCACCGCCAGCCCGGAACGCGCGGCGGGCGGCTATGCCCAACGCGCCGCCATCGCACACGCGGTGTACGCGCCCGACATGGGCCGCCCGGTTGAAGTGGGCGCCGACAACGAAAAAGGTCTGGTCACCTGGTTGACCAAGCGCATGGGCGCGCCGGTGCGCGCGCCCTCCTTATCGCAGGCGGGTTATGAACTGGTGGGCGGCCGCTTGCTGCCCGGCGGCTCGGGTCCGGTCGCGCAATTCATGTACGGCGCGGCCGATGGGCAGCGCCTGACGCTGTACGTCACGCGCGAAGCCGCGGGCGGGCAGACCGCCTTCCAGTTCACGCAGGAAGGGCCGGTGCGCGTGTTCTATTGGGTGGAGGGCCAGTTTGGCTATGCCCTGTCCGGTGCGGTCAGCCGGGACGAACTGCAACGCGTATCGCAAGAGGTCTACAAGCAGTTGCAGGGTTAGCGGCCGCCTTCGCGCGCTTCATGCAGCATGTGCAGCGTGATCTTGCGCACTTCCGCCTTGCTCATTTCAATATGCGAACGCAGCATGCGCGCGGCCTCGTCGCCACGCCTTGCCAGCACCGCGCGCAGGATCGCCGCGTGTTCGTCGTAGGTGGCATCCACCCGAAAATCCTTGGTGAAATCCAGCCGCCTCACGATGCGGATTTTCTCGGTGACGTCGCGGTGTATCTGCGCCATCTCGGGGTTGCCGGCGGCGGCCACTAACGAGCAATGAAAGGCTTCATCCAGCTGCGCCACCAGCCAGCCGTCCAGGATGCGTTGCGGCGGCGGCACCAGCCACACGTCTTTCAACGCGCCCAGGATGCCGGAGTCGTCCATCGGCTCGCGCGCGCACAGCTTGTCCACCGCTGCCTGCTCCAGCACCACGCGCACGTCGTATAGCGCCTCGAAACGTTCGAAATCAAACGGCCGCACCTGCCAGCCGCTGCGCGGGCGCGCCAGCACAAAGCCTTCGCGTTCCAAGCGGGCAAGGCCCAGCCGCACCGGAGTACGGCTGACGCCCAGCCGCGCCACCAGGTCGGCCTCGGTAAAGCGTTCGCCCGGCAGCATGCGAAAGTCGAACAGGTCATCCTTGATGCGTTGGTACACCTGGTCGGCCAGCGATCCGGCCAGCGCGGGCGCGGGCCGGATCGCCGGGCTGACCTGAACGGATTCCAACCGCATCATCCGGCCACGGTGCAGGTGGCGTCTTCGGCCAGCACCACCAGCGGGTCGCCCGCGTTGACCGGCTTGCCCGGCACGCAGCGTATCGCCGTGACCGTGCCCGATGCGGGCGCTATGACCGACAGCTCCATCTTCATCGCTTCGACGACCACCAGCGTGTCGCCCGCCGATACGCTCTGCCCCACCTGGACCGGTATCTTCCAGATGTTGCCGCACATGTCGGCGCTGACCAGGCGTTCGCCCTCGCGCAGCGCGGTGTCGGCCTCGGGCTCCGGCGCCTCGGCGGCTTGCTCGGCCGCCACGTCTTCCGTCTTCCACAAGGCCACTTCGGCATCGAACGCGCTTTTCTGGCGCGTCTGGAACAGGGCGATGCTGTCGGCCTGATCGGCCAGGAAGCGCTGGTGGGCGGCGAAGTCAAAGACTTCTTCTTCGATGCGCACCGTGGCGCGCCCTTCGCGGAAGTCTTCGCGCAGCACGTCCAGTTCCGCCTCGGTCACGGGGTAGAAACGCACCTGGTCAAAGAAGCGCAGCAGCCACGGCTTGCCGTCCTGGAACACGGGGTTTTTCAGGAACTTGTTCCAGATCGGCAACGTGCGGCCCACCAGCTGATAGCCGCCCGGCGAATCCATGCCATAGATGCACATATAGACGCCGCCGATGCCCACCGTGCCTTCGGCGGTATGGGTGCGCGCCGGGTTGTACTTGGACGTCAGCAGGCGGTGGCGCGGGTCGATCGGCACCGCGCATGGCGCGCCCAGATACACGTCGCCCAGGCCCATGATGAGGTAGCTGGCGTCGAACACGATATCGCGCACATCGTTGCGGCTGGCCAGCCCGTTGATGCGCTGGATGAAGTCCACATTGTTCGGCAGCCACGGCGCGTTGGCGCGCACCGTTTCCTGATAGCGTTGCACGGCGCCCAACGTGGCCGTATCCTCGAACGCCATCGGCAGGTAAACCACGCGCGTGGGCACTTTCAGCGTAGCCACATCGGCCAGGCCCGCTTCGATTTCCAGCAGGCGTTCGATCAGCGCGCCTTGCAGGATCTGACGGCTGTCATAGCGGATCTGCAACGAACGCACGCCTGGCGACAGCTCTTTCACGCCGTGGATCGGATCGGCGTTCAGCGCCTCCATCAGCAGGTGGATACGCATGCGCAGCGCCAGGTCCAGCACGTTGTCGCCGTATTCCAGCAGCAGATAGCCGTCGCCCGCCTGGCGGTACGACACCGACGGGCGCGCGCCCTCGGCCGGCAGCGCGGCCACGATGGTCTCGGACACGGTGGCCGGCACCGGGGTGGGCTCGGTCGCGGCGGGCGCCACGCCCGACAGCGCGGCAACGCTTTGGTCCTGCGCCGCTTGCAGCGCCACCGCCCACGGATAGTCCATGCGCACGAAGCGGATGCGGTCGCCGGGCTTGACCTGCCCCACCTTCCAGAGTTCGGCGCTGGCGATGGTGACGGGGCATACAAAGCCGCCCAGGCTGGGGCCGTCACGCGTCAGGATGACGGGGCTGTCGCCCGTGAAGTTGATGCTGCCGATGGCGTATTCGCAATCGTGGATGTTGGACGGATGCAAGCCCGCCTCGCCGCCGTTCTCGCGCGCCCAGGTGGGCTTGGGTCCGATCAAACGCACGCCCAGGCGGTTCGAGTTGTAGTGCACTTCCCAATCCGCCGCGAAGAACGTGTCCATGGCCTCGGGCTGAAAGAAGTCCGGCGCGCCATGCGGGCCGTACAGCACGCCGATTTCCCAGGTGTTGCCATACACCGGGATCAGCTCCGCCGATGCCGCCATGGGCGGCGCCAACGGCGCGGCGGGCGACGCGTCCAGCTCGGGGCGCACGATGGCCAGCATGTCGCCCACGCGCAGCGTGCGGCCGGCGTGGCCGCCGAACTGGCCCAGCGCAAAGGTCGAGCGGCTACCCAGGTAGACGGGCACGTCCAGACCGTTGCGCACGGCCAGATAGCTACGGCAACCGGACAGCGCGCGGCCGGTGGCCAGCACCTGGCCCGAACGCACGGCAATGGGCTGCCACATCGGCACCGGTTCACCATCCAGCGTGGCCGCGCACTCGGCGCCCGTCAGCGCCACGATGGTGTCGCCATGAAAGCGCAGGGTCGGGCCGACCAGCGTGGCCTCGATGCCCGCTGCATCCGCTGCGTTGCCGACGATGCGGTTGGCCAGCCGGAACGCGTAGTCATCCATCGGGCCGGACGGCGGCACGCCGATGTCCCAGTAGCCCGTGCGGCCTGGATAATCCTGCACGCTGGTGTAGGTGCCCGCTTCCAGCACTTCGATGGCGGCGGGCCGATACGCAAAGCTCTCCAAAAAGCGCGTGGACAACTTGCCCGCGCGGAAACGTTCGTCGGCCACGATCTGGCGCAGGTAGTCCAGGTTGGTGGCGATGCCGTGCAGACGCGTGCGCGCCAGCGCATCGGCCAGCTTGTCCAAGGCCGCATCGCGCGTATCCGCGTGCACGATCAGCTTGGCCAGCATGGGGTCGTAAAACGCGGGCACCTCGGTGCCGGTCGCCACCCAGCCATCGACGCGCATGCCCTGGGGAAAGAACACTTCGGTCAACACGCCCGGCGACGGTTGGAATTGGCGCAACGGGTCTTCGGCATACAGGCGCACCTCGATGGACGCCCCTTGCGGCGCGCGCGACATCGCCGCGATGTCCAGCGCTTCGCCTGCCGCCACGCGCAACATGCATTCCACCAGGTCCAACCCCGTGACCGCTTCCGTGACGGGGTGCTCGACTTGCAGGCGGGTGTTGACCTCAAGAAAATAAAAGCTGTCGCGCGCCGGGTCGTAGATAAATTCAACGGTGCCCGCCGACCGGTAGTTCACCGACTCGCCCAGCTGCACGGCGGCGGCCAGCAGCGCCGCGCGCGTTGCGGCCGGCAGCAGCGGCGCGGGCGTTTCTTCGATCACTTTCTGATTGCGCCGCTGCACCGAGCAATCGCGTTCGCCCAGCGCCAACACGCGGCCCGCGCCGTCACCAAAGATCTGCACTTCCACGTGCCGCGCGTTATCCACATAGCGCTCGATGAACGCGCCGCCATCGCGGAAAAAGTGTTCGCCCATGCGCTGCACGCTGTCGAACGCCACGGTCAGTTCCGCTTCGTTCTCGCAGCGCGACAAGCCAATGCCGCCACCGCCCGCCGTGCTCTTGAGCATGACGGGGTAGCCGATGCGCTCGGCCTGCGACAAGGCTTCACCCAAGCTGGCCAGCAAGCCCGTGCCCGGCGTCATCGGCACGCCCGCTTCGGCGGCCAGTTCGCGCGAGCGGTGCTTCAAGCCGAACTCGCGAATCTGCAAGGGCGTGGGGCCCACGAATGCGATGCCGGCCGCCTCGCAAGCCTCGGCGAAGTCGGCGCTTTCGGACAGGAAGCCATAGCCCGGGTAGATGGCTTGCGCGCCGTGCTCGCGCGCGGCGGCCAGCAGCAGGTCCATGCGCAGATAGCTGTCGGCGGCCTTCTCGCCGCCCAAGGCCACGGCCACATCGGCCTCGCGCACGTGCGCGGCGTTGCGGTCGGGGTCGGAATACACGGCCACGCTGCGGATGCCCAGGCGCTTCAGGGTGCGGATGGCGCGGACGGCGATTTCGCCTCGGTTGGCAATCAGAACGGTATCGAACACGGTTCGGCTCCCAGTGGCTTGAAGGGGTTAGCGGGGGGTGGCGGCGTTGGCGGACAGGCTGGCCAGATACGCGCGCCATCCGCCAAACGCGGTGATGTCACGCGCGCCATCCAGGCCGCGCGGTTCGCAGATAAAGCCCTTGACCAGCCGGCCGTCTTCCAGCTCCAGCGTGCCGATGCCCAGGGGCGCGGGGATCTCGGCCACGAACGCGCCGAAAGCCGTCACCGGCACGTCCCACAGTTCCACCTCGATGGGTGCGCCGGATTCGGACTTCACCAGCCCCGGCTTGGGCGGCGTGGTGTTGGCCAGCGCATACAGGCGGTAGTCGTCCGCCGTGCGGGTCTTTTCCACCAGCACCGCGTGGCGCGAGGTCAGTTGATGGTTCAGCGGCATGCCGGTCAGGTGCGCGCCCACGACCGCCACGCGTACCGTGTCGGCAGGCGCGCGCGCGGCGTCGATGCCGGCGGGCAGCGGTGCGCCCGTCGCGCCCAGCGGCAACCCGCGTTGCGCTTGCCACAGGCGGCCAAACTGCGCCAGCGCGCGGTCCTGCCAGGCCAGGCCGATCACGGTGATGCCCGACGGCAAGCCGTCCGGGCGCATGCCGGCGGGCAAGGCCAGCGCCGACAGGTCGGCCAGGTTGGCAAAGTTGGTGTACACGCCCAGACGCGAATTCAACGCGACGGGGTCGGCCTGCAATTGGGCAATGGTGTAGATCGACGGCGACGTCGGCACAACCAGCGCGTCAAAGCCGGCCAGGGCCTGATGAATCTGCCGCGTCAATTCCGCGCGGCGGTATTCCGCCTTGAACGCATCCAGCGCGCTGTAGTTGGCGGCCTGCTCGACAATACCGCGCACGACGGGGTTGATCGCGTCGGGCTGGGTTTGCCACAACGCCTCCACGGCAGCGAAACGTTCCGCCACCCACGGCCCCTGATACAGCAGCGCCGCCAGTTCATTGAAAGGGGCAAAGTCAATGGCTTGCACTTGCGCGCCCGTGTCCTTCAACGCGCGCACTGCGTCCTCGAACACGGCGGCGGCCTGCGCATCGCCAAAAAATTCCAAGGTGGCGGGCACCGCCAGCTTGGGCGCGCGCGGCCACGGCAACGAGGCGCCGGCCGGCATCTGGCGCGAATACGGATCACGTTCGTCGTAGCCGCCCGCAACCTCGGCAACAAGCTCCGCGTCGGCCACCGTCAGCGCAAAGATCGACACGCAGTCCAGCGTGCGGCACGCCGGCACCACGCCCGCCGTGCTGAGCCAGCCCTTGGTGGGTTTGAGCCCCACGATGTTGTTGAACCCAGCCGGCACGCGGCCCGAACCGGCGGTGTCGGTGCCCAGCGAAAACGCGGCAATGCCGCGCGCCACCACCGATGCCGACCCCGAGCTGGACCCGCCGCTGACATAGTCGGGGTTGAACGTGTTGGCCACCGCGCCATGCGGCGAGCGCGTACCCACCAGGCCGGTGGCGAATTGATCCAGGTTGGTCTTGCCGATCAGGATGGCGCCCGCCGCGCGCAGGCGCTGCACCACGGTCGCGTCTTCCTGTGCGGTGTAGGCAAACTCCGGGCAAGCCGCCGTGGTGGGCCAGCCCGCCGCATCGATGTTGTCCTTGATGGCGAACGGCACACCGTACAGCGGCAGGCGCGTCATGTCGCCGCCCGCGGCGGCCAGCATCAAGCGCAGGCCGTCCAGCTGCTCATCCAGCGTGGCGCGGTCCACCCGGCATATCCAGGCATTGTCCACAGGCCCGTCTTGCGGCGCGGCGTAGTGGGCCAGAAGCACATCGGGTTGCGCGCCGGTGTCGCGGTAGGCGGCCTGCCATTGCGCGATGGTCCAACCAATGGGGCTCGTCTGGGTTGCTGCGGCATTCATGCTGGAATCCTTTCTTGTATACAAGTACGGATTCCCAAGCAATAGCCGTGCCATGTTGGCGGGCCGGCGGCGTTTCCCTCTGGCGCGCCGCGCGCGGCCCCACGCAATCGACGTCGCGCGCCCGCCGCGCGCGCATCGCCCGCACCGCAAGCGGGCAGGACACGCACCTGTTTTGTGCACGCGGCACTGTTTTGATCCGGCCATGACGCGCGCGCAACGCGCGCCGGCATTCGCGTAAACACCCCCTCTTCATACAGCGGCTCGACACGCGCCACGCACTTGGCATGCCTTTTGCTTTGAGGTCCTTGTTGTCAGGTGTTGTTAGAGATCGTTCCTGCCGGTGCGTCCGGCACATTCCATCCAGGAGTCACCATGAAACGCAGACTAGCCTTGAAGCAACTGACCGCCGTGAGCCTGTTGGCCATGTCCGGTTGGATGCCGCAGGTATTCGCCGCCGAAGACACCATCAAGGTCGGCATCTTGCATTCCCTGTCGGGCACCATGGCCATCTCGGAAACGTCGCTGAAAGACGTTGCGCTGATGACCATCGACGAAATCAACGCCAACGGCGGCGTGATGGGCAAGAAGCTGGAAGCCGTGGTGGTGGACCCTGCGTCGAACTGGCCCCTGTTCGCCGAGAAGTCGCGCCAGCTGCTGTCGCAGGACAAGGTGGCGGTGGTGTTTGGCTGCTGGACGTCGGTGTCGCGCAAGTCGGTGTTGCCGGTGTTCAAGGAACTGAACGGCCTGTTGTTCTACCCGGTGCAGTACGAAGGCGAAGAGCTTGAGAAGAACGTCTTCTACACCGGCGCCGCGCCCAACCAGCAAGCGATCCCGGCCGTGGAATACCTGATGAGCGAGGACGGCGGCGGCGCCAAGCGCTTCGTGCTGTTGGGCACCGACTACGTCTATCCGCGCACCACCAACAAAATCCTGCGCGCCTTCCTGCATTCCAAGGGCGTCAAGGACAGCGACATCGACGAGGTCTACACGCCGTTCGGCCATTCCGACTACCAAACCATCGTGGCCAACATCAAGAAGTTCGCCACCGGCGGCAAGACGGCCGTCATCTCAACCATCAACGGCGATTCGAACGTGCCCTTCTACAAGGAACTTGGCAACGCCGGCCTGAAGGCCACCGACGTGCCGGTCGTGGCGTTCTCGGTGGGTGAAGAAGAACTGCGCGGCGTGGACACCAAGCCGCTGGTCGGCCACCTGGCCGCGTGGAACTACTTCCAATCGGTGAAAAATCCGGTCAACGAGGAGTTCATCAAGAAGTGGAAGGCCTACGCCAAGGCCAAGAACCTGCCCAACGCCGGCACGGTCGTGACCAATGACCCGATGGAAGCCACCTACGTCGGCATCCACATGTGGAAGCAGGCCGTGGAACAGGCCAAGACCACCGATGTGGACAAGGTGATTGCGGCGATGGGCGGCCAGAAGTTCAACGCACCCGACGGCTACACCATCGAAATGGACAAGACCAACCACCACCTGCACAAGCCCGTCTACATCGGCGAGATCAAGGCAGACGGCCAGTTCAACGTGGTGTGGAAGAGCAAGGGCCCGATCCGCGCCCAACCCTGGAGCCCGTACATCCCGGGTAACGAAGGCAAGCAAGGCCTCTAAGGGAAACAGCAGCCATGCACATCGCGGCAATCGCACACGTTTTGCGTCGTCTTCTTATTGCATGGCTGCTTGCCATGCCGCTGCTGACCGCGCCCGCGGCGGCAGCGGGCGTGGACCCGGCCCTGCTTGCGCCACTGGCCGGCGACGACACGGACGCCAAGCTGCAAGCGATTGCCGCGCTGGGCCAGCTGCCCGAAGCCGGCGCGGCGGCCGTCTTGCAGGCGCTGGGCAATGACCAGCTTTATGCCACGCCGGATGGACGCGTGCTGATCGGCATCGACAGCGCGCGCGCCACCGATCCGACAACGGGCGCGGCCGTGGAACTGCCTTCGGGTTCCGGCACCGTCAGCATCAACAACCGCCTGCGCCGCGCCATCGAGGCCGCGCTGGCGGGTTCCCGCTTGTTCTCGGACAAGCCCAATGAACGGCTGGACGCGGCGCGCCGCTTGCAGCAGACGGGCGATCCTGCCCGCCTGCCCATGCTTGAAAAAGCGCTGGCAACCGAAAAGAACGATGCCGTGCGCGACGCGCTGTTGATCGCGCAGGCCAACCTGGAATTGAAGAGCGCCGACCCGGCCAAGCGCCGCCATGCCGTGGAACTGCTGGGCAACACGCGCAACGCCGCGTTCCGCCCGACGCTTGCCGCGCTGACGCAAGAGCGCGACGGCGCATACACCGAGCCTGACGCCGGCGTGCGCGAGGCCGCCGCCACCGCGCTCAAGCAGATCGACCGCCACCTGGCCACGATTGAATGGGCGGGCAACCTGTTCTACGGCATCAGCCTGGGCAGCGTATTGCTGCTGGCCGCGCTGGGGCTGGCCATCACCTTCGGCCTGATGGGCGTCATCAACATGGCGCACGGCGAACTGCTGATGATCGGCGCGTACGTGACCTATGTGGTGCAGTCCCTGTTTCGCGCGTGGCTGCCGGGCTGGCTGGACTGGTATGTGGTGGCGGCGCTGCCGCTGGCTTTCGTGGTGACGGCGCTGGTCGGCATGGCGCTGGAACGCACCGTCATTCGCTGGTTGTATGGCCGGCCGCTGGAAACGTTGCTGGCCACATGGGGCATCAGCCTGATGCTGATGCAAGGCGTGCGCACGCTGTTTGGCGCGCAGAACGTGGAAGTGGGCAACCCCAGCTGGATGTCCGGCGGCATCACGGTGCTGGGCGGGCTGGTGCTGACCTACAACCGCATCGTCATCATCGGTTTTGCCTTCTTTGTGGTGTTCCTGGTGTGGCTGCTGCTGAACCACACGCGCCTGGGGCTGTTCGTGCGCGCCATCACGCAGAACCGGCGCATGGCCGATTGCGTGGGTGTGCCGACCGGACGCGTGGACATGCTGGCCTTTGGCCTGGGCTCGGGCATTGCGGGCCTGGCCGGCGTGGCCTTGTCGCAGCTGGGCAATGTGGGGCCCGACCTGGGGCGCGGCTACATCGTCGACTCGTTCATGGTGGTGGTGCTGGGCGGCGTGGGCCAGTTGGCCGGCACCGTCATCGCGGCCATGGGGCTGGGCGGCGTCAACAAATTCCTGGAGCCCTATGCGGGCGCCGTCATGGCCAAGATCACCATCCTGGTGCTCATCGTGCTGTTTGTCCAAAAGCGGCCGCAAGGCCTGTTCGCCCCTCGCGGCCGGAGCGTTGAATGAAACAGACCGCGCTGACCGATCTGACCCTGCTGACCCGCCGCCCGCTATTTTCGGGCCGCGCGTGGACGGCCCTGGCCGTGGTGGCCGCGCTGCTGGCGCTGCTGCCGTTGCTGAACCTGGTGTTTCCGCCGGGCCATACGCTGCACGTGTCCGCGTATGCCGTGGCGCTGCTGGGCAAATTCATGTGCTACGCGATGGCGGCGCTGGCGCTGGACCTGGTGTGGGGCTACGCCGGCATCCTGTCGCTGGGGCATGGCCTGTTCTTTGCACTGGGTGGCTACGCGCACGGCATGTATCTGATGCGCGCCATCGGCCGCGACGGCGTCTATCAAAGCAACCTGCCCGATTTCATGGTGTTCCTGGACTGGAAGAGCTACCCCTGGTACTGGGCCTACACCGAACACTTCTGGTACGCGATGCTGCTGGTGGTGCTGGTGCCTGGCGTGCTGGCCTTTGTGTTCGGCTACTTTGCTTTCCGCTCACGCATCAAGGGAGTGTACTTTTCCATCATCACGCAGGCGCTGACGTTCGCCGCCATGCTGCTGTTCTTTCGCAACGACACGGGCTTTGGCGGCAATAACGGCTTTACTGATTTCAAGCGCATCCTGGGCTTTGACATCACCGCGCCGGGCACGCGCGCCGCGCTGTACTGGATCACGCTGGCCGCGCTGGCGGGCGCGCTGATCCTGGCGCGCGTGGTCACGCAGTCCAAGCTGGGCCGCGTGCTGACCGCCGTGCGCGACGCCGAAAGCCGGCTGCGCTTCATTGGCTACGACCCCTTGGGATTCAAGCTGTTCGTGTGGACCTTGTCGGCGGTGTTGTGCGGCATTGCGGGCGCGCTGTACGTGCCGCAGGTGGGCATCATCAACCCCAGCGAAATGTCGACCGAAACCTCGATTGAAATGGTGATCTGGGTAGCTACCGGCGGGCGCGGCACCTTGATCGGCCCCATCATCGGCGCGGGTGCCGTCAATGGCCTGAAGACGTGGTTCACCAGCGTGCTGCCGGAATTCTGGCTGTACGCGCTGGGCCTGATCTTCGTGCTGGTAACGCTGTTCCTGCCCACCGGCATCGTGGGCCTGGCCCGCCGCATCACGGCACGCTTGCAGGAGAAGAAGGCATGACCAGCACGCATACCGAACAAGCCATGCTGGACGGCGGCCCCAGCGGCGATGCCGGCTATGGCCGCGTCAGCCCCAAGGGCCTGGATACCAGCCACGGCGCCATCCTGTACCTGGAAGGCATCACCGTCAGCTTCGACGGCTTCAAGGCGCTGAACGACTTGACGCTGGACATCGGCGTGGGCGAACTGCGCTGCATCATCGGCCCCAACGGCGCGGGCAAGACCACGATGATGGACGTCATCACCGGCAAGACCCGGCCCACGGCAGGCACCGCGTTCTTTGGCCAGAGCATAGACCTGACAACCTTGAACGAAGCGCAGATCGCGCACGCGGGCATCGGCCGCAAGTTCCAGCGCCCCACGGTCTTCGAGCAGCACAGCGTGTTTGAAAACCTGGAACTGGCGATGAAGACGGACAAGCGCGTGCGGCCCACGCTGTTCTCGCGCCTGAGCAGCGAGCAGGCCGACAAGATTGGCGAAACGCTGGACCTGATCCGCCTGCGCGCGCAAGTGCGGCGCCCGGCCGGCTTGCTGTCGCACGGGCAGAAGCAGTGGCTGGAAATCGGCATGCTGTTGATGCAGGAGCCACAGCTGCTGTTGCTGGATGAACCCGTGGCCGGCATGACCGATGCCGAAACCGAACGCACCGGCGAACTGCTGAACGAGCTGCGGGGCCGCCATTCGCTGATGGTGGTGGAACACGACATGGACTTCGTCAACCAGATCGCGGGCACGGGCAAGGTAACGGTGCTGCACGAAGGCTCGGTGCTGGCCGAAGGGCCGATGAGCAAGGTGCAGGCCGACCCGCGCGTGATCGAAGTCTACCTGGGGCGCTAAAGATGCTGGACGTAAGCACGATCAACCAATACTACGGTGGCAGCCACACGCTGCGCGGCGTATCGATGTCGGTGCGCCAGGGCGAATGCCTGGCGCTGCTGGGCCGCAATGGCGTGGGCAAGACCACCTTGCTGAAATGCGTGATGGGCGTGCTGCCCGTGGCCAGCGGCAACATCACATTCGACGGCGCCGACATCACGCGGCTGGCGCCGCACCAGCGCGCCGCGCGTGGCATGGCCTATGTGCCGCAGGGCCGCGACATCTTCGCGCGGCTGACGGTGGAAGAGAACATCCTGATGGGCATGGCCACCAAGCCCGCGGCACGCGCGCGTCGCATCAAGGAAGAAGTCTTCGAGCTTTTCCCCGTATTGAAAAGCATGCTGTCACGGCGCGGCGGCGACCTGTCCGGCGGGCAGCAGCAGCAACTGGCGATTGCGCGGGCGCTGGTGGCCGAGCCCAAGCTCATCATCCTGGACGAGCCCACCGAAGGCATCCAGCCGTCCATCATCAAGGACATCGCGCGGGTGATCCACATGCTGCGCCAGCGCGGCGACATCGCCATCCTGCTATGCGAGCAGTACTTCGATTTCGCGCGCGAGCTGGCCGATCAGTTCGTGGTGTTGTCGCGCGGCGAGGTGGTGGCCAGCGGCGACCGTAGCGCCATCGACGGCGACGACGTGCGGCGGCATCTGTCGGTTTGAACACCGGCCCTGCGCCGGCGCAAGGCGGGTTGAGATTCTTTTGACTTTGCGCGCGCATCGGAAAACTGCTCCGATATAATCCGGCTCCATGTGCTTCGCTACTTTCCTGACCCGCCCCACCGTGTGGATCGCGCTTGCCGCGATCCTGTGGGCGTCGTTGGCGCCGTCGCTAGCCCATGCCCTGAGCCTGTCTCCCGACGGCCATCACATCCATCGCATCCAGGTCGATGTCTGCGCCGGTGGCGCGGACGACAGCGGCATGATGACGCTGGACGTCGTGCACGATGGCCCGCAGGACGCCTCGCAAGACGGTCATGCCGGCAACGGCCATGGCGGTAACCATCATTGCCCGCTGTGCCGCAATCCCCAGGCCGACGTCGGCATCCTGCCCACGCCCGTGCCGGTGCTGCCCCTTCCCGTGGGCCGCGCCACGACCTACCCGCCGCTGTTCTTCCTGGCGGCACCCCCCCTTCATGCCTGGAGCGCGGTTCAGCCGCGCGCACCGCCCGCCAACTAAGCTGGCGCTGAGTCAACCACTCACACGTTCGCGGCTCCCTTCGTGGCCCTTCGTGGCCCCTTCGTGGCCCCTTCGTGGCCCCTGGTGGCCCTGGTGGCCCCTGGTGGCCCGCTGTGTGCGCAGCACGACCCATCGCCCAGCTTGCCGTCTTTAGCCGACCCACCCTGTTCGCGCCGTGATGCGCGAGGCATGGCCCCGTCGTCATCCAGACCTTGAGCCTTTCCCGCGCACCGCCTGCATTCCGGCGGCGTGCCGGACGCGCTCGCCCGTTTGCAGGCATGCATCATGAAACACACGTCTCTGTACACCTTGCTGCTGGGCGTCATGGCCAGCGCACCCGCCCTGTCCCAGGCCGCCGAACCCGCTGTTACGACCCTGGCGCCCACCACCATTTACGGCGCGGGCCATGTTGAGCCCGCGCCCAACGGCCCCATCGACCTGGACATCAAGGACAGCACCGGCAGCCGCCTGGGGCTGACCCTGCGCGAAACGCCGGCCAGCGTCACCGTCATCACGCGCGAGCAGATCGAAGCGCGCGGCTCGCTCAACACGCAGGACATCGCGCGCGGCATTCCGGGCGTGGACAACGCCTCTCCCCCCGGCAACGCCGGTGCGGTCAGCTATCGCGGCTTTTCCGGTGGCCAGGTGTCGCAACTGTTCAACGGCATTTCGGTGCAGTACGACGCCATTGCCGGCCGCCCGGTGGACAGCTGGATCTACGATCGCGTCGAAGCCATCGGCGGCCCTTCCACGTTTCTGTTCGGCGCGGGCGCGGTGGGTGGCGCCATCAACGTCGTCACCAAGCTGCCCGAACGCGACACTTTCCACGACGGCCAATTCCGCCTGGGCTCGTACGACAGCCGCCAATATTCCATCGGCCTGAACCAGCAGCTGGCGGGTGACGCGGGCGGCCAGGGCCACTACCTGCGCATCGACGCCAACACCGGCTCGAGCCACGGTTGGGTAGACGGCAACCATAGCCGCGCCACGCAAGTGGCGGCATCGTTGCTATCTGACTTTGGCGCGGACGTGACCCAGACGTTTGCCTTTGAATACCAGCGCGAACAGGTCGACCGCCCCTACTGGGGCACGCCGCTCAAGACCAACGCCAACGGCGTCGTGCAGGGCGCGGGCCACATCATGGACGGCACGCGCTTCAAGAACTACAACGTCAACGACGGCCTGTACGAGCAGTCCATCCTGTGGGCGCGGTCCATCACCGAATGGCGCGCGGGCTCGAACCTGACGCTGAAGAACACGCTGTACCACTATCGTGCCGACCGCGATTTTCGCAACCTGGAAAGCTATCGCTTCAATGCCGGCAACAGCCTGGTGCTGCGTTCCGGCGCGTTGCTGCAACGGCACGAACAAACGCTGACCGGCAACCGCATCGAAGGGCTGTACCGCTCGACGCTTGCCGGGCTGCCCAGCGATTGGTCGTTTGGCGCCGACATCAGCCAGAACAAGGTCACGCGCTTTCCGACCAGCATCAACGGCCAGGTTGATGCCGTGGACCCGTACGACTTTTCGCCCGGCGACTTCTACGCTATTCCCGGCATGACGCGCGGCCACAAGCCCGACCGCGAGAACCGTATCCGCACCTTTGCGCTGTCGGTGGAAAACCGCACGCAGGTGCTGCCCGGCGTGGCCATCGTGTCGGCGCTGCGCAAGGACTTTATCGACCTGGACCTGACCAATCGCCGCGCGGTGACCGCCACGTCGCCCGCCAGCGCGCAGCGCGGCTATTCGCCATTGACCGGGCGCTTGGGCATTAACTGGGAAGTCAGCCCCGAAGCCGCGTTGTACGCGCAGTACGCCACGGCGGCTGACCCGCCTTCCGGCTTGCTGGCCACCGCTTCGTTCGCCGACGTGCTGAACAACGACAAGCTCACCACCGGCACGCAGGCCGAAGTAGGCGGCAAGTTCAACTTCTGGGATGGGCGCGGCGCGGCCACCGTGGCGGTCTACGAGATCAAGCGCAAGAACATGGCCACGTCCGACCCCGACAATCCCGGCGTCAGCGTGCCGGTGGGCGCGCAGTCGGCGCGCGGCGTGGAGTTGGCGGGCGGCCTGCAACTGACGCCCAAGCTGTCCGTGCAAGGCAACGTGGCCTTTGTTGACCCGCGCTACGACGACTTCTCGCAATCCGCGGGCGGCGTGCCCGTATCGCGCAATGGCAACGTGCCGACCAACACGCCCCGCCGGCTGGCCAACCTGTGGGTGGATTACGCCTTCGTGCCCGACTGGAATGCCAGCGTCGCCGCGCGCTATGTGGGCCGTTCCTACGCGGACGCGGCCAACACTGTGTGGGCGCCGTCCTACACGGTGTTCGATGCGGCCCTGTCGCACCGGATCAACCGCAACGTGAACGCCACCGTGCGCGTGCGCAATCTGACCGACAAGGTCTATGCCGCCAACTCCAGCCCGACCATGTTTTACCTGGGCGCGCCGCGTTCAGTGGAACTGACGCTGCAAATGCGGTTCTGACGAACGCGCGACCAAGGGGCATGCCATGAGCACCACATCCAGCCGCGCGCCCGCGCGCCACGCCGGGCCACCACTGTCCACGCGCGCCAAGCGTTGGCTGTACCTGATCCATCGCTGGGCCGGCATCGTGCTGTGCCTGTTCTTCGCCATGTGGTTTATTTCCGGTGTGGTGATGATGTACGTGGGCTACCCCAAGCTGACGCCGCACGAACGGCTGACGCATCTGGCGCCGCTGGACGCGGCCACGCTTGCCGTCACGCCCGCCCAGGCGCTGGCGGTGGCCGGGGCAAACGATTCCATCGGCCTGAGCCTGGCCGCCACGCGCGCCGGCGCCCCGGTCTATGTGGTGCCGGGCGCCGCCTCCACGGCGCCCAAGGTGGTGGACGCCGCCACTGGCGCACTGCTATCCCCCGCCGACGTTTCGGTAGCCAGGGCATCGGCGCTGGCGTGGTTCGGCGGCCGGTACGCCGCGCGCCATCAGGAAGCGGTGGACGAAGACGTCTACACGCATTCCGGCTCGCTGGACGTGCACCGCCCGCTGCATCGCGTCGACATGGACGACCCGGCGCGCACGCGCTTGTACGTGTCGTCGGCCACGGGCGCGGTGGTGCTGGACGCCACGCGCAACGAACGCGCCTGGAACTACGCGGGCGCGTGGATCCACTGGCTGTATCCGCTGCGCGGCAACGTACTGGACCGCTGGTGGCATGACGTGGTGGTGTGGCTGTCGGTGGCCGGTGTGCTGGTTGCACTGACGGGCACGGTGGTGGGCATCCTGCGCTGGCGCTTTTCGCGTCCGTATGCAACGGGCAGCCGTTCGCCCTACCGCGAACGCATGATGCGATGGCACCACATCAGCGGGCTGCTGTTCGCTGCCATCACCATCACCTGGATCTTCAGCGGCCTGATGTCGATGAACCCGTGGAAGTTGTTTACCAGCACGGCGGCGCCGCTGGCGCGCAGCGCCTATGCCGGCCCGGCCGCCGAGACGCCGCTGGCCTCACCGCGCGAGCTGATCGCGGCCTTGCCCACGGCCCCGCGCGAACTCGTCTGGACGCGCGCGGCCGGGCACGACGTCGCGTTGGCGCGCACCGCCGCGGGCACCCCGCGCGTGTTGTCGGCCACCGCCGCCACGCCCACGGCGTTTGCCGAAACCGACTTGCGCCAGGCCGCTGCGCGCCTCTTGCCCGGCGCGGCGATACGCGAGGTACAGGTCCTGCACGACTACGACTTCTACTACTACGGGCGAGACGCGCACGCGATGCTGGGCCACGTGGAAAAGCCGCTGCCGATGTGGCGCGTGGTGTATGACAACCCGCAGGCGACGTGGGTGTATCTGGACCCGGCCACTAGCCAGATCGCCGGCCGGCAAGACCGCAGCAATCGCGTCAGCCGCTGGCTGTTCGCCTTCTTGCACAGCTGGGACTGGACCGGCCTGTTGTCGCGCCGGCCGTTGTGGGACGTGCTGCTGATCGTGTTGAGCCTGGGTGGCGCGGCGTTGAGCCTGACCGGCGTGGTAATCGGTTGGCGGCGCTTGGGCAAGAAGCTGAAAGGATGAACTTCGGCTGAGCCGGGCCGTGAGTGGCGTCGCGTGTCCAGAAGTAAAACCCAGCACGGCGACGCACTTTGTAAGCGGACTGACGGGAAACCCCATTACCATCGCGGCTATTGTTTATTACGCCTTGATGACGTGTCATGGATTTCCTGGACAGCCTGAACCATTCCCTGTTTCTTTCGATCAACGCCGACCCTGCCACGCCGGCCTGGCGCGTTCACGCCGCCATGCTGATCGCCAACCGGTTGATCCTGCTGGTGCCCGGCGCGCTGGCCGCGCTGTGGTTGTGGGGCGGCCAGCCGCAACGCAGCCTGGCGCTGAAGGTGCTGGCCAGCATCGGCGCCGCGCTGTTCATCAGCTATCTGTGCGGGGCGCTGTGGCCGCAGCCGCGTCCGTTTGTGCTGGGGCTGGGGCACGCGTTCTTTGCGCACAAGGCGACCTCGTCCTTTCCCAGCAACCACACCATCATCATTGCCACCTTTGCGTTCGCGTTGATCCTGGACCGGCGTTGGGCGGTGTGGGGCTGGCTTACGCTGGCGGGCGCCGTCGTCGTGGGCACGGCACGCGTCTATCTGGGCGTGCATTTCCCCTTGGACATCGCGGGCGGCCTGGTGCTGGCGCCCATCGCCGCGGCGATTACCGCCGCGGTGTGGAACCGCGTCGGCGCACCGCTGACGTTGGCCGCCCAAGGTATTTACCGCAAGCTGCTGGCCTTGCCGATCGCGCGCGGCTGGATCCGGGCGTAGACGGTCCGCGGATCAATACTACGCGGCCCGCCGGCCAGCGGTACGCCTGCCCTGGGGCCCGCATGATGCCGACGCTTCAGTTGATCGCCACCTTCGCGTCCTTGACCAGCTTGGCGTAGTTGGCCGTGTCCGCGCCGATACGGGCGCGCATCTGCTCGGGCGTGTCGCCAATCGGCACCGCGCCGATCTCGGCCATGCGGCGCGAGAAGTCGGGCGAATGGATGATCTTTACCATCTCGGCGTTCAGCCGCGTCACCACGTCGGCGGGCGCGGCCGCCGGCGCCAGTACGCCAAACCACGTCCCCATGTTGAAGGGCTTGATGCCCGCCTCTTGCATCGTCGGCACATTGGGCAACGCGGCCGAACGCTGATCGGTGGTGACGGCCAGCGCGCGCAGCTTGCCGCTTTGGATGTGCGCCAGCACAGGCGTGATGGTGTCGAACGACATATCGATCTGGCCGCCCAGCAAATCGGTGGTCAACGGCCCGCTGCCCTTGTACGGCACATGCAGCAGCTTGACGTGGCCCTGCTGCTCGAACTGCGCGCCGATCAGGTGTTGCCCCGTGCCCATGCCGTTGGACCCATACGTCAGCTTTCCCGGCGTGGCCTGCGCCAGCTTGAGCAGGCCTTGCACGGTGGTGGCGTCCAGCTTGGGATTGACGACCAGCACGTTGGGCACCAGCGCCACCGTGGTCACGGGCGCGAAATCCTTCTGAAAGTCGTAGTGCAGGCTCTTGTAAACGCTGGTGGCGATGGTGTGATGCACCGCGCCCATCAGCAGCGTATAGCCGTCGGGCGCCGCCTTGGCCACGTAGTCGGCGCCCAGCGTCGAGCCCGCGCCCGGCTTGTTTTCCACGACCACGGGCTGGCCCAGGCTCTTGGACAGTTCCTGCCCCAGGGCGCGCGCCAATACATCGGTGGTGCCGCCCGCCGGAAACGGCACCACCAGGCTGATCGGCCGCGCCGGATACGCCTGCGCGCTGGCCGTGCCACCCAACAACGTGAAAGGCAGGCCCACCACGCAGGCGAGCGCCATCGCGCGCACGCGGAATTGTTGCTTGAACATGCTTGTCTCCTTGGATTACGAATGGACTTCGCTTCTTGTTGTATTGCCGGGTCACCGCGTGAAGCGTGCTGCCTCGGGGTCTTGCGCCCCTGTCGCGGTGTCCGGGTATCGATGCCGGCGCCCTGTACCGCTACGCCGCCTGCTCTTGCCTGCCCCGCGCCAGCTGCGCGCAGACGGCCTCGGTGACGTCATCGGTGCGTGCCTGCCCGCCCAGGTCGCGCGTATGCAACGCGGGGGTGGCCGTGACGCGTTCGATGGCTTGCATCAGGCGCGCCGCCGCCTCTGCTTCCCCCAGGTGTTCCAGCAGCATGACCACTGACCAGAACGTGCCCACCGGGTTGGCCAGGCCTTGCCCCATGATGTCGAAAGCCGAGCCGTGGATGGGCTCGAACATGGACGGGTAACGGCGTTCGGGGTCGATGTTGCCGGTGGGCGCGATGCCCAGGCTGCCGGCCAGCGCGGCGGCCAGGTCGCTGAGGATGTCGGCATGCAGGTTGGTGGCCACGATGGTGTCCAGCGACGCGGGCCGGTTGACCATGCGGGCGGTGGCGGCGTCGACCAGTTCCTTGTCCCACGTGACGTCGGGAAATTCGCGGCTGACTTGTAGCGCGATCTCGTCCCACATGACCATGGCGTGGCGCTGCGCGTTGGATTTGGTGATGACGGTCAGGAGCTTGCGCGGGCGCGATTGCGCCAGCTTGAAGGCAAAGCGCAGGATGCGTTCGACGCCGGCGCGCGTCATGATGGACACGTCGGTGGCGGCCTCGATGGGGTGGCCCTGGTGCACGCGTCCGCCCACGCCGGAATACTCGCCTTCGGAATTTTCGCGCACGGTGACCCAGTTCAGTTGATCGGGCGTGCAGCGCTTTAGCGGCGCGTCGATGCCGGGCAGGATGCGCGTGGGGCGCACGTTGGCGTACTGGTCAAAGCCCTGGCAGATCTTCAGGCGCAGGCCCCACAGGGTGATGTGGTCGGCAATGTCGGGGTCGCCGGCCGAGCCGAACAGGATGGCGTCCTTGTCGCGCAAGGCGTCCAGGCCGTCGGCGGGCATCATCACGCCGTGCTGGCGGTAGTAGTCGCCGCCCCAATCGAAGTTCTGGAATTCGAATTGCAGCCCGCCTTCGTCGGCAATGGCCTGCATGACGCGCTGGCCGGCCGGAATCACTTCCTTGCCGATGCCGTCGCCGGGGATGGTTGCGATGCGGTAGGTCTTCATAAGCCGACAGGCTCCTTGCGGGTAAGGGTCTGTCGGCAATGTACCGAGCGCTGCGCGCCGTGCGCGCAGCGCCGTTCACAACATCTTCAACCTGAAGTTGAAGATGGCGCGGTGACGATCAGCAGCGGTTGACGTTCAGGTTGTTGATCAGGTTGTTGAACGTCTGGCGCAGGCTGTAGGCGTCGTCCACGATGGTGGGGCGCATCATCTTGAAGGCGCCGGTGCGTTCCGCGTCTTGCTGGTAGCGGCCGCTGTCCGTGTTTTCCAGCACCTTGCGGCCGGCGGCCAGGAAGGCATTGGCTTGCATCATCGTGCTGGCGCAGCCCTTGGGGTCGGCCTCGCGGGTCTTCTTGTCAAAGCCCAGCGTCATCTCGTTCAGCTTGTCCAGCTGCTGCTTGAACGCGTCCTTCTTGTCGCCCAGGCCGGTGCCTTCGAATATGCCGGTGGCCTGGTCCAGCGTGGACTTGCCGTAATAGACCATGCCCGCGCGGTAGTAGGCCACGGTGTCCTTCTTGGCCTTCTCGAACGCTTCCTTGGTGTTGGCCATGTCCTTCACGGAAATGCCATGGTAGAAGGCGCTTTCGGCCTTGGCCACGTCGGTCAGCGCAGCCACGTAGGCGGGGCTTTTCTCGCGCGCCAGCGCGCCGTTGTCCGACAGGAAGGTCTTGGCGGCGGCGTAGTTTTGCAGTTCGGTGGACAGCGGCGCCAGCTTGCCCAGCGCGTCGGCAAAGTTCTTGGCGGGCGCGTCGATCTCGGGGATGGCCGGCTTCATGGCCAGGGCCTTTTCCAGCTTTTCCTTGGTGCGCAGCACCATGATGTCGTTGCCGATGACGTAGTCCTTCACGGGCTTCTTGTCGGCCATCTTGGGCACCATGTACTTGTTGTACTGGTCCAGCGTTTCATCAAACGACTGGCTGATGCTGTTGGCCGCGTCAACGTACTGGTTGTACTTGACGATCTCGGCCTGGGCGGTGCTGGCTTCGGCGGCTTTTGCTTGCGGCTTGGCGTTGTCGTCACCGCACGCGGCGAGCATCAACGTGGCGGCCAAAATAGCGGACATGCACAAGGGGCGCGACATAAAAATCTGTTCTCCGAAAAAGGGAACGCATCATATGCCGCCGTGTTGCTTAACACGCTACAAAGTCATTCAGACCTGTCACAAGGGTTTGCAAACCGCGACGACATCTTTACATGCCCGTCCATGCCCGCGCTTTTGGTCAGGCGCAGGCGTGCCGCGCGGTGGATGTGTCGGCGGTTTTCGGACAGCAATATCATCGGCACAACAGTGTCCGAAAACCGCTAGATGCCCGCCTGCCGGCGGCGCTAGCATGGCGGCATGAACCTGGACCACGACGCCTGCTACCGCGCCATCAGCGTGCGCGACGCCCGTTACGACGGGCGCTTCTTCACGGCGGTGAAGACCACGCGCATTTATTGCCGCCCGGTGTGCCCGGCGCGCACGCCGCTATCTCGCAACGTCACGTTTTTCGCCAGCGCCGCCGGCGCTCAAGAAGCGGGGTTTCACCCTTGCCTGCGCTGCCGCCCGGAAACCGCGCCCGACCTTGGCCCCCCGCGTGAACTACCGGACAGCGTGGCGCGCGCGCTGGCGCTGATCGAGGCGGGCGCCTTGGACGATGCCGGCGTGGATGCGCTGGCCGCCAGGCTGGGCGTGGGCGACCGGCAACTACGCCGGCTGTTTCGCCAGCATCTGGGCGCGTCGGCGGTGGCCGTGGCGCAAACCCGGCGTGTGCTGCTGGCCAAGCAACTGATCCACGAAACCCAGCTGCCCATGGCCGACATTGCCTTCGCTTCCGGCTTTGGCAGCATTCGCCGCTTCAATGAAACCTTCCTGGCGCTGTTCGGCCGCGCGCCCGGCGCGCTGCGGCGTTCGGCCCGGCCCGATGTGCCCTATGCCGCGCAAGGCGAAATCAAGCTGTTGCTGCGCTACCGGCCGCCTTACGACTGGGCGGCCATGCTGGATTTTCTACGTCTGCGGGCCATACCCGGCATGGAGCGCGTGGATGGCGATTGCTATGCGCGCACGGTCAGCGTGGATGGCATGCAGGGCACGATCAGCGTGCGGCCGGGCACCGGCAACGCGTTGCTGGCCACGGTGCGCGTGGCACGCGTGAATGCATTGCCGACGATCATTGCGCGGATCCGGCGGCTGTTCGACCTGGGCAGCGACCCCGTTGCGCTGGCGGCGCAGTTCGGGCATGACCCGGTGATGGCGGCGTTGATCGCCGCGCGCCCTGGCTTGCGCGTGCCGGGCGCCTGGGACGGATTTGAATTGGCGATGCGCGCGGTGCTGGGCCAGCAGATCACCGTGTCGGCGGCTATCCGGTTGGCGGGCAAGCTGGTTGCCGCGCATGGCGCATGGCTGACGCAGCCCGAGGACGGCCTGACCCACTGTTTTCCCGAGCCGCCGGCGCTGGCCCACACGGAGCTTGCCGGTCTGGGCATGCCGCGCAGCCGCGCGGCCACGCTGTCGGCGGTGGCGGCTGCGGCGGTGGCGGACCCACGTTTGTTCGATCCGGGCAGCAGTCTGGAAGACGCGGTCAAGCGGCTGCGCGCAATACGCGGCATCGGAGAGTGGACGGCGCAGTACATTGCGTTGCGCCAATTGCGTGAACCGGATGCGTTTCCCAGCGCGGACATCGGCTTGATCCGTGCGTTGGAGAAATTGGAAGCGCGGCCCTACACGCCCGCGCAGTTGCTGGCGCGGTCCGAGTCATGGCGGCCATGGCGTGCGTATGCCGCGCAGCATCTGTGGTCGGCGGGTTGAGCGCAACGGACTGAGGACCGGGCGGCCTGCTGTCTGCTGCGTGCTGTCTGCTGCGTGCTGTCTGCTGCGTGCTGTCTGCTGCGTGCTGTCTGCTGCGTGCTGTCTGCTGCGTGCTGTCGGTTCAGTCTGCCGCTTGCCACCCGCCTGGTTGCTTCCGCGCGGGAGCTGCGCATCCTTCCCTACCAGGCTGCCTGTTTATCGCGCTGAAAGTAGCCCACCAAAAAATCCACAAAGACGCGGACCTTGGCGGACAGGTGGTGGCGTTCCGGGAACACGGCGTAGATGTCGGCCTGCGGCAGCGCGTAGTCTTCCAGCACGTGCACCAGCCGGCCGCTGCGCAGGTAGCGCGCCAGGTCCCATTCGGCGCGCTGCAAGATGCCCAGGCCGGCAAGCCCCCAGGTCAGCGTCACTTCGCCATCGTTGCTGCTTAACGCACCGCGTACCTTCACGGTTTCGCTGCGGCGTCCCTTGGTGAAGCGCCACAGGCTGTAGGCGTCTTCGTTCTGGCGCAGCACTATGCACTGGTGCCGCGTCAGGTCGTGCGGGGTCAGCGGCACGCCATGCGCTTTCAGGTAAGCCGGCGATGCGCACACCAGCCGCCGGTTGGGCGCGATCTTGCGGGCAATCAGTCGGGTGTCGGGCAGGTCGCCAAAGCGCACCGCCACGTCGAACGCGTCCTGCACGAAGTCGGCGGGGCTGTCCGTCAGCTGCAATTGCAGCATCACGTCGGGATACTGCCGGGAAAATTCCGCAATGGCCGGCGCGATGTAGCTGCGGCCAAAACCCAGCGGCGCGTTGACCTTCAAGCGGCCGCGCGGGGTGTCCTGGCGGCTGGCGATCAGCGCGTCCAGGTCTTCGATTTCGCCCAGGATGCGGCGGGCGCTTTCCAGGTAGACCTCGCCTTCGGCCGTCAGGCTCAGGCGCCGCGTGCTGCGGTTGAACAGCCGCACGCCCAGCCGCGCTTCGATCTGCGCAAGCCGTTTGCTGACCGCCGCGGGGGTGACATCCAGCTGGCGGGCCGCGGCCGACATGCCGCCGGCGCGGGCCAGCTCAACCACCAGTTGCAGTTCGCTGGAATGCCCCATGGCGGCGGGCCGGGGCGCTTAGTCGCGAAAGTTTTCGAACTGCAAGGGCAGGTCGACGTCGGTCTTTTTCAACAGCGCGATGGCCGATTGCAGGTCGTCGCGCTTTTTGCCGGTGATACGCAGCTTGTCACCGTTGATCTGCGATTCCACCTTGAGCTTGGCGTTCTTGATGGCGGCGATCAGCTTCTTGGCCACGGGCTGTTCGATACCCTGCTTGATGGTCACCTTCTGGCGGGCGCCGCCCAGGTTTTCCAGGGGGTCGGCCACGTCCAGGCAGCGCACGTCGATACCACGCGCCGACAGGCGGCCGCGCAGGATGTCGAGCATTTGCTTGAGCTGGAAGGCGCTGGAGGCAACCTGGGTGACGACGAACCCTTCCAGTTCGAACTTGGCGTCGCTGCCCTTGAAGTCGAAGCGGGTGGATAGTTCGCGGTTGGCCTGATCGATGGCGTTGGTAAGTTCGTGTTTGTCGACTTCAGAGACGACGTCAAAAGTAGGCATGACACGGGTCCTGTTGGATGATGAAAAATCGGGGGTAGGCATCAGGTGCCCGCAGTGTATGACGCGGTGTACCTCGGCCGCCATTTTACCGGCCCGGCGCCGCCGTGCGCCACCAACCCGAATGGCGCGCACCGCCCTGCCCGCTACACCGTCAGGACCAGCAGCCGATCGGGCTGCAAAGGATGCGCGATCACCTGGGCCTCGATGCCATAGGCCCGGTACAGGTTGGCGGCCGTCAGCACCTGGGCCGGCGTGCCCTGCGCGATGGCGCGGCCGGCGCTTAGCAGCAACAGGCGGTCGCACCAGCGCGCGGCCAGATTCATGTCGTGCAGAATCACCAGGACGCCTGTATTGCCCTCATGCGCCAGTTCCCAGGCGCGGTGCAGCAGGTCGCCCTGGTGCTTCGGGTCAAGGCTGGCGGTGGGTTCGTCCAGCAACAGATAACGCGCCTCGCCGGGTGCGCGGGCGGCGTGGCATTGCACCAGCACACGTGCGAATTGCACGCGTTGCTGTTCGCCGCCCGATAGTTCCGGGTAGCGGCGGCCGGCCAGGTGCGCCACATCGGCAAGGCCCAGCGCCTGGGCCACCAGCGCATCGACTTGTGCGGGCGCCAGTTCGGCGAACGGGTAGGCGCCCATTGCCACCACTTCACGCACGCCCAGGTCGAAAGTCAGGCCGGGCTTTTGCGGCAGCACCGCTCGGCGTCGCGCTTGCCGGCCCAGCACCATGCCGGCAAGCGGCGCGCCGTCCAGCGTTATCTGGCCGGCATCGGCCGAGAGCTCGGCCGCCAGCGCACCCAGCAAGGTGGATTTGCCCGCGCCGTTCGCGCCCAGCAAGCCCACGACCTCGCCGGGGCGCACCTCCAGCGACACGTCGGTCAGGATGCGCGCGCCGCCGCGAGACAAGGTCAGCCTGTGGGCGGCCAGGGCTTGTCCGCCCGCGGCCTGCCCGGCCGTGCGTGGGGCGGGTTGCGTCTGTGCAGCCTGCGCCTTTGCAGCCTGCGCCTTTGCAGCCTGCGCCTGTCCGGCCGCTATTTGTGTGGGCGATGTCATGCCAGCCTCCGGCCGCGCGCCAGCAGCCACAGGAAGAAGGGGCCGCCAACCAGGCCCGTGACCAGGCCGATCGGCAGTTCGGCGGGCACGACGACGGTGCGCGCCATCCAGTCGGCCAACACCAGCGCCAGGCCACCGGCCAGCACGGTGGCCGGCAGCAGCCAGCGGTGATTGGCGCCCAGCGTCATGCGCACCAGATGCGGCACCACCAACCCCACGAAGACGATGGTGCCGGTGGCCGCCACCAGCGGCCCGACGATTAGCGCGCTGGCCAGCACCAGCTGCGCCCGCACGCGCTTGAGCGCGTAGCCCAGATGCTGGGCCTCGCGCTCGCCCAGCAGCAAGGCGTTCATCACGCGCCACTGGCACATCAGCCACGCGCTCATCAGCAGCACCCACGGCGCCAGGAAGGCCAGCACGTTCCAGTTCGCGCCGCCCAGGCTGCCCATGTTCCAGAAGGTCAAGTCGCGCAGCTGCGCGTCGGTGGCCACGAAGGTGAACAGGCCGATCACGCTGAACGACATTGCCGTGATCGCCACGCCCGCCAGCAGCAAGCCCGCCACGCCGGGCACGCGCCGTCCCACGGCATACGCGCACATCGTCGCCAGCAGGCTGCCCACGAAGGCGGACGGCGCGGTGACCCAGAACCCACCCGAGGTCAGCACGATGGCGGCGACGGCGCCCAGCGCGCCCCCCGCCGAAATACCGATCAGGCCCGGTTCCGCCAAAGGGTTGCGAAACAAAGCCTGCATGGCCGCGCCCGCTATCGCCAGCCCCGCCCCCGTTACCACCGCGAACAGCACGCGCGGCAAGCGGATGTCGATCAGCACATTGCGCCACAAGGCGCTTTCAGGCGTGGGCGTGCCCCACAGCAGCGCCGGCAGTTCGCGCAGCGGGATCGTCACCGCGCCGTGCGCCGTGGCGCCCAGCACGGCCAGCAGCAAGGCCAAGGCCAGCAGCACCAAGGCCGTTGGCGCGCTAACGCGCCATGACATCGGCCACCTCTTGTTTAAGCTGGGTCAGCGCCAGCGGCAGGCGTGGCCCCATGCCCAGGATCAGCAGGTCGTCCATGACCACCACGCGACGCCTGGCGGCCGCTGGCGAGCCGGCGACGCCCGGCTGCGCCAGGAACTTGTCCATGCCGCCGGTGGCCTCCAGCGACGCTTGCGTCACCACGATCAGGTCAGGCGCCAATGCGCCGATGGCCTCGGCCGACAGGGGCTTGTAGCCCTGCTGGTCATGCAGCACATTGGTCAGGCCGGCCAGCTGCATGACTTCATTGGCGGCGGTGTCGCGGCCCGCGCCCTGCGGCGTGCCCGTGCGGTTAAGCAGCAACAGCGCGCGCGCCCGCGTGGGCGCAATGGCCTCGGCACGCGCGAGTTCCCGCGAGACCTTGTCCACCATGCGTTCGCCCGCGGGCGCCGCGCCCAGCGCGTCGGCCACGGCACGGATGCGCGCCTTCAACGAATCCACCGACGGCGCGTCCGGCACCGTGACGACGCGCACGCCCACGCCCGCCAGACGCTTGAGCGCTTCGGGCGGCCCGGCCTGTTCCGATGCCAGCACCAGATCGGGTTTAAGCGACAGCACCCCTTCGACCGGCACGGCGCGGTAATAGCCCACGCGCGGCAGGCGCGTGGCGGCTTCGGGGTAGAGGCTGGACAGGTCGTCCCCCACCAGCCGGTCGCCCTCGCCCAGGCCATAGACGATCTCGGTGACGCTGCCGCCCAGGCTGACCACCCGGCTGGGTTCAGCGGCGTGCACGCCCGGCGCGACGCCGCAGCCCAATGCCATCGCCACTGCCACAGCGTTTGCCAATGCCTTTGCCTTTGCCAATGCCTTTGCCTTCGGCATGGCGATTGCCGACCATTTTTTCATCGCATGTCCTCAAACCGCCAACGGCGCATCGCACAGGCCCGCCAGCAATTCGCGCCAGCCGGCCAGCTCCGGCTTGCCGGGTTTGCGCTCGCCGAAGAACTGCACGATCAGGTCGCCCGTGTCGGCATAGACCTCCAGCGACGTGACCCAGCCGTCGGCAGTCGGCTTGTTCACCACCCATGCCGAAGCGATGGCGGTGGTGTCCAGGTGCAGGTTGAACTTCGGGTCCAGCACGTTGTACCAAGGGCCCGTGCGGCGCAGTTGTTGCACCGGACCGGTATGGATCTGGATCATGCCGCGATTGCCCACAAAACACATGATGGGCAGCGCCGATTCCGCCGCCGCCTGCAACATGCGTTCAACGGATTCGGCCGGCACGGGCTGCGCCAGATCGTCACCCACCGCCGCCAGCGCCGCCAGCCGGGTCACCTTGAACTTGCGCAGCAAGGGGAAAAATTCGTGGGTGTCCTGCATGGCCAGCCAGGCCTGCCGGAAGGCCGCCGCGTCATTGACCTGAGCGGCATCGGTGGCGGGCGCATAGGCTTGCGTGTCGGGCCATTGCGCCTGGCCCGCGAACTTGGCGACCAGCGCGTCATAGGCGGCGGCGTTAGTGGCGTCGGTGCGGTACACCTTGTGCACCGCCGCGCCCGCGCCGTCGAAGAATTGCAGGCTGTGGCGGCCGTCCTGCTGAACGGCCCAGGCCGATTTCCATGCGGTAAAGAACACGCGCAGGTCGATGTCAGGTCCCAACACCAGGCCCACCGGGCCGTCGGCCTGAATGTCCAGGTATTCACCGTGGCGTTCATGCACGCACCAGTCGTTGCGCGTCAATGCCATCACTTCGCCCAGCGTGCCCAGTTCGCGAAAGATATCTTGCGGCGAACCATGCAGCGCGGTGGATTGGACGCCGCCACAGCCGGCGGCGATCCATTCGGCCTCGGACACGTTCAGCGCCTGGGCCAGATTGCGCGCGCGCAGCTTCGGTTGCGTGGCGGACAGGGCTTCATTGCGGGCGCGCAGTTCGTCGGCGCGGGTCGTGAAATCTTGATTCGTCATCGTAGGCCTCCAGCCCAAAGGGTTCCGTTTACCGCCGCCGCCCGGCGGATGCCTGGCGGCGGCGTGTGATCAATGTCAATACTGGTACGTCAGGGACACGCGCACGCTGCGTCCCGGTTCGGTGTACCAGTCCACCGTGCGCGGCAAGGCCAGCGACCCGGCGGTCGGCACGTTGATGGCTTCCCAGTACTTCTTGTCGAACAGGTTGAACACGCCAGCCTGCACCTGCAATCCCTTCACGGCGGTGGGCCGCCAGTAACCCATCAAGTCCACCACACCATAGCCCGGCGCCTGGAAGTCGGCGTTGGGCGTTGTGGCCGATGCCTCGGGGTATTCGACCTTGTCGCGCTTGAGCGCGGTGGTCAGCATGGCGTCCACGCCCCATACATCCCGCCCGTAGCCCACGCCCAGGATGGCTTTCAGCGGCGCCACGGAGTTCAGGTACTGGCCCGTGCCTTCATCCTTGCCCACGGCCCAGGCCAGCGAGCCCCAGGTGCGCCAGCCCGGCGAGAACTTCCAGTGCGCGCTGGCTTCGGCGCCATAGATGCGCACCTTGCCCCGGTTCACGTTGCCGGTCACGCCCAGTGGATACTGCCCTGCCCAGCCGGTCTGCCATTGCGGCGAGTTGGCGTCCAGCGGCTGATTGGTATCGACAAAGTTCTGATAACGATTATCAAAGAACGATACCGCACCGCCCAGATCGTCGGAACCGATCTTGGCGCCCAGTTCCCAACCCTTGCTGGTTTCGGGTTTCAGGTACGGATTGCCCACGCGCAAGTAGGTGCCGGGGCCGCCGTAGTTGGTGTAAAGCTGGCTGGCGCTGGGCGCCTTGAAGCCGTAGGCGTATTGCGCGTACAGGCTCAGTTCGTCCATGGCCTTCCACGTGGCCAGCAGCTTGGGCGAGAAGCGGCTGCCACTGTTGGACGGCGGCAGCGCGGCCGCGTTCGGGTTGCTGGCGTAGCTTTCGGTGGATTGCGGCTTTTGCTCGTAGTGGTCGTAGCGCAGGGCCGGCATGACGGTGTAGCGGCCATCGGCAAAGCTGAATTCGTCCTGCACCCATAGCGCCCATTGGTTGCCCTTGGACTGCGGCACGTCGGCCTGATTGGTATGCAGCATGTCGCACGAACGCGGGCCAAACGGCGCGGGCAGGCCGGGGCGAATGGCCGGGCAATTGTCGTAGCCGCTGGAATTCTGCTCGGTCTTGTTGCCGAACCACTCTCCGCCCACGGTCCACAGCTGCGATACGGACGCGCCGGCCAGCCGCTTGGTCAATTCGCCGTTCACGCCGAAGAGCGTCTGCTGGATGGAATTGCTGCGCCCGTAAGGGCCACTGGGAAAGCCATAGCGGAACGGGTCGCCGGGGATGATGCGCGCGCGGGAATCCACGCTGCGCATGCCGTCCAGCGAATTGTCCAGCCGCACGCGCTGCCAGTAGACGACGGCGGTTGCCGAGTCGATCAGGCCGCCGGCGCTGGGGGCCTGGTAGGAATAGTCGAACGACACGCGCTCGCGCTCGGTCTCTTTCTTCGTGCTGTTCTCGCCGTACAGGTAGCTGGTGCCCGCCCCCTGTTCGAACATGTTGTCGATGTCGGCCTTGCGCTTGAAGGTTTCGCCGGTCAGGCCGAAGCGGTGGCCGCCTTCAACGCGTTGTTGCAGCTTCAAGAGGAAGCTGCGCTGGTCGTAGTCTTCCGGGCTGGGCTCGCTGCGCTTGGGGCCGTAGCCGCCCACGTCGCCCCGGTTGTCCAACGCATGGCCGTTGCGCACGCCGGCCTGCACCAGCCAGAACGTATTGCTGTGGATCTGGCCGGCCAGTGCGGCGTTGGCGCCCCAGCTGGAATCGGCGGAGTCGTAGTCGGTTTTGGCCAGTGCGCCAAAGGTCTTGCCGTCCGTTAGCAGGTCGGAGGGATCGAGCGTGCGCAGGTCGGCAATGCCCGAGATCGCGCCGGAGCCGCCCGCGCTGGCGTCCGCGCCACGCACGATGTCCAGGCGCGACAGGCTGTTGAAGTCCACGGCTTCCAGCCCGCCCTTCACGCCGCGCGCACCGTCATCCAGCCAGGGCAGGCGGATGCCGTCCACGCGCGTCAGCACGCGGTCTTGATCCAGGCCGCGAATGTTGATGCTGTTGTTGGACCGGTTGAAGCTCACGCCCGGTTCGGCGCGCTTGCCCAGGTCGCTCCAGTTTTTGATTTGCAGGTCGTCCATGCGCTTGCGGTCGGTGCTTGTTTCCCACGCGGGCGTGGCGACCGCGCCCTCGCCTTCTACCTTGACCGGCGCCAGCTGCGTGATGCCGGGCATGGCGGCTTGCAGCACGAACACGTTGCGGCTGCGTTCCTGTACGGCCAGGCCACTGCCGTCCAGCAGGCGCGCAAAGCCGTCCGCCACGGTGTAGGTGCCCGACAGCCCCGGCGTGCGCCGTTGTCCCACCAGCGCGGCGTCGAACAGCACCGTCACGCCCGCGCTGTCGGCAAAGCGCGGCAGCGCGTCGGCCAGCGTGCCGGCGGCGATGCGATAGGGGCGTGCATCGCGTGCGCCGGCGGCCGTGGGTGCGCCGGCCTGCGCGGCCAGTCCCTGTGCGGCGGCCAGGGGCGGCATCGCGGCGGCAACGGCGGCCAGCGCCAGCGCGGCGTGCACGGCGTGGCTCAGGCGCGTCTGGCGCGTCGGCGCATCCACTAAGGTTCGGGAGCCGCTTGCGCGGCCGGCGGGAAGATAAGCCATGGTCGTCCTTTCGATCCAACGGGTATCGGCATTCGTTTGCCTATACAGACCATGACCCGCGTGATCGGCGAACCGGACAGCGCGTCGGCGGGTAATTTGTAACGGTGGCGGTCATGCCGCGGATTCGCGCGGCCCGATGGTCACCCAATAGGACGTGCGGTAGCGCACCTGCACGGGCAAGGTGGCGGGCAAGGCAGCCAGCACGGCGTCGGTATCGGCCAGCTGGAACGCGCCCGAGATGCGCAGATGAGCCACGTCCGGGTCGCAACGCAACACGCCCGGCCGATAGCGGCCCAGCTCGCGCGCGAAGGCATCCAGGCGCATCTGGCCGGCATGCAGCACGCCGCGCGTCCAGTCGCCGGCATGCGGATCGGCGGGCGTGGGGCCAACAGCGTCAACCTGTGTCAGCGTGCCTTGCTGGCCCGCCGCGATATCGACCATGCGGCCGGCCCGGCTGACACGTACCCGGCCTTCCTGCACGCTGACCTGGCATTGCACGCCATCCTGGCGGACGCAAAAGCGCGACGGCGGCGCCACGATATCGCCCAGGCTGGTACGCACGACGAACGGGCGTGCACCCGGCTGCGCATCGGCCACTGCATGCACGGCCATTTCACCGGCTCGCAATCTCACCAAGCGGGTGGTGGCATCAAACGCCACGTCCACCGCGCTGGCGGTATTCAGTTGCAGCGCGGACCCGTCCGCCAGCGTGATGTCGTGCCGCTGGCCCGCTGCGCTGCGGTAGTCGGCCGTCCAGTCCAGCGGGTCGGCGCGCCAGGCGGCCCAGCCCACCGGGCCCGCCACGATCAACGCCACCAGGGTTTTCAATGCGGCGCGGCGCGGCTTGAGTTCGGGTCGGTTCAGCGTGGCCATGCCCAACGCGGACGGGATCAGGCCAAAGCGTTCGTTGACGCGCTGTGCGCGCTGCCAGGCATGTTCGTGTTCGGCCTTGCTGGCGCGCCATTGGTCGCAGGCGTGCACGTCGGCGTCGGTGGCGCGGCCGGAGCTCAGGCGCAGCAACCAACGCGCGGCCTCGCGGGCAACATGGCGTTCGACGGCGGGCAGCTCGCCGCCCGCGCTGTTCAACTCACCGCCATGATGCATTGCTCGAACCCCCGGGCGATGTAGCGGTGCACCGATCGCAGCGACACGTTCAGGCGCTGTGCGATATCGGCATGGCTAAGGTCTTCCAGCTGCGCCATCAGAAAAGCCTGGCGCGCGGGCAGCGGCAGGCCGGCCAGCATTTCGTCGATTTCTTGCAGGGTTTCCAGGATGATCAGGCGCTGTTCGGCCGGCGGCGCCAGCCGTTCCGGCATCAAGGCCAGCGCTTCCAGGTACGCGGCTTCAATGGAACGGCGCCGATGGTGGTTAAGCATCAGGCGCTTGGCGATGGTCGTCAGGTAGGCGCGCGGTTCACGCAGCGCGTCCAGTTCGTGGCGATGGCGCAGCACGCGGACAAACGTGTCCTGGGCCAGATCGGCGGCGTCGAAGGCGTTGCCCAGCTTCGCGCGCAGCCAATTTTGCAGCCACCCATGGTGGCTGCGGTACAAACATTGGACGGCGTCGCCTGAGGCGAGCACGGGGTTAGGCACGAGGGGCTCCCAGAACGCTAAATTACAAATACAAATCAATCTCATTCTAATTGCAAAGGCTGCGCTTCCGTCAAGTAGGGTGAAACGCGGGCGGGGAGATATCATCGGCACACACCAGCCGCGCCCCGCGGCCGCATAACGACTCGGGCTGACTCCATGTTCTATAGCGTCTTGACATTCATCCACGTGATGGCCGTGATCCTGTGGGTAGGCGGCATGCTGTTCGCGCACTGTTTCTTGCGGCCGGCGGCCGCGAAATGGGAACCCCCGGCGCGCCTGGCGCTGATGGCGTCGGTGCTGGGGCCTTTCCTGAATGCCGTGCTGGTAGCGATCGTGCTGATCCTGCTGACGGGGATGTCGATGATCGGGCAGGCGGCCAGCCAGGCCGCCCAGACCGGCGGCAAGTTCTTCATGCCGCTGAACTGGACGCTGATGGCCACGGGCGGCCTGGTGATGATGGCCATCTTCGGCCACATCCGCTTTGCGCTGTACAAGCGGCTGGCCGCCGCCGTGGCCGCGTCCGACTGGCCACGCGGCGGCCAGGCCATGGCCGCCATCCGTCGTTGGGTGGGCGTGAACCTGGTCCTGGGCATCGTTGTGGTGGGCACGGCTTTCCTGGCTTGATCAGCGGGAAATTCGACCTATCGAAACGACCGCGCGCGGTATCGGAATTCTTTCGCTTGATGCAATACCCCGTACATCACCGAGGGCCACACTGCCGGAAGACTCTCGCGGGTCACGTCAACAACGATAGGGATACCCCATGATCAAACGTGCATTGCACCTGGCCGCCGCCGGCCTGTTCGCCACCTCGCTTGCCGCCGCGTTTAGCGCGCATGCCGCCGACGCCATCGACAACAGCGCGCTGGACAAGCCTGAATTCCGCGACCACAAGGCCACCTACGGCGTGGTCTATCGCCTGCCGCAATCGGTGAACGCCGTGCTGGACGCCAAGGTCAATGGCGTGCTCAAGCAAGACCTGCTGGCCCTGGGCCTGAAGACCGAGGCCGATACGCCCAATCTGCCGCACGTGACCGTGGTGCACATCCATAGTGCCGACCCGGCCACCCCGGCCCGCATGCTCAAAGCCTTGCCCAAGCCGCCCGCGCCGCTGGCCGTTACGTTGAAAACGTTCTACCCGACCGAAGCCGCCAAGGGCGCCGGGCATCCGTGGTGGCTGGACCTGGGCGTGGTCAAAAGCGGCCAGGGCTTTGAAGACATGATGCGCTACAACACCGTGGCCACCGCCGCCCTGGCCCCGCTGCGCGACGGCCCGCTGCCGCGCGTGACCGGCCCGGTCTACGCCAAGATGAGCGAGGCCGGCCGCGAGCTGGTCAAGACGTTGGGCGTCAGCGGCGTCAACATCATGCAGGACGGCAAGGAAGTGCGCGCTCACAACCCGCACACCACGCTGGTCTACAGCATGGCGCGCTACGACAGCCGTTTGCAGGACGCCATGAAGCAGGAGTCGGACAAGTTCAACGCCATGCTGCCCGATGGCATCGCCACCACGTTCAAGGATGTGTCGATTGTGGAAATCGGCTTCGCCGGCAACGTCGTGCGCGAGATCTTTCGGGTCAGCCTGGAAGACGGCTCGGTGATCGACGTGGCCACCGGCAAGAAGATCAACGGCTGATCGACGGCTGATCGCGCGGACGGGAGCGGGCGGCGCGGGCAACATGCGCCCCCGCTGCCATTTCGTGGCAGCATTACGCCGTTACCGCCACGCGCCCTTTTCATGTCCCGCACCGAACGCCTTCTGGACCTGCTTCAGACCCTGCGCCGCCACCGCCTGCCGGTCAGCGGCCAACGCCTGGCCAGCGAAATGGGCATCAGCCTGCGCACGCTGTACCGCGATATTGCAACGCTGCAATGCCAGGGCGCGGAAATTGAAGGCGAGCCCGGCGTGGGCTATGTGCTGCGGCCCGGGTTCATGCTGCCGCCGCTGATGTTCAGCACCGAAGAGATCGAAGCGCTGGTGCTGGGCACGCGCTGGGTGGCGGGCCGATCCGATGAACGGCTGGTCATGGCGGCGCGCAATGCGCTGGCCAAGATCGGCGCCGTGCTGCCGCAGGAACTGCGCGACGAACTCGATGCCATTCCGCTCTTGGTCGGCCCTAGCGCCGCCAAGGTGGTCGACCGGGTGGACGTGGCGCTTATCCGCCAGGCAATACGCGCGGAACACCGGCTACACATCACGTATCGCGACGACAAGGGCCTGGATTCCGCGCGCGTCATCTGGCCGTTCGCGCTGGGCTTTTTCGATAGCGTGCGCATCGTCATGGCCTGGTGCGAACTGCGCCAGGACTTCCGCCATTTCCGCACCGACCGCATCGCCACGCTGACCCCGGGCGAACGCTATCCGCGGCGCCGCCACGTCCTCTTGAAAGAGTGGCGCGCGATGGCGCACGGTTCACAAGACTGCTGATGCACACTACTGCCAAAATCTGACAGTACCCCTGCCTACCATGAGCGCATCAACCCCAAGGAGCGCCTCATGACTGACAGCAACTACGTCCTTTTCTACGTTGAAAAACCCCAGGCCAGCGCCGCGTTCTACAGCGCGCTTCTGCAACGCCAGCCCGTCGAGAATTCGCCCACCTTTGCCCTGTTCGTGCTGGACTCGGGCTTGAAGCTGGGCCTGTGGTCGCGCTACACGGTCGAGCCCGCCGCTGCCGGGCGGGGCGGCGCGTCTGAACTGGCTTTCTGCGTGGCGGACCCCGACGCCCTGAACCAGCGCCATCGTGAATGGAGCCTGCGCGGCCTGCCCATTCTGCAAGCGCCCACCGACATGGATTTTGGCCGCACCTTCGTGGCGCTGGACCCCGACGGCCACCGCCTGCGCGTGTTCTCGCCCTTGGCGCGGACGGCGGCCCCCGCGGAAGCCACGCAGGTGGCCGAGGCCCCCGTCGGCGGCTGAACCCGCAAGGCCGGCTGCCGGGCCGGCCCGGGTTCAGCCGCGCTGCTCGCGGGCTTGAAGCGCGACCGATTCGGCGCGCTTCTTGAACAGCACCCCGTACAACACGGCCAGGATCACCAGGAACGGCACCCCGAACACCAGCGTCATCTTGAAGACGTTGGTGAAGTAGGTGGTGACCAGGATGGCCAGCATCGCCACCGCGCCCAACAACGTCAGCACCGGAAAGCCGGGCATGCGGAACGACAGCGCGCCGCCCCCTTCCCTCGCCCACCGACGGCGAAAGAAGTAGTGCGTGATGAAGATCATCATCCAGGTGAACAGCGCGCCAAACATCGAAATGGCCATCATCAAGGTAAAGGCCGTGTCGGGGACCATGACCTTGAGCACCACGGCAATGGCGATGCCGCTGGTGGACAGCAGCAACGCGTTCAGCGGCGTGCCGCTACGCGTCAACCGGCCCAACAACGACGGCGCGTGACCGGCGCGCGACAGGCTGAACATCATGCGCGTGGTGATGTACAGCTGGCTGTTCATGGCGGATAACGCCGCCACCAGCACGATGAAATTAATGACGCCCGCGGCGCCGGGGATGTTCAGCGCCAGCATCACTTTCACGAAGGGGCTGCCTTCCTTGCCCGCTTCGTTCCAGGGCACGATCGCCAGGATCAGCGCCAGCGTCAGCAGGTAGAACACCACCAGGCGCACGATGGTGGCGCGAAACGCCTTCTTCACGGCGCGCTCGGGGTCTTCGGCCTCGCCCGCCGCCACGGCAATCATTTCGACGCTCAGGTAGCTGAAGATGGAAATAACCACCGCGATCCACATGCCCCACAGCCCGTTGGGAAAGAAGCCGCCATGCGCCGTGTATTGCGCCACGCCGTAACGCGGATTCCCCCACACCACGTACGCGCCCAGGATGATGAAGGCCACGATGGCCGTGATTTTGATGGTGGAAAACCAGTATTCGATGGTGCCGAACGCCTTGACGCTCATCGCGTTGACCAGGATCAGCGCCCCGGAAAACACGCACACCCACAGCCACCCGGGCACATCCGGAAACCAGAAGTTCATGTATTCGGCCACCGCCGTGACCTCGGTGCCCACCGCCAGCACCACGCAGGACCAATACGCGTAGCGCACCAGGAAGCCCGCCAGCGGGCCGATGTAGTGTTCGGCGTAGGCGCCGAACGACCCGGACGTGGAATGCGCCACCGTCATTTCGGCCAGGCAGCCCATCAGCAGCAGCGTGATCAGCCCGCCGATGGCATAGCTGATGATGACGCTGGGTCCGGCAAAACCGATGGCGAATTTGCTGCCCAGAAAGAGGCCCGTGCCCACCGCCCCGCCGATGGCGATCATGCTCATCTGGCCCGAGGTCAAGCGCCGCTTGAGGCCCTGTTCGCGTTCGGCGATCCGGCCGAATCCTTGTGGTTTTTTCATTGTCTCCTGCCTTGTTATCTTGTCTGTTGCCGCCTTGCTTTATCGGCGAGGCCGGCCGTAGCCGGCCCCGCAAGGTCGGGCACGCTCTATGGCGTTCAGGTCACGGTCGAGCGCTGCTGGTATTGCGGCTTGTCCCAGGCACGCGTGTCCAGCACATCTTTCAGGATGTCCACGGCGTCCCACACGTCGGCATAACCGAAGTACAGCGGCGTCAGGCCGAAACGCAGGACTTCCGGTTCGCGGTAATCGCCGATCAGGCCGCGCGCGATCAGCGCCTGCATGACTTCGTAGCCATTGGGATGCAGGAAGCTGACGTGGCTGCCGCGCAGCGCGTGATCGCGCGGGGTGACCAGCTTGAGCGGATGGCCTGCGCAACGTTCTTCGACCAGCTTGATGAACAGGTCGCCCAATGCCAGCGACTTTTCGCGCACCTGCGCCATGTCGGCCGCCTTGGCCACATCCAGGCCGCATTCCACCAGGGACAGTGACACGATGGGCTGCGTGCCGCACAGGTAGCGGCGAATGCCGCCGGCCGGTTCGTAGGCCACGGCCATGTCGAACGGGCGCGTGTGGCCCCACCAGCCGGACAGCGGCTGCCAGAAATCCTGGGTGTGACGCGGCGCCACCCAGATGAAGGCCGGAGAACCCGGGCCGCCGTTCAGGTACTTATAGGTGCAGCCGACGGCAAAGTCGGCATTGGCGCCGTTCAGGTCCACCGGCACCGCGCCCGCGGCATGGGCCAGGTCCCAGATGGTCAGCGCGCCACGCTGGTGCGCCAGCGCGGTCACGCTGGCCATGTCGTGCATCTGGCCGCTGCGGTAGTTCACATGCGACAGCAGCATCACCGCAACCGAGTCGTCCAGCGCCTTGTCCAGCGGCAGTTCGTCGTCGATCAGGCGCATTTCGTAGCCCTGCTCAAGCAGGTCGATCATGCCCTGGATCATGTACAGATCCGTGGGGAAATTGTCGCGCTCGGACAGGATGACGCGGCGCGACGGCTGTTTTTGCTGCTGGATGCGCAGCGCGGCGGCCAACGCCTTGAAGATGTTCAGCGAGGTGGTGTCGGTAACGACCAGTTCGCCCTCGCGCGCGCCCAGCAGGCTGCCCAGCTTGTCGCCCAGGCGCACCGGCAATTCAAACCAGCCGGCGGTGTTCCAGCTGCGGATCAGGTCTTTTCCCCATTCCTGCGTGATGACGCCCGCCGCGCGGGCGGCAGCGCCCTTGGGCATCACGCCCAGCGAATTGCCGTCCATGTAAAGCACGCCGGGCGGCAGCTCGAAGCGGTCTTTCAGGGGGGCCAGGGGGTCTTTACGGTCTGCGGCGACGCAGTCTTCGCGAGTCGTCATGCGATGCTCCTTCGGGCAATATGCTGGGAACAGGATAGCAGCGCCGTGGTGCCGAAAAATTGCAAAGCCGGGCGTGGCTTACCCTAGAATTTCGCATTAAATTGCACGCATAGCCCGTTTTTAGAATTGGATTGCACCATGCCCCTAGACGCCATCGACCAGCGCATCCTGTACCGTCTGCAAGAGAACGGCCAGCTCAGCAACCAGGACCTGGCCGAGCAGGTGGCGCTGTCGCCGTCGGCCTGCCTGCGCCGCGTGCGCGCGCTGGAGGAAGGCGGCTTCATCCGCAACTACCGCGCGGTGCTGGATGCCGACAAGCTGGGGTTCGAGCTTGAAGCCATCGTGCATGTGTCGCTGGACCAGTCGCGCCCAGGGTGGCACGAGGCTTTTCTTGCCTGCATTGCGGCGCACGACGAGATCACGGAAGCCAGCATCGTGACCGGGGCGTCCAACTACATTCTGTCGGTGCGCACGCGCAATCTGGCGGCGTTTTCGCAGTTTGTGGAAGACAAGCTGAGCAAGATCGCGGGGGTGCGCGACCTGTGTTCGCACATCGTCATGCGCAAGGTCAAAGACCGGGGCGGCATGCTGCCGTTGGCGGCGTGGCGCTAGGCCGCGCCAAACGTCAGAAAGCCGAATACCGTAACGAAATGGCAGGCCGAGCCACCCATGACGAACAAGTGCCAGATGCCGTGGGCATGGCGCCAGCGTTTGTCGTTGACGTAGAACAGCGTGCCCACCGTGTACGCGACCGCGCCCGCCAACAGCCAGGCCAGGCCGGCTGACGACAACGCGCCCGCGATGGGCGCGGCAAACATCACGCCCAGCCAGCCCATGGCCAGGTACAGCGGCAAGGCCGGCGCCGCGCCGCGCGCCCACCAAAGTTCGCGGCTGATGCCCACGGCCGCCAGCAGCCAGATCGCCACGCCCATGGCCGCGCTCCAGGCATGCTGCACCGGCCCGAACGCCAGCGGCGTGTAGGTACCGGCAATCAACAAATAGATGGCGCAATGATCCGCCTTGGCCCAGCGCGCCTTGTAGCGGCCGCGCGTGCAGTGATACAGCACCGACGACGCATACACGGCAATCATCGACGCCGCGAATACCGCGCTGCTGATGACCTGCCGCGCGTCCACCTTCAATTCGGTCGCGCGCGCAATCAACGCGCCGGATGCCGCCACCGCCAGCGCCAGGCCCGCCAGATGCGTGGCGCCATTGAATCGTTCGCCTTTGTACATGGGTGTCCTCTTGCAACGCCGAAGCCACGTCGGCGCCCCGCCATCATCGACCCGCAATGTGACAGATTGACGTCACCGGGCGGGCAGCGGACAACAGACAGCGGCCAGGCCGAGCAGCCCGGCCGGCGTCTTGCACCCAAGCCATCAAGCGATGAAATCCACGGCGGCGGGAAACCCTTCAACGGCACGCGCCGACAGGATGGCGCGCTGCACGGCAATGGCCATGGCCTCTGCGGCCATGACGCCCAGCAACATCACGTTGCCGGGCTTGCCGGACGCGCCGGTGCCCAGCGCGAAGATCGTGTCGCCATCCAGCATGGTGTGGATGGGGTTGATGCTGCGGGCCAGGCCATCGTGCGCCATGCCCGCGATTTTCTGCGCCTGCGCCTTGGTCAGCGCGGCGTCGGTAGCCACCAGGCCGATGGTGGTGGCCGTGCCCGGGCGCATGGATCGCGGCAGGTCGCCGGCCAGGATGGCCGCCCGCGTATCCAGCAGCTGCTTGCCGTCGGCCGTGCGCGCGCCCGCCAGGATGCGGCCGGTGGCCGGGTCCAGCACGTCGCCCACCGCGTTGACCGCCACGATGGCGCCCACGGTCACGCCCGCCACCGTCAGCGACGCGCTGCCCAGGCCGCCCTTCATCGCGCGCTTCGGGCCGTACAACTTGCCGACGGTGGCGCCCGCGCCCGCGCCGACGTTGCCTTCTTCGGGCGCGTCGGTGGACGCCGATTTGCACGCCTGGTAGCCCGCCGCCGCATCCGGCCGAATCGACGCATCGCCCACGCCCAGGTCAAACAGGATGGCCGACGGCACGATAGGCACATGGGCCACGCCCACGTCGAAGCCGATTTTCTTTTCTTCCAGATAGCGCATCACGCCGGAGGCCGCGTCCAGGCCGAAGGCGCTGCCGCCGGACAACACGATGGCGTGTACTTTTTCCACCATGTTGACGGGATTGAGCAGGTCGGTTTCGCGGGTGCCCGGTGCGGCTCCCCGCACATCGACACCGCCCGTTGCGCCCGCCTCGGCAATGATGACCGTGCAGCCGGTGGGACGGCGCGTGTCGGTGTAGTGACCCACGCGCAGGCCGGTGACATCGGTGATGCTGCCCGCCCCCGGCATCCGCGCCGGCGCTTTCGCCCCTTGCGCCTGCGCGCCCCCCGCCAATGCCGCCGCTCCCGCCGCCGCCATGAATGCCCGCCTGTTCCATCGCTGTTGCACGCCGATCTCCGTTCAGATACCGATAGCTGGAAGAACGCCGACCGCTAAATGGCGATCGGACACCTGTTAATGACTCGCGGCTATATTTTTACTATTCCTTATGCTTTGTGGAAAAATAGACGCGTTGCTAGAGTGCGGCTACGACGAAGGGCATGCGACTTGCGGGCCCTTCCCAATGACACCGATCTTCCGGAGCATTGCCATGAAACTCTTCCGCTCGTTGTTCGTCGCCGGCCTTATCCAGGCCGCCGCCTTGGCCCCCGCCCACGCCCAATCCGACCTGGACCAGATCAAGTCCGCGGGCACCTTCAAGATTGGCACCGAAGGCACCTACGCCCCCTTTACCTTCCACGACGCATCGGGGCAGCTTACCGGTTTTGACGTGGACATTGGGCGCGCTATCGCCGAACGCCTGGGCGTGAAAGCGCAGTTCGTGGAAGGCAAGTGGGACGGCCTGATCGCCGGCCTGGACGCCAAGCGCTATGACGCGGTGATCAACCAGGTGGGCATCACCGATGCGCGCAAAGCAAAATACGACTTTTCCGATCCGTACATCTCGTCGGCCGCCGTGCTGATCGTGCGCGACGACAACACCACCATCAAGTCGTTTGACGACCTGAAGGGCAGGAAGTCCGCCAACACGCTGACCAGCAATTTCGGCAAGCTGGCGCAAAGCCACGGCGCGCAGGTGGTGGCGGTGCAGGGCTTTAACGAAGCCATCGACCTCTTGACCTCGGGCCGCGTGGAAGCCACCGTCAACGACAACCTGTCGTTCCTGGATTTCAAGAAGCAGAAGCCGAACGCCAAGGTCAAGATCGCGGCCACCGACAAGACCGCCGAATTCAGCAATTCGGGCGTGCTGATCCGCAAGGGCAACCCCGAACTGCAAGCCGCCATCAACAAGGCGCTGGCGGACATCAAGGCCGACGGCACCTACAAGACCATTTCGGTCAAGTACTTCGGCACGGACCTGTCGGCGCAGTAAGCCGCGCGCACACTCATGACGCTACCTACCTGGCTACAGGCGGTGATGCCGGACTGGCTGCTGGCGCAGATCGGTTCCTGGACCGTGCCGCCCTGGGTGCAGCTGATGGCCGATTCGTTCTGGCCCTTGCTGCATGCCGGGCTGGTGTTCACCGTTCCGCTAACCCTGATGTCGTTCGCGCTGGGGCTGGCGCTGGCCTTCGTGGTGGCGCTGATCCGGCTGTTCGGGCCCGCGCCGCTGGTGGCGCTGGTGCGCTTTTATGTGTGGCTGATCCGGGGCACGCCGCTGCTGGTGCAGCTGTTCGTCATTTTCTACGGCCTGCCCAGCGTGGGCATCGTGCTGGACCCGTTGCCCGCCGCGCTGATCGGCTTCACGCTGAACGTGGGCGCGTACAACTCCGAAGTAATACGCGGCGCCATTGAATCCATCACCAAGGGCCAATGGGAAGCCGCGTATTCGCTGAGCATGACGCGCGGCCAGGCGCTGCGCCGCACGATCCTGCCGCAAGCCGCGCGCGTGGCGGTGCCGCCGCTGTCGAACTCGTTCATTGCGCTGGTCAAGGACACGTCGCTGGCGGCGGTGCTGACCGTGCCCGAGATTTTCCAGGCAGCGCAGCGCATCGCGGCGGTCACTTATGAACCGCTGATCCTGTATACCGAAGCCGCGCTGATCTACCTGGTGTTCAGTTCCGTGTTGTCGGCCGCGCAGGTCCGGCTGGAACGGCGCTTTGGCCAGCATGCGGTGTTTTCCGAGAAGACGCGATGATACGGCTGCAAAAGATCGAAAAGGCCTTTGGTGGCAATCCGGTGCTGAAAGCCGTGGACGTGTCCATTGCCGAAGGCAGCGTCACCGCGCTGATCGGCCCGTCCGGCAGCGGCAAGAGCACGCTGCTGCGCTGTGTAAATCTGCTGGAAGTGCCCGACCGGGGCACGCTTACCCTGGGGCCGGAAACGGTGCAGTTCGAGCCGGGTGTGAAGCTGGCGCGCGATCAGGTGCAGCGCGTGCGCAAGCAGACGGGCATGGTGTTCCAGAACTTTCAGCTGTTTCCCCACCAGACGGTGATCGGCAATGTGATGGAAGGTCTGCTGACGGTGCAGAAGTGGCCGCTGGACAAGGCCCGGGCACGCGCTGAAGAACTGTTGAAAAAAGTGGGCATGGCCGAAAAGGCCGACGCCTGGCCCGCCAATCTATCGGGCGGACAACAGCAGCGCGTGGCGATTGCGCGCGCCCTGGCGCCGGCCCCGCGCGTGCTGCTGTGCGATGAGCCGACCTCCGCGTTGGACCCGGGCCTGGCGGCCGAAGTCGTGGACGTGTTGCGCCAGTTGGCTTCCGAAGGCATGACCATGTTGATGGCCACGCACGACCTGCGGCTGGCGGCCAGCGTATCGCGCGAGGTGGTGTTTCTGCTGGACGGCGTGGTGGTCGAAGCCGGCGAATCCCGCACGATCTTTTCGCGCCCCGAAGACCCGCGCACGGCCACGTTCATTTCCACGCTGACGCAGGACGCGAGCGCGTAGAAGGCGGGCGCGCGGCTCTATCAGGCGCATGGATAGCAGGCGCATGGATAGCAGGCGCGCGGCGAGCAAAGGTGCGGCGATCAGAGATTCGGCGATCGGATGCAAGGCCGGCGGAAGTACGGGCGGTTGCCGCCCTTCCGCCGTCGCCCTCGGCCACTATCGCGGAGGCAGATTGCCCGCCGGGTCCACCGCCTGGCCGTCGTAGCGCAGTTCAAAGTACAGCCCGACCTGCTTGCTGTCGCTGTTGCCCATTTCGGCAATCTTCTGCCCCTGCTTCACGCTTTGCCCTTCCTTGACCAGCAGCTTGCTGTTGTGCGCATAAATGCTGAGGAAGCTGGCGTTGTGCTTGACGATCACCAGATGCCCGTAGCCGCGCAAGCCGCTGCCCGAATACGCAACGGTGCCGCTCGCCGCCGCCACCACGGGCGTACCCGAGGAATTTGAAATCACGATGCCGTTCGAGCCGCTGCCGTCATAGCCGCGCGTGACCTTGCCCTGCGCCGGCCACACCAGCGAAATTGCCCCGGGTGGCGCCGTGCGGCGTTTACCGCCCGATGTGGAAGACCGTGACGTGGATGCGGGCTTGGATGCCGACTTGCTGGGGCTGGACGTGCGAGCCTGCCCGGCCGGTGGTTCGACGCGCAGTACTTGCCCGACTTCGATGGTGTTGGAGTTGGACAGGCTGTTCCAGCGCACCAGATTGCTGACCGAAGTGCCTTGCTTGCGCGCGATCTGCGTCAGCGTGTCGCCCGACTGCACCCGGTAATAGCCCGGCTGGACCTTGGTGGTGCCGCAGGCCGACAACAGCACGACCAGCAGGACGACGCACAGACCCATCCAAATACGATTCGGCGACCCCGTACGCGTGGTGCGTGCAGAAGGCGGCGAGGCGGTCGCAAGGACGGGCACGGACAGGGTCGGGGCGGACAAGGAAAGCACTGAAACCTGGGGCACTGAGGTAGGGGTTCAACAGGGTTTGAGGGTCGGGATGGCGCAACTGCGTTCAAGGGTACCAAGATTTTCAAAAGGCCGGTGGCGGCGCGATGGTGGACAGGGCACGGTGATTGCGGGTGGGCACATCGCCACGGCCCGGCGCGTTCGGCCAGGCCCGCAGCGCGCCCGATGATCCGCGCGGCCATCGACTAGAATGCCCGCTATGTCCGAAATGTCCCGCCTCTTGCGCTGCTCGGGCGCCACGCGCGCCCGGGTTGTGTTGTGGCTGGCGCTTTTGGCGCTGACGCTACGCGCGTTGGTGCCCACCGGGTACATGCCGGACACGCGCGCCTTGCACGAAGGTCGCTTCGAAGTCACGTTCTGCTCGGCGGCCGGCGAGTTGTCCACGCTGGACCTCAAGCTGGAATCGCGCACGAACGAGGGCTCGGCGCGGCACGACGCCGCTGAAACCGGCGCGCAATGTCCCTTCGGCCTGCTGGCGCACGTGGCGCCCGCCCCCACGCCCACCGTATCCCCGATCGTCGTGCCCACGGGCCGCCCGGCCCCGCCCGCGCTCGCCTATCGCGCGCTGCCCCCGCTGGCCGCGCACGGCCCGCCGCTAGGCTCGCGCGCCCCACCCTCGTTGGTCTGATCCCGCCTGGCTCGCGCGGCACGCTGCCGCGCGCCCCATCGACACGACCGCCTTCGAGGTTTACATGCGTTCCCCCTTCTCGCGCGCGCCCCATGGCGCGGCGCCCCCTGTTGCGCGCACCGACGCGCCCGACTCCCGCCGTCGCCTGCTGCTGTCTTGCCTGCCCCTTGCGGCCTTGAGTTTGGCCGGCTGCGGGCCCGACGCCCCCAAACTACTGGGCATGGACCTGTCCGGCATGCCCACGGGCGATTTCCAATTGCAGAACGTCACCGGCCAATCGCGCACCCTGGCCGACTACCGTGGCCATCCCATCCTGCTGTTCTTCGGCTTCACGCAGTGCCCGGACATCTGCCCCACCGCGCTAACCCGCGCCCTGGAGATCAAGGAACTGCTGGGCGCCGACGCCGACAAGCTGCGCGTGCTGTTCATTACCGTGGACCCGGAACGCGACACGCCCGAAATCCTGGGCGCATACACCAGCGCCTTCGACCCGGGCTTCGTGGGCCTGCGCGGCACCGCCGAACAGACGCGCGCCGCCGCCCAATCCTTCAAGGTGTTCTACCAGAAGGTCCCGACCGGCTCGTCCTACACCATGGACCACACCGCGCTGACCTACGTGATCGACGCCAAGGGCAAGCTGCGTATCGCGCTGCGCCACGCGCAGTCCGCCGCCGAATGCGTGCAAGACCTGCGCACGGTGCTGTAAGGCCGCGCTTCGCAAGACTCCCCCGGCGGGAACGCCGGGAAGTCTATATAAATCCTTAAAAAGAAGAGACCCCATCATGAAGAACTTTTCGCTCCGCACGTTTGCCACTGCCCTGTCCCTGTCCGTGCTGGCAGGCGTTGCAGCCACCGCCCATGCCGCCGACGCCGCCAAGGCCACCGATGCCACCAATGCCGCCAACGCCACCGTAAAAGTCGAAGACGCCTGGGTGCGCGCCACCGTTCCCAACCAGCACGCCACCGGCGTCTTCATGCGCCTGACCTCGCCCGAGGCCGGACGCCTGGTCGCCGTGGAATCCGACGCCGCCAAGCATGTGGAAGTGCATGAAATGGCGATGCAGGACGACGTCATGAAAATGCGCCAGGTGCCCGCCATCGCCCTGCCCGCCGGCCAACCGGTGGACCTGAAGCCGGGCGGCTATCACGTCATGCTGATCGACCTGGCCCGCCAGATCACCCCGGGCGATCACATCGACGTGACGCTGATCGTGGAAGACGCCAAGCAGCAGCAACACCGGGTGCCGGTGTCGGTCGAAGCCCGCGCGCTGAACGCGAAGGCCGGCGAGGCGCCCGCCAAGCACGGCCACTGATTATCTGTCCTCTATATATATAGAGAGAGACGGACGGCTTGCGGCCGGCTTTATTGGGGACGCACACGGCGCCTTCGCCGTCAGCGTAAGCCGCTGAATCGCCATACAATGCCAGCACATCCACCGTCGGCGCCTGCCTCCAGGGCCGACGGCAGCCGGCTTCCTACGCCGCGCGCCGGGTGCCTGCGTTCCGCGCCGCCGGGCGCTTGACCCGCCGGCGGGCCCGCCGGCAACTCTGTGTCTGGATATGCCCGGTAGTTCCGCCTTTTCATTCCTGCGTACCCTTTGCAGCCTGCGCTGGCTCGCCATCGCCGGCCAAGCCGCCACCATCCTGCTGGCCAGCAGCGTGCTGGGCCTTGCCCTGCCGCTGGAACCCCTGTGGATCGGCGTCGGTGTCCTGATCGGCTTCAACGCCTACGCCAGCCTGCGGCTGCGCCATCCCCGCGACCTGTCCCACGCCACGGCGTTCGGCCATTTGCTGGTGGACATGGCCGCACTGTCCTGGATGATCGGCTGGAGCGGCGGCATCAGCAATCCGTTCGGCATGATGTTCCTGATCCTGACCGCGCTGGCGGCGCTGGCGTTGCCGCGCAACTGGGCATTGGCCGCGGCGCTGGCGGGTATTTCAGGCTATGCGGCGGCGGCCATCTTCGGCCAGCCCCTGCGCGGCGACGTCGATACGCACACCCTGCTGCTATGGGGCCTGGGCGCCAACTTCCTGATTTCGGTGGTGGTCGTGCTGGTGTTTTCCACCCGCCTGGCTTCCGACCTGCGCGCCCGCGAGCGCGAACTGGCCCGGCTGCGCGAACGCTTCACGCGCAACGAAGGCATCGTTGCCCTGGCCACCCACGCCGCCGCCATGGCCCACGAACTGAATACCCCGCTGGCCACCATGACGCTGCTGGCTGACGAAATCGCCGCCGAGGTCAAGGACGACGACCTGCGCGAAGACGTGTCCACCCTGAGTCAATTACTGGCCCTTTGCCGGGAACGCATCCGCAATCTGGCTGTCCCAACCGCCGTGGACCTGGTGCGCGTGGTGGGTCAATGGCGGCTGATCCGCCCGACGATCGACCTGAACCGCTCGGGCACGCTGCCCCCCAGCCTGCGGGTGGACCCGGCGATTGCGCACTTGTTGCAGGCGCTGTTGAACAATGCGGCAGACGCCGGCGAGGCCGCCGACACGCCGCGCGTGGATTTGCATCTGGAATATGGCTATGGCGCCCTGCGTGGCGAAGTGCGGGATTACGGCCGGGGCTTCGACCCCGACCAGACCTTGCTACCCGCAACCAGCCTGTTCAACAGCGGCAAGCCGGGAGGGCTGGGCGTAGGCCTGGCCCTGTCGCACGCCACGGTGGAACAGTTGGGTGGAGAAATGACCATGACCGCCGCCGTTGGGGGAGGCACCCGCATCCGCTTTTACCTGCCCCTGGGCAACCCCGGAACTTGAAGTGATGAACCCTACCGACCTTGGCCTACTGATCGACGACGACGAGTTGTACGTGCGCACCTTGCAGCGCAGCCTGTCGCGTCGCGGCCTGGAAACCCGAACCGCCACCGGCATCGCCGAAGCCTTGCGCGTGGCCGAGGAAATCCGCCCCGCGTTCGCGCTGGTGGACCTGCGCCTGGGCGAGGACTCCGGCCTGACGCTGATCCGCCCCTTGCGCGCGCTGCGCCCCGACATGCGCATCCTGCTGGTCACCGGTTACGCCAGCGTGGCCACTGCCGTGGAAGCCATCAAGCGCGGCGCGGACGACTACCTGCCCAAGCCCGCCACCGCGCCGATGATCCTGCGCACGCTGGGTCTGGTGAAGCCAGAATCCGTTACCATCGAAACGACCATGACACCGTTGCACCGCCTAGAATGGGAGCACATCCATCAGGCCCTGCACGAAACCGGCGGCAACGTTTCGGCGGCAGCGCGCCTCTTGGGCATGCACCGCCGGTCGCTTCAGCGCAAGCTGGCAAAAAAACCGGGGCCGGAACGCGAAGTCCTCGCGGACTGATTTGTGCGGGTGCGACACATCTTTACAACACCTCATGTGCGGGTGCGACATATCGTCGCACCCCCATGCAACCCCTTCGGGACAACTGCGCCCCTAGGAAAACCCTGAATCTGGCCCCTTCAGGGCAGATTCCTCCCAGGCAATGCGACCATGTGTCGCATGCTTGATGGATATCAAGCCGATAGGATGGACGTTGCTGCTTGGCAGCATTCCAGTCTGCTGCTTTGCAGCATTTCCCACCTTCCATCCAAGGCTGTACGTGAAACACCCCCTCCTTGCGACCCTTACGCGCATTTTTGGCGTCGGCGCGGTCATGCTGCTTGGCGGCTGCAACATGGAAATCCTCTCCCCCAAGGGAGATATTGGCGCCCAAGAAAAGACTTTGCTGTTCACGGCGACCGGGCTGATGCTCATCGTTGTGATTCCAGTACTGTTCATGATTGTGGCTTTTGCCTGGAAATACCGCGCATCCAATACCAAAGCCGACTACCAGCCCAAGTGGGCCCATTCCACGGCGATTGAAGTCGTAGTCTGGACCGTTCCTTGTATCATCGTGGCGATTCTTGCCGTGATCACCTGGCGCTCCACGCACGCGCTGGACCCCTACAAGCCGCTCGTATCCGAACACAAGCCCGTCACCATCGAGGTGGTGTCGCTGGATTGGAAGTGGCTGTTCATCTATCCCGACTACGACATCGCCACGGTCAACGAGATCGCGTTCCCCGTGGACGTTCCGGTCAACTTCCGCATCACGTCGGCGTCGGTGATGAATTCGTTCTTCATCCCCCAGCTGGGTAGCCAGATCTACTCGATGGCCGGCATGGAAACGAAGTTGCACCTGAATGCGCGCGAAGCCGGTACGTACGCCGGCATCTCGGCCAACTACAGCGGCGCCGGTTTCTCCGGCATGCGCTTCAAGGCCATCGCCACGTCGCAAGAAGGGTTCGACAACTGGGTCAAGGAAGCCAAGGCTTCGCCCACGGCCCTGACCCCCGAGGTCTATGCAGAGCTGACCAAGCGCAGCGAACGCAACCCGGTGGTCAAGTATTCGTCGGCGCCTCCCGCCATGTTTGATTTCGTCTTGGGCAGCACCATGTCCAAGATGGCCGGTGTGGACTCCGCCACGTGCACGTCCACGTCGAACAATCTGATCGCAGGAATTAACTAACAATGCTCGGGAAACTTACCCTCGAGGCCATTCCGTACCATGAACCTATCGTCATGGTTACGCTGGCCGCCGTGTGCCTGGGAGGCCTAGCGGTCTTCGGCGCCATCACTTACTTCGGCAAGTGGAAGTACCTTTGGACGGAATGGTTGACCTCCGTCGACCACAAGCGCATCGGCGTGATGTACATCATCGTCGCGCTGATCATGTTGTTGCGCGGCTTTGCCGACGCCATCATGATGCGTACCCAGCTGGCGGTTGCCTCCGCCGATTCGGCCGGCTTCCTGCCACCGCACCACTACGACCAGATCTTCACCGCCCACGGCGTCATCATGATTTTCTTCATGGCGATGCCTTTCATTACCGGGTTGATGAACATCGTGGTGCCGCTGCAGATCGGCGCCCGCGACGTGGCCTACCCGTTCCTGAACTCGCTGAGCTTCTGGCTGTTTGGCGCCGGCGTCGCGCTGATGATGATCTCGCTGTTCGTGGGCGAATTCGCCGCGACGGGCTGGCTCGCGTATCCGCCGTTGTCGGGGCTGGACTACAGCCCAAGCGTCGGGGTGGACTACTACATCTGGGCACTTCAGATTTCCGGGTTGGGCACAACGCTTAGCGGCATCAACTTCATCGTGACCATCCTGCGCATGCGCGCACCGGGCATGAGCCTGATGAAGATGCCGATTTTCACGTGGACCTCGCTGGTCACCAACGTGCTGATCGTCGCCGCCTTCCCCGTCCTGGCCGCCACGCTGGCGCTCTTGACGATGGACCGCTACCTGGGCACGCACTTCTTCACGAACGACATGGGCGGCAACGTCATGATGTACGTGAACCTGATCTGGATCTGGGGTCACCCCGAGGTCTACATCCTGGTGCTGCCTGCGTTCGGCGTGTATTCGGAAGTGGTTGCCACCTTTGCCCGCAAGACGCTGTTCGGCTACAAGTCCATGGTCTACGCCACGGCCGCCATCGGCGTGCTGTCGTTCCTGGTCTGGCTGCACCACTTCTTCACCATGGGCGCGGGGGCCAACGTCAATGCCTTCTTCGGCATTGCGACAATGATTATCTCGATCCCGACGGGCGCGAAGATTTTCAACTGGCTGTTCACCATCTACCGCGGCCGCCTGCGCATCACGACGCCGGTGCTGTGGACGCTGGGCTTCATGATCGTCTTCGTCATCGGCGGCATGACCGGCGTGATGCTGGCCATCCCCGGCGTGTCCTTCGTGCTGCACAACAGCTTGTTCCTGATCGCCCACTTCCACAACACCATCATCGGTGGCGTGGTGTTCGGTTGTATCGCGGGCATGACCTACTGGTTCCCGAAGGCGTTCGGCTTCACGCTGAATGAGCGCCTGGGCCGCTACTCGTTCTACTGCTGGTTCGTTGGTTTCTTCATGGCCTTCATGCCCCTGTACATCCTGGGCTTCAAGGGCATGACGCGTCGCCTGAACCACTACGACAACCCGGAATGGCAGCCGTACCTGCTGGTCGCGCTGGCTGGCGCCGCGCTGATCATGCTGGGCATCTGGTTCCTGTTGCAGCAAGTGTTCGTGTCGGTTCGCCAACGCAAGCAAAACCAGGACGTCACTGGCGATCCCTGGGATGGCCGCACCCTGGAATGGTCGATTTCGTCGCCGGCTCCTTTCTACAACTTCGCCCACGTTCCTCACGTTGATGAGCTGGACCAGTTCTGGGAAGACAAGCAAAGCGGCAAGGCCTACAAGCGCCCGGCCAAGTACGAAGACATCCACATGCCGCGTAACACCGGCGCCGGCGTCTACATCGGTTTGTTCGGCCTGGTGATGTGCTTCGCGCTGATCTGGCACATCTGGTGGCTCGCCGCCGCCGGCTTCGTCGGCATGATCGGCGCCTTCATCGCCCGTGCCTACGACCGCGACGTCGATTACTGGGTCCCGGCCGCGGAAGTCGAACGCATCGAAAACGCTCACTTTGACAAAATGCAGAAGGCCGCCTGAGCCATGATTCAAGCCGTAGCCACTCACCCCCACGCGGGTCACGACGATCACGCGCATCATGACGATGGATCCAAGACCGTATTCGGTTTCTGGGTCTATCTGATGAGCGACTTGCTGATCTTTTCGGTGCTGTTCGCCACGTTCGCGGTGTTGTCCAACGCCACCGCGGGCGGCCCCACGGGCAAGGAATTGTTCGACCTGAAGTTCGTGCTGGTCGAAACGCTGTTGCTGTTGTTCTCCAGCTTCACCTTCGGCATGGCCAACCTGAACGTGCACGCCAACAACAAGTCCCGCGCGATGGGCTGGTTGGTCGTCACGTTCCTGTTCGGCGCGGGCTTTATCGCGATGGAAGTCTGGGAATTCCATCACCTGATCACGGAAGGCGCCGGCCCGGGCCGCAGCGCTTACCTGTCGGCGTTCTTCACGCTGATCGGTACGCACGGCCTGCACGTCACCTTCGGCCTGATCTGGATCATCGTCCTGCTGGACATGATCCGCCGCCATGGCCTGGACTCGATCAACAAGCGTCGTCTGGCGTGCCTGAGCCTGTTCTGGCACTTCCTGGACATCGTCTGGATCTGCGTCTTCACCTTCGTCTATCTCATGGGAGCCATCTGATGTCGCACTCCGCTGCGGCCGCACACGGCCACGACGATCACGCCGCCGACCACGGCAGCCTGAAGTCCTACATCATCGGTTTCGTGCTTTCGTTGCTGCTCACCTTCGGCTCGTTCGGCCTGGTGATGCACGGCGCGCTGTCGCACACCATCACCATCGTCGGCGTCGTTGCCTTGTGCGTGCTCCAGTTGCTGGTGCAACTGGTGTACTTCCTGCACATGGGCGCGTCGAAGTCGGCACGCGACAACCTGGCCGCGTTCGTCTTCACCGTAATGATCATCGCCATCATCGTCGGCGGGTCGGCATGGGTGCTGTACAACATGAACGTCAACATGGGCCACGCCATGTAATGACGCTTTGCCGATGACGCTGCCGCCAGCGTCATCGCAAAAAACAGGCGCCTTCGGGCGCCTGTTTTGTTTTGAAGATGCGGTTTTGAAAATGCGGAACGGCCGCGGCGCACCGGTTACCGGGGCTGGGGCTCTTTCACCATCAGCGTCACGTTGGCGCGCGCGGCCAGGTCGCGGGCGCTGATCCCCACGAACGGCTGTACGCGAGACGTCTGGTTCAAGTCGCAACTGGCCGCCCCCTGCGCCCCTTCCATGACCTGCCGCACCGCGCGAGCGCCCGTCGGGCTGATGGGGCCGCTATTGCCCAGCTGCCAGGCCAGCACATCGGCCACCGCCATGCCGCAACGCCACTGGGTGCGATACAAGCCGGCGTCACGGTCCATCAGCATCTTGGCCTTGGCCTCGTTGCCGGCGCGCAGCATGATCACCAGCGGCAATGCGTCGGCATCCGCAACGCCGTCGACGCGCGTGTTCGGATCGCTTCTGTCCGACGCGTCGGCGCCCTTGTCCAGCCATTGCTGATACAGGTCGTCAGGCAGCCAGGGCAGCCCAAGCGGCGCGATGTTGTTGTTGGCGATGCCCGTGGCGTCGTCGGGGCGCGTCAACGGCACGCCGGCGGCCAGCAAGCGGTCGGCGGTGGCGCGCAGCCTGGCGCGCTGGCCGTCCCAGTCGGGGCTGTTCAGCTTGATGGCCGCGCGGATCTCCAGTTGATTCCACACACCCAACAGGCGCGACAGGGGTTCCGGCGTCAGCGCTTGATACGGCGGCTTGGCGGCTTGCGCCAGCTGGTCGATCAGCGTCGGCTGCATCGTGCGCGCGGCCAGCGCCAGCGCCTCGTCCATGCCGTTGCGATCCGGCGTCTTGTTGGCGCTGTAGCCGCCCACGGCCGGGTCCGCCCCGTGCGCCAGCGCAAAGCTCAGCCGTTCAGGAATCGGATACACCACCGTCGGGGTGAACTCGCCGCTGATAGCGTCGCGCAGCGCTTCCAGCAAGGGCGTTTCCCACATGCCACGATTGCCGTAGTACATGCGCACATAGGCCGCGTTGATGTCGGCGCCCTTGGCCAGCAGCGCCTGGGCAAACCACAACGTCTTGGGGCTTTGCATCGCCGCGTGCAGCACCGACCGCCCGCTTTTGTCGCGCGCGTTCGGGTTGGCGCCCTTGGCCAGCAGGTAGCTCAGCGTTTCCTTGTCTTCGCTGGAATACGACACGCGGCGCATCAGCAATGGCATGCCGCTGGAGTCGGGCACATCCAGCGGCGCGCCCGCCGCGATCAGCGCGTCGGCCAGCGCATAGCGCTGCTCGGCCGGGCGAGTGTCGCGGGCGTCGGGCAACGCAGAGGCCAGCAGCACATAACCGTTGTTGGGCCCATCGGCTCGCGCCCCCGCCGCCAACAGCACCCGCACGATGTCCAGCTGCTTTTTCGACACGGCCACCGCCAGCGCGGACCTGCCGTTTTCGTTCTCTCCGTTGGGGTCCTGGCCGGCGGCCAATTCGGCGCGCACCGCGTCCAGATCTTCGGCCTGGATCGCCTTGAAGATCGCCAGGCGGGGCCGGCAAACCTGTGCATCAAGCGGCGCGGTTTCCTTCAGCGCCGCGCGGATGCGCGTGGCGATGTTGGCGGGGATGGCGTCATTGGCCGCCAGCCGGCGCGAGCAGTACAGGCGGTAGTCCTCGCGCGCCAGCGCTTCGAAATAGTCGCGCCTGTCGCGCGCTTGCGTGCTTTGTTTCCAGCGCGCATCGGCACGGTTCAGATAGGCCGCCGTGCGCGCCGGATCACGCCGCAAGACCTCGGACAAGATGCGGTCGGCCTGTTCGGTGTCGCCGGATTCAGCCAGCCAGAATCCGTAGTCGTTCAGCGCCGTCAGCATCTCGGCGTCTTCATTCTCGGGATCGATCTGGCGGGGGTCCTGCTCCATCACAAAGCGGCGCAGGTCGGCCAACGCGCGGTTGAACTCGGCGGCCTTGGCGCGCGGGATGGCGCGCGCCACTTGATGCAACGTGCGGAAGGTGGCGGTCACGTCCACCGGCGCGCGGTATTCAAACCGCAGGTCGGCCGGAAACGCCTTCATGCGCACGGGGTAGTCGGTCAAGGCCGGCCGCAGCGTGGCCAGGGCCTGCGCGCGGCGTTCGTCTGTCCAGGGGCGGTCGGCGGTCACCACGGCCAGCCTGGCGTCGGCATGCACCGACGCGGCCACACCGCTAGCATCCACCAAAAAGCCCTGAGCTTCGGAGCTGTCGTCGCCGTTATAGGACACGCCTACCCAGTACAGGGTTTCCGCGTTGCGCGGGGATCGGACCACCACGTTTTCCTGTCGCGATGCGCTCCATCTGGAGGGATCGATCACCAGCGGCTGGGACCGGAATTCCAGGCTGAACGTCTTGGCGTCCGGCCGCAAGTACCGGTACAGGTACAGCCGGTTTTCCATCTGCCCGACCAGTATCGCGTCCTTTACGTTTTCCGTTCCCCAGACGCGGCGTTCCGGGTCGCGCAGCGGATAGCGCGACAGGCGCACGGCGTCGATGACCGCGCCGATGTCGTAGGCGACGGCCGGTGGCGGCGCCGCCGTCAGGCCGGCCAGCGCGACCAAGACGGCGCCGCATAGCCTGGATATGGCAAACCTGGAAATCGCGGGGCGGGAAACAACGGAACGTACGTGTCGCGGCATGCTAGGGGAAACCCGAAATATCGAGGATGCCGATGATACTCGCCGGCGCCGCTTTGCCTCTGGGCAGGTGCGTCGTAATGATCACTTGGCGGTTGCACCGTTCGGGTATGTCCTGAGACCATTTTGTCCACAATATCGCCGGCCTGACATGGCTTTCGATATATATTTCGCAACATAACGACTTCATTAACATCAGAATTACTTTAGCGATTGCCACTCCCCGCCATGGACGCTGTGCTGACTTCTTCCCCCGCCCAGGCCGACATTTCCGTGTCGGTGCAGCGGTTCGCGCGCGCCCTGTTGCATCACGCGCCGCCCGGCCATCCCGACGCCGGCTTCTTCGCCACCGTCATCGGTACCAGCCTGGCGCACCACGATCTGGCGCGCAGCGGCCTGAGCCCCGAAGAAATCGCGGACCTGATGGACCATCTTTTTCCCGGCGCGCTGCAATCCGAAGACGCCAGGCTGGCCGCGTTTGTCGAGCAATACGCCCTGTACGCGGTGCACGGCCGGGGCGACCCGCAACCCGGCTTCACCCTGCTGATGCGCGTGTTGCTTGAGGCCTATCGCGCCCCCGACCTTGGCACCACGGCCTGGGTTACCGGCGTGCTGGCGCACGCCTGCCTGCGGCCCGACCACCTGTGGCGCGACCTGGGCCTGGCCGGCCGCGAAGACGTCACCTTTCTGCTGGCGCGCCATTACCCGGGCTTGGTGATGCGCAATACACGCAACCTGCGCTGGAAAAAATTCCTGGCCTATTCGGCCTGCGAGCACGCGGGCCTGCCGCCGTCAGCCGCGCCCGGATGCCCGCAATGTGAAGACCACGGCATCTGCTATTCAAGCGCGCCCGACTGACTGCGCGCCACGGCCACAACGCATCGTCAGAAGCGATACGTTGCGCCGATCCCCATGCCCACGCTGCGCCCGGCGGCCGGCTCGTAATAGCGGCCATTGCTTTCGTTGACGATGACCGAGCCGACGTACTGCTTGTCGAACAGGTTATCCACACGCGCGTAGGCGTTCAGTTCCCAGGCGTTGATTTTCTTCACGTAGCCCGCGCTGATGGCGGCAACGAAATACCCCGGCGCATCCTGGTCGTTGGCATCGTTCACGTAGATCTTGCTTAACACCCGCCCTTCCACCGACGCCTGCCAGCCTTGCGGCGGCGCCCACGCCAAGGACGCAAACAGGGCTTGCCGCGCGATGCCCGGTATCTTGTTGCCGGCGCGGATGCCACCCGCGCCGTCGTCGGCGTAACGCGCGTTCAACCAGGTATAGGCCAACTGCGTGCGCCAGTGCGGCGCATGTTCGCCGGACCAGCCCAGTTCCACGCCGTCTCGTCGTGTACGGCCCGCGTTCTGATAGCTGGTGCGCCCGCCGCTGCTGCCGGCCGACACGATCTCATCGTCCGTGCCCGTGTGGAACACGGCGGCGGTCGCCAAGCCCCCCGCCACGCGCACCTTCACGCCCGCCTCCAGGTTGGTGCTAAGCGACGGCGCCAAGCCGAAATTCAAGCCGGGCTGACCACCGGGGCGGTACGAGATTTCGTTTAGGGTGGGCGTTTCAAATCCACGCCCGTAAGACGCGTACAGGCTGACGTCCTGGCTGGCCGCATAACGCACGGCCGCCATGGGCAGGGCCTTGCGATAGCGCGCGTCGCCGCTGTCGTCGCCGTTACCTGCGGCAAGGTAGTGGTCGTTGGAATCGAAGCTGACCGTGCTGTAGCGCAGGCCCGCGTCCAGGGTCCAGCGCGGCGCCACTTTCCACGATGCCTGCACATAGGGGTCGGCGTTGTACACGGTGTTGGTTTCGTTGCGCCGCAACGCGCCTTGCACGCCCAGGGTCGGGTTGGCCACCGAACCGGTGAAGTTCTGATAGCCTTTGCGATCTTCCTGCATGGCATCGTAGGCAAAGCCGCCGACCACGGTCAGCGCCCGGCCGCCGACATCAAGCTCGGACGTCCAGCGCACGTCCGCGCCGCCGTATTGGCGAGCCAGGTCGATGACGCCGCCCGCCTGCGTGGGCGCCAGTTGCACGGCGGGGGGAATTGACTGGTACTGGGTCGTGTCGCGCTGGCCGTAATACGCCATCACGCGCAACGTATTGCGCCCGTCCACCTGCCGTTCGTAGACCATGCCGCCCTGCGTCTGGCGCACCGTTTTGCGGGTGTCGTACTGCTGTGCCAGGGGCGCGGCGCGCGGGTCATCCTGAAACTGCTGCCAGGTCAGGCCCAAGGGGTCCTGCGCTTTCAGGTTGACGGTGTTCAGCACGATGGTCAGCCGGCTGGCGTCGTCCAGCTGCAAGCCCAGCTTGGCGTTGGCCAGGTTTTTGCGCGCTGCGCTGTGGTCGCGGTAGCCGTCGGTGGTAAAGCGGCTGACGCTCGCCACGTAATCCAGGGCGTCCGCGTCCGCGCCCGCGCCCTCGCCCCCGCTCGTGCCCGTCACCCCGCTGACCAATGCGCCGTAACGCCATGTGCCGTAGCTGGCGCCCCACGCATTGGCCGACACGGACGGCGGCGCCGCGCCATCCTCGGTGAACGCCTGGATCACCCCGCCCGAGGAATTGCCGTACAACGCAGAGAACGGCCCGCGCATGACTTCAACACGGGCCAGTGAGGCGATGTCGATGTTGGACGTCTGCCCTTGGCCGTCGGGCATCGTGGCCGGGATACCGTCTACATAAAGGCGCACCCCGCGCACACCGAACGTGGACCGCGCACCGAAGCCCCGGCTGGAAATCTGCAAGTCCTGCGCATAATTCTGGCGGTTCTGTATTTGCAGACCGGGTACGCCCGCCAGCCCTTCCGACAGGTTGATGCCGGGTTGGCCCTGGCGCATCACCGCGCCGTCAACCACATCCACCGACGCGGGCGTGTCCAGCACGGACGTGCCCAGGCGCGTGCCTGTCACGACCACGGGCGCCAGGGTCGCGTCCACCGTCTGGCTCCAGGCGCCGTTGGCCATGCCCGCCACCAGCGAGCCCTGCATCAGCCACTGCAAGCCCCGGCGCAGCCCGCGCTGCCCGTGCCCTCGCGTAGCGCCTTGTGTTTGCCGCCGTGCGTACCGCCCCGCCTGGTCCGTCACCGATGTCTCCCTATATAAAAGCCTGAAAGATCCCGTGTTCCGTTGGAAATCCACGGCAGGAACGGGTCTAATAGCCGCCATGGAACCCATGCAAGACATAGAACGCCGCCTGCAAGAGCTGGAGATCAAGTCCAGCTTTGCGGATGATCTGTTGGAACAACTGAACCAGATTATCGTCCGCCAACAACAGCAGATAGACCGCCTTCAGCGCGAGGTCGCCGACCTGCGCCAACAAGCCCCGGAAGGCGCCGCGCCCTTTCGCAGCTTGCGCGACGAGCTGCCGCCGCACTACTGACCGGTACTGCTGCACGCCTCTGCACGCCTTTGCACGCCTTTGCACGCCTCTGCACGCCTCAGTAACCGTAGCGCAGCAACCTGCCCAGCCTGCGCAGCGGCGGCACGCGCCGCATCAGCCACACTCCCACGCGCGCCGGCCAGCTGAACCGCGCCCATTGCGCGCCACCGGCTTCTTCGTAGACCCATTGCTCGGTGCGCAATCGCAAGCCCGGCACCTGCGCTTCCAGCATCTGCGCGTCCTCCAGACTCCACCGCATCGGCGCGCCGGTCGCGCGGAACATGGGGTTGCGCGAGGCCAGCGCCAGCCCTAGCCGCGAGTAAGCATCGAACGCGATCTCACCCGATGGGAACTGCGTGGTGATCACCCGCAGCAAGTTCAGTACCTGCGCTTCGTGCAAATACAGCAGCAGCCCTTCGGCCACCACCAGCGTCGGTTTATCGGCCGGAATACGCGCCAGCCAATCCAGTTCCGCCAACGACGTTCCCACCAGTTCGCAGCCCGGGCGGTCGGGATATACGGTGCGCCGCAGCGCGATCACATCGGGGTAATCCACATCGAACCACGCCACGCCGGGTGACGGATCCACGCGAAATACCCGGCTGTCCAGCCCGCATCCCAGATGCAGCACCGTGGCGACCGGGTGCGCGGCAAGGAAGTCCCGCACCCACGCATCCAGCGAGTAGGCGCGCATGGACAACCCGATCATGGCGTCGCGGCTCATGCGCAGCGCGGCGAAGTCATGGTCGATACGTGCCACGGCCTCGGCGGCGTACCGGTCCTGCAACAACGATCCCGGCAGGCGGCTTTCGGCTGCCTTGGCATACAGCGTAATCAACAGCGTGGCTCGTACACCGGTAAGCCGGACTTGTTCCATGCGGGCTCCTCTATGACGCCGGGGGACGCTATGGCTTCCATAAATGGAATAAATCGGAAAATCGAACGATATTCTTCCATTTATGGAAATATCTTTTACGGATATCCGGGTTTATCCCTACCCCGGATCGGCGCAGAATTCAGTCATCGGGAAACAGCAACGAACCACGACGGATAGGCCGCCGGATTCGCACCCAAGGCTCTTGAAATCGGAGATTTACCATGAAGAAGACCCTAGCTACCGCATTGATGTTGTCCTTTGCCGCCCTGAGCGCCGGCGCCTACGCATCGCAAAACATCGAACCCAACAACGTGCCGTTCCAAGGCGTTTACGGCACGCAGTACGAAGGCCCGACCCGCGCGCAAGTGCAGGCCGAACTGGCCGCCGCCAAGGCCGCTGGCCTGGTAACCAACGTGGAACCGAACAACGTGCCCTTCCAGGGCGTGTACGGCGCCCAGCAATCGGGCAAGACTCGCGCCGACGTCCAAGCCGAACTGGCTACCGCCAAGGCTGCCGGCCTGGTCTCCAACGTTGAGCCCAACGACATGCCGTTCGCCGGCGTCTACCACGGCAACTGATCTGCCTGACTACGATTACCCCCTCCCCTTGTTGTACCTTGGCCGCCTTGAACCAGGCGGCCTTTTTTTGCGCGGTCGCGGCGCACGTGGCAAACGCAACGCGTTCGCGTACTATCGGCTCCAGTGCCAGCAAGAAAAAATCTGACTCATCAGACAGGGAGCCTATCTTGAGATACACCCGCGTTCTCGCCGCCTTGCTCATCGCAAGCGGCATGTCGGCAGCGGCCGTCGCCGCACCGCCGGTGATGCTGAACAATTCTCTCATCACGCAGATTCCCAACGGCGACCGGACCTCGTTCCACGAAGCCGTCGCGCAAGCATTGAACCAATCGGCCGACGGCCAGCGCACCGAATGGACCAGCAAGGCCCAGCCCAAGCGCGCCGCGCCGATCACCGTACAACTGACGCCCACGCAAACCAGCAAGATCAAGGACGACCGCGTCTGCCGCTTCCTGGTCGCCGACTTCGCCCGCAGCAGCACCACCGAGAAATGGCAGTTCTGGTTCTGCAAGCAACCGGACGGCACCTGGAAGGCCAGCAGCACTTGATGCGGGGATAGGCGAAATCCGAGCCGACCCGATAGCGAAAGACCGGCTACACCACAGCCTCCTGCTTTACAGCCGGGGGCTGTTCTTATTCGTTCGCACCGTGCGCCGATGCCCACCGGCCGATTTCGCCACACCTGACATGCTTTGACGTCCCCGCGAAGCGGGCAGCTTGTCCCTGTCGGCATCGGATCAATTCCGAATCCGCTCGTAGTAGTCCGATTTTTCCCACCAGATCGTCTGGCCCGTTGCAAATTCAATAGACTCGAAGCCAGTCTAATTTGCGTGGGAGGGCGTATGTCAGCCAGGCCAATCATACGAATTGGCGATACGACCAGTCACGGTGGCACCGTCTTGCAGGGAATCAGCTTCTACCTGATTGAAGGTAAGGCGGCATCGGGACTGGGACATATGGTGAGTTGCCCCCAGTGCAAGGGAACCTACCCTATCGCGGAAGGCGTATCCACCTTTATGGTCGACGGGATCCGGCTGGCGATCGACGGCATGCAAACGTCATGTGGCGCGACGCTGATCGCCAGCCAGAACATCGCCGTATTAGCTCAAGATTTGGGTTTTCGGGCCCACGCAGGCAATGCCAAGAGCGCCTCGCCAGACAGAGATTCCAGCAGTGAGCGCATACGAGCTAAGGCCCCGGACCACGTTGTCTGCGATCACGCTGATACGGCGGTCGCAGTGGCCGAGTACATCGTTCGTGAAATGAAGACCAATCCCTTCTCCGTCGAAGGCAGAAAGATACTTGGGGCCAACAGCGCGGATCCCGACGCTCAAACTGCTGAATGGCACCGGTTACGCTGGCATGAAAAATTGGCTGGAAGACCTGACTATCACGCAGCGGCCGCGGCCCAAAAGGCTGCCGCCTATGCAATGTGGGTCGAGCGCGTTGGCCCTGGCCGGCCATGGGACCATAAACCACTTCTGCGACGACGGCTGGGGCCGCACGGCTTTAATCGAGGCTGGCAAAAACTGGGGGATTTTGACTACTACTACGACATCTGGTCGAACATCCACTATGGATATGTCGGGGTGGCCCTGGGCTTTAGCGAAGCCGAGCTGCTTCACGGGGCAGGCTTGGCGCAAGCGCTATCGGACGCCTATCGGTCCATGAAGGATGGAAAACTCCCCAGGTGGCAAGACCATTCGACCAACGGCACGTGGCCGGCCAGCGCGGACGACGTGCCGGACCACATTTCGATCAAACTGGGATGCGATCTCTATGCCGCCTCCAAGCCTCACGAACTGACCTCGGCTACGCTGTTGGAACGAATTTCCGCCGTGCCGTTGCCTTGGGGAATCGCAGAGCATCGAGCTAAGGAACTCCATGAATGCAGCCGTTGAAAGCACGGAAGCATGCGAGTCGTAGCGCGCCTGCTTTGCGCCATCCTGGGATTGCTGGCATGCATCTGGGTATTTTCCGCCACCTCGGGTGCGTTTTCGCCCGTGGTGGTGGTGCATTACTCGGAACATGCCACCGGCCGCGTCAGCGTCTTTTTCAACGACAACGACGACACGCGCAAGCTTGGCATGAGCCCCGGCCAGACTTTAAGATTTCGCACGGCCATGTTTCCCAAGCCCGGCATGTGGATCTTGATCACTTTTCCAGGCCACAGCGCTGACCATATCGAACTGACGCAGCCGTTCAGTCGTGTCGACGTATTTGTCGGGGATGGGGCAAAGGTCGAACGCACCGAAATACGCGATCGATTCCTTGCCCGCCTGTTTGCAGGAAACCCCGACCGAACTTCTACCTACCTCACTCCCGCACCCCGCACCATTGCGCAATGAACAGTGCAATGGTTTTGGTGATGAGGCGTACCGATTCCAGGTGCACGCGTTCGTCGAAGCCATGGATGTCCAGGGACTTGGGTCCGTAGACCAGGGTGGGCATGTCGCCGTAGATGACGAAGACGCGGGCGTCCAGGTAGCCGGGCGTGGTGAAGCTTTGCAGCTCGCTTTGGAATGCCTGGCGGTGGCACTCGCGCAGGGTGTTTTCCGCGTCGGAGCCTTCTTCCAGCACATAGCCTTCGGCGTAGAAGCCGGTGTAGGTGACGGTGGGGGGTGTTCCGCCCAGGCGGGGGTCGGACACGGCGTCGCGCAGGCAGGCGTCGATTTCGGCGCGGGCTTCGTCCGCCGTCGTGCCGGGGTAGATGGCGGCGCGCACGTCGAATTCGCACCAGGGCGGCACGGTGGACGGCCAGTCGCCGCCTTCGATCTTGCCGATGTTGAAGTTGATGGGGTGGTCCAGGTGTTCAAAATGGCGGTGGCAGTGATGCTGCCCGTTCCACTTGGTTTCCAGCTTACGCAGGGCCTCGATGGTCGCGTAGGCGGCATCGATGGCGTTGAAGCCGTTGGCCATTTCGCGCGTGTGGGTGGGGTGGCCCTGCACGCGGACCTTGAACCACAACACGCCCACGTTGGCGCGCACCAGCATGTTTTCTTCGGGTTCGGGGATGATGACGGCGTCGGCCTTGTAGCCCCGCAACAGGGCGGCCAGCGCGCCGTTGCCCGTGCATTCCTCTTCCACCACGGACTGGAAGTAGATCGGCGCCGCGGGGGCGTAGCCGGCCGCGCGCAGGGCGTCGTAGGCGAACAGGTTGGCGGCCAGGCCGGCCTTCATGTCGGCGGCGCCGCGTCCGTACATCCAGCCGTCGATGATGGCCGGGTCCCAGGGCGAACGGCTCCACATGTCCTGCGGGCCCGTGGGCACCACGTCCACGTGGCCGTTCAGGATCAGCGAGCGGCCCGTCTGCACGTCGGGTCGGTAGGTGCCGACCACATTGAAGGCGTTTTCGTACGAGACGGTGACGGGTCCGAAGCCCGGATGGGATTCAATGTCCTTTACGTCTATCTTCCAGCGGTCCATCGCAAAGCCGCGCTGGCGCATCGCCTCGTACAGAAAGTCCTGCGCGGTGTGCTCTTGCTCGCGCAGCGAGGGAAAGCGCACCAACTCCTGCGTGAAGGCCAGTTGCGCATCGAAGCGGTCGTCCACGGCTTGCAGAATGCGGCGCGTCTGTTCGGCCGTCAGCGCGGCGGGGGCTTGAGTGGTGTCCATGGTTTCTCCTTGAAGATGAGTGTTTGAGCGCCCGCCCTACGCGACCGGCGTGACGGTGCGAACGCTGGCCGCGCGGCGCGGCTTGTGGTTGGCCAAGCCCCATATCGACACCAGCGTGATCGCCGACAGCGCGGAATAGAACAGCGCCAGCGGCAGCCACTGGCCGGGATACTGATGCGACAGCCAGGTGCCGATCAACGGCGTGAAACCGCCGGCAACGGCCCCGCACAACTGATACGACAGCGAGATTCCCGAATAACGCACATGGGTCTCGAAGGCCGCGCTGATGAAGCCGGCCATGGCCGAATAGATGGTCGCCATGAACACCAGCACGATGGCGATGCCGGCCACGATGCTGAGCGGCGTGGCGTGGCTGACCAGCATGAACATCGGGTACGGCGCCAACACGGAACACGCCGCCGCGATCATCAGCACGCGCGACGTGCCCAGCGATTCGGCGAACCACGCGGCCAGCGGCTGCACGATCAGCTGGATGATGGCGACGGCAAACAGGCAGTCCAGGATCATCGCGCGGTCAAGGCCCAGCGTTTGCGTGGTGTAGGCCAGCATGAACGTGTTGGTGAAATAGATGCCGCCGATCGCCACGGTACACACGCCCATGCACAGCAGCACGGTGCGCCAGGCGGTGCGCAGCACTTCACGCGCGGGCACCTCGGACGTTTCCTGCTGCGCCAGCACCTTGGCAAAGTCGGGCGATTCGCTGACGCCGATGCGGATGAAGTAGCCCACCACCAGCAGCACGGCGCTGACCAGGAACGGGATGCGCCAGCCCCAGGCCAGGAAGTCGGCCTCGTCCAGCGTCGTGATCAGGCGGAACGCCACCAGAGACAGAATCAAGCCGGCGGGGCTGCCCAACTGCGCGAAGGATGCCGCGAAGGTGCGCCGCCGTTGCGAGGCGTGTTCGCCCGCCATCAACACCGCGCCGCCCCACTCGCCGCCCACGGCCAGGCCCTGCGCCAGGCGCAACACCAAAAGCAGCGCGGGCGCCAGCATGCCGGCCTGCGAGTAGCTGGGCAGCAGGCCGATGCCCACGGTCGCGACGCCCATGATGACCAGCGTGGCCATCAGCGCATTCTTGCGGCCGACGCGGTCGCCCAGGTGGCCGAACACCAGCCCGCCCAGCGGCCGCGCAAGAAAGCCCGCCGCGAAGGTGCCAAAGGACGCCATCGTGCTGACGAAGGGATCGGCGGTGGGAAAGAACACCTTGCCGAATACCAGCGCGGCGGCGGTGGCGTAGATGTAGAAGTCATACCACTCGATGGTGGTGCCGATGAAGGCCGCGGCAGCGGCGCGCACCGGTTGCCTGGCGGCGGATGGATGGACGGGGGCCGACATGATTCCTCCTTGGATTTTTTTGGATTTGATGGCGGCTTTATCGCCCGCGCCCCAGGGGGCGGTCAATTTCTGAATTCTTATCATCGACTTAAGCAGCGTTAATGTTCGGATATCATCACCGGGCATTGCGCCCTCGCAACGGCCAGCGCCCCATCAAACCGTTACCGATCAATGTGTTATGAAAGATAAATCGATTCCCCCGACGACCATTGCACGCGTGGGCGATCGCCTGGACTGGAACCTGCTGCGCACTTTTCTGGTCATCGCACAAGAGCGCAGCATTAGCGGTGCTGCTATCAAACTGCACCTGACGCAGTCAGCGGTCAGCCAGGCATTGCGCCGGCTGGAACAGCAGCTGGATCGCCGCCTGATCGAACGGCATCACTCCAAATTCGCCATCACTCGGGCCGGCGAAGAGGTGCGCCAGGCCGCGCTGGCGATTCATGGCAACGTGTCGCAACTGGTCAGCGACGTGGCGCAGGCCGAGGAACAAACCGTGGGCCGCATCCATCTGCTGGTGGCCAGCCGCATTCATTCGGCGGTGTATGACGAGTTCTGGGTGCGCTTTCATCGGGCGCACCCGCGCATAGAAGTTCAGCTGGATGTGTTGCCCAGCAGCGAAATCGTGAACGTGCTGCAACAGCGCGGCGCGACGGCCGGCATTGCGCTATGCCGACAGATTCCCAAGCGGCTGGACCACAAGCTGTTCCTGCAACAGCGCTACGCGATGTTCTGCGGCAAGCACCATCCGCTGTTCGGGCGCACGGACATCCGCATGGAGGATCTGCTGAACGAGAATTTTGTCTCGTTTGCCAGCGACGCCCTGGGTGACAGCCTGTCTCCGCTGACGATCTTTCGGGACCAGCGCGGGTTCTCGGGCAGCATCATTGCAACGTCGTCGCAGCATGACGAGGTCAAGCGTCTGCTGGTGGCGGGCTTTGGCATCGGCTGCCTGCCGGAACACAGCGTCCAGGCCGATCTTGCCGAGGGCCGCTTGTGGCGGCTGCCGCCGGGCGAAGGCGTGTGCGCGGCGGACCTGCATCTGCTTTGGCACGGGGACGCGCACCGCAGCGCGGCCGAGGACCTGTTCATTGCGGCGTTCCGCGACCATATCGACAACTATTCGCTGCCGCAGCGGCTGCTGCCGCATTTGCCTTGAGCCTTGGGGCCGGCGTAGCTTGGGGTAGCGGCCGGGTCGCGTTCGGAAAGTGCAGTCCGACAGCTGCCGGCGCACCGTTGAACGCATGAAAAACGCCCCGAGCCGCTGCGCGTAAGCGGTGGGTCGGGGCGTGGGTGCTGGCGTTGTGCCGGCGTTGCTTGCCGGCGTTGCTTGCCGGCGTTGCGCGCCGCTAACGCGCGCCGCAGCCTCAGGCCGAGGTTTCGACGCGGTTGGCGTCCAGCACGGTCATTGCCGTCATGTTGATGATGCGGCGCACCGTGGAGCTGGACGTCAGGATGTGTACCGGCGCGTTGGCGCCCAGCAGGATCGGGCCGACCGCCACGTTGCCGCCCGCCGCCGTTTTGAGCAGGTTGTAGGCAATGTTGCCGGAATCCACGTTCGGGCACACCAGCAGGTTGGCTTCGCCCTTAAGCGTGGACGACGGCAGGATGCGCATGCGCAGCGCTTCGTCCAGGGCGCAGTCACCATGCATTTCGCCGTCGATTTCGATCTCGGGCGCAGCTTCGCGCACCAACTCCAGCGCCTGGCGCATCTTGGCGCCCGACGCGGAACTACCCGATCCGAAATTCGACCGCGACAGCAGCGCCACCTTGGGCGCCAGGTTCATGCGGGCCATTTCGTGCGCCGCCATCACCGTGAACTCGGCGATCTGCTCGGCCGTGGGCTCGTCGTTGACATGCGTGTCCACCAGCACCACCGTGCGCTCGTTGAGCAGCAGGATGTTCATGGCGGCATATACGTTGGCGCCCGGACGGCGGCCGATCACTTCATTCACAAAACGAAGGTGGTCGTGGTACGCGCCGACCGTGCCGCAGACCATGCCGTCGGCATCGCCCAGGTGCACCATCATTGCGCCGATCAAGGTCAGGCGGCGGCGCATTTCCACGCGCGCCATTTCCTTGGTGATGCCACGTCGGCACATCAGTTCCCAGTACGTCGTCCAGTACTGATGGAAGCGTTCGTCGTATTCGGGGTTGGTGACTTCAACGTCTTCACCCAGGCGCAGGCGCAGGCCGAATTTCTCGATGCGCGACAGCAACACGGCGGGGCGGCCCACCAGGATGGGACGCGCCAGGCCTTCGTCCACCACGACCTGCACCGCGCGCAGCACGCGTTCGTCTTCGCCTTCGGTGAACACGATGCGGGCCTTGCCGCCGCCGCGCACGATGCGCTTGGCGGCCGAGAACAGCGGCTTCATGAACGCGCCCGAGTGGTACACGAATTGCTGCAACTGCTCTTCGTAAGCTTCCAGATCGGCCAGCGGGCGCGTGGCCACGCCGCCGTCCATGGCCGCCTTGGCCACCGCCGGCGCGATGCGCACGATCAAACGGGGGTCGAACGGCTTGGGGATCAGGTATTCCGGGCCGAACGAAATGTCGTAGGTGCCATAGGCGGCCGCGACGACTTCGTTCTGCTCTTCTTCCGCCAACTGGGCAATGGCGTACACGGCGGCCATTTCCATTTCACGGGTGATGGTGGTGGCGCCCACGTCCAGCGCGCCCCGGAAAATGTACGGGAAGCACAGAACGTTGTTGACCTGGTTCGGGTAGTCGGAACGGCCGGTGGCCATGACGACGTCATCGCGAACGGAATGCGCCAGTTCCGGCAGGATTTCCGGCGTGGGGTTGGCCAGCGCCAGAATCAGCGGGCGCGTGCCCATGGCCGCAACCATCTCGGGCTTGAGCACGCCGCCGGCGGACAGGCCCAGGAACACATCGGCGTCCTGAATCACTTCGGCCAGCTTGCGGGCATCGGTCTTTTGCGCGAAACGCGCCTTGTCCGGGTCCATGAGTTCGACACGGCCTTCGTAGACCACGCCTTCGATGTCGGTGACCCAGATGTTTTCCAGCGGCAGGCCCAGGTCCACCATCAAATCCAGGCACGCCAGGGCGGCGGCGCCCGCGCCCGAGGTCACGACCTTGACCTTCTTGATGTCCTTGCCCACGACCTTCAAGCCGTTGATGAACGCGGCCGATACCGTGATGGCGGTGCCGTGCTGGTCGTCGTGGAAAACGGGGATCTTCATGCGTTCGCGCAGCTTGCGCTCGACGGTGAAGCACTCCGGCGCCTTGATGTCTTCCAGATTGATGCCGCCGAAAGTAGCTTCCAGCCCGGCAATGATCTCGACCAGCTTGTCCGGATCGGTTTCGTTGATTTCGATGTCGAACACATCCAGGCCGGCAAACTTCTTGAACAGCACCGCCTTGCCTTCCATGACGGGCTTGGACGCCAGCGCGCCAATGTTGCCCAGGCCCAGCACGGCCGTGCCGTTGGTGATCACGCCCACCAGGTTGCCGCGCGCGGTGTAGCGGTAGACGTTGGCCGGATCGGCCACGATTTCTTCACAGGCCGCCGCCACGCCCGGCGAATACGCCAACGCCAGGTCGCGTTGGTTGACGAGCGGCTTGGACGCCACCACTGAAATCTTTCCCGGGGTGGGAAACTCGTGATAGTCCAGTGCTGCCTGGCGGTCGGAGGGCGAATTCATGCGGCGGTAGCCTCGTGTGGCGAAATAAAGGGGTGACGTGAATATGGGAAAAATTCTAGGCGCGCAGACATAAGGTGTTGATTCGGATTTAATATCGTCCCATTACCTTTACCTTATGACGTGTCTATGACGGCCTTTGACCCGGATGCGGTAATCCGGAAACTGACCTCGCGGCTGAAGATGCGGCACCTGATGCTGCTGTTACAGATCGAGCAGCACGGATCGCTGACGCGCGTGGCCGAACACATGGCCACCAGCCAGCCCGCCGTGACGAACGCGCTGGCTGAACTGGAAAGCATGTTCGACGTGCCGCTGTTCGACCGTTCGGTACGCGGCATGACACCCACGCCGCTGGGCGCCGTGGTGCTGGCGCGGGCGCGCGGGCTGGTTCACGACCTGGGCCATCTGGTGCAGGAAATGGAGGCGGTGGCGGCGGGCCATGCCGCCCATCTGCACATCGGCGTCATTCCGTTTGTGTCCGGCCAGATGCTGTCGGCGGCCATTGGCCGCACCTTGCCGCAAGGCCGGCGCATCACCGCAACCATCCACGAAGGCCAGGGCCCCGCCCTGCTACGACAACTGCGCGACCACACGCTGGATGTGGTGGTGGGCTGGGCCACGCCATCGGTCGACCTGAGCAATATCGATTTTGAAGTGCTGTACCACCAGCAGCCCCGCCTGATCGCCAGCCGGCGCCTGGCGGCGCGGCTGGGGCGGTCGCGGCTGGAATGGGAGCGGCTGGCCGACCTGGACTGGATTTTGGGCACGCCAGGCAGCCCCATCCGGGAACAGGTGGCGCAGATTTTCCTGCGTGCCGGGGTGGCGCCGCCGCCGCCGTCGGTGCAAAGCGATTCGTCCAAGCTGATCGGCGAAATGATTGTCGCCAGCGACCGCGCCGTGTCGATCCTGCCGGCCGACATCGCCGACGAACTGGTACGGATCGCGGGCGCGGCCATCGTGCCGTATTCGTTTGACTGGACGCTGCCGCCGATCTCGCTGTTCACACGGGCCGACGGTCTGCGGCGCAACGTGGACGCACTGTTCGCCTCGAAGCTGCGCGAGGTCTATACCAAGGGCGCGCGGCCGGGGAATTGAGCCGGGCGTTGACACGGGCGCTTGTCGACAAAATTGTCAACCAATGCAAACGTTGGGCCGTGCGCGGCCACCCCGATCCTATACTTGCGGCGCCAAGAATCATGCAGGAGGCCGCCGCTTGTTCCCCACCCCGCACTCAGACGCGCCGCGCCGCGCATTCGCCCTTGCCTTGATCGGCCTTGCCGCAACCGCCGCGCTGTCCGGCTGCAATTCGATGCTTAACGAAGGCACCGGCGCGGCAGCCGGTATCGCGGGCACGGCCATCGCCAACAAAGTCACCGACAACGCCACCGTGGCCACCGGCATCGGCCTGGGCGTACAGGCCGGCGCGAAAGCGGCCCTGGCCTACGCGCAGCGCAAGACGCGCGGCGAAGAGCAGGACGCCATCGCCACGGCCGCCGGCGCGCTGGACGTGGGCGCCGTGGGCCCGTGGCGCGTCAAACACCAGATCCCCATCGAAAGCGACGCGCAGGGGCAGGTAGCCGTCAGCCGCTTGATCGGCGGCGTGGGGCTGCAATGCAAGGAAGTCGTGTTTTCCATCGACACGCCTGCCGACAAGTCCGCCAACAAATCCGCCGACAAAACCGCCACCAAGGCCAACAACAAGGCCGAAGACGTACCCACGCGCGAGTTCTACGTCACCACCATTTGCCGCGACGGCGCGCAGTGGCGCTGGGCCAGCGCCGAGCCGGCCACGGCGCGTTGGGGGTCGTTGCAGTGATCCCGCGTGTTTGTGTATTGGCGCTGGCTGCCGGCGCCCTCTTGTCGGGCTGCCAAAGCTCGTCGATCGGCGGGGCCACGGGTGCCGTGGTCGGCACCGTCAGCGGCGCGGCCACGGCCAACCCGGTCGCGGGCTACGCCATCGGCGTGACCGTGCAGGCCGCCGTGGACGCTACGGTGAAATACGTGCTGCGCGAATGGAAGAACGACCAACAGAACGTGATGGCCAACGCGGCGGGCGACCTGCCGATCGGCCAGATCCGCCACTGGCAGATCCGGCATGCGCTGCCCGTGGGTAACGAAAACGGCGGGATCCAGGTCGTGCGCGATATCGACACGCCACTGACCCGCTGCCGCGAGGTGCTGTTCACGGTAGAACAGGAAGACGCGCCTGCCCCCGCCTACACAAGCCTGATCTGCCGCCAGCAAAACGGCCAGTGGAAATGGGCGGCGGCCGAGCCGTCGGTGGCGCGCTGGAACGGCTTGCAATAGGCTTGATCGCGCCGGGATCGGCAAGCGATACTGGGCCACCGCCACGCGCCCAACCCACCCTATCCGACCATGCCTTCCGGCCAATTCCAGATGCAGCGCAGCGTGCTTGCCGGCGTGCAGGCCGTTGCCGCGCGCAGCCTCCATGCGTTCGCGCGGCATACGCATGATCAGTTCGGTATCGGCGTGATGCGCCAGGGCGCGCAGGTGTCCCACAGCGGCCGGGGCCAGGTCACGGCCGGGCCGGGCCACGTCATTACGGTCAACCCCGGCGAAGTGCACGACGGCGCGCCCATCGGAGGCGCGCCGCGCGCCTGGCAGATGGTGTACCTGGATCCGCACGTGGTGATGGACGCGGCCGGCCACCTTGCCGAAGGCGGCAGCACGGCCGCCGCATACGAATTCGTACACCCGGCGCTCGACCAGCCCACGCTGGCCCATGACGTGTTGCGCCTGTACGCGCACGCAATCGGCAACCCTGCCCCGCTGGCTAGCGACGCGTTGCTGCTGCGCATCCTGGTGCAGGCGCAAGGGGACGGCGCGCCCGTTTTATCGGCCGACGCGCGCGTGGGCGTTCCCGCTTCCATCCGCCATGCGCAAGCCTTGATCGATGACGCGCCGGCCGCCGTGCTGTCCCTGGCCGACCTTGCCGCCACCAGCGGCCTCAGCCGTTATCAAGCGTTGCGCGCCTTTACGCGCGCCACCGGCATGACGCCGCACGCCTATCAGATACAACGTCGGCTGCTGTTGGCGCGGCAGCTGATCCGGCGCGGCATGGCGCTGGCCGACGCCGCCGCCGCCAGCGGCTTTGCGGATCAAAGCCACATGACGCGGCTGTTTGCGCGCGCCTACGGCGTGTCGCCCGGCCATTACGCATCAGCGGCCCGCGCCGCCTGAGGCGGCGGGGAAGTTTCTTCAAGGGCGGCCGCTGCCCGATACCGCCCTGCAATTTCATTCAAGACCTCGCCCTTGCTTTCGCCCCATGCTGCGGTTTTCTTCAGCAAGGACTGCGCAATGAATGCAAGGAACAGGTTCCAAGGCTATGGGTTTCTGGCGGCGGCAATGGTGCTGGTGGGCAGCACGGTCGTGGCCAGCAAGATCATCGGCGCCGGCATGCCGCCTTTTACCGCCACCGCCTTGCGCTTTGCCCTGGCGTTGCCGTGCTTTGCGGTGTTGATGGCAGCCACCGGCGCCCGCGTGCCGCGCCTTGGCGGGCGCGACTGGTTGCTGCTGGCCGCGCAAGCCATCGCGGGCAGCGTGGGCTACACGACACTGCTGATCGCCGGTCTGCAACACGCGTCGGCGGTGGACGGCGGCATCATCCTGGGCACGCTGCCGCTGGTGTCCGCCGGTATCGCGATGCTGCTGCTGGGCGAACGGCCCGGTAAGGCAACGTTGGGCGCAATCGCCGTGGCCGCCGCGGGCGTTGCGCTGATGGCGCGTGGCGGTGGTGACGCCGACACGCCCACGTCATGGACCGGCAACGCCTTGATTCTGGGCGCGGTGGTGTGCGAAGGGCTGTTCATCCTGCTGAACAAACGCTTGCGCGTGCCCGTGCCACCGCTGGCGCTGTCGACGGTGATGACCGGGTTTGGACTGGCGTTTTCGGCGCTGGCCAGCGTGGCCGAAGCCCCGTGGTCGCTCCCCTTTTCAAGCAGCGCGCTGATGGCGGTGGGCTACTACGCGCTAGTGCCCACGGTGGGCGGCTTTCTGCTTTGGTATGCGGGCGCGGCGCGCGTACGGGGCGCGGAAGCGGCGCTGTTCACCGCGTTGGCGCCGACAAGCGCCGTGTTGCTGGCGGCCATGGTGTTGGGCGAAACGGTGACGGCGGCGCAAGCGTTGGGCATGGGCTGCGTGCTGGCCGGCGTGCTGTGGCAGGCGGCGGCCGCGCGTCCTAGCCGCGGCTGAAGGCCAGGGCAAAATCCTCGGAAAAAATATCGGCCAGGGCATGCCGCAATGCCGCCGCGCGTTCGGTGCCGTAGGCCGCTTCAAAACGGCGCTGCGCGTCCTTCCACAAGCGTTTGGATTCGGCCAGTTTGGCGCGGCCCGCATCGGTCAGCGCGACCCGGCGGCTGCGGCCGTCGCGCTCGTCGCGCGATGTTTCCACATAGCCGTCGCGCTCCAGCGGTTTCAGGTTGTGCGCCAGCGCGGACCGGTCCAGCACCAGCGCGCGGGCCAGGTCCGTCATGGACGGCGTGCCGGCACGGGCGATATGCACCAGGATGGAATGCTGCGACACCTTCAAGCCGCACGGCGCCAGCACCGTGTCATACAACTGCGAGACGCGCCGGGTCGCCTTGCGCAAGGCGGCGCCGTTGCAGACGAGCGGGTCGGGGATCGGGCCGGAGGTCTGGCCCGGGGCAGCGCCGGGGGTCGGGCCGGAGGTCGGGCCGGGGGTTGGGCCGGACGTGGCGGGTTCAGCGTCGGACATGTGCGTGGCAAACGGGCAGGCAAAGTGGATCGGGCAAGCTCAATACGCTACTGCCGGGAACGGCCGGCGTCCAGCGCATTGTTGACAGATATTGGCATATGCACGTAAATTTTATCCCACCTCGTGACACGCCGAGGCAGCGCCTTTGCCGTGTCTTCGTAGCGCCTTTGGCGTGTCTTTCGTAGTGCCTTTGCCGTGTCTTTCGTAGTGCCTTTTACCGTGTCCTCCGTCGTGCCTTTGCAGCGCCCCCTTTCGCCCCTTTCGCCCCCTACTCCGCCCTAGCCATCGCCCCCCTTCCGGCCGCCAACCATGTCAGCGACTCCCCCGCCACGCCCTGCCAACGCGCGCTTGCAGGCGATGCTTCATGCGCCCATTGCCCCCACGCTGGCCCGCCTGGCCTGGCCGAATATCCTGATGATGTCGGCCCAGTCCGCCACCGGCTTGATCGAAACCTGGTTCCTGGCGCGGCTGGGCACATCGGTGCTGGCGGGCGTGGCGCTGGTCGTGCCGGTGCTGTTCCTGATGGGCAATATGTCGCAAGGCGCGATGGGCGGCGGCATCTCGGCCGCCGTGGCGCGCGCGCTGGGCGCAGGGCGCCAGGAAGAGGCCAACCAGTTGGTGCTGCACGCCGTTGTGCTCAATGCGCTGCTGGGCCTGCTGTTCTGTGTACTGCTGTTGGTCTTCGGCCCGCAACTGTATCGCGCACTGGGCGCGCAGGGCGACGCGCTGGACGCGGCGCTGGCGTATTCCAACGTCATCTTCGGCGGCATCATCCTGATGTGGTTGATGAACGCCTTCGCCAGCGTCATACGCGGCACCGGCAACATGCTGGTGCCCGGCGCGGTGATCTGCGGCGGGGCGCTGTTGCTGGTGCCCTTGTCGCCCTGCCTGATCTTCGGTTGGGGGCCGTTTCCCGCGCTGGGCGTGGCCGGCGGCGGCTGGGCGCTGGTCATCTACTACGGCGTGGGCGCGCTGATCCTGGGCCTCTACTGCGCCAGCGGCCGCAACCCGGCGCGGCTGGTCCTCAGCCGACTGCACCTGTCCCTGATGCGCAGCATTCTTAACGTGGGCGCGCTGGCCACGCTGAACCCGTTGCTGACAAACGCCCAGGTAGCGCTGATTGCCGCGTTGGTTGGCGCCTATGCCGGCACGGCGGCGGTGGCCGGCTACGGCATTGCCGTGCGGCTGGAATACCTGTTGATGCCCATCGCGTTCGGGCTGGGCGCGCCCATGGTGGCGATGGTGGCGTCCAACATCGGCGCGGGCCAGCCCGAGCGCGCCGTGCGCATCGCCTTGACCGGCGGCGCGATGGCCTTCGTGCTGGCCGAATCCATCGGCCTGGCAGCAGCGTTTTTTCCGGAAGCCTGGCTGCGATTGTTCGGCGCCGAGGACCACATGCTGCAAGCCGGCGCCCTTTACCTGCAAACGGTCGGGCCGGTGTATGGATTCTTTGCCTTGGGGTTTTCGATGTACTTCGCCTCGCAGGGCGCGGGCCGTTTGAAGTGGCCGCTATTGGCCGGCTGCCTGCGCCTGGTCACCGCCGTGGGCGCGGGCGGCATCGCCCTGCACCTGACCGGATCACTGATGGTTTTCTTCCTGGTGGCGGCCGTGGCAATGTGCCTGTACGGGCTGATCATCCTGGTCGCAATCGCGTCCGGCTCGTGGTTTCAGCGCGGCCATCTGTCTAAGGCCAGGCCGCTGCCGGGGTCTTGACGGGCGCGTCGCGCAACGCGCAGGCCACCAGCGCATCCGCGTAAGCCGGCAGCGCGTCGCGCACGCACAGCACCAGATCGCGCGTGGCCCAATCGTCAGTCAGCGCTACGCGCTGCACGCCGGCCGCCCTGCCCAGGCGCACGGCCGCGGCACGCGGCACAATCGCAACGCCCACGCCCTGCCCCACCATTTTGCACACGTCATCAAAGCCGCGCAGGCGCACGCGGTATGACAGCATCTTGCCGCCACGGCGCGCATGATGCGCCAGGTGTTCTTGCAGTGCGCTGCCTTCAATCAGCCCCACGAAATCCTCGTCAGCCGCCTCGGCCAGCGCGACCGATCGCCGACCCGCCAGTGCATGCCCGCGCGGCACCACCAGGGTCAGCGGATCATGGCGAAAGACGCGCGTGTGCAGGCCGTGCAAGTCAGCCGAATCGGCCAGCACGCCGATGTCGCAGGCGCCCGCGCGCAGCGCATCGGCAATTTCCACGCTGGTGCGCTCTTGCAGGTCTACCGACACACGCGGATGGTCGCGCAGAAAATCGCCCAGCACTGGCGGCAGGTGTTCCGTAAGCGCCGTGGTGTTGCACAGCATGCGCACGTGCCCTTTCAGGCCCTGGCCGTAGTGGTCCAGTTCACCGCGCATGCAATCGATTTGCCCCAGCACGAGACGGGCGTGATGCGCCAGCGTGCGCCCGGCGGGCGTGGACTCGACCCCGCGATGCACGCGCAGCAACAGGGCGACGCCCAGCGTATTTTCCATGCCACGAATGCGTTCGCTGGCCGATGCCAGCGTCATATGCGTACGCTGCGCGCCGGCGGTAATGGAGCCGGTTTCGTACACGTTGAGGAATAGACGAAGGTCGGTCAGGTCAAATCGCATCCGGGCAGCGTAGCACGCGCTGGCTATGGCGTGACCATAGGCAAGCTACGCGATTTCCCGATCGCGTAGCGGTGCGTCGCGGCGCAGAATCAAAGTCCTTATATCCCCATTACGCTGCCCTTAAGCTCGCCCTTTCAAGCTCGCCCTTTCAAGCTCGCCCTTTCAAGCTGGCCCTTTCAAGCTGCCCCTTTCAAGCTGCCCCTTTCAAGCTGCCCCTTTCAAGCCGCCCCTTTCAAGCCGCCCCACTCACGCTGCCCTGACCCCGCCCCGACACTGCTCCGACGTTTCCTTTATGCCACCTTTACTCGGCCCTTATCCCCATGCTGACCGTCGCACCATGACTTTTGCGCCTATCAACCGCCTCGATCAAGCGCCCCTGCGCGCGCGTTTCTTTCTGGCCGATCCGACCCCGCGCGTCAGGGCCAGCCATAGGCTGGACGGCAATGGAGCAACGCCATGACCCCCGCCGACCTGGTGCCCGGAGGCACCCCGGCGATGCTGGCCGCCGTCATCGCGGTGTTCGTGCTGGCGGGCGTGGTGAAGGGCGTGGTGGGCCTGGGCTTGCCCACGATTTCGATGGCGATGCTGGCGTTGGTGATGGCGCCGGCGCAGGCGGCCGCCTTGTTGATCGTGCCCTCGCTGGTCACCAATCTCTGGCAAGCGCGCCCCTGGTCCACACTGCCGCACACCTTGCGCCGCGTTGGCGCCATGCAGGCCGGCATCTGCGTGGGCACGGTGGCCGGCGCGCTGTGGCTGGGCGCGCCCAGCGGGCAGTGGGCCGGCGTCGCCCTGGGACTGGCGCTGATCGCCTATGCGGCGTGGGGCCTGTTCGGCTCGCCCCCCAGCGTGCCACGCCGCCACGAGCACGCGCTGGGCGCGCTGGTCGGCGCGGTTACCGGCGTCATCACCGCCGCCACCGGTGTGTTCGTCATCCCCGCCGTGCCGTTCCTGCAAGCATTGAACCTGGGCAAGGACGGGCTGATCCAGGCCATGGGAATCTCGTTCACGGTGTCCACCGTGGCGCTGGCGCTGGGCCTGTGGATCAACGGCGGCTACAGCCCCCAGGCGGCCGGGTCGTCAGTGATGATGCTGTTGCCCGCGCTGGCGGGAATGGCGCTGGGGCAATGGCTGCGCAACAAGCTGTCGGCTCGGATGTTCAAGCTGTGCTTCATGATCAGCCTTGCCCTGCTGGGCGCCTGGCAGGTTGCGCGCGGCTGGGCGGGATGACGGGTACGCGAACGGGCAGGCACGGGCAATCAAGCCCGCTTTTCAGCCGCGGCCCTCATGCGGCCAGACGCCGTTCGTCGACAAAGCCGATGGACACCGACATTTCGCGCCATCGCGCCAATTCCTGCTGCACTGACTGGATCTTGCCGCGCGCCTGATCGAAGGCGTCGCGGCCCAGAAACAGGTGTAGCGGCGCGTATTGCGCGTGGGCCGCCTGGATCAGCGCCTGCGCGGCCTTGGCCACGTCGCCGCCATCTTGCGCGTGCGCCCCGCGCGCGGCGCGTTCCGGCGAACCGCCGCCGTCTTGCGGCGAACCCGCCCGCATCGCGCCCGGGTACACCAGCGACACGCGCACGCCCCACGCGGCCGCCTCGGCGGCCAGCGCTTCGGTCAGGCCACATACGGCGAACTTCGCCGCGCTGTATGCCCCCCATTCGGCATGCCCACCATCAAAGCCCAGGATCGACGACACGTTGATGATGTGGCCACCCGCCTGCGCCCGCATGCGCGGCAACACGGCGCGTATCACGTTCAGCGTGCCGAAGACGTTGATGTCGAACGCGGCTCGCACCTGCGCGTCGGAGAGCTCGGCAAGCGATCCCGGGCAGGCAGCCCGCGCGTTGTTCACCACCACATCAACACGGCCAAACGCGGCCACCGTCGCGTCCACCGCGCGGCGCACATTGCGATCGTTGGCCAGGTCCACCGTCAACGGCAGGAACTGGCCCTCAAGCTTGGCCCCGACCGCATCCAACAACGCATCGCCATCGCGCGACGTCGCCGCCACCTTGTGACCTTGGGCCAGCAGCATCTTCACCAACACCAGGCCCAAGCCCGTGGATGCGCCCGTCACCAGCCAGATTTTTTCGGAGTTCATGCGATTTTCTTCCCTTGCTTGCGTGCTTGCTTGCGTGCTTGCGGCGCCCGGCAAGATGCCTGGCGGCCGGCTCTGTTCGCCGCGCTTTCCGTAAAAAGCACCGCCGCTGAGCCTGGAAAGAATGTTAGAAATCGAGCGCCTCTGCGTACAGGCTTGTTCTTGCGTGAAACCTGCCTATTTCTACGTTGATGGCCCGTACGACTGCGCCGGACGGGGTTGCGCCCTGTGGTGTCGCCCTTCCCCCGCCGCGCCCGGCTTGCCGCGCCCGCGATGGCCCTGGGATGGCCCCGTCTGGGCACCCCGACGCGGAATGTCGGATAATTCGGGTGTTTCCCGCCGCTGCATGCGGCGGATTTTTGTGGGCGCGCGTCGCCCGCCAGCATTCGGAGTCAACTATGCATCGCGGTATTCAGGCGATTGAACAATTCATGGAATCCATCGGCCTGACCTGGCGCCCCGGCTCGACCGAAAGCGCCGAGCTGCGCGTCAGCTACCGCATCGGCAACACGCGCCCCCTGGGCATCGACCGCACGCTGGTTGAATTCCATTGCGACGCCAAGCGCCCCAAGGTCTGGGTGCCCGAGTTCTCGCGCACCAGCTTTCACCAGTGGTTTGAAGTGCCGTTTCAGGAATTCGAGTTCACCCCCGGCGGCTCGATGCTGAAGATCAAGGCCCCCGCCCGCGGCAACGCGCCCCCGTACAGCGTGGGTATCAAGCCGCTCGCTTGATGGCATAACGTCCCTGCCTGCGGTAAGCGGCCAGGCTAGCGGGCCAGATTTGACTCGACCGGGTCAAATCTGGCCCGTTTTTATTGTGGACCTTCTTGCGTGTCTACCGCGATTGGGCTGTCAGGTACCGCAGCGACCTTGCCAGCCCAAAAGGGAAGCGGTGGGCGCCATTGTGGGCGCCCGCAAAAATCCTCTGGTTGGTCTTGATAGGGTTCCCAGACAGCCTCGCCGAGTTCATCGAATACAACGTGCCGTACACCTCGTTTCCCAAAGAGATCGACGAGCTCTGCGGCTTTGTCGACCCTGTCAAACCCGCTTGTACATGATCGTTGTCGCGTCCAGCTTGCCCGGATCGTGTGGGTCGCGGCTGAAGCCGGGGATCTGGCCTACCGTGACGTAGCCCAACGATGCGTATAGCGGTTCGGCGCTGTCGCCGCTGCGGGTGTCCAGGGTGAGCAAGGTGCGGCCCAGGTGGATGGCATGGGCTTCGGCGGTACGCATCAGGTCGCGGGCGATACCGCGGCGGCGGAAGTCGGGGTGGACCAGCAGTTTGCGGATCTCGGCGCGATGGGGTTGGTTGGGCGGGGTGTCGGTGTCCAGTTGCACCGACCCGGCGATACGGCCGTTCTGGCGTGCCACCCACAGCGACAGACGGCCGGCTTCTACCGCCGGCAGCACCTTGTTGCGCCAGAATGCCTGTGCGTCGTCGGGGGAATACGGCAGGACGAAGCTGACGCTGGCGCCGCCTTGCACACAGGCATGCAGCACGTTGCCCAGCTCGTTCAGGCAGGCGCGGGCGGCCTCAGCCGTCAACAGGGTTACGTCGGTATTGGCGCGGTGTAGTGTCATGGGTGTCATGGATGTCATGGGTGTCATGGGTGTCATGGACTTCATGGCGGGCTCAGACGATGAACAACAGGTAGCGGGCGCCGCGTTGCGGCGGGGTCACGAACAGGCTGGCGCCGAACAGCTGGTAGCGCAGGCAGTCGCCCGGCGCCAACGCGTACGTTTGCCCGTCCACGGTGATGGCCAGTTCGCCCTCAAGCATCAACAGGTGATGCTCCAGGCCAGGCCGGGGCGATTGGTCGTAGGCAATGCGGGCGCCGGGCGCCAGTTCGCAGGCCAGCACTTCGCCGGCCAGTTGCTGCGCGGGCGGGGACACCGAGCGCCGGCGAAAGCCCGCGCTGTCGTCTACCCACACGGCTTGAGCGCTTTGTGGGACGAGGGGCGCGAAGTCGTCTTCCACCATCATCATCAGGCGCGACATGGTCATGCCGTGCGCGGCGCACAGCTTGCCCAACACCGAGGCCGTGGGGCTGACCTCGGCGTTTTCCAGGCGGGACAATGTGGCGCGGCTGACGCCCGCCAGACCGGCAAGCTCGTCCAGCGACCAGCCGCGTTCCTGCCTTAGCGCGCGCAGCCGGTGGGCGATGCGGCGGTCCAGATCCAAGTCGTTGATCGCGTTTTCCATATCTGGGAATTTATCTCAGATGCGGAAATCGCACAAGAATCTGGCGGGAAAAGAATTTTCGGCACAATACGGCATGCTTTTGGCCAGAACCCTACTCATGTCCCTCCTTTGCCTTTCGTTTCTGGGTGGTTGCAGCCTGCCCCCGCTGGACAAGCGCCACGAATCACAGGCGCTGACGCCCGACGACGCGGCGGCAACCGCGCTGGGCCGTGGCATCACGCCGCTGGCCGCCGCGCACCCTGGCAAGTCGGGCATCCACCCCTTGGGCGATGCGCATGACGCTTTTGCCGCCCGGATGATGCTGGCCCGCGCCGCCGAGCGCAGCCTGGATGTGCAGTACTACATCTGGCACAACGACATGACGGGCACCATGTTGCTGGAAGCGCTGCACGCCGCCGCCGACCGGGGCGTGCGCGTGCGCCTGCTGCTGGACGACAACGGCACGGCAGGGCTGGACAAAGTGCTGGCCGCGCTGGATGCCCACCCCATGATCGAGGTGCGGCTGTACAACCCGTTTGTGTTGCGGTGGCCCAAGCCACTGGGCTACGTCACGGATTTCAGCCGCCTGAACCGGCGCATGCACAACAAGTCTTTCACCGCCGACAACCAGGCCACCATCATCGGCGGGCGCAACATCGGCGACGAGTACTTTGCCGCCACCAGCGGCGTGCTGTTCACAGACCTGGACGTGTTGGCGATCGGCGCGGCCGTGAACGATGTGTCCACGGATTTTGACCGCTACTGGAGCAGCGATTCGGCTTACCCGGTTGACCGGATACTGAAACCGGCCGGCCCGGGCGAACTGGACGCGCTGGAAGAGCAGGCAGCCAAAGTCGAGGGCTCGCCCGAGGCGGCGGCATACGCGCGCGCCATGAAGCGGCTGCCTTTCATCCGGCAGCTGCTGGCCGGCGAGCTGACGCTGGAATGGGCCGATACGCGCATGGTCAGCGACGACCCGCGCAAGACGCTGGGCACCGCGCCACCCGAGGCCATGCTGCCGCATCAGCTGCACGAAATCATCGGCGCGCCCACGCAGGATCTGTATTTGGTGTCGCCCTATTTTGTGCCCACCGCCCGTGGCACCGAGGCATTTGGAAAGCTGGCGCAAAGCGGGGTCAAGGTCCAGGTGCTGACCAACGCGCTGGAAGCCACCGACGTGGCGGTGGTGCATTCCGGCTATGCCAGGCGCCGCAAGGACTTGCTGGCCAGTGGTGTGGAACTGTTCGAGATGAAGCGGCAGGCGCGCGGCGCGGATCGCAACAAAAGCATGGGACCCTTTGGCAGTTCGGGTTCCAGCTTGCATGCCAAGACCTTTGCCGTGGATGGCCGGCGCGTGTTCGTCGGATCGTTCAACTTCGATCCGCGATCCGCCACCTTGAACACCGAGCTGGGCTTTGTCATCGACAGCCCCACGCTCGCGACCGGCATCGCCAACGCCTTCCAGCAAGAGGTTCCCAAGCTGGCCTACCGTGTATGCCTGGACGAGCAGGGCAACCTGATCTGGGAAGAACAGCGCGATGGCAAGACGGTGCGCCACGATACCGAGCCCGGCACGTCGGCGTGGAAGCGGTTCTCGGTATGGTTCGTTTCCCTGCTGCCGCTGGAATCGCTACTGTGACGGGTGGCTTGCGGCGGCGATCCGTGGCTGTAGCCCCCGGCCTTTGCCCCGCTGCCTTAGCCCGCTGCCTTTGCCCGCCGCCTTTGCCCGCTGCCTTTGCCCGCCGCCTTTGCCCGCCGCCGCCGGCCCGCTGCCGTGGCACGCGGCAGTGGTACGTCTTGAGACGCGCTGCTATAACGTTCGTAATGTTCCATTTGCCGAGCTTATCGCCATCGCAACAAGCGGAGTTCGGCGCGACCCCTGCCGGACGTAGATTCACCGTTTTGTTTCATCGCACTTGCCGATCGCCATGGATGCCCCGCCCCGCCCCGCGTTGCCCGATTTTGACTGGACCGCCATCACGCAATCATTGGACGCGCACGGCAACGCCATCGTCCCCCGCCTGTTGACGCCCGCGCAATGCGACGAATTCGCAGGCGGGTACGACGAGCCCGATCATTACCGCAGCCGCATTGTGATGGCGCGGCATGGCTTCGGGCGCGGCGAATACAAGTATTTTTCCTACCCATTGCCGCCCTTGCTGCATGACCTGCGCACGGCGCTGTATCCGCGGCTGGCCCCCATTGCCAACCGCTGGAACCGGCAGCTGGGCATTTCAGTGCAATACCCGAACGAGCACGCCGCCTTCTTGCAACGTTGCCACGACGCCGGCCAGTGCCGCCCCACGCCGTTGATCCTGCGATACGGCCCGGGCGACTACAACTGCCTGCATCAGGACTTGTATGGCGAACACGTGTTCCCCCTGCAAGTGGCCATCTTGCTGTCGCGTCCCGGCCATGACTTCACCGGCGGAGAATTTGTCATGCAGGAAACCAGCAGCCGCGAACAACGCGTCGACGTGCTGCCGTTGCAACAGGGCGATGCGCTGATCTTCACCGTTAACCTGCGCCCCGTGCCAGGCGCGCGCGGCTGGCGCAAGACGGCGATGCGGCACGGCGTCAGTGCGCTGCACACAGGCCGGCGCCACACGCTGGGCGTGATCTTTCATGACGCGCAATAGGCTGCCCGCCGAACGGCCCCCCGCAAAATAGGCTCCCTGCAAAATAGGCTCCGCGCACAATAGGCCGCCGCACGATGGGCCGCCACACAATGGGCCGCCGCACAATGGGCCGCCACACATTAGTCCCCGCCATGACCCTGAACCTGTTCGACGACGAAGACATTGCGCAGCACGGCCGTGACCAGATCGGCCCACAGTCCTTTGTGCTGCGCGGCTTCGCGCTGGCGGACACCGACGCGCTGCTGCAAGGCGTGGACACCGTGACCGCGCAATCGCCCTTTCGTCACATGCGCACGCCGGGCGGCTACACCATGTCGGTGGCGCTGACCAATTGCGGCGAATGGGGGTGGACGACGGATGCGCACGGGTACCGCTACACGCGCATCGATCCGCTGTCCGGCCAGCCCTGGCCGGCGCTGCCCGCCGCCTTTCTGCGACTGGCACAAGCCGCCGCCCGGGAAGCCGGCTTTCCCGGTTTCACGCCGGACGCCTGCCTGGTTAACCGCTACGAACCGGGGTCTCGCTTGTCCTTGCACCAGGACAAGAACGAACGCGATTTCGACGCGCCGATCGTGTCGGTGTCGCTGGGCATGCCCGCGCTGTTCCTGTTCGGTGGCGACGACCGCGCCGACAAAGCGGCGCGCGTGCCCTTGTTTCATGGCGACGTGGTGGTCTGGGGCGGCGTGGACCGCCTGCGCCATCACGGCGTGATGCCGATGAAGGAAGCGCCGCATCCCCGGCTGGGCAGCCAACGCATCAACTTCACGCTGCGCAAGGCAGGCTGACATAGGAGCCTGCAATACGAGGCTGCAATAGGAGGCTGAAATCGGGGGCTGAAATCGGGGTCTGACATCAAGCCTGACATGGAGACTGACATCGGGGGCCGACACTAGGGTTGACCGCGTCTGGCCGTGCACGAATGGCCGCCCTACACTTTCGCACCCCTGCCCGCGCCCGCGTCGGGCGCACTTCGCCCCCGCCCTATTGCGCCCCTTGCGCTTATGCCGCCGACAATCATGCGTACCCGCCTTCGCCCGCTACTTGCCCGCCTGCTATCACCCCGCCTGCTATCACCCCGCCTGCCCTTTGCCGGCCTGTGCCTGGCCGGCGCGGCGCTGTCTCTGCCCGCGCCGGCCGCCGAGCCGCCCGCGCTGCTGGTCAATTCGCTGGACATGAGCTTCGTGGCCATACCCGCCGGCACGTTCCAGATGGGCAGCGACGAATCGGCCGAGACGCTGTCCCGCGACTACCCCCAATATCCTGAAGACCGTTTCACCCAACTGTTTGACGAGGCGCCGGTGCACACGGTGCGCATCACCCGGCCCTTCTATCTGGAACGCACCGAGGTCACGGTCGGCCAGTTCAAGCGCTTTATCGAGGCGTCCGGTTACGTGCCCGAGTCCGAGGCGGACGGCACGGGAGGCTATGGCTACAACGCCGCGTATGACCCTGACAAATCCGAACGCGGCGACGCCTTCGAAGGGCGCGACCGCCGCTATTCCTGGCGCAACCCCGGCTTTGCGCAGACCGACGACCACCCGGTTGTGAACATCAGCTGGAACGACGCCACCGCCCTGGCGCGCTGGCTGACCCAGCGGGAAGGCCACGTCTACCGCCTGCCCACCGAAGCCGAATGGGAATATGCCTGCCGCGCCGGCACCCGCACGCGCTATCAGAATGGCGACGACCCGGCTGGCATGGCCGACGCGGGCAACGGTTTTGACGCCGACACCGCGCCCCTGTGGCCAAAATGGCACGCATTTGCCACCCCGCGCCACGACGGCAACACCTTTACCGCGCCGGTGGCCAGCTACGCGCCCAACGCCTTCGGCCTGTACGACATGCACGGCAACGCCTGGGAATGGGTGTCGGACTGGTATGGCGAAGACTATTACGCGCAGTCGCCCACCGACGACCCCACCGGCCCGGCCAGCGGCAACGTACGGGTGCGCCGGGGGGGGTCCTGGCATACCTGGGCGCTGTACACGCGTTCGTCCTATCGCAACTGGAATACGCAGGAAACGCGCTACCCGCTGGTCGGCCTGCGCTTGGTGCGCGAGGCCGATTAAAGGAAAAAGGGGCCTGGGCGGGTTAGCATAGCCGCACGCTTAACCTCAAAGAGAGTCCTGACATGCATTCGCTGGGCCGTCTCGTCCTTCTCGTGAACGACTACGACACCGCCATTTCCTTCTATCAAGACAAGCTGGGCATGGAGGTATTCGCAGATATGCCCGTGGGCCAGCAGCGCTATGTGCACCTGCGCCTGCCCGCCCAACCGGCGGTGGGTGTCTGGCTGCTGCAAGCGCTGACGCAGGCGCAACGCGACCGCGTCGGCGACCAGACCGGGGGCCAGCCGGTGGGCGTGTTCTACACCGACGACGTCATGCGCGACCACGGCAGCTTTGTCGCGCGCGGCGTGCGCTTCACCAAAGAGCCCGTCCATGACGACACCACCGTCTACGCCCACTTCATCGACCTGTACGGCAACGAGTTCGTACTGGTCCAGGTGAAGGCGTAACCCCCCTGACCTAGCCATTACGCTAGCCCAGCCTTAACCCCAAGGCAGGCCGCCATGACCCGCGCCACACCGACTCAGGACTGGATCCTTCGCGCCGCCGACACCGGCCACGTGGAGCGCATCGAAGCCTACTTCGGGGGTCATGGTTACGACATGCACCGCCACGACACCTACGCCATCGGCCGTACGCTGGCGGGCGTGCAGAGCTTTAACTACCGCCGCGCCGTTCGGCACAGCCTGCCCGGCGGCACCATCGTGCTGCACCCCGACGAAGCGCATGACGGCCAGGCGGGCACCGAGGCCGGCTTTCATTACCGCATGCTTTATGTCGAGCCCGCGCTGATCCAGCAGATTCTGGGCGGGCGGCCCTTGCCGTTCATCCCGGGCGGCATCTCGGCCGACGCCCGGCTGTACGCCGCCAGCGGCGCGCTGCTGCAAGACACGCACGCGGCGCTTGACCCCTTGCAGGAAGACGACGCGCTATACGACCTGGCGCATGCACTGTGCGCCGCCGCGGGCAGGCCGCGCGGCCGCCGCTGCGCCGACTACGTCGCCACCGAGCGCGCGCGCCAGTACATCCACGCGTCGCTGGACACCACGATCACGCTGGACGCGCTGGCCCAGGCCGCGGGCAAAGACCGCTGGAGCCTGTCGCGCGATTTTCGGGCCCTGTTCGGCACCAGCCCCTACCGCTATGTCATGCTGCGCCGGCTGGACTTGGCGCGCCGCCTGATCGCGGCCGGTGCGTCGTTGGCCGACGCCTCGGCCGGCGCCGGCTTTACCGACCAAAGCCACCTGACACGCCGCCATGCGCAGACCTACGGCATGACGCCCGACCGTTGGCGCCGCATGCTGCACCGCTAGTGCGCGCGGCGGCCAAAGAAAATTACAACAGCCGGCAACGGCCCCGGAACCCTCCCACCCACCTGCAAAACCTGCAAGAACGTACAAGACGCCAAGCCGGCCCACGCCCTACGCTTGCGGGGTCATCATTTATCCAGGCTTTCAAAATGCCCCCCATTTCCGCCATCAACATTGCCGGCAAGCTGGCCCTGTTCAACGAACACTGGCGCCCCAAGGTCATCGCGCAGATGAACGACTACCAGTTCAAGGTGGTCAAGGTGCAAGGCGAATTCGTCTGGCACAGCCATGCCGACACCGACGAAACCTTTATCGTGATCAGCGGCCGCCTGCGCATCGACCTGCGCGACGGGCAGACCGACCTGGGCCACATCGACCTGGGGCCGGGCGACATGACCGTCATCCCCAAAGGCGTGGAGCACAAACCCCGCGCCATCCAGGAAACGCACCTGATGCTGGTGGAACCCTGTGGCGTACCCAATACCGGCGACCAGGGCGGCGCGCGCAGCGCGCCCAACGACGTCTGGATCTGACGGCTCCGGTTCTGCTACCGTGAATCGCATCCAGGAGAACACCATGCCTAAAGTCATACTCGTTACCGGCGGCAGCCGGGGTATCGGCGCCGCCATCGCCAAGCTGGCCGCGCGCCGGGGTTACGCGGTGGGCATCAATTACCGCACCCATTCCGACGCCGCCGACGCCGTGGTGGCCGACATCCAGCAAGACGGCGGCACCGCGCTGGCCATCCAGGCCGACGTGTCGCAAGAGGACGATGTGCTGCATATGTTCCGCACGCTGGACGAGCGCCTGGGCCGCATCGATGCGCTGGTCAACAATGCGGGCATTCTGGAAACGCAGATGCGGCTGGACGAAATGGAAGCCGACCGCCTGCTGCGCGTGCTGTCCACCAACGTCATCGGCGCTTTTCTGTGTGCGCGCGAAGCCGTGCGCCGGATGTCGACGCGGCATGGCGGCCAGGGCGGCGCCATCGTCAACGTGTCGTCGGCCGCCGCGCGCCTGGGCTCGCCCAATGAATACGTGGACTACGCGGCATCCAAGGGCGCGCTGGACACGATGACCATCGGCCTGTCCAAGGAAGTGGCGCCCGAAGGCATCCGCGTCAATGGCGTGCGCCCGGGCACCATCTACACCGACATGCACGCCAGCGGCGGCGAACCCGGCCGAGTCGACCGCCTGAAAAGCGTCATCCCGCTACGGCGCGGCGGCTCGGTGGAAGAAGTGGCCGGCGCGGTCATGTGGCTGTGTTCCGAAGAAGCCGGCTACACCAGCGGCTCGTTCATCGACGTGTCCGGCGGCAACTGAACGCCGTTGTTCAGCCGTTGCGCGCCGGCTTGTCGTCGGTGGCGATCAGGCCGTTTTTTTCCTTGCGCTCTGAGATACGGGCCTCGACGCGGCGCAGCACGGCCAGGACGAATAGCGCCAGCAAGGTGCTGACCAGCGCCGTGGCCTCGCGCCCCATGCCCGCCGCCACGCCAATGGCCGCCGTCATCCAGATGCTGGCCGATGTGGTCAGCCCATGGATCTCGCGTTCATCGCTGAGCTTGATGATGGCGCCCGCGCCCAGAAAGCCGATGCCGGCGATCACGCCTTGCAGCACCCGGCTGATGTCGCCCACTTCCATGCCGCCTTGCAAGGGCACCAGCACGAAGATTGCCGCGCCCAGCGCCACCAGCATGTGCGTGCGCAGGCCGGCCGCCTTGCCGCTGCGTTCGCGCTCATAGCCCAGCAGCCCGCCCAGGAACACCGCCATCCCCAGGCGCAGCACAATGCGCGTGGCTTCACCGACGTCGGGAATATCCGCGAATTCGCTGCGTACCGTAGACCAGATTTCCAGCCAGACCTGCGCCATCTTTCGCTTCCTGCAAGACAAGGGTGAAGCAGCATAGCAGGCACGCCGGTGCCCGCGCCATGCTGCGTTTCCTTACTGGTTTGGACCGCGCAACTGGTTTACAACGATGGCGTGCGCCGCATGTGCGGGCGCGAATTCACAGGAGGCAGACATGGACTTGCAGCTGGCCGGAAAACGCGTGCTGATCACGGGCGCATCGAAGGGTATCGGGCTGGCGTGCGCCGTGGCGTTCGCGCGCGAAGGCGCGGACCCGATCTTGGTGGCGCGCGACGATGCCGCGCTGCACGCGGCCACCGCGTCCATCCGCGAACACACGGGCTGCGCGGCCCAGGCCGTGACGCTGGACCTGGCACAGCCCGGCGCGGCGGAACGGCTGGCGCAAGACACCGGCCCCATCGACATCCTGGTGAACAACGCCGGCGCCGTGCCCGGCGGCGCGCTGGATCAGGTGCAGGACGAACGCTGGCGCGCGGGCTGGGAATTGAAGGTGCATGGCTACATCAGCCTGGCGCGCTGCTATTACCCGCACATGCGCGAAGCGGGCGCGGGCGTCATCGCCAACATCATCGGCATGGCGGGCGCCGCGCCGCGCGCCGACTACATCTGCGGCGCGGCGGCCAATGCGTCGCTGATCGCCTTTACCCGCGCGTTGGGCGGTGAAGCGCCACGCCACGGGGTGCGGGTCTTTGGCGTGAACCCGTCGCGCACGCGGACCGACCGCGTGCTGACCCTGGCGCGGCAACGCGCGCAAGCCCGTTGGGGCGACCAGGAACGATGGCAGGAAACGCTGTCGGATCTGCCGTTCAACCGGCTGATGGAGCCCGCCGAAGTGGCCGACATGATCGTTTTCGGCGCATCACCGCGCGCGGGCTACCTGAGCGGGACCGTCATCGACCTGGACGGCGGCGAGCAATACGCGAATTACGGGAAATAGCCGGCGCGGGCAAGATCGCGGCAAGCCCGATCAGCGCGCCCCGGCCTGCCAGCCGGCCAGCAGCGCGGGCAGCTGGTTCATGTCGGTGAACACGTGGGCCACGCCCACATTGCGTAGCGCCTCGGCGCCGCTGTGGCCGTTGGCGTCGGGGCTGTAGCCGAACACCGTGGCGCCCGCGGCCACGCCGGCGGTGGCGCCGGTGACCGTGTCTTCCACAATGGCGCAGCGCTTGGGGTCTACGCCCAGCGCCTGGGCGGCGGCCAGGTAGACGTCGGGAAACGGCTTGCTGCGCGGCATTTCGTGGCCGCTGAAAACGCGTCCGTCAAAGCAGTCAGCAATGCCCACCTTGACCAGTTGCAGCTCAACCTTGCGGCGGTCGGCGCCGGACGCCACGGCGATGCGGCCGTCCAGCGTGCGGTGCAAGGCGCGCACGGCGTCGGGCGCGCCGGGAATTTCAAGCAGGTCGCGGTCCAGCGCGGCGTTGCGGCGCTGGCGGAAATCGTCGAACCATTCCGGCCCCAGCTTGGCGCCGGTGCGCGCTTCAATCAGCGGCAGCTCGTCCTTGACGGCCTTCCCGGTGAAGATCTGCATGGCTTCTTCGTGGGTGATGTCCCAGCCCAGCTCGTTCAACATCTGGGTCAGCACATGGCTGGTGATGGGTTCGGAATCGACCAGCACGCCGTCACAGTCGAACAACACGGCGTCAAAGGGAAAATCAGTCATTGCGGGCGGGATTGGGGCGGTTCATGAAGCGGGTAAGCATACTGCATGGTCTGCAAAGCAAACTTCGGCAGCAAACGTCGATAGCAAAGTTCGGAGTGACGCCGGCCGGCGCGCAAGCCTATGCTGAGCCACGCACAAAACGCCCGCCACGCCACGATGCCCGACCCGACACCACCAGAACGCTCCACCGACGCCCGGCCCGACATCCGACCTGATAGCCGGCAAGCCTTGCACCGCCCCCTGGACCACACGGACTGGGGCCAGGTATTCCGGGACCTGGACGCGCAAGGCTGGGCGCTGTTGCCTGGCTTGTTTGCGCCGGACGCCGCGCGTCGGCTGGGCGGCGCCACAGTGCCCCCCGCGCTGGCTGCCATGCGGCCGGTGCTGTACCGGCATCTGCTGCCGATTGCGCGCGCGTGGGAAGCCGCCTTGCAGCTGCCCGATGTCGAGCCCAACGTCCCCCCCGACGCTTACCCCGACGACTTCGCGGCCTGGGCGCAGCGCAATCGCGACGCCGGCCAGACCCGCCCGCTGTCCGCCATCCGCACGCTGAGGGAAGGCGACTATCAAGCCTTGATGCATCACGACAACGGGCAAGCCGTGTTCGGGCTGCAACTGGTGGCGCTATTGTCCGAGCCCGATGTGGATTTCACAGGCGGGGAATTCGTCATGACCGAGCAGCGCCCGCGCATGCAGTCGCGCCCCATGGTGCTGCCCCTGGCGTTGGGCGACGCGGCGGTAATCGCGGTGTCGCACCGGCCGGTGCAAGGCGCGCAGGGCATCTACCGCGTAACCGCCCGGCACGCCATCGGCCGGGTGCGGTCGGGGCGACGCGTGGGCTTGGAGCTGCTGCTGCACGACGGGTGCTAGTTGTCCGCCGTGATATTGCCGTCGGCCACCACCTTGGCGAACACCGTCGTCTGCGCCTTGATGAAGGCGCGGAATTCGTCCTGGCTCATGGGCTGGACCTCGCCGCCCAGGTCGCGGATGCTGGCCACGAATTTCTCGTCGCGCAGGCTGCGATCAATGGCGGCGGCCAGCTTCTGCTGCACGTCCGGCGGGGTGCCCGCCGCCACGAAAACGCCGAACCAGTTTTCCAACGCATAGTCCTTCAACGACGGCGTTTCAGCCACGGCCGGGATGTCCGGCGCGAACGAGGCGCGCTTGGCCGACGTGACGGCCAACGGCTTGACCTTGCCGCTTTTGATGAAAGGCAAGGCGCCCGCCAGGCTGACAAACGTCAGGTCAACGCTGCCCGCCGCCACATCCACCAATTGCGCCGACGCGCCCTTGTACGGCACGTGCACCATCTTGATCCCGGCCAGCTGTTGCAGCAGCTCACCGTTCAAATGCTGCGGGTTGCCCACCCCGCTGGTGGCGTACGTGAGTTTGTCGGGATGCGCGCGGCCATACGCCACCAGCTCTTTTACATTGCCGACCGGCAGCTTGGGGTTAGCCACCAGCACATTGGGCACGCGCGCGATCAGCGCGATCGGCACCAGATCCTTTTCCGGCTGATATTGCATCTTGCTTTTGAACACCAGCGGATTGATGGCGGTTTCGCCCGCCGACCCCAGTAGCAAGGTGGTGCCGTCCGGCGCCGAACGCACCACCGTTTGCGCGCCCAGCATGCCGCTGGCGCCGGGCTTGTTTTCCACCACCACGCCCTGCGGCATTTCGCTGCGCAGGCGCTCGGCCAGCAAGCGGCCCATGCCGTCAACTCCGCCCCCCGCGGCAAACGGCACGATCAGGCTGATGGGCCGGCCGGTATCGGCCGCCACGGCCGAGGCGGCGGGGATGAGGGCGGCGCCCAGCCCGAAGGCCAGGGGCAGCATGAGCGTCAGACGCAAAGGCAGAGCGCGCGCTGTCGCGGCGGCAAGCTGTCGGATGGGGGGCATGGCAAGTCTCCTGTTTGGCGTTCAGCCTGCTGGGCATTCGGCCGGTTCGGCCTGTTCGAATGACGGCCGGGTTTTTACTTAATTGCATTTTATATGTGCAATATGCAAAACTTGCAGCTATGGAAAACACTAATGCCTTGCCGCCGCGCCATGTCCGCTTCACGCTGAACGGCGTGGCGCACGCCTGCCTGGACCTGCCCGCAATGGTTGGCGCGGACTACTGGCGCTTGCCCGTGGTACTACGCCTGCTGCTGGAAAACGCGCTGCGCAATATGCAGGGCGACGAGCGCGACGCCGCCGTGTCTGCCCTGCTGCGTTGGCTGGACCGGGGCACCAGCGACGCCGAGATCGCCTTTCAGCCCGGCCGCGTGCTGATGCACGACACCACCAGCACGCCCGCGCTGGTCGACATCGCCGCCATGCGCGACGCCCTGGCCGAAGCCGGTACCGACCCGGCCGTGCTCAACCCCGTGTTGCCCGTGGACGTGTCGGTGGACCATTCGCTGGCCGTCGAGACCTATGCGCAGGCGGACGCCGCCGCGCTGAACCTGGATCTGGAACTGCGCCGCAACGGCGAGCGCTACCGCTTTCTGCGTTGGGCGTCCAAGGCCTTGTCCAACGTGCGCATCCACCCGCCGGGCACCGGCATCATGCACACCATCAACCTGGAACAGCTGGCCACCGTTGTCTGCCAGGGCGAAGACGGGCTGCTGTTTCCGGACATGATGATCGGCACCGACAGCCACACGCCCATGATCAACGGCATCGGCGTGCTGGGCTGGGGCGTGGGCGGGCTGGAAGCGCAGACGGTGATGTTCGGCATGCCGACATTGCTGCGCATTCCCGACGTGATCGGGGTGCGCCTGACCGGCGCGCTGGCCCCGGGCGTCACCGCCACCGATCTGGCCCTGACCGTTACGCAGCGGCTGCGCGCCATCGAGGTGTCGGGAGAATTCGTGGAATTCTTCGGCCCGGGCGTCAGCAGCCTGTCGGCGGGCAGCCGCTGCGTGGTCGCCAACATGGCGCCGGAATACGGCGCCACCACCGGCTACTTTCCCATCGACGCCGCCACGCTGGATTACCTGCGCCAAACCGGCCGAACCGAGGCGCACATCGCGCGCGTGGCGGCCTACGCCGAACACGCCGGCATCGCGCTGGACCCGCAAGCCAGCCCACGATACACGCGCGTGATCGAGGTCGCGCTGGGCCAGGTCGGCATGCATGTGGCCGGCCCCAAGCGGCCGCAGGACCTGCACCCCTACGGTCACACCAAGCCCATTCTGGCCGCGTTGAATTTCCAACCGGCGGCGCCCGCGGTGGGCGGCTTGCCGCGCTATCCCGTGGCCATCGCTGCCATCACCAGCTGCACCAACACGTCCGACCCGCGCCTGTTGATGGCGGCCGGTTTGCTGGCCCGCAAGGCGCGCCGGGCCGGCCTGCGCGTGCCCGCCTGGGTGAAGACGTCGTTGGGCCCGGGCTCGCCCGCCGCCGCCGACTATCTGGCGCGCGCCGGCCTGCTGGACGATCTGGCGGCGGTGGGCTTTGACATCGTGGGGTATGGCTGCACCACCTGCATCGGCAATTCCGGTTCGCTGCCCGGCCCCGTGCGCCACGCCATGGCCGCCGGCGCGGTCCACCCCGTGGCCGTGCTGTCGGGCAATCGCAACTTCACCGGCCGCATCCACCCGGATCTGGATCTGGGTTTTCTGATGTCGCCGCCGCTGGTCATTGCCTTTGCGCTGGCCGGCGATGCCGAGCGCGACCTGTCGCAAGAAGCCGTACAGACGGCGCCGGACGGCCGCGCCATCCATCTGCACGATCTGTGGCCCGGCGACGCCGATATCGACGCCGCGCTGGCACAGGGATTGCGGCCGGACGACTGCCGCGCCGCCTTCAAGATCGCCAGCGCCAACCCGGCGTGGCAGGCGCTGCAATCGCCGGACACGCCGCGTTTTCCGTGGGACCCGGCGTCCACCGCGCTGCGCCGCCCGCCCTTCGCCTCCACCGAACAGGCCGGGCAGTTGGGCCACTACGTCGCCCACCCGCTGCTGGTGCTGGGCGACGACGTCACCACCGATCACCTGTCGCCCGCCAGCGCCATCCCGCCCGACAGCCTGATTGCCGACTACCTGGTCCAGCGCGGCGACAACCGCAACGATCTGAACGTGTTCGCCTCGCGCCGTGGCAATTGGGAAGTCATGATGCGCGCGGCGTTCTACAGCAAAAGCCTGGTCAACCGGCTGTGCCCGGACGCGCCGGTCGGCCACACGCGCCATGCGCCCACCGGACGCGTGGAACCCATCTGGGTAGCGGCGGAACACTATCGCCAGGACGGGCAAGCCGTGGTGCTATTGGCCGGCGCACGCTTTGGCACGGGCTCATCGCGCGACTGGGCCGCCAAGGGTCAGCGGCTGCTGGGCATCCGCGCTGTGCTGGCCGTGAGTTTTGAACGCATCCACCGGTCCAACCTGATCGGCATGGGCATCCTGCCGCTACGCTTGCCCGACGGCGTTACGCCGGACACGCTGGCCGTACAGTCGGGCGACCAGATCGAAATCGATGCGCCGGCCGCGAAGCTGGCCCCGCGCCTCTCGGTGCCGGTGCGCATCCTGCGGGCCAATGGCGCGGTGGATGCGTTGCACGCGACGGCCGCCGTCGAGACCCAATTGGACGTGCGTTTGTTGCGGATGGGCGGCGTCATTCCCGCTATCCTAGCGGACACCCTCCGACCCGCCACGGCCCCATGAGCGCGCAAACCAATACCGTCACAAAAATTCTTGAACTGATCCGGCAAGACCGCCTGCCGGGCGGCGCGCACCTGACCGCGCAAAAGCTGGCTGACCGGCTGCGCCTGTCGCGTTCGCCCGTCAACGACGCGCTGGGCGTGCTGGAACAACACGGCATCGTGGCGCGCAAACCCAACCGGGGCTACTTCCTGCAGCAGGACTTTGACGCCCTGCCCGACGACCCGGACCACCTGGCCGAACTGGCACCCCCCTCGGCGGACGACATCGTCACGCAAAGCTATTTCAAGCTGGCCGATGACCTGTTGCGTGGCCAGTTGCCCATGCAATGCAGCGAGGCGCAGCTGCGGATGCGCTATGCGCTGACCAATGCGCAAACGCAGGCGTTGCTGGCGCGCGTGTCGCAAGAAGGGTGGGCACAGCGCCGGCCCGGCTATGGCTGGGAATTCTCGTCCATGATGACCACGCCCGACAGCTTGTTGCAGTCGTACCGCTTGCGGCTTGCGCTGGAACCGGCCGCGTTGCTGGAGCCCACGTTCCGCATCGAAAAAAGTGTCATCGAACGCTGCCGCGCCGCCGAGAAACACCTGCTGGACGGCGGTATCGCCACCGATACGGCCGACCAGCTGCACGAGCGCGGCGTGCGCTTTCATGAATCGCTGGTCGAGGCGTCGGGCAACCCGTTCTTCATCGACACCATCAAGCGCGTGAACCGCGTGCGCCGCTTGCTGTCGTACCGGTCCATGCAGGACCGCAGCCGCTATCAACAACACTGCAATCAGCACCTGGCCATTCTTGATTTGCTGGAACGCGAGCGCAACGACGAAGCCGCCGCCGCGCTGTCCAGCCATCTGCGCAGCACCCTGGACAACCTGTCGCGCATCAGCGGCATCCTGACTTCCCCGGCCTGACGCGCGATGACGTGCGCGGCCGGCTGGTTTTTTGTAAAGAAGGCAAGCCCATGCACGTCTATATCGGCTCGCGCACCACGCGCGAACGCAATGCCCGCGGCGACGGCATCAGCGTCTTTGACTACGCTGCCGGCACCGGCACCCTGACACCGACGCAAGTCGTCGGGAATTTGCTGAACCCCTCGTACCTGCTGCCGCACCCCACGCTGCCCGTGCTGTACACCGTGCACGGCGACAGCCAGGAAGTCAGCGCGTTGCATCGCGACCCGCATCACGGCGGGCTGACGCCCTGGCACCAGCAGGACTGCCAGGGCCGCAACCCGGTGCACCTGGCGCTGGCGCCGTCGGGCCGCTTTCTGATGGTGTCCAACCACCTGAGCGGCACGCTGGCCGTGCTGCCCGTGGCGGATGACGGCGCCCTGGGACCGGTGGCGCAGTGCATCGCCATGCCCGGCCAGCCCGGCCCGCACCGCAAAGAGCAGCCCTTTGCCAAGCCGCATTACAACGTGGTCGATCCGTCGGGACACTTCGTGGCCGTGCCCGACAAGGGGCTGGACCGCGTGTTTGTCTACACGCTGGACCCGCACGGCGTGGGCACAAAACCGCATAGTGTGGCCGACACGCGCGAAGGCGCCGGCCCCCGCCATGCGGCGTTCCACCCCACCGGCCGCTGGCTGTACGTGGTGAACGAGCTGGACAACACCGTGGCGGCCTACACGGTTACGGCCGGCGCCCCGCGGCCCTTCCAAGTGCTGCCGTCCTTGCCGGACACCTATACCGGCAACAGCCGCGCCGCCGGCATCGCCATGGACGCTCACGGCCGCCACCTGTACGTGTCCAACCGGGGCGACGACAGCATTGCGGTGTTTCGCGTGGACGGCGTCAATGGCCGCCTGACGCCCGTGCAGCACGTGCCCTCCGGTGGCAAGACGCCCCGCTTCTTCACGCTGTCGCCGGACGGCCGCTTTCTATTCGTGCTTAACGAAGACAGCGACACGTTGGTGCGCATGCGCGTCAACGCGCAGGACGGCACGCTGGCGCACGACGGCTACGACGTGCGCGTGGGCAGCCCGGTCTGCATGGTGTTCGCAAGCAGCCGGGCTTGAGGTCGGTGCGAAGCGGCACACACGGGCAGGAACGCGCCTGCTCGACGCACGGAGCTTCCTGTGTACACGCCGATCAAAAATCCATCGACGCCGACAGCATCAGCGTGCGCGGCACGCCTTGCGAAATCGTGCCGTAGGACGCCACGCCGGACCAGTACGCGCGGTTGGTCACGTTGACCACATTGGCGCGCAACGTCACGTCCTTGCCCTGCACGCGCATCGCGTAGCGCGCGCCCACGTCGAACGTGGTCCACGACGGCACCAACTGCGTGTTGGCCTGGTTGATATATTCGCGCCCGGTATAGACCATGCCGCCCGTCAGCGTCAGCCCGGCGACCCACGGCAGGTCCCATTCCGCGCCCAGGTTGGCCGAGAATGTCGGCACGCCCACCGGCCGGTTGCCAACCGTGGCGGCGCTGTTGGTGCGCGTCAGCTCGGCGTCCAGCCAGGTCACGCCGCCCAACAGGCGCAAGCCGCGCAGCGGTTCGCCGGACAACCCCAATTCAAGCCCGCGGTTGCGCTGCTCGCTGTCCGCGCCGTACACGCCGTTGGTCAACTGGCCGCTGGGCTTGGTGATTTCAAACGCGCTCAAGGTCAGCATCGCGTTGTCCAGCTCCACCTTCACGCCCACTTCCTTCTGCTTGGCCTTGTAGGGTTTGAACACCTGGCCGGCGTTGGACGCGGTGGCCGGCGCCACGTCGCCCTTGCTCAAGCCTTCGATGTAGTTGGCATACAGCGACACGTTGCTCCACGGCTTGACGACCAGGCCCGCCAGCGGCGTAGTGGCGCTTTCGTCATAGCTGACGGTGCGCACGCCCGTCGTGGCGTTGAAGTTGCGCGATTCGATGCGCTGCTGCCGCACGCCCACCGTCAACTGCGCGCGCTCGTCCAGAATGCTCATCGTGTCGGCCAGGGCCAGGCCGGTCAGGTCGGACGACGACACCTTGGGCACGTTGCGCGGCGCGGGGATGTTCTGCTCGGGGCGCGTGATGGGGTGATAGATGTTGGACGTCAGCGGTGTCCCGGACACGCTGGCCTGAAGGTTGCGGTCGCTGTACAGGCTGCCCATGAAACTGATGGCGTGGCGCACCGGCCCGGTGTCCAGCTTGGCGCGCAGGCCCGCGTTATAGGTGCTGCGTTCAACCTTGAAACGGAAGTTGTTGGGCGTGACCAGCGTGTCGCCGGCGCTGTTGACGATGGTGGGCGTCTGGTCAGACAGGCGCGACACGTCGGTGTCCGATCCGCCCGCATCGGCGAACACGGTCAGGCGGTCGCTGACGTCGTATTCCACGCGCAGCAGCGCCGATTGGCCGTCGGACTTCCACCAGCCCCAGGGCTGCGTGGCGTTGCGGCGGCCATCGGCCGCATGTGGCACGTCGATGCCGGAAGCCACCAGGAAGGGGCGCGTGGGCGCGTCGACTTTTTCATGTTGGGTCAACAGGTCCAGCGATGCGCGCAGGCGCTCGCCCTGATAGTCCAGCGACAGCGCGCCGATGTCGGTGCGCGACGTCAGGTTGTCCAACGGCGTATCGCCCTGGCGATGCATGCCGTTGACGCGCACGCCCCATTCGCCGTCGTTGCCGAAGCGGCGGCTAAGGTCCACGCGCCCGCCAAACTGCGAATCGCCAACATAGTCGGCCGACAGGCGCGTCAGGTCTTGCGGCAACGAGCGCTTGGGCACCATGTTGATCACGCCGCCCACGCCGCTGTTGGGCGACATGCCGTACAGCAGCGCGGCCGGGCCTTTTAACACTTCGACGCGTTCGATGTAGTCGGTGAAGACGTGATAGTTCGGGGCCACGCCGTACACGCCGTCGAACGCGATTTCGCCCAAGTTGCCTTCGCCGATGGGAAAGCCCCGGATATAAAAGGAATCGGTCACGCCGCCGATCTGGCCGGTAAATCGCACCGAGGGCTCGGCGTTCAACGCATCGGCCAGCGTGACCGATTGGCGGTTGGTCAGCATGTCCGAGGTGTAGCTGGTGACGTTGAAAGGCGTGTCCATGACGTCGCGATTGCCCAGCAGGCCCATGCGCGCGCCGCGTGCCACCTGGCCGCCCGCGAACTCGGGCGGCAGGGCCGACGGTGTCACGCCCGATCCGGCCACGGTGATGCTGGGCAGCAGCGTGGCCGCGCCGCCGTCGCCCGCCGGCAGCTTGCGCAGCGAATAGGCGCCCGCGCCCTGCTCCGCCACGGTATAGCCGGACCCGTCCAGCAAGCGCGCAAAGCCTTCGCGCACGGTGTAGGCGCCCACGATGCCGCTGCTGTGCTGTCCTGCCAGCAAGGTGGAGTCAAACGACAGCGGCACACCCGCCGCCGCCGCGAACTGCGCCAGCACATCGCCCAGCGGACCGGCGCCTATGGCGTAAGACCGGCGCACGGCCGGGGCGGATGCCGACGACGCGCCCGACGCAGCGGCGCCCGACGCAACGGCGCCCGACGCAACGGTGTTCGTCTCTGCCGCCGTGGCGGCCACCGGCGCGCCCGCTACGGCCAGCAGCATCAAGCCCGAGCCGGCGGTTTGCCTTATCGTCGCCCACGGCGACAGGGTGGCGATGCCACGGGGCAGGCGCGGCGAACGGGTATCTCGGAAAACCATGAAACGATCCTTCGTAAGGGACGGGGTGGCGCTCGCGTGTCGCGACGATTCACCCGGTACACCGGACGAAGCGAAAAAAAGGCTCAGCCAAAAAGCAATTAATTTGTAACGCCGGGGCGGCCGGCCACCGTTATCCAGAAGGGCGTGACGCGGCTGATGCGCACCGGCAGGGTCTTTTCCAACAGGCGCAGGCTGCCGTCGATATCAGCCAGGGGAAAGGCGCCCGATACCCGCAGCCCCGCCACGGCCGGATCGCAACGCAGCACGCCGCGCCGGTATCGGGCCAGTTGGTCCACCAGATCGGCCAGGCGCCAGTCGCGCACGGTCAACATGCCCTGCTCCCAGGACGTAGACGCGGTGTCGGCGGGCGCCACGGGCGCGATGTCGTCGGCGGTGAAGACGGTTTGCTGCCCCGCATGCAGAAGCATCGAAGCCGGCTCCGGATTCGCGCCGCGACCCTGCGGCTGTATCCGGACCGTGCCGTCAAACACCGCCACGCGTATGCCGGCGCCGTCATCGCGCACCATGAAGCGCGTGCCCAGCGCCCGTATCGTTCCTTGCGTCGTGCGCACGATAAAAGGGCGGTACACGGGTGAGGGGTCGCGCCCGGTGGTCAGCAGGATTTCGCCTGCGCGCAACCACAGCACGCGCTCATCGGCCGTGTACTGGATGTCGACGGCCGTGGCGGTGTTCAACACCAGCTGTGTCCCGTCGGCCAGGTCCAGCCGGCGCCGTTCGCCCGTGGCCGTGCGTGCATCCGCCGCCCATTCGCGCCAGGGCAAACCGCGCCAACCTGCCACGGCGGCCGGGCCCAGTACCAGCAGCGCGCCCAGCGCGCGTATCGCCTGGCGGCGGCCGGGCCGGTCCAGTCCGCGCAGGGTGTGGCTGCCGATAGCGGAAGGCACCTGGCCGAATCCGCGCAACATGTCTTCCACCCGCGCCCATGCCGCGCGATGTGAGTCGCTGCGGTCACGCCACCGGTCAAAGGCGGCGCGGTCGGCGGCGGACAGCGTTTCGGACTGAAAGCGCACCAGCCAGCCGGCGGCCTCTTGCAGGATGGCGGAATCGATGACGCCGCCCATGTTGCCGCCCGTGTTGCCGCCCCTGTTGCCCCCCACGGCGCCGCTCATGGCGCGTGCCCGGCAAAGGCGATCAGGCAGGCGGTCAGCGCGCGCTGCATGTGGCGCTTGACCGTGGCCAGCGACACCCGTTCACGCGTGGCGATGTCGGCATACGTCATGCCGTCGAATTGCGACAGCAGAAAGATCTCGCGCGTCTTGGGCGGCAAGGTACGTAGCGTGGTGTCGATGGCGTGCAACGTTTCAAGAATCTGCGCGCGCTGTTCGGGCGATGGCGCCTCGCGCGGGGGCAGTTGCGCCACCACGGCCAGGTAGGCGTCCTCGACCGCGCGGCGGCGCCAGTGGTCCACGACCAGGCCCTTGGCGATGTGCGTCAACAGCGCGCGCGGCTCGCCGCCCGCGCCGTCATGGCGGCGCCCCGACATCAAGCGCACAAAGGTGTCGTGCGCCAGATCGGCCGCGTCAAAGGAGTTGCCCAGCTTTTTGCGCAGCCAAATCGACAGCCAGCCGTGATGATCACGATAGAGCTTCGTGACGTTGTCAGAGGCGGATAAGTGGGAAGCAGGCAAGGCGCACCTGATGCGATATCGCAAATGGGAACGATTTTTATTTTATATCAATCGCCCTTTCATCGCGCGCGCGGGTATGGCAAACGGGGTGCAAGTCCTTTGATATTCCGCAAGCCGCATAGCTTAACTTCGCCAAGGGCCTCAGATAGAATCAAGCACCCGTTCTCTCGCCGATACCACCATGCAGAACCTTCCGACGTTCCCCTCTTTTCTTGCCGGCGGCGGCGAGATGGGCAGGAAGGTGGCTGACTTCGATTGGGGTGCCACGCCGCTGGGCCCCGTCAGCGAATGGCCCACGGCGCTGCGTGTGGCGGCGGGCATGGTGCTGTCGTCCCGCTTTCCGTCTTGCCTGGTCTGGGGCCGGGAACTCATCACGATCTACAACGACGCGTTCCGGCCCATCCTGGGCGCCAAGCCCGAAGCGCTGGGCCGCCCGTTCAGCGATGTCTGGAGCGAAGCCTGGGCCATGATCGGCCCCATCGCCGACCGCGCCTTCGCCGGCGAAGCCACCTTCATCGAAGATTACCCGCTGGTCATCGAACGATTTGGCGAGGCCGAGGAAGCCGCTTTCACCTTCTGCTACAGCCCCGTTCGCGACGAAACCGGCGCGGTGGTCGGCATGATCGACACCGTGATCGAAACCACGTCGCGGGTGCAGGCGGAACGCGCGCAGGCCGAAGCCCTGCGGCAGGCGGAAGACACCTTGCGCCAAAGCCAGAAGATGGAAGCCGTGGGCCAGTTGGCCGGCGGATTGGCGCACGATTTCAATAATTTGCTGATGGGCATCGCGGGCAGCCTGGAGCTGATCAGCCTGCGTCTGGCGCAGCAACGGCTGGGCGAGCTTGAACGCCACATTGAAGTGGCGCAGCGTGGCACCGAACGGGCCGCCGCGCTGACGCACCGGCTGCTGGTGTTTTCGCGCAACCAGCCCCTGTCGCCGCAAGCGGTGGATGTGAACCACCTGGTGCGCGGCATGGAAGACCTGATCCGCCGCAGCGTGGGCCCCGGCATCGCGCTGGACCTGGCGTGCGAACCCAGGCTGTGGGCCGCCTGGGTTGACCCGCACCAGTTTGAAAACGCGCTGCTGAACCTGTGCCTGAACGCGCGCGACGCCATGGAAGGGCAAGGCCGGCTGGGCATCGAAACGGCCAAGGTCACGCTGACCGAGCAGACCTCGCGCGAACGCGGCCTGCCCATGGGCGATTACCTGCGCCTGACGGTCACGGACACCGGCTGCGGCATGACGCCACAAACCATGCAGCGCATTTTTGAACCGTTCTACACCACCAAGTCGCCCGGCCAGGGCACGGGGCTGGGCCTGTCGATGCTGTATGGCTTTGTGCGGCAGTCCGGCGGGCAGGTGCAGGTCAATTCGCGGCCCGGCCAGGGCACGGCCATGAGCCTGTACTTCCCGCGTTTTGACGGGGCGCTGGCGCCCGTCGAAATGTCCGCGCGCCTGGAACCGCCGCGCGCCTCCACCGGCGCGACGGTGCTGGTCGCCGAGGACGACGTCTCGGTGCGCGCCGTGGTTGTCGAAACGTTGTCCGAACTGGGCTACGCCGTGATTCAGGCCACCGACGGTTCCAGTGCATTGCGCGCGCTGTCGGCGCCGGGCCAGATCGATCTGCTGATTTGCGACCTGGGCCTGCCCGGCCGCATGGACGGGCGCCAGGTGGTGGACGCCGGGCGCATGTTGCGGCCCGGCCTGAAGGTGCTTTTCATCACCGGTTCAGGTTCACAGACCCTGGCCGAATCGGGCGCCCCCACCCTGCCGAAACCTTTTGCGCTGGATGAGCTGGCGCGCAAGGTGCACGCGCTGATGGGGGCCTAGCCGGGCCTTACAGCTTCGGCGCGTAGCGGAACGTCAGCATGAAGTTGCGTGGCTGGCCGTAGTAGTTGTTGCTGTTCAACGTGTTGTAGGACGGCACGTAGTACTTCTTGTCGAACACGTTGTTGACGTTCAGGCCGATGCTCAGTTCCGGCGTGGCCTGATAACCCACGCGCGCATTCCAGATGGTGAAGCCCGCCAGCTTGAAGGCGCGGTCCGAACTGACCGTGTCGGTCTGCGTGTTGACGCCCGCGCCCACGCTCAGGCGGTTCATCATGCCCGGCAGCTTGTAGTTGGCCCACAGGCGCAACATGTGCTTGGGCGTCCAGGTGTTGAAGACCTGGCCCTTGTTGTCGGGGTCTTCCAGATACTTGGTGGTGTTGTAGGTGTAGCCCGCGTACAGCTCCAGCCCGCGCAGCACTTCACCCGACACTTCCGCTTCCACCCCTTGGCTGCGCACCTTGCCCGACGCGCGCGAGCAATACCAGCCGTCGCACGCGAAGCCGGCAGCGTAATCGTTGACGGCACGGTTCTTGTGGTCGTAGCGGAACAGCGCCAGCAGCGTGTTGATGCGCCCGTCCGCCAGTTCGCCCTTGATGCCCACTTCGTAGTTGTTGCCTTCGATGGGCTTGAGCAGGCTGCCTTCCTGCGTGCGCTGCGTCTGCGGTTCGAACACCGTGGTGTAGCTGGTGTAGGCGGACCAGTTTTCGGTCAGCGAATAGACGATGCCGGCGTACGGAATGAATTTGCCGGATGTGCTGGACGTGGTGGTGCCGCCGCCGCCGCTGTAGGAATAGTCGAACCAGCCGACGCGGCCGCCGCCGATCAGCGCCAGCGACTCGGTGGGCTTGACGCGCCACGTGCCGTAGATGCCCTTTTGGCGGATGTCGTAGCTGCTGCGCGAGTCATAGCCGCTGGCCGCCGCGATGGATTCGATGTCCTGCCACGGGCGATGGTGGTCCAGGTCGAAGATATTGCCGTTTTCTTCCCACACCCGCGTAAAGCGGTCGTTCGTGGTCAGCTTGGAATAGTTGGCGCCCAGCACCACTTCCTGGTCCATGCCCAGCGCATTGAAGCTGCCGCTGACGGACATGTCCGCCCCGCGCTGCTTGCTGTTGAAGTCCACGCCGAAATCGCCATACGACAAGCCGCTGCCGTCGCGCTGCACGGCGTCGGCCACGCGTTGATGCACCGTGGTGTTCTTCTCGTTCATGGCGACGCCGGCAAGCTTGAAACGCCAGGCGTCGTTGAAGCGATGCGTGAGGTCGGCGTTGAAGATCGTCTGGTCGTTCTTGGCGCGGTTCCAGGTGGACCCGGTAAACGTCGAGCGCGGCAGATCGATGGCGCCGCCGTCCTGGTAGCGCGGGTAGCCCACGATCATCGGGCGCGATCGGCTGTAGCGGTTGCTGATGCCGATGCCCACCGTGGTGTCCTCGGTCACGTCGAAGTCCAGCGCGGCGTACAGGTTGCGCGTCTTGTCCCACACGTAGTCGATATACGAATGGCTTTGGTCTTCGTCCACCACCACGCGCCCACGCAGCGTGCCGGCGGCGTTCAGTGGTCCGCCCGCATCCAGCGTCAGGCCGTAGTGGTCCCAAGAGCCGGCCTTGCCGGACAGCACCACCGACGGTTCGGCGCCGCCGCGCTTGCGCACCAGGTTGATCGCCCCGCCCGGGCTGCCCGCGCCTTGCAGCAGGCCGGCCGCGCCACGCAGGATTTCCACGCGGTCGTAGAACACCAGCGAGTCCTGCTCCCAGTTGCCCAGGCTGTAGCTGTTGCGCAGCAGGGACACGCCGTCGTATTGCAGCAGGTCTACGGGAAAGCCCCGCGAATTGATCGCCACGCCCGACCCCACGCCTTGCACGCCGACCATGCCGGCCGTGTTGTTGATGGCGTCCGGCAGGCTGGTCATCACCTGGTCATCCATGCGCTGGCGGGTCAGCACGGTGATGGACTGCGGAATGTCCTTGAGCGCCTGCGTGGTTTTGCCGATGGTGACGGCGGGAGTGGTGTAGGACCCCGTGCCGTCTGTCGTGGGGTTGTAGCTGCCCGTCACCGTCACGGGGGCCAGCGTTGCCGCCTGCCCGGCCGCCGGCGCGGCTTGCAAACGGTACCCGCCACCGGCGCGGCCCACGGCCTGCAAACCGGTGCCCGCCAGCAGTTCGGACAACGCCGTGTCCACCGACTGCGTGCCCGATACGCCACGGGTGCGGGCGTTGGCTGTCAGTGCCGGGTCCGAGGCCACCATCACGCCCGCCTGCACGCCAAACGCGCCCAACGCCGTGCTGAGCGGCCCGGCCGGAATGTCGAACGTCACCGCGCGCGGGTCCGCGGAGGCCGCTTGCGCATGCACGGCGGACGGCCACGGGGCCGCCAGGGCGATGGCGGGCAAGGCCAGATGCAGGGCAACGCTGAGACGGGTGCGTGGCAAGAGTTGGCGGCGCGGCGAGGATAGGCGGGCGGCGGGCGCCACGCGGGCAGGACGAGAAGACATGAAGGGCGATTCCTGGCTCATGAAGGATGGGCGCAGCGCCGCGCGGGTGGATGCGATCGGGCTGCTTTCCTTACATGACGCGCAAGCGGGCGCGTTACGCCGTTCCGGTTACAACTTTCTAGGCAAGCCCCACCGACACCCAGTAACGGGTGTAGCGGCGCACGCGCACGGGCAGCACGTCTTGCAGCATGTCCAGCACGCGCTCGGTATCGGCCAGCGGAAACGCGCCGACCACGCGCAGCGCGGCCGCCTCGCCGGAACAGGCCAGCCGGCCCGGTCGATAGCGGCCCAACTCTTGCAGGAACTGCGCCAGCGGCATTTCGTCGGCGATCAGCATGCCGTTGGTCCAGGCCGACGCCGCCGCCTCAAGCGGGCGCTGCGCATAGCCGCCCGCCTTGGAAAATTCTGCCTGCTTGCCCGCGTGCACTCGGCGCGGCGCATCGGCCGGGTCCAGCCCGCGCACGTCCACCGCGCCTTCCAGCACGGCCACGCGCAGCGCCCGGCCATCGTCCAGATCGCGCACCACAAAGCGCGTGCCCACCGGCGTGAGGATGCCGCTGCGCGTGCGGACGTGGAACGGCCGGCCCGTGGCGTCTTGCGCCGTCGTCACCAGGATTTCACCTTCGCGCAGCACCACCTCGCGCAAGGTGGCGGTGTAGCGCAGGTCCACCGCGCTGGCCGTGTTCAGTTCCAGCCGCGTGCCGTCGGGCAAGGTCAGCGCCCGGCGTACGCCGGTGCCGGTGGAAAGGTCGGCCGCCAAGCGGCGCACGCCGCCGGCTTCGCCCACCGCCCACGCGCCGAAGCCCAGGCCCGCCGCCGTCACCATCCACCGGATGGCGTTGCGGCGCGATTGGATCAAGGGCGCCTGGCGCAACGTGTGGGCAGCCACGTCAAAGCCGGCCTGCGCCACACCCGTCGCCACATCGCGCGTTAACGCGGTCAAGCGTTGCCAGGCCAGTTCATGCGCGGGCTGCGCGCGCCGCCATTGTTCGAACCGCGCGCGGTCGGCATCGCTGGCGTCTTCGCGCAAGCGCGTCCACCAGTCAGCCGCCTGTCGCAACACCTTGGGATCGACGCGCCCGGCCTCGGGCGCGTGCGGGCGCAGCAGCTTGGCGCCGTCCATCAAGCCCCGGCTCATCCGTAGACCGCCGTGTAGCAATGCACCAATGCGCGGGCCAGGGACTTTTGCACCGCGTTGGGCGTCAAACCCAGCTGTTGCGCGATCTCGGCATACGACATGCCATCCACCTGCGCCATCAGGAAGATGCGGCGGCTGTTCATGGGCAGCGTGTCCAGCAGTTCGCAGATCTGTTCCAGCGCTTCCAGGATCAGCGCACGATGCTCCACCGACGGTTCGACCGCCACGGGTTGCAGCGCCAGGGACTCGGCATAGGCGGCTTCCAGTGCGGCGCGGCGGGCCCGGCCAATGACCAGGCGCGTGGCGATGGTACGCAGATAGGCGCGCGGCTCGGCCAAGGGTTCGCGCACGTTGGCGCGGATCAGCCGTTCGAACGTATCGTGCGCCACGTCGGCCGCATCGCAGGCATTGCCCAGCTTGCGCTGGAGCACATTGCGCAGCCACTGGTGGTGAGCCTGGTAAACCGATTGCACCTCGGCATGGGCCGCGAAAGAAGAGGATGGCATGGCGGAGCGCCCCGGCGTCGCCGCCAGATCCCTAAACAAAATGAAAATGATTCGCAATTATAAATATCTTTGAATCGTTTTCAAGACGGGATTTGCCGGGGTGCCCGATCAGAACTTGGCGGTCAGGTTGACGAACACGCTGCGGGGTTCGCCGTAATACACCTGGCTGGCGACGCCGCCCATATAGTATTTTTTGTCGAACAGGTTGTTCACGTTCAGCTGGGCCGACAAGGCCGAGCTGAAGTCGTAGCGCGCCATCAGGTTGTAGATGGCGTAGGCCCTCTGCTTGGCCGTCACGGTAGCGTCGCCCGCGCTGACCTGGCTATAGGTCGAGATCTGCCAATTGACGCCGCCGCCCACGGTCAGCCGGCTCCAGTCGCCCGGCAAGCGGTAGGTGGTGAACAGCTTGGCCATGGCGCGCGGCCGTTCGGTGTTGACGGACACGCCTTCGGCGTCGCGGCTGGTGTAGTACGTGCCGCCCGCGTAGGCGTTCCAGCCCGGCGCCAACTGGCCGCTGACTTCCAGTTCGATCCCCTTGGTCGTCACGCCGTCGGCCGTGGTGTAGGCCTGGTCCATCGAGCCGGGCACCAAGGCGTCGCCATCCAGCACCGCCAACTTGCTTTGCTTGACCTTGAACAGCGCAATCGACGTGTTCAGGCGCCCGTCCAGGTATTCGCCCTTGACGCCCACTTCGTAGTTCTTGCCTTGCACCGGGTCCAGGTAATTGCCGTTGCGGTCGCGGTTATCCTGCGGCTGGAAAATGTCGGTGTAGCTGACGTAGGTGGAATACGTGTCGTTGATGTCGTAGACCACGCCCGCGTAGGGAATGAACTGCGAGTCCTTCTGATCACGCGTGTTCGACTTGGATTCCCACGTGGCGTAGCGGCCGCCGGTGATGGCCGTCAGGCGGTCGGTCAGCGACCAGCGGGCCGCGGCGTACGCGCCCTGCTGATGCGTGACGGTGTCGCGCAAGGTGGCGTCCGTCCAGGTCGGCTGCGCGAAGGAACCATCCCATTGATAGAAGTTGCCGGTGCCGGCCAGCGACGCGCTTTCAAATCCATAGCGATAGAAGTCTTCGCCATAGCGGCTGCGCATGGCGCCCACCACCACTTCGTGCTTGCGGCCCAGCAAGGTGAACGGCCCCTTGGCCTGCACATCCAGCGAGGTCTGGTCGGCGTACGAATTCCAGTAGCCCGGCAACGCCCGCAGGCCCGTGCCGGTTTGGCGGTCCAGGTCGCCATACAGGTACAGCAGCTTGGCGTCGTACTTGCTCTTGCGATGCGACCAGTCGGCGCGCACTTCCCAGTCGCTTTCGAAGCGGTGCGACAACGTGGCGAATACGGTTTCGTTGGTGGTGTGCCAATACGTCCAGTCGGCCGCCGTGGTCTTGGAGCGCCGCCAGTTCGTGTCCGTGCCGTCGCTGAACACCACGGGCAAGCTGCCCCAGGTGGATGCGCGCGGGCGCTTGTCCTGATAGTCGGCGCCGATGCTCAAGGTGGTGTTGGGCGTGAGGTCGGCGTCGATCACGCCGTAGAACACCTTCTTGTTGGCTTGGTACAGGTCGATATAGGAATCGCGGCCCTGGTACACGGCGACCATGCGGGCGCGCACCGTGCCGGCTTCGTTCAAGGGCGTGGACATGTCCAGCGTGCCGCGATACTGGTTCCACGAGCCGAAGCCCGCGCTGACCGAACCGGTGAAGGTCTTGCTGTTGGCGTGCTTGCGCACCAGGTTGATCGATGCGCCGGGGTTGCCCGCGCCCGTCATCAAGCCGGTGGCGCCGCGCACGACTTCGATGCGGTCATAGATGAAGGAATCGTTGTCGGATTCGCCATACATGGACAAGCCGATGGTGGTGGGCACGCCGTCGTATTGCAGGCTGTCGATGTAGAAGCCGCGCGACCAGAAATCGGTGCGGTCGGAATCCTCGCTGACCACCTGCACGCCCACCACGTTGCCCATCACTTCATCCAGCGACCGCAGGTTCTGGTCGTCGATGCGCTGGCGCGTCACCACGCTGACGGACTGCGGCGTTTCGCGCAGCGACAGCGTCAGCCCGGTAGCGGCCGCGGATGCGGGGGTGGTGTAGGAACCCGTGCCTTCGGTCACGGCCGGGTCTGAATTACCCAGCACGGTCACGGGCGCCAGGCTGGCCACGCCGCCATCGCGCGTGAGGATGATGCTGTCGCCCTGCCAGCGGTACACCACGCCCGTGCCTTGCAACAAACCGCGCAGCGCGTCTTCAGGCGTCATGCTGCCGGACAAACCCCGGCTGGACAGGCCCGCCACCACGTCGGGCGCATAGAACACGCGCACCTTGGTCTGCGCCGCCCATTGCAGCAGGGCATCGCCCAGCGGCTGCGCGCCGATGTTGATCGACACGCCGGCGTTCTGGGCGCGCACCGCGCCGGGCGCGACGGCCAGGCTTAAGGCCACACACAGTCCCAGGCCCGTGGCCAGCGTCAGGGAAGAAAGCATGAAGCGCGGGGTGGCGCGGGCACGGCGCGATGCCGGCAATGAATTTCGGTGTGCGAAGAAGGTCACGACTACCTGCTGTTTCGGTTCGACGAGGGGGTGGCAAGGGGCGGGCCAAGCGGCCCGGCCCGATGCCTTCCTTCGTAGAACGATTCAAACGCAGATAAACCTGAATCTCATTCCCATTTATTTTGTAACGGCGCCGGGGTCGTCCGAACGCGTGTGGATGTCGATGGGGCCACCCGGGCGCGGCGCAAGGCGCACGGGCGCAATGGCGGGCAAGGCGTCGATCAGGGCTTCCGGGCGGTCCAGCGGGAACGAGGCCGACACGCGCAAGCGCCCCGCCTTGTCGTCAGCCAGCCGCAGCGGCGTGGCCAGATAGCGGTTCATGTCGCGCACGACATCTGTCAGCGGCGCGTTCTTGAACACCACGCGCCCTTCACGCCAGGCGGTGGCGGCCGACACGTCGGCGGGCGCGGGCACGCCGATGGCGCCGCTGCCCGGCACGCGTATCCCCTGGCCCGCGCGCAGCACGGCGTGGCCCAGGTTCCACCAATGCCCGCCCGACACCTGCACCGTGCCGGACTCCACCAGCACCGTCACCTGATCGGCATCGCGGCGTACGTCGAACACCGTGCCCGTTACGCGCACCACGCCGCCGCCGGCGTCCACGGTGAACGGGCGCGTGGCATCCGCCGCCACGGTAAAGGTGATTTCGCCGCTGTCCAACGCCACGTCGCGGCGGTCAGGGTATAGCTTGACCGTGGCGCGCGTGCCGCCGTTGATCTCAAGCACCGAACCGTCCGGCAGGCTTAGCTGGCGGCGTTCACCGCGTTCGGTGCTGACCGTGGCGGTGAAGGACGGCGCGGGCACCGGCAGGTTCGTCCACACGCCCAGCGCGACGACAAGCACGGCCGCACAGGCCAGCGCCACGCGCAGGATCAAGAAACGGGCAGGCCGCTGGACATTTTGGGGCCGCGCCGGCACCGGGCCGCCCAGCAGGGCATGCACCTGGTCGCGCGGCAAGCCCGCCGCCGCCGCGCCCAACTGCTGCATGCGGTCGAATTCCCGGGCGCGCTCGGGGTGCTCGCGCCGCCACCGCGCAAACGCGCGCCGATCACGCCGCGTCAGTTCACCCGAATGCCAGCGCGCGAACCACCACGCAGCGGTGGCGGCGTCGCGCGGATCATCGTGATCGTGGGTAGAAGGCATCGTCATGGAGTGTATTCGCGCAGGCGGTCGCGGGCATGCTCGATGGCGCGCATGACATAGCGTTCGATCATATTCTTGGACAGGCCCATGTGCTGGGCGACTTCCGCCTGGGTCCAGCCTTCGATGCGGTTCAGCACGAATGCCTGGCGGCACTTGGGCGGCAATTCCGCCAGCACTTTGGCCAGGTCGTCGGCCAGGCGCGCGGCCCGCAACGGCGCATCGGGATCTTGCACGATCAACTGATCGGCGTCGTTCAATTCGTCCAGCGGCACGTGTTCGGCGCGATCCTGCCGACGCCAACGGTCGATCAAGCGATGGCCCGCCGCCTGGAACAGATACCCGCGCGCTTTCAGCGCCACGCTGGCGTCCGCCTTCAGCAAGCGTTCGACGGCGTCATGCGCCGCGTCCTCGGCGTCGTGCCGGTTGCCGGTGCGGCGGCTCCATACGCCCACCAGCTCGTCGTAATACGCGAGCCAGCCGGTGCGGGTCGGAGGTGAGCGGGACATGGGCCGAACGGATTACGCAGGAAAACAGGGTGGCGAATTTTACAAATAATTCTCATTATCGCAACTGCTGTTTTTGGCGCCCGGCCAGATGCGGCGCTTTTTGCCGCTAGTAATCCATGGGGATGTGCGCCTGCGCCGCGCGCAGTTCCTGGATGTGGCGTTCGGCCTCTTGCCGTTCAGCCGCCGGCGGCAATGGCCGCCAGCCCACCATGTTGCCCGGTGTTTTCAGGGGCATCCAACCCAGCACGCTGTATAGCGAAATGGCGGTATCGCCCGTGTCCAGGCGCGTTTCGTAATAGCCCTGCCGGTCCGGCGCGGTGTCGCCGGACGTCCAATCCAACTGCGACATCCATGTCTCCTGGTGCAAGCGTCTTGGGCAAGCGCCCCGCCCCGCGCGGGCCGGCACTTGCCTGATCGTAAAGCGGGCGTTGTGCGCCGATGCGCCGGTGCGCCGATGCGCCGGTGCGCCGGTGCGCCGGTGCGCCGATGCGCCGATGCGCCGATGCGCCTACCTTGCGCCCGCTTTGCAATTCTTGACAGAGGGGAATCCCTAGGATGCCGGCCGCGTTCCGAGTTACTTGATGCCGATGAACGGCAACGCGGCGCCCGGCACCTGCGTGGCCGGCAGCACGCCGTCCCATTTCTCAACGGCGTTCAGGCTGACCAGGTTGGTGTTGGCGGCCAGCGCTTCCGCCTTGGCGCGGATGGACGCGGCTTCGGCGTCGCCGCGCATGCGGATGCCGTCGGCCTCAGCGGTGAATTGCTGGCGGCGCGCATCGGCTTCGGCCTTGGCCTTCACCACCTGGATTTCGGCGTTGATCATCGCCGTTTCCTTTTGCTGGCGCGTCGTCTCGATCTGCACCTGCGCCAACATGCGCTGTTCAATCGAATGCTCATAGGCTTGCGAGAAACCCACCTCTTCGATCTGCACGCCGACCACTTGCACCGGCGCGCCTTCCATCGTCTTGAGCACCGCGTTGTTCACATCCAGGCCCAGCTTCTGGCGTTCCTGAATGGCGCGCACGGCGGTGTACTGGCCGAACACGTTCTTCACGGCGTCGGGCGTCTTGCGTTCCAGCACGCGCATCTGCAAATTGTTGATGGTGCCGTATTCCGAATACAGCTCGGCCACGTGCTCGGGCGGCACGCGGTACGTGACCGACACGCGCAGGTGCGCGGGCTGTTGGTCGTACGAATAGGCTTCCAGCTTTTCAAACACGAACGTGTGGTCGCGCACCGACACGGTCATCACGTTGTCGATGAAAGGCGTCTTGAAATCCAGGCCCGGTTCCGACACGCGCACCAGCTTGCCGTTGCGCAGCACCACGCCGCGCTCGCCCTGGTCCACCTGAAACCACGAACCGAACGCCAGGAACAGGATCAGGAAAAACAGAATCACGGCCCCCGCGGCGACCTTCACATTGCGCGGCTTGACCGCGCCGATCGTCTTGACCATCTGGATATCCGTCGGCTTCACTTTGAGTCCCTGTCTGATTTTGTACGTTTACGGTCCGAGAACACGGCCGCGATGCCACGAGCGAGCAAATAGGCGACCACGGCCGCCCCCACCAAGATCAGGAAATAACGCATCGCGAGCCCCCCCCGGGAAAGAAGCACCGGATTCTATCCCGTGATCAGACCCCCGTCCGCACTCAATACCCCGCCATTGTTGCCAGACATTTCCGAACGTTGCCAGGCATGCAAACGGGGCGATTTTCAGGCGCCGTAATGCCGTAAGCCCAGCCGCGACAAGGCGTCGGGATAGTCCCAGAACGCGTGGTCCAGGCGTTCCATTTCCTGCTGCTCGGCCTGGGTCATTGCGCCATAGATGTCGTTCAATTCGATGACTTCCGGCGACGCCTCAAAGCGGTCGATCAGCCCGCGCATGCGCGACAGCACGGCCAGCATGTGCGTGGCGCCCAGCTTCTTCAATGCCTGCAATGCCAGCTGGCAGGTCGGGTCGCCCCAGTTGCACAGAAACTGCATGAAGCCGCCGTTGTTGATGTCGGCTTCCATGCGCCACAGCGCCACCAGTTCCTGTTCGACCAAGGGCAAGCGATCAAGCTTCCAGTCGGCCGCCTGCAACGCGGCCAGCGCTTTTTCATAGCGCTGGTCCCATAGGATGTCGTGCACGTTCAGCATGCCGCGGGGCGCGGGTTCCCACAGCTGCGGCCACACCACGCCGTGGCCGTCGTCAACCAATTGCCATTGCAAGCGTTCGCCGGGCGTCGCCTTCTCAAGACGGATGTAGCGCGTGATGGGTTCAGACAGCGTCTGGCCATTGGCAAGCGTCAATTGCAAATGCGTGGATGTGAAGGCAAGCGCCGTGATGCGGTAGTGGGTTGAAGCGGAATCAGAGGTCGGCATGGCGGCAGGTGGCGGGGAAAACGACAGGCAAGGTACCGGAACGCCGTGGCGGTGTCGAGGCGCGCGCTTTCCCGTCGCATCACGCGGCAGACTGTTACGCCATCGGTCATCCTGCATCTGCTACCGTGGCAGCTCGCCCCGCCGGCATTGCGCCCGGCGCTGAAAGACGGAGACCCGAATGCCACGTCCTTCCGAGTCCACCCCCTTGATCGGCGTGATCCCCCCGTATGTGCTGGACCGCCTGGCGCAGCATACCGACGCCCGCGTCAGCATGCCCGCCGTCAAGACGCTGATCATCGACCAGCAGCAGCGCAGCCTGCGCGACATGGCCACGCAACCGCCGCGCGCCACGCTTGCGCCAAACGCCCCGCCCGCTCGCCCAGGCACGCCCCAGCGCGCCGTCCATGACGCGCACAACGACACCACGCTACCCGGCACGCTGGTGCGCGCCGAGGGCCGGCCCGCCAGCGGCGACGTGGCGGTGGACGAAGCCTATGCGCATCTGGGCGCTACCTACAAACTGTTCTGGGACGTCTACAAACGCCACTCCATCGACGGCCACGGCCTGCCGCTGGTGGGCACCGTGCATTACGGCGAAGACTACGACAACGCCTTCTGGAACGGCGCGCAGATGGTGTTTGGCGACGGCGACGGCGAAGTCTTCAACCGCTTCACCGTGGCGGTCGACATCATCGGGCACGAGCTCACGCATGGCGTTATCGATTCCGAAGCGGCCCTGCTCTATCAAGGCCAATCGGGCGCGCTGAACGAATCGCTGTGCGATGTCTTCGGCGCGCTGGTCAAGCAATACGCGCTGGGCCAATCGGCGCGGCAGGCCGACTGGCTGGTGGGCGCCGGGCTGTTCACCGAAAAGATCAACGCCCGCGCCCTGCGTTCAATGTCGGAACCGGGCAGCGCGTATGACGACCCGGCGCTGGGCCGCGACCCGCAACCCGCGCACATGCGTGACTACGTCGATACGCCGCGCGACAACGGCGGCGTCCACATCAATTCCGGCATACCCAACCGCGCGTTCTTCCTGGCGGCCACCGCGCTGGATGGCCCCGCGTGGAAAGGCGCGGGCCGCGTCTGGTACGACACCTTGTGCGACAAGCGGCTGCGCCACGACGCCGACTTCAAAACCTTCGCCGCGTTGACCGTGACGGTGGCGGCCGAACGCTTTGACGCCGCCGTGCAACGCGCCGTGGCGCAGGCCTGGGCGACCGTAGGAGTGCTGACATGATCGAACTGCCTTCTTTGGATCTGGCGCTGCTGGTGCGGCTGACGCGCGAAGGCGGCGTGGCCTACCTGCCCGCGCTGACGCAGCCGCGCAGCATCAACCTGGCCACCTGCCCGGCCGGCGTGCGCCAGGAAGTCTGCGACGCGCTGGAACGCGCGGCCCCGCTGGCCGTGCCCGAATATGGGCAGGCGGGCGGCGACCAGCGCTACTTTCATATCGAAATCGTGATGGACCGCGACGAAGACACGGCGGTGACGTTCGATGTGCCGGAAGCCCAGGCGCCCGACACGCTGGTGCAATTGTGGAAGACGCACGCCCAGCCGCTTGACTGACGCGCCACGCCATCACCCATCACGGCGCCGGCTGCGACCGGGGCATGGCGGCGCGGTAGCCACCGATCTGAATGGCGCGGCCCGCATATGTGCCGATGATGGCCATGGCCACGCACAGCGCCGCGCAAACGCCCAGCGCCACGCCCCACCCGCCCAGGCGGTCATGCGTGGCGCCGACCAGCGCGGGGCCGGTTGCGGCGAACAGATAGCCCACGCATTGCGCCATGCCCGACAAGGCCGCCGCCTGCTGTGCATGGCTGGCGCGCAGGCCCACGAAGGCCAGGCCCAGGATGATGCCGCCGCCCGTGCCCAGGCCCAGCAATACGATCCATAACGTGGCCCAGCCCGGCGCGGCGATCAGTCCGGCAAACGCAACGAACGACGCGGCCGCCGAGCAGAACGCGGCCGCGCGCTGATCCTTCATGCGGCGCACGACGGGCGCCAGGAACAAGGCCGGGCCCGCCGACATCAGTTGCAGCAGCCCGTGCAGGGACCCTGCGCGCTCGGCGGAATAGCCGGCATCGCGCAAGATGGCGGGCAGCCAGCTTACGCCCACATAGAAGACGAAAGAATTGATGCCCAGATACAGCGTGACCTGCCACGCCAGCGGCGAATGCCACAGACGGCCACCGTGCGGGGCGTGCGCGGTGGTGGACGCGGGCGCGGTATGCCCGCCCAATTGCGGCAACCACAACAGCAAGCCCAACAGCGGCACCCCCAACAGGCACAGCGTTGAAAAGCGCCAGCTATCGGCCGACAGATTGGCCAGGGGAATCGCGGCGGCCGACGCCGCGCCGGCCGCGATGCTCATCGTCAACACATAGGCCGAGGTCAGGCCCGCCACGCGTTGCGGGAAGTCGCGCTTGACCAGGCTGGGCAGCAGTACATTGCCGATGGCGATGCCCGCGCCGATGACGGCCGTGCCCGCATACAGGCCCCAGGCCGCGCCATACGGACGCACCAGGATGCCGGCGCAAATCAGCAACAGCGCGCCGAACAGCGTGCGTTCCAGTCCAAAGCGGCGGGCCAGCGCCGCCGAGAACAGCGACACCACCGCGAAGGCAAGCAGCGGCAAGGTGATCAACATGCCGGCGGCTGTGGATGACAGGCCCAGCTGTTCGCGGATCATGCCGATCAGCGGCGGCACACCGGTAATAGGCGCGCGCAGCGCCATGGCAATGCAGAGGATGCCCAGGATGAGCCACGCCGCGCGACTGCCGGCGGGGGGGAATGCAGAGGGAATTTTCGTCATGCCGACAGCTTATCCACACGCAAGCCTGCCGAATTTCGAGACAATGACAAGCTATCCTTCATTTCTGCCAAACCGGTCCGGGCAGTCCGGCGCCTGGGGCGGCCTGCCATGCGACTGAACCTGCCCGCCCCCTTCGACGTCGATTCCCCCACCCAACGCGTGTTCGCCATGCCGGTGGACGCGGCGGACCAGGACAACGAATCCCCGACCCATCGCCACCCCATGGGCCAGTTGGTGCTGGCGCTGCGAGGCGGCGTCACCTGCTCGGTACCGCAGGGGCTGTGGATGGTGCCTCCACAGTGCGGCGTGTGGATCCCGGGCGGCATGTCGCACAGCAATCGCGTTACGGCCAACGGGCTTGTGTACTTTCTGTTTGTGCCGGCAGACGTGGCCGGCCTGCCGACAAACTGCTGCACCCTGACGATCACGCCGCTGGTGCGCGAGCTGATCGTGCACCTGTCGGCGCAGCCCGCCGCCGATCTGGACGCGCCCGTCAACCGCCAGCTGTCCGACGTGCTGATCGAGCAATTGCGGCGCATGCCGGCCGAGCATCTGCACCTGCCGCTATCCGACCACCCCCGCCTGCGCGACATCGCCAGCGCGCTGAACGCCGACCCGGCTGACCGCAGTACCGTCGCGCAGTGGGGCAAGCGCGTCGCCATGAGCGAACGCACGCTGGCGCGGCTGGTGCAGCAGGAAGTCGGCATGAGCTTTGGGCGCTGGCGTCGGCAGCTGCACATCATCCTGGCGCTGCAACGCCTGTCGGCGGGCGTGTCGGTGCAGCGCACCGCCGATGACCTGGGCTACGAATCCGTCAGCGCCTTCATCACAATGTTCAAGAAGACGCTGGGCAAGACGCCCGCGCGCTACTTCGCGGACAAGTCGGCGGGGCCGGCGGCGGCGTGACGATGCCGGCTCTTACCGCGGCTTGGGCCCAGCCACGATGAACAGGCGCGGAAACGGCAGCAGCACGGTGCCATCGGCCAGCGCGGGGTAAGCCTCGGCGATCAAGGCCTGATAGCGCGCCAGGAAGCTGGCTTGTTCCGCGGCGTCCAGCTTGTCCAGGTACGGACGCAGCGCGGTGCCCTTGAACCATTCCACCACCGCCGCCGCGCCCGCCAGCGGATGGTGATAAGTGGTACGCCACACGTCCAGCACGCCGCAATGCGGTTTCAGCAATTCGTAGTACCAGGCAGCGCTGTGGCGCGGCGGGTGCTTGACGTCGCCCGTCTTGCTCGCCCACGGCGCTTCGCCCGCCACCTGGCGCGCCAGGCGATGCGCGGGTTCTTCCATGTTGTCAGGCGTTTGCACGGCAAGCAGGCCGCCCGGCGCCAGCTTGCCCACCAGACGCGGATACAGCGTGGCGTGGTCGGGCACCCATTGCAGCGCGGCATTCGCCAGGATGACGTCGTACTGCTCGGGCGGATTCCAGGTGGCGATGTCGGCCAGCTCGAATTGCAGGGCGGGCAGGCGCTTGCGTGCGGCGTCCACCATGTCCTGCGAGCTGTCCATGCCGGTGACCACGGCGTCGGGGTAGCGCTGGGCCAGCACCTCGGTGGAATTGCCCGGGCCGCAACCCAGGTCCACCGCCCGCCCGACTGCCGGGTTCGGCAAGGCGGCGACCAGGTCGCGCACGGGGCGGGTGCGTTCGTTTTCAAACGCGGAGTATTGCTTGGCGGACCAACTGTTGTGGCTCATGGCGGCTCCTGATATCGGGCATCACTGCCCATACGGCTGGACTCTACGCCCTGCTTCGCCATATTACAAATAGGTGAATTTGCAGTTTTTCATATCGGCGATGTATCGCAATGGCGAAAAAAACCCGCCGGGATAAGCCGGCGGGCTGATGGAAAGCTAGATTACTGCGTCGACATGGTGTCCGAGCGGGTTTTCCACAAGGAGAACAGCACGCCACCCAGGATCAGGCTGAAGGTTACGCCCAGCGACACCGCCGCCGGCACCTTGCCGATGAAGCCGACCAGGAAGATCTTCGTGCCGATAAACACCAGGACCAGGGCCAACGCGTACTTCAGGTAATGGAAGCGATGAATCATGGCGGCCAGGGCAAAGTACAGCGCACGCAAACCCAGGATGGCGAAGATGTTGCTGGTGTAGACGATGAACGGGTCGGTCGTGATGGCGAAGATGGCAGGCACCGAATCCACCGCGAACACCAGGTCAACAAACTCAATCAGCACCAGGGCCAAGAGCAGCGGCGTGGCATAACGCACCTTCTTGGACGTGGCCGGATCCGTCTCGGTCACCATGAACGCATTGCCGCGCAGCCCTTCCGTGACACGCATGTGGCGCTTCAGGAACTTCAGGATCGGGTTGGTCGCGATGTCGGGCGTCTGGTCTGCAATCATCCACATCTTGATGCCGGTGAACACCAGGAACGCGCCGAACAGATACAGCAGCCAGCCAAAATTGCTGACCAGCGCAGCGCCTAGGCCGATCATGATGGCGCGCAACACAATCACGCCCAGGATGCCCCAGAACAACACGCGATGCTGGTACTGGCGCGGAATTGCAAAGAAGCTGAAGATCAACGCAATCACGAACACGTTATCCATGGACAACGATTTTTCGATCATGAAGCCCGTGTAATAGGCCATGCCGCTGGTCGCGCCCATTTGCCACCACACCCAGCCGCCGAACAGCAGCGCCGCGGTGATGTAGCCGGCCGACAACAGCAGACTTTCACGCACGCCGATCTCGCGGTCTTCCTTGTGCAGCACGCCCAGGTCAAAGGCCAGCAGGCTGACGACGATGCCGACGAACAGCAACCAGCTCCAGGTCGGCGTCCCTAAAAAATCGTTGGTGAAGAATGTGATCAAGGTGTCCATGATTGCCCCGCTGTGTTCGAAGGTGCCCATGATCCGGATATGAGGCCAACCGAGAAATCAGCCTGAAAGTGAGTTAAGGTTCGGAAAAACCGAAGAGTCCACGCTCATGCTGAATTACCGTCATCTGTATTACTTCTGGATGGTCGCCAAGGAAGGCGGCTTTTCGCGCGCCGCCGAACGGCTGGACATGGCCATACAGACCATCAGCGCCCAAGTGCGCGAACTGGAAAAGAACCTGGGCCACCAACTGCTCAAGCCGGCCGGCCGGGGCGTGGCGCTGACTGACGCGGGCAAGGCCGCTTTCGCGCGCGCCGAAGAGATCTTCCAGATCGGCCATACCTTGCCTCAGGAAGTGCGCGCGGCCGCCACCAAGCCGGTCATCCGGCTGTCGGTGGGCCTGTCGGACGGCATTTCCAAGCTGGCGGCGCACGCCCTGCTTGGCCCCGTGCTGGACACGCCCGACCTGCGGCTAACTTGCCACGAAGGTGAGGTTCAAGAGCTGCTGGGCGAACTGGCCCAGCACCATCTGGACCTGGTGCTGGCCGGCCAGGGCGCACCCGCCAACCCCAACCTGCGCCTGACCAGCGACCGGCTGGTGTCGTCACCCGTGGACTGGTACGGCCCGGCCCGCCTCGTGCGCAAGGCCGACACGCTGGACTTCCCACGCTGCCTTGCGCGGCTGCCCGTGCTGCTGCCCACCGGCCATTCCGTGCTGCGCCAGACGCTCGACCGCTGGTTCAGCGAACAAGGCGTCTTGCCCAACGTCGTTGGCGAATTCGAGGACAGCGCGCTGATGTCGGTATTTGCCGCGCGCGGCCTGGGCGTATTCCCGCTAAGCCGCCTGGGCGGCGATGACATCGGCCTGCTACGCGGCCTGCGCCCCCTGGCCCGCCGCGACGATGTCCACGAAGAAATCCACGCCATCCGCAACCGGCGTGGCCAGCATCATCCGCTGGTCCAGGCGGTGCTGGCGCACGCCAAGACTTCGGTTTTTTCGTAATGTCTGTCACACGCACTCTGGTTTTTTAGAAATAGAATTCGCTTTATCGTGGACCCTCTTTTGAATCGGAGTACCACTGCAATGAAGAAAATCATCTGGCTCACCTTCGCCGTGCTGGCCGCGCTTTGGACGGGGCTGGTGGCGCTGACCCTGCAATTGACCGACTGGGTGCTGGCCACCATCGCCACGGCCCAGGTGCCGGGCACGGCGCTGGACACGTCCCAATGGGTCGCGCCGGCGTGGGCGGCGGGCTGGCTGGACCCAGCCTGGTTGCAGACGCTGCAAGGCGGTCTGATATGGGCCGCGCAGGGCCTGAACCAGGTCCTGCCCGTGGCGGGCAGCCTGGGCACGCTGATCGCGGTGGTCGGCTGGATCTTCTGGGGCTTCATCATGGCCGGGCTGCTGGTGCTGGCGCTGATCCTGCACTGGCTCGCGGGCAAGCGCGAGCAGGCCAGCGCGGCCCAAAGCCGTCAAGTGGTGTAATAAGCGCGGCAACGCGCCGCCCGGCACGCTGCCTGCCACCAGGAGCGCGCCGTGCCCACCCTATCGGTCCCACCCGTGTCACCCTTGAACAAGCCAGGCCTGCCTGGCTTGTCCGCCTTGCTGGCCGTGATCTGCCTGTTGCCTGCCCTTGCACAGGCTGGCGCGGCCGCGCCGCCCAAGCCGAACCCGTTGGGCGTGGACGTATGCATCACCACGGGCACGTCGGGCCAATACAGCGTGCGGGTGCGCAATGTGGGCGATGCGCCGCTGGCGCGCGTGGACGTCACCGGCGTGCGCCTGGACGCGGCGGGCCACGCGACCGAGCCGCTGAATCTCAGCCTGGCCGACATCCCGCCCGGCAGATATAAAACCGCCATCCTGGCGCGGCACGACGAATCCGCCGCGCTGGACCGCATCGTCACCTACACGCTGGTCGACGGAAAACCCAAGCCGCAACACGAGCTGTTCGCGGGCAAAGTGGCCCATGTATCGCCGGGCTCGGCCATGCAATACACCTTGGCGCCGCTGGCCGTGCGCGGTTGGACGGTGGCGTATGGCTCGCCCGCTTCCACGCGGCTGGAAGCCGGCAGCGCCGTGATCATCGGCTATCCGGTCAGGCAAAGCGGCAAGCCGGCCACGCGCCCAGAAGCGGGCCGCTCGCCATCGTCTGTGGTGGCGCTGGCGCCCTGCAAGGCGTCGTGATCAGGTGCCGCTGAGCAGGTCGCGCTCGTTCAGCAGCGCGTAGACAATTTCGGGTTTGTTATCAAAGCCGCGCCGGATGGCGGCGGGCAGCGCGGTGCGCGTCTTGCGGCATAGCCCGGGCGCCTCTTCCAGCTGGATGGAGATGCCGCGTGACGTACGCACCTCGTTATCGCTGGGCGTGATGACGATCACGATGCCCAGCTGCGCCTGGATGCGTCCCTGCATGGCGCGCAGGTCTTCCAGGCTGGTGATGTTTTCCAGGCGCGCGACCAGGCGTTTTTCTTCTTCCTTGGTCAGTCGCAGGATGCGGATATCCGCCGCCGGGTCCGCCAACAGCGCGTCGCGGTCGCACATGCAGGCGCCCGGCGGACATTCTTGGCGGATGGGAAAGGCAACGTTCATGGCGGACAGGCACGCGTGGGCCGATAAAACCGGCAGCAACTCCAGACGGTCAATTCTACTCAAGATGGCCAGCCGGCTTGCGCCGCGCGCTGATCGTTTTCCCGCACGGCGCTGGGGTATATTCCCCCCCTTGTTCCAGTTGGGGAGAGGCGCGTGAAACGGATTTTGCTGGCGGCCTCACTGGCCGCGATGGCGGTGCAGCCGCAGATTCTTGCGCAGGCCGCCCCCGCGGCTTCTTCCCCGGCCGCCCAGCGGGACTTTCCCATTGTCATCAAGCCCGGCCTGCCGGCCGTGGTCACCGTCAGCAATGGCGACACACAGCAAGCCCGCGTGCGCGTGGGCGATGGCCCCCTCCAGCCGCTGGCCACCTTCGATGACGACACGGTGGATCAGGTGCAGGCCGTGGACATCGACCACGACGGCTACCGCGATCTGATCCTGGGGCAAAGCGGCGGCAGCACGCAGCTGTTTGCCCGCCTGTTCCTGTACCAGCCGGATAGCCGTGGCTACCAGGAAATTGCCCACCCCGACAGCGCCAGCCCCTGCAAAGGCTTCGTCAACCCGGTCATCGACGACAAGCAGGCCGTGATCCACGTGGCGTGCCGCTACGGCGCCGCCAGCAACGGCTTTGAAGACTACGTGCTGCGCGCCGACGGCACCGTGCGCGCCACCGCATGGGGCACCCAGGCACTGTTCGGCCTGGAAAGCGAGGCCGCCGAACTGACCTACCGTTTCCGCGACGACGGCGCCATCGACCGCATCGACATCGACGGCGAAGGATCGCCGTTGGAAGGCGGCACCGTGCCCGTCAGCCGCCTGGACCTGTACGACACCCCGGACGTCAACGCCACGCCCACGATGACCGCCGCCGAAGGCGAACACCTGGATGTCGTCGCCCTGCGCCCGCGCGACTGGCTGCAAGTGCGCTACGTCAGCAAGACAGCGGGCCAGGTACTGAAATGGGCGCGCTACGGCGATCTGCGCGTCGACAAGCATCGGCTGGCCCCCCCGGCGCCCACCGACAAGCTGACGCTTGAGCTTGCCGATACGCTGGCCGATTGGAATGGCGAAGACGGCGGGCAGTTCATACTCAGCGTGGCCAACCATGGCGACGCGCCTGTAGCCCTGAACGCGCCGCGCGTGTGGCTGCTGTTGACCAACGCGCAAGGCGACCGCATCGTCCACCCGCTGTACCCGCGCGAAGGCGACACCCTGCATCCCGCCAACCCGCTGGGCCTGGCTCGCGACCCCGTCGTGTGGGCCGCCGGTGAAGACGGCAAGCCGGCTTACCTGTTGAACGACAACGGCTACAGCAGCGTGCCCTTCCTGCCCGCGCTTGCACCCGGAAAATACCGCGCCGCCGCCGTCCTGACCGACCCGGGCAATCTTGGCGCGCCCATCGTGTCCAACGACGTCCGCTTTGATTACCCGCTGCCGCAACGGCCGCCCGCCCCGCAGTAGGGGCGCGCCCGTCATCCACCACAGCGTCCGAACCCGTGACCATTCCTCGCGTTGATCGCGCCCATGTGGCCGATAAGCCGGCCCCGGCTTCGGACCGGACTTCGGAGCCGGCAATGCGCCGCCGCGCCGGCCGCGTGGCCGCTCCTTTACTTACCGCCCCCGCCCCTTTACTTGCCGCCCCTTTACTTGCCGCCCCTTTACTTGCCGCCCCTTTACTTGCCGGCCTTTTGCTTGCCGCCGTTCTGCTGGCCGCCGCCGCCCTGGCCACAACCGGCCTGCTAACCCATGCCCGCCCCGCCGACGTGGCGATCGTGCTGGGCAACACCGTGCTGCCCGGCGGCCAGCCCTCGCCACGCCTTGCGGCGCGCCTGGATCGCGCCCATGACTGCTACGCGGCCAAGCAATGCCGCATCCTGTTCGTCAGCGGCGGCGTGGACCCGGCCGGCGCCGACGAGGCCACCGTGATGCGCGGCTACCTGTTGGCGCGCGGCGTGCCCAACGACCGCATCGTGACGGATAGCGCGGGCAACAATTCCTGGGCCACCGCGCGCCATGCCAGCGACTACATGCGCGAACACGGCTATACCCGCGCGCTGGTCGTGACCCAGTATTTCCACGTCCCCCGCACCATGCTGGCCTTGCGCCGCCATGGCGTGGCGGACGTCAGCGGCGGCTATCCGCGCTTCTTTGAATGGCGCGATATCTATTCCACTTTTCGAGAACTGCCGGCCATGGCGTGGTACGCGCTGCGACCGCTATAGTGACGACCGCCACCGCCGTATTCAAAGCTCATCGTTCATTGTTCACAGTTCATTGCCGCCGCATTGGCTGACGTGACTCGCGTCGGCGTTCATTGCGCGGCCATTCAAGGACCGACCCCGTGCTGATCTTTCACAACCCCGTCCATGACCAACACGCCGGCCGCCACGAAATGTTTCGCGGCAAGCTGGTGCCTTGCCACGAGACGCCGGCGCGGCTTGCCTTCGTGCTGGACGCGTTGCGCCAGCGCGGTATCGGCGAACTGCGCGTGCCGTCGGCGCCAGACATGGAACTGGTCAAGCGCGTGCACACGCCGCGCTACGTGGATTTTCTGGCCAGTGCCTGGCACGACTGGGTGGCGCTGGACGCGGCCAATGCAGACATCGACATCCTGCCGTCCGTGTGGCCGGTACGCGGCTTTCGCCACGACATCGAACCCACCAATTTCGCCGCCCGCGTGGGCCTGTTTTCGTTTGACAGCGGATGCCCGTTGACGGCGGGAACCTGGGTGGCGGCTACTGCCGGCGCGGCCTGCGCCATCGACGCCGCGCGCGCGGTCACCACCGCAGGCGGGCCACGCGCCGCCATGGCGTTGACGCGCCCGCCCGGCCACCATGCCGGCGCTGATTTTTTCGGCGGCTACTGCTTTCTGAACAACGCGGCGCTGGCGGCGCAAGCCTTGCGTGACGCCGGCGCCGCGCGCGTGGCGGTGCTGGATGTGGACTACCACCACGGCAACGGCACGCAAAGCATTTTCTACGAACGCGGCGACGTGTTGACGGTGTCGATCCATGGCGACCCGACCACCGAATACCCGTTCTTTCTTGGCTATGCCGACGAAGAGGGCGAAGGCGCGGGCTTTGGAGCCAACCTGAATTTGCCCCTGCCCGCCGGCACCGACTTCACCACGTGGACGCAAGCGCTGCAACAAGGGCTGGCCGCCGTGCAAGCGTTCAAGGCCGACGCGGTCGTGGTTGCGCTAGGCGTGGACACCTACGAAGGTGATCCGATCTCGAAGTTCAAGCTGAAAAGCGCGGACTATCTGGCGGTCGGCCAGGCGCTGGCCAGCCCGGGCCTGCCGACCGTGTTCACGATGGAAGGCGGCTATGCCGTGGCCGACGTGGGGACCAACGTGGCAAATGTGCTGGAAGGATACCGGGGCTGAAAAAACGGCCCCGTTGAAGGTTCAATCCCGCGTTTCCAGCACCTTGTTGATGCGCAATGCCAGCAAGGTGCATGCCGCGCCCGACAGCAGGTAGACGCTGACGGCCACCAACCCAAACCGGGCCGACAGCCCCAGCGCAACCACCGGCGCGAATGCCGCGCCGACCAGCCACGCCATGTCCGAGGTAAGCGCCGCGCCCGTGTAGCGGAAGCGGCGCGTGAAGTTTGCCGTGACGGTGCCGGATGCTTGTCCATACGACAAGCCCAGCAACGCGAACCCGATCAGGATGAAGGCGTCCTGCCCCACCGGCCCGCCGCCCAGCAGCCACGGCGCGAACAGCGCAAAGATGCCGATCGCCACCGCCAGCATGCCCAGCGTGGTGCGGCGGCCGATGCGGTCGGCAAGCCAACCGGAAGCCACCGTACCCAGGATGCCCAGCACCGCGCCGAAGATCTGCACGATCAGCACGTCGGTAATCTGTTGCGTGGCGCTGATCGCAATCCACGACAACGGGAACACGGTCACCAGGTGGAACAGCGCATAGCTGGCCAGCGCGGCAAACGCGCCGATGAACAGGTTGTAGCCCTGCGAGCGCAGCATCTCGGTGATGGCGATGGGTTCCAGCTCGCCTTCTTCAAGCAGCTGCGTGTATTCCTCGGTGACGACCAGGCGCAGCCGTGCGAACAGCGCCACCACGTTGATGGCGAACGCCACGAAGAACGGATAGCGCCAGCCCCATTCGATGAAGTCGGCCTGCGTCAGCGTAACGTGCAAGTACAGGAACAGCGCGCTGGCGACCAGGAAGCCGACCGGTGCGCCCAGCTGCCCCATCATCGAATACCAGCCACGCCGATTGGGCGGCGCGTTCAGCGCCAGCAGCGACGGCAGCCCATCCCACGAGCCACCGAACGCCAACCCTTGCAGGCAGCGAAATACGGCCAGCAGGGTGATGGCGTGCGCGCCGATGGTTTCGTAGCTGGGCAGGAACGCCATGCCCACCGTGGCCGTGCCCAACACAAACAGCGCAACCGTCAATTTTGTGGCGCGGCCCCAACGCCGCTGCACCGCCATCGAAAGCGCCGTGCCGATGGGCCGCATGATGAACGCAAACGAGAAGATCACGAAGGACCACAGCGTGCCTTCAAGCGGTGCTTCAAAGGGGAAGAAGACGCGGGGAAAGACCAGCACGCAGGCGATGCCGAACACAAAGAAATCGAAGTATTCGGATGCGCGCCCCACCACCACGCCGACGGCGATTTCGCCAGGAGCCACCTTGGCATGGCTGGCCCCGCCGGACGGTGCCCCTGGGCCGGGAACGGAGGGGGCATGACCGGGATACTGCGTGGAGGTCGACATGGATGTGCTCACTGTAGGAAGTTCGAAACCGCCTTGTCTACGATCTTGCAACATGCCAGTGCAACGCAACGTTGCTGCCCGCCAAACCGCGCCCGCATTGGGATAGCGCCCTGCCGCGCACGCTTTGCCGCGCACACTTTTGTTCTTTTTACCCTAGATTTTTCGCGGCTTCCAGCGTAGTGTTGCGTTTACCTCCCACGGTTACGTTTCGAGGTATGGCTATGTTGTCCATCACCAGGCTCCGCGGATTGATCCTGATTGCCGCCCTGCCATTGCTCGCCGGATGCAATGCGGTGCTGCTGTCGCCATCGGGCGATGTGGCGCTTCAACAGCGCAATCTGATCATCATTTCAACCGGCTTGATGCTGCTGATCATCGTGCCGGTGATCTTCCTGACCTTTCTGTTTGCGTGGCGTTATCGCGCCAGCAACAAAGAGGCTCACTACGATCCGGAATGGAACCACTCCACCATGCTGGAGCTTCTGATCTGGGCCGCGCCGCTGCTCATCATCATCGCGCTGGGCGCGTTGACCTGGGTCAGCACCCATCAGCTCGATCCCTACCGTCCGCTGGCGCGCCTGTCCGAGGGCCGCGAAGTGCCCGCCGACACCAAGCCCTTGGTGGTCGAGGTGGTGGCGCTGGATTGGAAGTGGCTGTTCCTGTATCCCGAACAAGGCATCGCCGCCGTCAACGAAATGGCGGCGCCCGTTGACCGCCCCATCCAGTTCAAGATCACCTCGTCGTCGGTGATGAATTCGTTCTTCGTGCCCGCGCTGGCGGGTCAGATCTACGCCATGCCCGGCATGCAGACGACCTTGCACGCGGTCATCAACCACCCCGGCGAATACGAAGGCCTGTCGGCCAACTACAGCGGCTCGGGCTTCTCGGGCATGCGCTTCAAGTTCCACGGGCTGGACCAGCAGGGCTTTGACAAGTGGGTAGCCGACACCCGCGCCTCTACCCAGCGGCTGACGCGCGATGCCTACCTGAAGCTTGAGCAGCCCAGCGAACGCAACCCGATCCAACACTACGCCTCGGTTGCCCCCGGCCTGTTCGACGCCATCGTCAACCGCTGCGTCGAAGGCAACCGCATGTGCATGAAGGACGCCATGGCCATCGATGCGCAAGGCGGCATGGGCATACCGGGCGCGCTCAACGTCACCACGCTGGACGCGCAAACGCGCGAACGGCTGGGCCTGACCGACACCAAGCCGCGCAAGTATGTCGGCGCGATGTGCACGTCGACCGAAGGCTTGGTGTTGTAGCGGCATGCGCGCCGTCAGCGCCGCGCATCGGATGACGCAGGGTTTCATGAAATCGTGGTTTTTACGCTGGAATCAAGATGCCTGATCAACCAGACCTCACCAAGCTGATCTTCGGTCGCCTGACCTGGGACGCCATCCCCTTTCACGAACCCATCCTGATCGCCACGTTCTTCATGGTGGCCATCGGCGGCATCGTGGTGCTGGGCTCCATCACCTACTACAAGAAGTGGGGCTATCTGTGGCATGAATGGTTCACCAGCATCGACCACAAGAAAATCGGGATCATGTATGTGATTCTGGGCATCGTCATGCTGCTGCGCGGCTTTGCCGACGCCATCATGATGCGCTTGCAGCAGGCCGTGGCGTTTGGCGATTCCACCGGTTATCTGCCGCCGCACCATTACGACCAGATCTTTACCGCGCACGGCGTGATCATGATTTTCTTCGTGGCCATGCCGCTGGTCACGGGCTTGATGAACTACATCGTGCCGCTACAGATCGGCGCGCGCGACGTGGCCTTTCCGTTCTTGAACAACTTCAGTTTCTGGATGACGACGGGCGGCGTGATCCTGGTAATGATGTCGCTGTTCGTGGGCGAATTCGCGCGCACGGGATGGCTGGCGTATCCGCCACTGTCCGGCATATTGCACAGCCCCGACGTGGGGGTTGATTACTACATATGGGCGTTGCAGATTGCCGGGGTGGGAACCCTGCTATCCGGCGTGAACCTGCTGGTCACCATCGTGAAAATGCGCGCGCCCGGCATGAAGATGATGCGCATGCCCATCTTCACGTGGACCGCGCTGTGCACCAACGTGCTGATCGTGGCGGCCTTCCCCGTGCTGACGGCGGTGCTGGCGCTGCTGTCCATGGACCGCTACGTAGGCACCAACTTCTTCACGGCGGATTTCGGCGGCAACGCCATGATGTACGTGAACCTGATCTGGATCTGGGGGCACCCCGAGGTCTACATCCTGATCCTGCCGGCCTTCGGCATCTTCTCGGAAGTGGTGGCCACCTTCTGCCGCAAGCGCCTGTTCGGCTACGCGTCCATGGTGTACGCCACCGTCGTAATCACGGTGCTGTCGTACCTGGTGTGGCTGCACCACTTCTTCACCATGGGGTCCGGGGCCAGCGTGAACTCGTTCTTCGGGATCACCACCATGATCATCTCGATCCCGACCGGGGCCAAGATCTTCAACTGGCTGTTCACCATGTATCGCGGCCGCATCCGCTTCGAAGTCCCGATGCTGTGGACGCTGGGCTTCATGGTCACGTTCGTGATCGGCGGCATGACGGGGGTGCTGCTGGCCGTGCCGCCCGCCGACTTCGCGTTGCACAACAGCCTGTTCCTGATCGCGCACTTTCATAACGTGATCATCGGCGGCGTGCTGTTCGGCTTGATGGCCGGCATCACCTACTGGTTTCCCAAGGCCTTCGGCTACAAGCTGGACCCGTTCTGGGGCAAGTGCTCGTTCTGGTTCTGGCTGGTGGGCTTCTACGTGGCGTTCATGCCGCTGTACGTGCTGGGCCTGATGGGCGTGACGCGCCGCGTGAACCACTTTGAAGACATGTCACTGCAAATCTGGTTCCAGATCGCGGCCTTTGGCGCGTTGCTGATCGCCTGCGGCATCGCCAGCTTCATCATCCAACTGGTCGTCAGCTATCGCCGCCGCGACCAGCTGCGCGACTTTACCGGCGATCCCTGGGACGGCCGCACGCTGGAATGGTCCACGTCGTCGCCGCCGCCCCAATACAACTTTGCCTTCACGCCGCGCGTGCATGACCTGGACGCCTGGTGGCAGATGAAACAGCACGGCTACGAACGGCCGCAGCAGGGCTTCATTCCCATCCACATGCCCAAGAACACCTGGGCCGGCATCGTGCTGGCGGGCATCAGCGTGGTGATGGGCTTTGCGCTGATCTGGCACATGTGGCCGCTGGCCGTGCTGTCTTTCGTGGCGCTGATCCTGGTGTCCATCATTCATACCTTCAACTACAAGCGCGACTACTACGTGCCGGCCGACGAGGTTGTGCGCGAAGAGGCCGCCCGCACGAGGTTGTTAGCGAATCATGTCTGATACCTTGGCCCCCACCCTGCAAGGCGGCGCCGCGCCGCCGCAAGAGCCCGTGTTCTACGTGCCGGGCGAACACCACCCCAAGAACGGCACGCTGCTTGGGTTCTGGGTCTACCTGATGAGCGATTGCCTCATCTTCGCCTGCCTGTTCGCCACCTACGGCGTATTAGGGCGCAGCTATGCGGCCGGGCCATCCGGCGCCGACCTGTTCGACCTGCCGCTGGTGGCGGTAAACACGTCGCTGCTGCTGTTCTCGTCCATCACCTACGGCTTCGCCATGCTGGAGATGCGGCGCAACCGCATCGGCGCCACGCAGCTGTGGCTGGCGGTGACGGGCCTGCTCGGGCTGGGCTTTCTGTCGCTGGAAATCTACGAATTCGCGCACCTGATCCACCAGGGCGCGGGGCCGCAGCGCAGCGCCTTCCTGTCGGCCTTCTTCACGCTGGTGGGCACGCACGGGCTGCACGTCACGTTCGGCATCGTGTGGCTGGTGACGATGATGATCCAGGTGCGGATGCATGGCCTGATCCCCGAGAACCGCCGCCGCCTGATGTGCCTGTCGATGTTCTGGCACTTCCTGGACCTGATCTGGGTGGGCGTGTTCACCTTCGTGTATCTGATGGGAGTGCTGCCATGACGACGTCGCACATGGACAACCTGGCTGACCGTGGGCCGCATGGCCATGGCCACGGGCATGATCATGGCCACGGCGGTGGCCATGATCACCACGACGACGATGACGGCGCCGGTCACGGCACGCTGAAAAGCTATGTCACCGGCTTCATCCTGGCGGCCGTCCTGACCGCCATTCCGTTCTGGCTGGTCATGAACCGCGTGTTCCCCAGTTCGCGCACGACGGCGCTGGTGATCCTGGCGTTTGCCGTGGTGCAGATCGTCGTCCACATCATCTACTTCCTGCACATGGACACCAAGTCCGAAAGCGGCTGGAACATGTTGGCGTTAATATTCACGCTGGTGCTGGTCGTAATCACGCTCAGCGGATCAATCTGGATCATGTATCACTTGAACTCCAATATGATGCCCATGTCCACACACGACATGCGGAATATGCCCTGATGGCAGCAGTAAAAGACTCCACTATCCGCGACACCCCCCGTAAACCGCGCAGCAAAACCACCCTGGTCATCCTGGGCGTGGTTGCTGCCGGCCTGTTCGCCGGCCTTTGCGCGCTGGGCACGTGGCAAGTGCACCGGCTGGCCTGGAAACAAGAGCTGATCTCGCAGGTGAAGCAGCGCGCGCACGCGCCCACCGCCCCCGCGCCGGGCAAGCAGGAATGGCGCGGCCTGACGTCCAGCAATGCCGAATACCGGCACGTCACCGCCACCGGCACGTATCAATACGACCGCCAGACGCTGGTGCAGGCCGCCACCGAACTGGGCAGCGGCTACTGGGTCATGACGCCGTTGCGGATGGCCGATGGCGGCACGGTGCTGGTCAATCGCGGTTTCGTGCTGCCGCAGTGGCGCAAGACCGAAGGCGCCAACCCGCCGCCGCCCGCCGAAGGCCGCGTGACGGGCCTGCTGCGCATGGGCGAGCCGGGCAGCGGCTTTTTGCGCAACAACGATCCGGCCGCCAACCTCTGGTATTCGCGTGACCTGCCCGCCATTGCCACCGCGCGCGGCCTGACGGACGTGGCGCCCTACTTCATCGATGCCGATGCCGCGTCCAGCCCGGGGCGCGATCCGGCCAAGGCGCCCGTCGGCGGGCTGACGGTGCTGGAATTTCCGAACAACCATCTGGTCTATGCCATTACCTGGTACGCGTTGGCGCTGATGATCATCGTGGGCGTGGTGATCTTCGTGCGGGAAGACAAGCGCGCGCGGGCCAAAGCCTGACGAACGGATCTTCAGGCAATCAAAAAAGCCGCACTACCCGAATCGGGCGTGCGGCTTTTTCATGGGGAACCTTGGCGGGTAGTCGGGTCAGCGCGAGGCCCACGCAATGCTGCCGGCTTCCGGGCATACCCACGACGTTTGCAGCCGCTGCCGGATCTGGGCCAGGTCCTGCTCCACCAGCAACTGGCCGTCGCGAAACACCGGCACCAGCGCGCCGCCCGCCGCTTGTTCAGGCGTCTGCCGGTCGTGCAGTTCATAGCCCGTGGCGGTCTCGTCCACGCGCAGCAGGCCCTTGGCGGAACGCTTCACGCCGGAGTCCGTGACCGGGTCCTTGACCAGTTCCTCGGGCTCGCCGTTGACCTCGGCGTAGGTGGCCTTCAGCGCCCAGCCGAAGGTGTCGCGCGTCAGGTACTGGTAGGTGTAGGACCCGATGCCCAGCACCACGTTGCCGGAGGCGTAGCCCTTCCTTTCCAGGCGCACAAGAATGTCGCGGCCGCGCGCCAGCGTGATCGAATCGCCGTAGATCAGGCCAACGTGCGGGTCCAGCAGCTTGTAGCCACGGTCCGTCACCACGCCACCGAAAATGTCCCACAGGCATTGCACCGCGCCCTTGACCTCGGCTTCGCGCAGTGGCTGAACGGCACGCGCGTCGTCATCCAGCAACCAGTACTTGCCGGTGGCGGCGTCGCGCACCGCCTCGAAGCCTGCGCGGCCCGCGCCGGCCAACGCCGTCGCATCCTCGACGGCCGGCACGTCGGTGCAGAAATAGCCCGTCAGGATCTTCACCGGGTCGCCGGAATCGGGGCGGAACACCACCTTGGCGTTGCCGTACGGGTCTGGCGTACGCGCCAAAATTTCCGGCTTGAGCGCGGCGGCGAAGTCGGTGACCACCTGCCAGAAGTCCCAGGTGTCCGACACCACCGACACGATGCCGCCGGGGTACACCTGGGTGACCAGGCGGCGAATGGTTTCGATCTCGCCTTCCTTGCTGCCCAGGCACATCACCGAGTGTTCCGTCGCCGGCACCGACCCGCCGACCAGTTCGCGATCGGAATCCGCGCCGTAGATGTCTTCCAGGTAGTCGATGGCGGGAATCGTGTCCGTGCCGGTGAACGACAGCAAGTGGCCCGCGCCGCTCTTGCGTGCGTCGTACAGGCCCGACATGCCGCGCATGGAAAAGTCGTGCCCCTGCCAGTTCACGAAGTCCATGGGGCTGCCCGTGGTGCGCGCGAAATAAGTCAGCAGCTTGCGGTATTCAAAGGCGATGGTGGCCACCGTGGACGGCTTCCACGATTCGCAGCTGAACAGGGTTTCGATGTAGGTGACCAGCCACGCAAAGTCCGGATGCGTGTTGATGAAGGTGACGGGCGGCACGCGGATGTCGACGCGGGCGCCTTCGGGCACCGAGCGGATTTCCAGCGGCAGGTAGCCCAGTTCATACAGCGCTTGCAGGTGGTCAACGGTGACCGCGCCCTTGCCCAACGCATTGTCCACGCGGCGCTGGTATTGGCGCACCGCGCTACCGGCCGGCTTGCCGAAGAATTCGCGGTTGAACAGGTCGATCAGGATTTCCTTGATGAAGCCTTGCAGGCCGAACCAGACGATCTTGTCGTCGAACAATTCGGGCAGCACCGGCGCCAGCCGCGCCGAGCGCGGCGTGAAGTTGGCCAGGATCTTGTTGGTGCCCCTGGGGTACTGGAACGGGTGGCCGGTCTTATAGAAGTCCGCTTGCAGGAAGGGGTTGATGCCGTTCTTGGCGATCACGGTGTCGGGGGCATTCATGGCAGTTTCCTTCTTAGTTCGCAAGGGCGGGGATGGCGGTCGCCAAGGGGCTGGGCGCCATTGACGATGATGCGGGCGTTGCGGTGTCAGGGCCTACGCAAACCGGGGCGCCCTGGCCGTCGGCCTGCGTCCAGTCGTAGGCGGTGAACACGCCGGCATAGCGTTCATTCAGGGCCGTCAGGCCATGGCTGAAGATGCCATGCGTGACGTACAGGTAAAGCGGCTGGCGGGTTTTGTCGGCAAGCGCCAGCGCCAGTTCCAGAAACGTGCGGCCGCCGTCGCAGATGTCGTCCACCACCAGGATGGGCTGATCCGGGATGTCGTCGGGCACGCGGGTTTCGGTGATGCGGCCCGTTTGCGGGTCGCGCACTTTCTCGGCGTAGCGCACGTCGGCCACGCCCAGCTTCTTGGCCAAGGCCTGCACCCGCTTGCGGGCGCCGGCGTCGGGCGCCATCAACGTCACACCATGGGCGAAGACCGGAGCCGCCAGCGCCCGGGCCACGAACGCGGCGGCGTCCACCACGCGCAGGCGCTGCAACAGCGCGGGGGTGACGTCGCTGTGCGGTTCGGTGATGGTGACGGTGGTGTATTGCTGGTCGTTGATCAGCTTGCAGAAGACGGCCGCGCCCAGGGCCTCGCCCGGGTTGCACACCCGGTCTTGCCGCGCGTAGGGCACGTACGGCATGTCCAGGTGCACGGGCACGGCGGGATTCAGGCGGCGCAATGCGTCGGTCAGCATCAGCAGCTGCATGACGTCATTGGCGGACTTGAGCAGCGCGTGGATGCGAAATTCGGTGGCGGCATCGGCCGCCAAGCGCAAGCCGGCCGGCACCGTGACCTGGCTTTCGCCGCCAGGAAACACGAACGCGGTCGGCGTTTCGGTTTGGCGTTGTCCTTCTACTACCGCAGTGATGGTGAACATGATCAGCCCTTAGTGGCATTTCAAAACTAAGTGGAGCCAGTATATGCCGACTTATTGTTAATGTGCAACTATCTTGCTGGAAATCGGCGTCGCGGGTGGGTGCGGCAGGGAAAAGTCATCCAACGCTGCGGTCGAACAAGGCGAAGTCCTTCAAGCGGTACAGCCGCGCGGGGCGCTGCGCCCCGGTGACGAAATCGCCCGTGGCTTCCAGCACGCCCCAGGCGTCCATCTTCCTGCGGAAGTTCGATTTTTCCAGCCGCGTCTGCAAGATGGCTTCGTAGGTGTGCTGGAGCTCGGTCAAGGTGAAGCGTTCCGGCAGCAGGAAGAAAGGCAAGGTCGAGTAGCTGGATTTTCCGCGCAGGCGGGCGACGGCGGCGGCCACGATGGCGGCGTGGTCGAACGCCAGCGTGGGCAAGGCATCCACGCTGACAAAGCGCAGGCCCTGCCCCGCCGCCGCTTCCAGTTCGGCCACCGGCACCAAGGCGACGTACGACACCGACAAGGACCACTGGCGGGGGTCGCGCCGGGTGCCCGAGAACACCTGTAGCTGTTCCAGGTAACGCGGTTCAAAGCCGGTTTTTTCGCGCAGGACCCGGCGGATGCTGGCTTCGGTGCTGTCGTCTTCGTCCACATGCACCACGCCGCCCGGCAGCGCCATAACGCCCTTGAAGGGCGCGCGGTCGCGCTGGTGCAGGGCAATTTCCAGGCCGCCGGCCCGCAAGGTAAGCAGGACGGCGTCAACGGTCACAAGGGGCTGTGGATAGTCCACGGGGGTTCCAGAAAAAGGTCAAGACTCGGGCTTCGGGGCAAGATGCCACTATGACGGCACGCGGTCAATCCGCATGCCCGAAAAGCGTCCATGCCGCACATTGACCCACGGGGCCCGATTAGACGAAATAGCCGGAACATCCCAGGCAATCAAAGGTAAATAGCGTAAATGTTCTACACTTGCGCCCGGGAACACCGCTGGGCTTGATGCCTGGCGTGGTGTTCCCTTTGTTTTTTCCCCCCAACAATCCCAGGAGATCCCCGGATGAAAAAGACGCTGCTCGCCGCTGCGATGCTGACCGCTTTCACAGGCATTGCACAGGCAGAACCGTCAGTCACCCTCTATGGTGTCATCGACACCGGCATCGGCTACAACAAGATCAAGGGCGACGGCTACAGCGGTAGCAAGCTTGGCATGATCAACGGCATCCAGGCCGGCTCCCGCTGGGGCCTGCGCGGATCCGAAGATCTGGGCGACGGCCTGCGCGCCGTCTTCAAGCTGGAAAGCGGCTTTGATTCCGCCAATGGCCAACGCGGCCAATCCGGCCGTTTGTTCGGCCGCCAAGCCACCATCGGCCTGGCCAACGACGCCTGGGGCCAACTGGACTTCGGCCGCCAAGCCACGATCGGCTCGAACTATCTGGCCGACATCGACCCCTTCTACACCAGCTACACCCAGTCGAACCTGGGCCTGGGTTTCAGCGCCGCCAACACCATGCGCTGGGACAACATGGTCATGTACCGCACCCCCTCGGTGAACGGTTTTGAATTCGGCATCGGCTATTCGTTCAACGCCGACGACACCACCGCCGACCAGACCGGTTTCCGCACCGCCGACAACACGCGCGGCATCACGGCCGGCCTGCGCTACGTGCAGGGCCCGCTGAACGTGGCGCTGACGTACGACCAGTTGAACGGCTCGAACCGCGGCAACATCGACAGCAACGCCACCCCGCGCCAGTACGCGCTGGGCGTGTCCTACGACCTGGAAGTGGTGAAGCTGGCCGCCGCCTATGGCCGCACCACCGACGGCTGGTTCGTCGGGCAGGACCTGCCGGCCGACACGCCGTTCAGCGACGAATTCGGCACCAACCGCTTCGTCAACGGCTTCAAGGCCAACGCCTACATGCTGGGCGCGACCGTGCCGGTGGGCGGCGCCAGCAGCGTGTTCGCCTCGTGGCAGCACGTGGCCCCGTCCAACGACAAGCTGACGGGCGGCGACGCCAACATGAACGTCTACAGCGTGGGCTACACCTACGATTTGTCCAAGCGCACCAACTTGTACGCCTACGGTTCGTACGGCACGGACTACGCGTTCATCGACGGCCTGAAGAGCACCGCCGCCGGCGTGGGCGTGCGCCATCAGTTCTAAGCTGCGCACGGCGCGATAGGCGATAGCGCGAAAGCGCGCCAGTTCGTCGGCACGATAAAAAGCGGGGCGCGTCCGATTGGACGCGTCCCGCTTTTGCTTGGGGCCCGGCGGGCGCTGCCTGCGTTTGGCCTATCGCGCCCCCGCGCGTTCCAGTTGCGCAACGATTTCCGCCTGCCCTTTCTGGCGCGCGTGCCGCAGCGGCGTCACGCCTTCACGATCCGCCAGGTTCACGTCGGCGCCCGCCCCAATCAGCAAGGCCACGATTGCCTGATGCCGGGGGCCGCCGTCGCCCAGAATGATGGCTTCCAGCAAGCCCGTCCATCCCAGCCGATTGACGTGATCGGGCTTGGCGCCCGCTAGCAGCAGCGTTCGGACGACTTCCACGTGCCCGCGCTCGCAGGCAGGAATCAGCGCGGTGCCGCCGTAACGGTTGGTGCTTTGCAGGTTCGCGCCGTGGCGCAGCGTCAGCTCGAGAATCTCGCGATAGCCTTGCGCGCCCGCCAGCAGGTAGGCGCTGTCCTGCATGCCGTTTTGCGCGTTCACGTCGGCACCGGCTTCGATCAGCACGCGCGCCGCCTCCACGTGGTTGCCCTGCGTGGCACGCAGCAATGCCGTGTTGCCTTGCGCATCGCGCCCGTCCGGCGGCACGCCTTGGTCCAGCAATTCGCGCACGCGCGCGGCCTGGCCCTGGCCGGCGGCCTCGCGCAATTGCGCCACAGGGTCCACAGCGGCGCGCGCCTCGCCCGCCGGCACGCCCATCGCCCCCGCCGCGCCCAATGCGCTCAGCGCCAAAACAAAACAGGCCCGCCAGTGTTTGATCGTTGCCATTGCCGGTATCCTCCCGTCTGAATCGAGGACCGATTATGGACAAGCCCCTGGCGAATGGGAAATCGATGGCGTGCCATGGACGGTGCAATACGGGGGAAACACGCCGCTGTCATGATTGGATACCTTTAGATCGCCGCAATACGGCCCGCCCATGACCCTCGACTTTGCTTCCCGCCTGACCCTGAAACCCCTCGCGCGCCTGCTGGCCGTGGCATTGCTGCCGCTGGCCCTGGCCGCCTGCAACGGCAGCGACGACAACGACGACGCGCCCGCCTCACCCATCGTCAGCGCGCCTCCCGCCGTCGATCCCACGCCGGACCCGACCCCGGCCCCCGACGTCCCCGCCCGCAACACCGCCTACCTGAATGCCAAGGCCGGCGACGTCATCCAGGTCACCATCGACGCCCTGCACCCCACGCAGGCCGCCATCGGCTACGACCAGATCTACTACAAGCTGGGGCGTTGGCAAGGCGACTTCAACCGCTTGTGGGCCGGCGATGCCGCCCGCCAGCTGGACTACCTGGATCGCACCGTCGGAAAGAAGTTTGACGACTACTGCGAGGACATGGGCGGTGTGGAACGCGCCGAGAAATTTGCCGACCTGGCCGTCGCCCGCGCCGCGCGGCTGGACCAACCCGCCACTTTCGCGTGCAAGGACGCGCCGGGCACACACGCGGAAAACCTGAAAACCGTGGTGGTGGGCTGGGACGGCAATCTGTACCTGACCGACGGCCATCACACGTTTTCGTCACTGCGCGAGATCTTCGATGGCGGCCCCAAGCTGCCGGTCTGGGTCAAGGTGGACGCCAACTACAGCAGCCTGCCGACGGCCGCCGCGTTCTGGCAACGCATGGTCGACGAACGCCGGGCCTGGCTGCGCGATGGCCAGAACCAAGCCATCACCGTCGACCAATTGCCCAGCCGCCTGGGTCTGGCCAGCGCCGACGAAGCCGGCGGCATGCAGGAAGACCGCTATCGCTCGCTGGTTTACTTCACCCGCGACATCGCCTACCAGAACGGCAACCTGCCCGAGTTCGCGGAATTTCTGTGGGGCGACTGGCTGCGCCGCCAGGTGGCGGCCGGGCAACTGCCGGCGCTGGACCAATACAAGACGGCCGCGCCCGCCACGCCCGCGCAAATTCTGGCGGCCAGCACGCTAAGTTCCACGCTGGTTCCCGGTGGCGCCAACGACAGCTATGCCGCTGCCGTGCGCGATGCCTCGCTGAAAATGGGCGCGCTGGCCGACACCGATATCGTGTTCGACGACCGGCAGGCGCAAACGCTGGGACGCATCCCCTTGGCGGCCAACGTGGCGGCAGGCGTATCCATCAAGAGCCAACGCGACACGCTGGAAGAATTGCCGCGCGTCGATGTCAAAGCCGACGGCTCGCCGCGCAACGCCGGGAAACTGTGGTTTGCGGTGAATTACCGCAACTGCGGCAAACCGGCGGCCGGCACGTGCTGGGGCTGGTAGGTTTTTTTTGCACGATTCGAGTATCTTGTGCGTCTTCTACGACCCTTCCGAGACTCCGTTATGTCCATCGAGCCCACCGTCAGCCCCAACACCGCTCCCCACGCCGACGCCTTCCTGCAATTTTTGGTCAACCTGGTCAACAACGGCGGCCAGCTTGAGAGCATTGGAGTAACGCTGCAAATGGGCGGCATGCTGGTATCGGGGTCTATCGTGTCGGGCGCGGAATATTTCGACCGGTTCGCCGCCAGCTTCACGGGTTCGCTCGACATGCTGGACGCCGACGCCCGTGACGCGGTGCACCGCTCGCTGGCTGAACTGGGGGATGTGTTTCGCGTGCCGCAGCCGGCCGACCCGCTGCCCAACTACATCCACTTGACCGACGCACTGTTCTTTACGGCCGATGGCACGCCCATTGCCGGGCAGCCCACGCTGTGGCGCGGCCGGACGAGTTCGGTGGATGGCTTCATCCTGGGCCGGCTGCAATCCGAAACGGGCAACTAAGCCAGCAACTAAGCTAGCTTTCCGCCACGCCTGCGAAGCGCGTGGTGGACGCATTGAACGAGCGCCACGCGTTGCTGTCGGCGTCTAGCCAGATGCCAAGGCATTCGGCGCTGAGCGGGGCGGATAAGGCCGCCCCGCGAAACAGAAGGTCGCTGTGCAGGCGCATCCACGCAAAATCGCGGATGTCTTCCACGCCCCCTGCCACGACTTGCAGGTTGGCGCACCAGGCGCGCTCCATCAAGGTGAAGAAGCGGCCCTGCAAGGTACGGTTTTCGGACAAGCCCAGCGGCACCTGCACATGCAGGCCGTCGGCGCGCAAAGCGCCATTGCCGGTGTCCTTGCCGCGCAAGACTGAGGGAAGCAGTCGCGCGCGCAGCCGCGCCTGGAATTCCGGATACCGCGACAGCACATCGGCGTGGTCCGACAGGCGGTCGGTCAAGGGCAGGGTGAAGGTGATGCGCTTTGCCGGCATCAACAGGGGCGCGGCATCGTCGTAGCGCGCGTACTTGTTGACCCAGATGGCGTTTTCCAGCACGCCGATGCCCAGCTCGGAGCACAAGCGTTCGGCCAGGTCGCCATGGCCACGCACATCCAGCGCATGTTCGAATGACAATTCGATCGGGGTTTTGAATTGCTTGAAGAACGCCACGCCGGCCATCAGGCTGGCGCCCAGGCCCACGGGGTTCAGGCTGCTCCATGGTGACGGCCGGCAGCGCCCCATCACCGCGTATTCGTGGACTTGCCCCTGTGCCGTGAACACGGGCTGGAAGCGCAGCACGACGGACTCTTCGGACAGAGCCCAGGAACGGGCGTCGTCTTTCATGGCAAGACCCGATCGATGGGGTGCGCGGGGGGGCAGAGCCGGGTCAATATCATGCTGTTCTCGATTAACGTCTAAGCGCCGTGTTGAGGCATGCCGTCGGTGTAAAAATGCGCCGGGGGCAGCTTCTTGGCGAAGTCGGAATCCCACAGATAGTGCCCAACGCTTCCCAGCAAAAGAACAAGAAATTTCTCAAACGCCGGGACTTCGCACTTTGAGATTCTTCTTATTCACTGGGTAAGCAGGTGTTTCTACCATGCGTCAAATGCTGGTAGAAGACCATGGCGCTCCCGCCCTAGAACCCCTTGCCGCGCCGCGCGCCGCCTCGCTGTTACTGCACTTTCTTGCAGTGGCGCTGCTCGTCTGTATCGCGGCGGGTGCCGCCCTGTACCTGTACTGGGCGTTCAGCAACGTAGTGTCCAACTACCGGCGCCACATGAACGCCGCCGCCTACGAAGCCCAGCATTTTTTCGACCAACGCGAATCCCTGCTGCGCTCGATATCCGCGTCGGCGGTGCGCAACACCAATCAGGAACCCATCAGCAAGACCCCGTCGCATTTCGGCAAGACGGGGCAGATCGAAGTGCTGCCGCTTCAGGAAGGCCCCGACGCCTACGATTGGGCGCTGGTGCTGACCCCGCGCGACCTGCGCCGCGTGGCGCAAGCCAACACGCGCATCGTGTACAGCGCGGTGCGCCACGCAAGCACGGTGCCCGTGGCCTCGCACGACCAGCCGGGCACACCCGCCATTCCCGCGTCCATCCAGCAGTGGCTGGCGCTGACGCTGGCCGATGTGCAGACCCGTGCGCCCACCAACGGCCTGCCGCCCATCGTCTGGCTGCATCCGCCGCAGGACACGGTCAAGCGCCTGTTCCTTTTCACGCCGCTTGATGCCGTACACCCCGAGGCGGCATGGATCGGGCTTGAGGTCCAGGGTGTGGATTCCGCCGTGAACGCGCCGCGCACGGGCGCGGGCGACTACGTGCTGTTTGATGAGTTGAGCCGGCCGGTGCTGCGCAGCGCCGGCGCGGGCGCCACCAGCCAGGCCTTGCCACACACCACGCGCGAAGATGCGTTCGGCCTGCAAGGACAGGGCTGGTTGCCTGAATACCTGGTGCTGAGCAAGTCGGTGGGCGATGACGGGTGGCGCCTGGTCTACTACGCGCCCATGCGCCACGTGCTGCGCGACAACGCCATTGCCTTTCAGACGGCGGCCATTGCCTCGCTGCTGCTGATCATCACCGTGATTCTGCGCGTCCGTTATATCCGCCGGCGTCTGGTGCTGCCCGCGCTGCGCCAATACGAGGCCCTGGCCGACAGCGTGTCGCTCAACCGCAAGCTGATCGAAGTCGCGCCGGTGGGGCTCTGCCTGCTGCGGCGCTCGGATCGCGCGGTGGTGTTGTCCAACGACATGGCGCGCCGCTGGTTCCAGGGCACGCCGGGCTGGCGTACCGAAATCCTGTCCGCGCAGGGCGATGAAGCCGGCCGCGAACACCGGCTGAACGATGGCCGCACCGCCTACCTCAGCTTCGCGCCCACCACGTATCGGGGCGAAGCGGTGGTGCTGTGCGGCATCAGCGACATTTCGGCGTTAAAGCGCATTGAACATTCATTGCTGCAAGCCAAGCGCGACGCCGAGGCCGCCAACCAGGCCAAGACAGTCTTCCTGACCACGATGAGCCACGAAATCCGCACCCCGCTCTACGGCATTCTTGGCACGCTGGAACTGTTTTCATTGACCCGCGTCAGCGGCCAGCAGGCGCAGTATCTGGAGACCATCCAGCAATCGTCCGCCACGCTGCTGCGTACCATCAACGACACGCTGGACCTTTCCCGAATCGAGGCTGGGCATACTGTGCTGGAACGCGCGCCTTTTTCACCCGTTGAGCTCCTGAACAATGTCGTGGCCAGCTTCGCCGCGCGCGCGCATGCCAAGGGCGTGCGCAGCTATGCCGTGGCCGACCCGGACACCCCCGCCGCCGTCATCGGCGATGCCACGCGCATCCGCCAGATTCTCGACAATCTTGCCAATAATGCGATCAAGTTCACGGATTCCGGGCAAATCGTCTTGCGCCTGAAGGTCAACAGCCGCACCCGCGACAGCGTCGACCTGTGCTTTCAGATTGCCGACACCGGCGCGGGCATCGCGCCCGAACATCAGGCGCGACTGTTCGAACCCTACTACCAGGTGGACGCCGACAACTGCGTCACGTTGCCGGGCACGGGGCTGGGCCTGTCCATCTGCCGCAGCTTGTCGGACATGATGAACGGCCGTCTCAACGCCGTCAGCGAGCCCGGCCTGGGCACCAGCATCACCTTTGAAATCCGGCTGCCGCTTGCGCCCGAGGCGCTGGACGCGGTGTCGCCCGAGCTCTCGGGCACGCTGGTCTACGTCCAGGGCGCCGTCCCTGAAATCGTTCATAACCTGTGCGACTGGCTGCGCCGCTGGGGCGCGGTGGGCCTGCCCTACCCCGCCGGCGGCGTCACGTCGGGCGAGCCCGCCGTGCTGGTGCAGGCGTGGCCGCACGCGCAGAAAATCGGCAACTGGATCGGGCCGCAAGTCATTCTGCATCCGCCCGGCCTGCGCCCCCGCGTGGAAGACAGCCACCGCAACTGGTTCGCCAGCGCCTACAGCCTGGGCAGCATCAACCACGGGGTGCGTCTGGCGCAGGGCGGCGCGGCGCGCAGCACCGCCTTCGATCCCAAGGCGCCGCTTGAAGTCCTGGGCCTGCGGATACTGGTCACGGAAGACAACCCCATCAGCCAATTGATCCTGCGCGAACAACTTGAGCACATGGGCTGCACGGTGGTGCTGGCCGGCAACGGCCAGGAAGCGCTGAACCTGCCCGACCTGATGTCGTTTGACGCCGTGCTGACCGACCTGAACATGCCGCTGGTCGACGGCTACGAGCTCACCCGCATTCTGCGCAAGCGCGGCTTCGACAAGCCCGTGCTTGGGGTCACGGCCAACGCGTTTCCCGACGAGCAGCGCCGCGGCATCAATGCCGGCATGACCAGCCTTCTGGTCAAGCCATTGCCGCTGACGGTCCTGCGCCAAACGCTGCAATCGGTTAAAGAACTCCGGAGTTGACGATGTTATCCGTGTACAAGGTCTTGGTCCTGGACGACCATGCTTTCCAATGCGCGCAAATGCGCGGCCTGTTCCTGGAGGCCGGCTTCGACCATGTGGACATGGCGAATTCGGCGCAGGAAGCCCTGGAAAAATTTCGGACGCATTCTTACCAGTTGGTGTTGATGGACCTGAACATGCCCGGCATGGACGGCGTGCAGTTCATCCATGAACTGGCCCGCCTGCAATGCAACCCCATGCTGGCCATCACCACCGCCTGTTCGCGCCGCATCATGAACAGCGTCAGCCTGATGGCCAAGGAAAAGGGCTTGTCCGTGATTGCCGCCTACACCAAGCCTGTCACGCGCGAACACGCGCTGGCCCTGGCCAAGCGGTTGCGCAATCAGCAGCAGGACGGCGCAAAATCGCCCACGCTGCCCGCGCCGCCCACCCCGCTGTTCGAGCGGCGTACCCTGGAAAAAGCCCTGGCGGCCGGCCAGATTCAGGCGTGGTTCCAGCCCAAGAAGGCGCTGGCCACCGGCAACATCGTAGGCGCCGAGGCCCTTGCCCGATGGCATCACCAGGAAATCGGGTTCATGCTGCCGGCGTCGTTCCTGGGCGCAGTGCGGCATCACGGCCTGGACCACGCCCTGCTTATCCGCATGCTGGACGACGCCTTGACCGCCTATATCGGGTGGCGAGGCCTGGGCTTCCGGATGCCGGTTTCCGTCAATTTGCCTACCCGGCTGCTGGACGAACCGGACTTGCCTGACCAGCTTTACAATCTGGTCGCGGATCGCGGTGTGCCGTTCGAAGACGTGACGTTCGAACTGCTGGAAGACGAAACCACCTCGATTCCCGGCCACTACTATATGGGCGCCAGCCGGTTGCGCCTGAAAGGTTTCGGGCTGGCTCAGGATGACTTCGGCAAAGGCTACAACTCGATGTACACCCTGATTTCCACGCCGTTCACCGAACTGAAGATTGACCGCGCCTTTGTCAACGGCGCCGCCCAAGACCATGTGCGGGCCGCCGCCTTGCTCTCATCGGTGCAATTGGGTCGCCAATTAGGGCTGCAAGTGACAGCCGAAGGCGTCGAAAGCACGAAAGACCTGGAGTTTTTACGCGAAATCGGCTGTGATTTCGCCCAAGGCTTCCTGATATCCGCCGCCGTCAACGCCCACGACTTCACGGATCTGCTGGCCGACGAGCCCCGGCCGTATGCCACTCACCCGCTTTAGGACTCTTACCCGCGTATGCAGGAAACGCCGTTTAGCAGGATTGCACGCACTTCACGACGGCTGAATATCGCGCTGTTCGGCATCCTGCCCATTGCTCTTATCTTGATCGGCGCGCTGCTGTGGGGCGCCCAGCGCATCATCAAGCAGGAAGAAGACCGCCTGTTGATGGACTTCGCCGTGTTGGTGGGGTACATCCACGAACAAGAGCTTTTCCTGAAGCAGTTCAGCAAAGAAAGCCAGCGCCTGGATGGCCGGCCGCCGGTCGACCACACCGAGTTGTCCACGCCCCTGGATTCCACCCGACCGGGCATGCGCGTCTATCGCGGCCAGCACGCGCTGGTCGCCATGCCCTTTTCGCTTTTCTGCGCCTATCCGGCCGAATGCCCGGTCGCCGACAGCCCTGTGCCCGCGGCCGCGGGCTACTTCGCGGACTTCTACAGCACCTTCTGGGCCAATTCGTACTTTCCCGCCGCCGCGGCCTTCCTGGTCAACCGCAGCGACAGCGTGGGCGTCGCCGTACCCGCCATCAACGTCAAGCCGGGCTACGGCGAACCGCTGGTGGAAGACACCCTGCTGCTGGTCAACGATGCCGTCCGGACGCAGCTTGCCAAGGGCGGTGACGACAAGGCATCCGCAACCTTGAACGCGCCGGCCTCTGGCGTGGGCACGGCACACGCCGAAATTCGCTGGTTTCCGCCCGCCGGGCTACCCGACCGCATGGTGGGCATGATGCCGGCGGGCCTGACCGGGTCCGCCTGGGCCAACCGCGCGGGCGGGCAGCCCGATTTGTATGTGGCCACTTTGTTCAGCCGGCGCCGCATCAACATTTACGATCGCGCGCTGCCGTCTATCCAGTACGACGGGTTCTGGCTGTCGCATCGCGACATCGGCCTGATGATCGGCGACGGCCCCGTGCCCAACGTTGACCACAGCGGCCTGCGCGCCACGGCGGGAGGGCTGATCCTGCAAGTGTCGGACCCCACCGGCATCTGGACGGCGCGCTACCGCGTCACCTACCGCAATTTCTTCGAAGACAACCTGTGGCTTCCCATCAGCGCCGCGCTGATGTTGCTGTTGAGCCTGGCGGGCGGCATCGGCTATCAGCGCTGGTACACCCGGCGCGTGATCGAGCCGGCGCAAAGCGCCCACCGCGATATCGCCGAAAGCGAGGAATTCAACCGCACGCTGATCCAGACGGCTCCCATCGCGCTATGCGTGCTGGCGCGCGCCAATGGCGACGTGCTGTTCGCCAACAGCCTGGCGCTGGAATGGCTGGGCGCGGCCACCGGCCAGGGCCTGCGCGATTCGCCCGCTGCCCGCCCCTTGCTGGACCAGGTGCTGAACGCGTCCCAGCCCGGCAATATCGAAACCTTTCACGCCGACGACGGCCGGCCGCTGTACGTGGCCTATTCGCCCACGCGCTACAAAAAGCAGGACGTGGTGCTGTGCGCCTTTGCCGACATCAGCGCGCGCGCCGAAATCGAGCGCGCGCTGGCGCAGGCCAAACGCGACGCCGATAAGGCCAGCGAAGCGAAATCCACCTTCCTCGCCACCATGAGCCACGAAATCCGCACGCCGTTGTATGGCGTGCTGGGTACGTTGGAACTGATGGGCATGACCGAACTGAACGCCGAACAGCGCCAGCACCTTGAACGCATCCAGAATTCGTCCGTGATCCTGTTGCAGTTGATCAGCGACATCCTGGATATCACCAAGATCGAATCCGGCCAGCTGGCGCTGGAATCCACCTTGTTCCGACCGCGCGAACTAGTGGAAAGCTGCACGCGGTCATTCGCCGCGCTGGCCCGGCAAAAAGGGCTGCTGCTGTTTGCCAGCGTGGACGATTCGGTGGCGCCCTGGGTCACCGGCGACCCCGTGCGCATCCGGCAGATCCTCAGCAATTTGCTCAGCAACGCCATCAAGTTCACCGAATCGGGCCATGTCATCGTGCGGCTGCGCGGCGCCGAGCGCGCCGATGGCGCACAGGTGCTGACGCTGCAAGTGGTGGACACCGGCATCGGCATCGACAAGGAAGACCAGGCCCAGCTTTTCAGCCCCTTCTACCAGATCGACAGCGCCAGCCACACCGTGCGCGGCGCGGGCATCGGGCTGTCGATCTGCGCGCGCCTGGCCAAGCTGATGGACAGCGATATCCGGCTGACCAGCGAACTGGGCCTGGGCAGCAGCTTCTCGCTGGACCTGGCGCTACAGCCCGCCGACGGCCCGCCCATCGACGAGCCCGACCTGCGCGGCATCCGCATCGTGGTCCGCAGCCCGCACCGCGAACTGACCGACAACGTCTGCCAGTGGCTGGCCCGCTGGGGCGCGGTCGCCCAGCCCGCGCCCACGCCCCTGGGCCCCGGCGAGGCCGACGACGTGCTGCTGGACATCTTGGGCGATTCCGAAGCGCCGCCCGCCAACTGGATCGGCCATTTCCTGTCGGCCGGCGACCCGCGCGAATCCGCCACGGGCATGCCGGTGCAGGTCGACGGGCACGACCTGGACAGCATCGGCTTCGGCATTTCGCGCCTGTTGCGTGGCGACCCGCCGGTGCCGGCCGAACCCGCCGCCAACGCCCCCCTGGAACCCCTGAACCTGCGCGTGCTGGTCGCCGAGGACAACCCCATCAACCAAGCCACCTTGCGCCATCAGCTGGAGCAGCTGGGTTGCACCGTGACGGTAGCGGGCAACGGCGCCGAAGCGCTGTCGATGTGGAACATGGCGTACTACGACGTACTGCTGACCGACGTCAACATGCCCAAGATGAACGGATACGAACTGACGGGCGAGCTGCGCACGCGCGGCTTTGCGCAGCCCATCATCGGCGTGACCGCCAACGCGATGCGCGATGAAGAAGCGCGTTGCATGGCCGCGGGCATGAATTCGTGGCTGGTCAAACCCATCGAATTGAGCGCGCTGCGCCGCCACTTGGGCGGCATCACGCCGGCGCAACCCGATACCGCCGAGCCCTCGCCCCCCGAAGAACCCGAGGTGCCCGCCCCCGCCGACGCCTTGCCGCCCGAACCGCTGGTGCCCGCCAAGTACCGCCGGCTGTTCCTGGACACGATGGACAGCGACCTGAACAATCTGGATCAGGCAATCGCCCGCCGCGACGTTCCCGCCGCGTTGCAGACGATGCATCGGATGCGTGGCGCGCTGGTGATGGTCAAAATGACAACACTGTCATCTGATTTTCAAGCGATCGAGGTCAAGCTCAGGCGCGACGGCGGTGACGATGCCGTGTTCCAGGAAACGGTCAGGCTGATGCAAGCCCTGAGGAACCTGCTGGCTCAAGTCTGAGTCTTGGTACAGAATGAGCCCGATCACCCCCACGTTCACCCCACGGCGCCCCAGAATGGAACGACTTAGAATTGTCCTCGCCGACGATCACCCGCTGGTGCTCGCAGGCATGCGGGATCTGCTGGAAAAGGATCTTAGCGTTGAAGTCACCGGCCTGCTCGACAGCCCGACGGCGCTGGTCGACCACCTGACCCACGACCTTCCCCATGTCGTCATCACCGACTATTCCATGCCCGGCGACGAAACCTATGGCGACGGCATCCGCCTGGTCAAGTTCCTGACGCGGCGGTTTCCCAAGACCCAAGTGGTGGTGCTGACCATGGTGTCCAACCCCATGATCATCTCGGCCATGTACGACGCGGGGGTTGCCGCCGTCGTGCTCAAGCGCGACAACCTGGCTGAAATTGTCACGGCGCTGCGCACGCTGCAAGCGGGGCGCAAGTACTATCCTCCTGGATTCCAGCGCGATGGCACGGTGGATTCGCGCAGCAAATTCATCGGCGAACGCATCAACAGCCTGTCGCCCAAAGAGTTCGAAGTGCTGCGCCATTTCATTCGTGGTGAATCCATGATGCAGGTGGCCGAGACACTCAAGCGCAGCGTCAAGACCGTCAGCGGACAAAAAATATCCGCCATGCGCAAGCTGAACGTGCAAACCGACCAGGAACTGGTCGCCTTCTGCGTGGAAAGCGAAATATTCCAGTAGGCAAACCCGAGACAACACGCATGACGCAAGACCTGATTCACACCGCGGCCGGCCAGGACGTGGACCGCAACACCATGCAGGCACTGATCGAACAAGCGGCGGGCCAGCCGCTGTCATTCGAAGACTGCGACTTTCAACACGCTGATTTTTCCCGGCTGGACATGCGCGGCGCGCGCTTCACGGGTTGCGCCATCGCGGGTGCGTCGTTTCAGGGCGCCACGCTGGCCGACACCACCTGGCTACGCTGCCGGGGCGGCCAGGCCAACTTTGCGTCGGCGGACGCAAGCGACGCGGTTTTCCAACACTGCGACCTGAACAACGCCAACTGGCGCCGCGCGCGCCTGGCCGCCGCCCGCTTCCAAGGCTGCAAGCTGACCGGGTCCGACTTCGACGGCATCGCCTGCCTGGGCTGGAGCCTGGAAGAATGCCTGCTGGTCGGCGCGCTGCTGCGCGCTGTGTCGTTTCGCAAATCGAACATCATGCAGCTGGACTTTTCCGACGCGGATCTGGCCGGCAGTGATTTTCGCGACACCGTTTTTCACGGCGGCAGCCTGCGCAATGCCAACCTGAAAAATGTGCGCTTCGAAGGCGCGGACCTGCGCGAAGTGGATCTGAACGGCATCGACCTGACCGCCGCCGCCAGGTTGGCCGGCGCCACCATTTCCAAGACGCAAGCGGCGGCGTTGCTGGCGGAATTGCGCATCAGCGTGATCTAAGCGGTGATCCAAGCGCAACGCAGCGCGCTGCCTACCCGCATCATGGCCGGCGGCGCGCAAAGCGCTGTTCCACCACCACGCTGCCCCACTGCCGGCCTTCGGATTCATCCGTCAGCACAAAGCCCGCGTCGTCGTACAAATGACGCGCGGCGTCCAGCCCCTTGAAGGTCCACAAATAAGTTTCGCGGTAGTGCGCGTCGGCAAACGCCAGCGCGCGCGCCAGCAGCGCCCGCCCCACGCCCATGCCGCGCAGCGCATCGTCCACGATGAACCAACGCAGATGCGCCTGCCCTGCCGCGACGTCGCCGTCGATGACGATGGACGCCAGCGTGCGCCCGCCCGGCCCGGCTTCGGCGTATCGCCACATACCCTTGCCGCGATCGGGCAGGGTTTCGGCAAACGCCGCCAGCTCCGTTGCCACCTTGCGTTCAAAGTAGACGCCAAAGCCCGATGCCCGTGCGTAGTAGCGCGCGTGCAGGCTGGCAATGTCGCCGATGCAACCCGGCCCGTAGCCTTCGACGATCAGCTCGTCGATGGCCAAGGCGGCCGGCGCCACGTTCGGGTTTTCGCGCGATAACGCATCCGCATACAGCGACATGAAGCGGATCAGCGATTGCTGGTCGTCAGGCGTCATCCGGCGCAGCGCGTGCGATACCTGATCGGTGGCGAATTGGTCGATGCGCACGCGCAGCGCCAGCCCGGCATCCGTCAGTGTCAGCTTTGAGGATCGCGCATCGGCGCTATCGACCTCGCGTGCCACCAGCCCGGCGGATTCCAGCTTGGCCAGTTGCCGGCTGGTGTTGGACTTGTCCAGCCGCAGAATGACCGCAAGGTCGCGCGCCTGGATGCCCGGCTGCAAGCCGATTTCGATGATGGCGTGCACGGCCGACGGGGCCAGTTCGCTGCCCGCCAGCGACGTGCGCATGAAGCCGAGTTCGCGTACCAGTTTGCGGGAAAACTCCCGCAGGTCGCGGATGGTCTCCTCGCGGGATTGAGGGGGAAAGTCGGTCAGGTCCATGGCACGCCCCACTTAACAGTTGCGGTTCGCAACCAATATAATTGCGGATCGCAACCAAATCAATGGGGAATGTCAGGGATGCTTGCGCGGCGGCGCAGCCGTCACTTCGGTGGCGGGCGCGGGCGGTTTGCGATGAAACGGCACCTTCAACAGAAACAAGCGCAATGCCTGCCAATGGATGCGCAGCACCACGCCCAGCGTCATGAACGGCATCGCCCCCACCGCGCGCAGCAACGACGCCGTGGTCAACGGCGCGCTGGGTCCCCGAATCGCGGTGTGCAGCAGCGGCTGGGGTTCGGCGGGGTCGTCGTGGTAATCAATGATGGCAGCGTGCGTGCCGTTGCGGTGTTCAACGCGAAACCGGTAGACGCCGGTCACTACGCAAAACGGCGACACGTGAAACGCCTTGTCGCTTTGCAGCACCTGGCCATCCTGAATGACGCCGCCGTCGGGCGCGCGCAGCACGTATTGATGGCGCTCGCCAAAGGTGTTGTTGACCTCGGCCACCAGCGCCCGCAGATCCCCGTGGGTGTCGTGCACGTGCCAGAAGCTGACGGGGTTGAAGACGTGGCCGAACAGGCGCGGAAAGCACTGCAACCACACCGCGCCGACGTCGATATCCGCGCCCGCGATGTCCAGCCGCGATTGCAACCACGCCATCGGGTCGCCACCGTCGCGCGCGCCATGGTCGGCAAAATGAAACGCCACCGGGCGTCGACGATTCACGCCGAACAACCACGACGCGCGGCCGTCATAACGCGGGGCTTGATCGATGCGCAGGCGCAGACAGAACACCCGGTAGGTAAAACGGTGCGACACCGGCCGCGTGCGCGCGTGCAGCACGCGGGCGCGCATCAGTTCGATCAAGCCGTCCGCGTTCATGGCGCGACGTCCCACGGCGGCATCACGCCCAAGTCCGCCGCCACGCGGATGGCGGACGCCAGCCCGTCCTCATGAAAGCCGTAGCCCGTCCAGGCGCCGCAGAACCATACGCGCGCACGGCCCTGGATGTCGGGCAGGCGCGCCTGCGCCAGCACCGCGTCGGCGTCCAGAATGGGATGTTCGTAATCGTAGCGACCCAGCACGGTGCCGGGCGCCGGTTCCTGCCGTGGGTTCAGCGTGACGATCACGGGTTGCTTGAACGGCAGCGGCTGCAAGTGATTGAGCAGGTAGCTGACCGACATGGGCGCATCGGGCGACGGGCCAGCCAGATAATTCCAGGCCGACCACACCGCCCGGCGACGCGGCAGCAGCGCGGTGTCGGTATGCAGCACGGCCAGATTGGGCTGATAGCGCACGCGCGACAGCACATCGCGCTCGGCCTCGGTGGCATCCAGCATCGCCAGCGACGTGGGCGCGTGGCACGCCAGCACCACCGCGTCGAAGTCATCAACGTGGCCCGCGGTGCGCACCTGCACACCGTCGGCCACGCGCTTGACGGTGTGCACCGGGCTGGCCACGCGCACCTGCGCGATGCGCGGCAGCATCGCTTGCACGTAACGCTGCGCGCCACCTTCAACCGTTTTCCATTGCGGCCGCCCCGCCACCTGCAACAAGCGGTGGTTCAGGCAGAACGACAGGAACGTGCGGGCCGGCTGCGCCAGCACCATGCTGGGCGGCGTGGACCAGATGGCGCCCGCCATGGGCAGCAGATACCAGTCGCGCATCGCCTGGCCATAGCCCTCGGCGTCCAGCAGATCGCCCAGCAGCGCATGCGGCCCGCTGCGCGCCAGATAGGCAGCGGCGTGGCGGTTGAAACGCAGAATGTCTCGCAGCATGCCCAGAAAGGCCGGCCGCAACAGGTTGCGGCGCTGCGCGAAGACGGTGTTCAGGTTGGTGCCGGCCCATTCCAGGTCGGGCTGGGTCAGCGACACACTGAACGTCATGTCGCTGGCATGCACCGGAATCGACAGATGCTTGAACAAGCGGATCAGGTGCGGGTATGTCAGGTCGTTGTGCACCAGAAAGCCGGTGTCCACCGGATGGGTGATGTCGCCCACCCGGGCGTCAACGGTATTGGTGTGGCCGCCGACGCGTTCCCGCGCTTCGAACAAGGTCACCGAAAATTTCTCGGACAGCAGCCATGCCGCGCTCAGCCCCGCCACGCCGCCGCCGATCACGGCGATGCGGCTGCCCGCGGCAAGCAGAGCCATGGTGCGTGGCGCCGGCTGGGCATCCGGGGCCGTCGACGTAAGGGTCACCATGGCGCCGCCTTGTTGGGATCCGTTGAGGCCCGATTAAACCATCAAGACAGCCGATTGGGAGGATGCCCGCAAAGGAAAAACCGGCCTGTCCGATCAGGCCGGCCGGTGAAATTGCGCACGCGCGGCCTGCACGGCGGCATGGCACACGCAGCCGCTCATGTGGTCGTTGACCATGCCCACCGCCTGCATGAAGGCGTACATCGTGGTCGGCCCCACGAACGTCCAGCCGCGCTTTTTCAGGGCCTTCGATAGCGTGGCCGATGCGGCGGACGTGGGGTTGCCGTTCCAGTAGGCCAGGTCCACCGTCCTCGGACGCTCGGTGGCGGGCGGCTCATGCCGCCACAGCCAACCCGCCAGGGACCCGGTTTCAAGCGCAAGGTCCACGGCGCGGCGCGCGTTGTTGATGGTGGAAACGATCTTGGCCCGGTTGCGCACGATGCCCGGGTTGGCCATCAGCCGTTCCACATCCCGGTCGGTGTAGCGCGCGACGCGTTCGAAGTCGAAATCGTCGAACGCCTCGCGAAAGGCCTCGCGCTTGCGCAGAATGGTGATCCAGGCCATGCCCGCCTGAAAGCCTTCCAGGCAGATCTTTTCGTACAGCCGGCGGTCGCTGCCCACGGGGCGGCCCCATTCGTGGTCGTGATAGTCGGGCATGGACGGCTGCCAGAAACAGCGCGGCGCGCCGTGGGCATCCAGAATCAGGCCCGCCGGTTCCAGCGCGCACACCTCGGTCATTGCTTGCCGGGCACCGGGCAACTGGTGTCGCCCTCTTCGCACTTGAGGTAGCCGCGCAGTTCTTTGGTGCGCGCCTGCGTCAGCTTGTCCAGGCACTGGCTCAAGACCATGGGGTAGATGCTTCCCCCCGTGGCGCCGCCCGACGAAAACGCACATTCCGCATCGCGAAAAAACAGCCACGCCTTTTGCGCGGCCTGCAATTGAGTGGTCTTGGTGCTGTCGTCTTTCAGACGGTCGATGACGCTGCGGTAGGCTTCATTCAAATGTTTGTCGGACTGGCGATAAGCCTGGTCGGCGCACAAGTTCATGTCAGTCTGCGTAGAGCCCTTGCCGCATTTAAGCGGAATGGGTTGCGGCTGCGCGTGGGCGCTGGCGGCCAGCAGCAGCGCGGCGGCCGTGGCGATCGCGATACGCATGGGCGTTCTCCTGTTTGTCTGTAGCGAGTCGGATGGGAAAGTGTCGCACGGATGGGCCCTTGCGCGCATGTCAGGCGCCGGCCAGGTGGCCTAAGATATTGCTCATGAAAATTCAATTGCTCTCTGACCTGCACCTGGAAACCGACCCGACTTTTGTCGCAAGTCCCATACCCGGGGCCGACCTGCTGGTCCTGGCCGGCGACATCGGTTCGTACCGCCAGGGTTCCAAGCTGGCCAGCAACGATTTCGGCCTGGGCAGCTACTCCCCGCGCAACGGGTGGCCCACGCCCGTGGTGTTCGTGCCCGGCAACCACGAATACGACAACCTGGATTTCGACGAGGCCCACGAACGCCTGCGCGAACTTTGCCACGCGCTGGACATCCGGTGGCTGGAACGCGAAACCTGCGTGATCGATGGCGTGCGCCTGGTGGGCACCACGCTGTGGACGGACTTTGACGCGCTGGCCGCCGACACCGACACCCTGGGCGTCGCGCTGGCCAAGCGCGCCAAGGCGTTTCGCGCCGCTGACTTCTATCTGGAAAAGGCGCAGATGCGCCGCAACGGCGGCCCCTTCATGGCCGAGCAAATGCGTGAACAAGGCCTGGCCTGCCAGCAATGGCTGAGCGACACGCTGCGCACGCCGTTCAACGGCGCCACCCTGGCCATCACGCACTTCGCCCCCACGCTGGCCAGCGCCGACCCGCGCTATGGCGTCACGCCCGGCACCGCCGGGTTCTGCAATGCGCTTGATGCGCTGCTGCCGTTGGCCGACTGCTGGATGCACGGCCACCTGCATTGCGCGCACGACTACGTCAAAGACGGCTGCCGCGTCGTGGCCAACCCGCTGGGCTACGCCAAGAAAGGCGAACAAGCCGACTTCCAGCCTGACCGCCTGTGGCAAGTGCCCGCTGAAACTTGAAGCTGGCGGCAACTACCGGGTCCTGTTCGATGCAGATGTCATCAGGCGGATGCCTGAGCCGGGTGGCGGCCAGAGAACCCGTAAGTCGGCGCAACGTGGGGGCAGTTCGTCCCCCATTAGCCGTGGCCCCCTACGGCTCCAGCCCTGCCACCGGCAATGCGAACAACACCACGGCCGGATTCGCCAACACAAAGCCCGTGCCCGCCACGAACGCCACGGGTGACAGCAGCCGCATGGCGTCGGCGCTGGCTTGCGAGTCCTGCACCGTCACGCGATAGGTCTGGTCCAGCGCGGTGGACGTGGCCCCGCCGGCCTGCGCCGCGCCGGGCGTGCCCGGGCGCGCCACGTAGCGCTTGCCCTTCAAGTGGTGCGTGAAATAGACCAGCCCCTCTTTGGTGGTGCCAAAGTGCATGGCCAGCGCCTGCTCGCGGTCACGCGGGGTGGCCGCGGCCGTCAGCTGCAAGCGCACGTATCCCCAGGTAAGGCCATCGGCGCCCACGTGGAAGTCGCGCAGCACCACGGCCGTCAGCCGCGACCGGAAGTCGGACGTCAGCGCCTGCGCCATCGGCGGCGGCATGTCGAACAAGTAGTGGTATTGCGGCCCCAGCACCGCAAAGGTCTTGGTGTCGGACGACACCATCAACGTGGAGACGTTTTCGGTATAGGTCTTGGTGGACGCGCAGCCCGCCGCCAGGATGGCAAGCGCGGACAGAAGCAAGGTCGTCAGGATGCGTTGCATGGCGGTCAGGGCTGCGTGATGCAGGTCAGGGGCGCGGAATGCCGGTCAGGATGCATGACGCGGGCTTACCAGCATGCAGGTAAGCCGCCGGCGCAACACGCCCCGGCGGCCGTCACAATCAGGGTGCCGGGTTCGGGTAGCGCACGTGAATGGCGTCAATCGCCTTCAACACTTCAGGCGACAGCGTCACATCGACGCTGTCGATGTTTTCCTTAAGCTGTTCCAGCGTTGTTGCCCCGATCAAATTGCTGGTCACGAACGGGCGCTGATTCACAAAAGCCAGGGCCAGGTGCGTGGGCGACACGCCGTGCTCGCGCGCCACCGCCACGTACTCGGCGGTGGCCGCTTCGGCCTGCGGATTGCTGTAGCGCGTGAAACGCGTGTAGCGCGTCAGACGCGCGCCCTCGGGCCGGGCGCCGTTCAGGTACTTGCCGCAAAGCATGCCCATCGCCAAGGGCGAATACGCCAGCAGGCCCACGTCTTCGTGATGCGTGAATTCCGACAGGCCGATTTCAAACACCCGGTTCAAGAGGCTGTACGCGTTCTGGATCGACACCACGCGCGGCAGGTTCCGGGTGTCTGCATGCCGCAGGAACTGCGACAGGCCCCACGGCGTTTCGTTGGACACGCCCACGTGGCGCACCTTGCCCGCGCGCACGAAGTCCTGAAGCACGGACAGGGTTTCCTCGATCGGCACGGTGTGCTCGTCCTGGACCCACGGGTAGTTCAGCTGGCCGAAGGTGGCGGTTGTGCGGTCGGGCCAATGCAGCTGATACAGGTCCAGATAGTCCGTCTGCAAGCGCTTCAGGCTGGCGTCCAGCGCTTCGGTCAGGTTCTTGCGGTCCAGAAAAGTCTTGCCGTCGCGGATGTGGCCGGGGCGCTTGGGGTCACGCACCGGGCCCGCCACCTTGCTGGCCAGCACGATGTCCTGACGGCGCTTGGTGCGCGCCAGCCACGTGCCGATATAGGTTTCGGTCAGCCCTTGCGTTTCGGGCTTGGGCGGCACCGGGTACATCTCGGCCACGTCCACCAGGTTCACGCCGCGCGACAGCGCGTAATCCAGTTGTTGATGGGCGTCGGCCTCGGTATTTTGTTCGCCCCAGGTCATGGTGCCCAATCCAATCAGGCTGACATCCAGGTCGGTACGGCCGAGTTTGCGGGTTTTCAAGTTCTGCTCCGTGCGGGTCTTGATAGGGGAAAGTCGACACCTTACCGCAAGATGTTGGCGTTTCGCTGACAGGCCGGGGCATATCAGATCTTGCCGCGGCCAGGCAATCCGCATACGCTGGCGACTGTCCGTCGGGGAGCGCCATGCTCAGGAATTTCAACGAGTCCTATCTGTTCTTCATTGGCGTCATCGTGCTCCTGGGCGTGATCGAGCTTTGCTTCCTGCTTGGCCGCAAACAGCGCAAGCCGGCGGATGAAGCGCACAAGACGCACATCAGCGCACTGCAAACCGCCCTGCTGGGATTGCTGGCCCTGCTGCTGGGCTTTACGTTCGCCATGTCGGTCACGCGCTTCGAGGCGCGCAAGAACCTGGTACTGGAAGAGGCCAACGCCATCGGCAACGCGTACTGGCGTTCCCAGCTGATCGCGCCCGCCGCCCGCGAAAAGATCCCGCCACTGCTGCTGGAATACATCCGCGCGGCGCTGGAACTGCACGACGCCGAAAACGACAGCCAACGCTTTGACGCCGCCAACGTCACCACCCGCCGCATCGAACGCCAGATCCGCGCCATCACCGCCGCCAGCGCCGACAACCCGCCCGCCATCGCCACCATCATGTTCATCCAGGCCATCAACGAGATGGCCCAGGTCAACGAAAAGCGCCGCGTCGCCCTGGAAAACCATGTGCCCGAACCGGTGTTCTACCTGCTGTTCATCGTCAGCATCGGCGCCGTCGGTTTCATCGCCTACGGCACCGGCCTGCACAACCGAAGACGGCTGGTATCCACCGGCCTGTTCGCCGCGCTGATCGCCCTGGTACTGACCTTCATCGTCGACATCGACCAACCCGGCACAGGGGTGATCCAGGTCAGCCAGGAAAGCATGGAACGCATGCAGAAGACGCTGGAAAGCGAGTTGTAGCGCGGAAGATTTCCGGGGTTCCCCCCGGCATCAACCGCCCGCCAGCACCCGTTTCAGGAACGGCGCCGTGGCGCCCTTGCCTGCCCGGCTGACGTGCGCCGGGGCGCCTTCGGCCACGATGCGGCCGCCTTCCTCGCCCGCGCCGGGGCCCACGTCTATCATCCAGTCGCTGTTGGCGACCACGCGCAGGTCGTGTTCCACGACGACGACCGTGTTGCCCGCATCCACCAAGCCATGCAGTTGCGCCATCAGCTTGTCGACATCGGCCGCGTGCAGCCCGGTGGTGGGTTCGTCCAGCACGTAGAGCGTGTTGCCGCGCTGGCTGCGTTGCAGTTCGGTGGCCAGTTTGATGCGCTGCGCTTCGCCGCCGGACAGCTCGGTGGCGGGTTGCCCCAGGCGTAGATAGCCCAGTCCGATCTCGTGCAACAGGGACAGCGGGCGTTGGACCGCCGGTTCGTCCTTGAAGAACGCCAGCGCTTCGTCCACCGTCATCGCCAGCACCTGGGCGATGTTGCGGCCATTCCATTCGATTTCCAGCGTCTTGGCGTTGTAGCGGCTGCCGTGGCAGACCGGGCATGGCGCGTACACGCTGGGCATGAACAGCAGTTCAACATGCACGAAGCCTTCGCCTTCGCAGGTGTCGCAGCGGCCTTGCGCCACGTTGAACGAAAAGCGGCCCGCCCCATAACGCCGCGACTTGGCGGCGCGGGTGTCCGCGAATAGTTTTCGCACGTGGTCGAACAGGCCGGTGTAGGTTGCCAGGTTGGAACGCGGCGTGCGGCCGATGGGCTTCTGGTCCACGTTGACCAGACGCTTGATGGCGTCGGCGCCCGCGTCGATGCGGCCCGTCGTGCGCGGCGGGCCATCGGCCCGCGGCAGATCGCCCTCGGGCTCTTCCGTGACCGGCTCCTGCCCCAGGTGCTCGCCGATCAGTTCGACCAGCGCCTGGCTGACCAGGCTGGACTTGCCCGAACCCGAAACCCCCGTCACCGCCGTGAACGCGCCCAGCGGAAAACGCGCGTCGATGCCGTGCAGGTTGTTGCGATGGATGCCGCGCAACGACAGCCACCCGGAGGGCTCGCGCACGGCGGCCCTGGCGGCCGGCGCGGCGTTGAACAGATAGCGCGCCGTCAACGACTCGGGCACCTTCTTCAAGCCTGCCGGCGGCCCGCTGTACAGCACCTGGCCGCCATGCTGACCCGCGCCCGGGCCTACGTCCACCAGCCAGTCGGCGCGGCGCAGGGTGTCCAGATCATGCTCGACGACAAACAGGGTATTGCCCGCGTCTTTCAGTTGGTCCAGCGCGCGATGCAGCGCCTGGCCATCGGCGGGGTGCAGACCGGCCGAGGGTTCGTCCAGCACATACACCACGCCGAACAGGTTGGAGCGTATCTGCGTGGCCAGGCGCAGCCGTTGCAGCTCGCCTGGCGACAGCGTCGGCGTGGCGCGGTCCATCGCCAAATATCCCAGGCCCAGCGCCTGCAAGGTGCCAATACGCTCGACCAGGTCATGCGCAATGCGTTGCGCGGCAATGCGCTTTTCCAGTGACAGGTCGGGCGTGCGGCGCACATCGGTGCTGCCCGCGTGCGCCAGGCCGCCCGCCGCGACGCGGCGCGCGTTGTCCTTGCGGGTGGTGGCGCGGCTGCGCGCGCCGGCCGTGGCGGGCGCATCGAACTCGCCGCGCGCGGCGGGCGCAAGCACCTCGGCGATACGGGCCAGCGGCAGGCGCGACAGGCTGCCGATGTCCATGCCGGCAAAGGTCACCGACAGGGCTTCGGGCTTCAGGCGACGGCCATCGCATACGGGGCACGCCGCGCCCGTCATGAAGCGGGCCACGCGCTTTTTCATCATCGCGCTTTGCGTGGTGGCGAACGTGTGCATCACGTAGCGGCGCGCGCCCGTGTAGGTGCCCATGTAGCTGGGTTCCTGCTTGGCGCGCAAGGCGGCGCGGGTTTCGGCCGGCGTGAAGCCCGCGTAGACCGGCACGGTGGGCTGCTCGTCGGTGTACAGGATCCAGTCGCGGTCTTTCTTTTTCAGGTCGCGCCACGGGATGTCGACGTTGTAGCCCAGCGTGACCAGGATGTCGCGCAGGTTCTGGCCGTGCCAGGCCGGCGGCCATGACGCGATCGCGCGCTCTCGGATGGTCAACGACGGGTCGGGCACCATGGACGCTTCGGTCACGTCGTACACGTAGCCCAGGCCATGACAATTGGGGCAGGCGCCCTGCGGCGTGTTGGGCGAGAAGTCCTCGGCGTACAGCATGGGCTGGTCGGCCGGGTAGGTGCCGGCCCGCGAATACAGCATGCGCAACATGCTGGACAGCGTCGTCACGCTGCCCACCGTGGAGCGCACGTTGGGCGTGCCGCGTTGCTGTTGCAGCGCCACCGCCGGCGGCAGCCCCTCGATGGCGTCCACGTCCGGCACGCCCACCTGATCGATCAGGCGCCGCGCATAGGGCGACAACGATTCCAGATAACGCCGCTGCGCTTCGGCGTACAGCGTGCCGAAGGCCAGCGACGATTTGCCCGATCCGGACACCCCGGAAAACACGACCAGCGCGTCTCTCGGGATATCCACATCGACGTTCTTCAGATTGTGTTCACGTGCGCCGCGTACGCGGATGCAGGCGTCGGCGCGGGGTTTGGCGGGTGTCTTTCGTGGGCTCATGCAGCCATAGTAAAGGACACCTTGCGCGCCGATCCAGACGCGGGATCGATCACCCCATCCGCAAGTCCGCCGCCTGATGCGCCAGGTCCAGATACTTGCGGCGCAGGACCTCGTCGGCCTGGTCACGCGGCGTCATCGGGTCGTTCTCTATTTCGTCCAGCTTCGCCGCCCGCACCAGCGACATCAGGTTGCGTGAGTGCGATTGGGACGACGGCACGAACGATTGGTCCAGCAGCTTGCCCTTGACGTACTTGGACACCTGCGTGCTTTGCGTGCTCGAATCGTTCAGCGTTGCGGTAGCCAGCACGCCTTCCTGATAGCTCACGTCCGTCTTGCTGCTGGTCGTGTCATGAATCTGGAAGTAGAGGTAGTTCTGCGTCTTCTCATCGGCGCTCAGCGCCAGCTGCACGTCCGGCGACAACGACCGGTGATAGCTGGCCGTCAACGTGGACTGCTGCGTCTGCGACATCGCCAGGTCCCAAGCGACCTTGCCCGACACCTGGCTGCTTTGCGACGCCTGGAACGAAAACCCGTCGATTTCCTTGGGCTTCGCCGGGTTGATGGCGCCGCGCACCTGCTCGATCGAGGCCGAGAAATCCGCCAGGCCCGACAACAGGCTGCGATGCGCATCACCGGCCGGCAAGCGGCGCGTGGTGGTGTCGGCCGCCGGGACCTGGGCGGCGCCGTAGCTGCCGTGCATGGACGAGAACACGTCTTTGAAAGTGCTCATCAACGCCTCGTCGCCCGAGCCCCGACGCTGGGCGCGATCAAATTGCTGCAAGTACTTGGCAACCGCCGCCGACTGTTGCTGGGCCGAGCCCAGGGCAAGCGGTTTGGTCAGGTCCACATCCACCTTGACCGCGCCCATCACGCTGGACACGGTCAGGCTCTTTTGCTTGGCGTCCGCCCGGAAATCGACGGTTTGCTCCGCGCCGTCCACCATGCGCGTCTGGCGCAGGCTGATCGAGGACAGCAATGGCGAACTGCCGTTGGCCAGCGTCGTCACCGACCAGCGCGGCGGCACTTCGGCCAGGCCGTCCAGCGCATCCTGGAACGCACCGGACAGGGCGGCGATGGCGCGGCGTTCGTCTTCGTTCAATTCGCCCTCGGCCACGTCGATCTGCACCGACATGCCTTCGTTGCCGCTTTGCAAGGTGACCTGCACCTTGACGCCGCTGGCGGTGTCGATGCGCAATGACACCGCGTTGTCAGGCCGCAGATCGGCTTCGGACAACGGGCCGGCGTTGGCGGGCGCCTGTGCCGATGCCACCACGCGCGTGGACGGCATCCACTGGGAATGACCGGCACCGTCAGTGCGAAAGCGGTTCAGCACCGCCGCGCCCACCTCGGCGAACGGGGCGACACGGGTGCGCGCATCCACGGACTTGGTCATGGCAACGGCCAGCGCGTCCGGCACGGTCCCGGTCTCGTCGTAGACCGAGCCGGCGGCGGGGAAGGCGCCTTGGCCCAGCATCACGACAGACGATCGGGAGGACGCCGTGGCGTCAGGCGACGTCGCGACCGGGGCGATGGTCTGCCCCGCGCGGATCACCGTAACGGGGGTACTGAGCGGGGCGACGCCGGTCGCGCCTGCCAACGAGCTGATGAGGGTCATGGGGCGTCCGCAGTGGGCAGTGCCTGCCCGGGTTTTTGTCTGAATTCTTGTTGGAACTGCTAACGCGTTAACGGCAGGCGCCTAGAGAAATTAACCGCGCCAGGGGCTGAAGGGGCTGAAGGGGCCGAAGGGGCGGCGCAAGTCCGGCAAGACGGGCGAAAGGGCCGCGACAAATCCGGCCGAAACGCCTGGAACTATCCCCGCGGCGACCCGCGCCGCTTCAGCCGGTCAGAGCTTGTGCCGAGCCAGGAAGGACTGCACGGCTTCCAGCACCACCGCTTCGTTTTCACGATGCGGCACGTGGCCGCAACCGGCCAGCGCCAGCATCCGCGACGGCCCGCCGGCCAGGGCCACGAATTTTTCAGGATGGCGCATTGACCCGTACTCGTCGTTTTCGCCGTGGATGGCCAAAAACGGTGCGTGTACGCGCGGCAGGGTGTCGTCCAGATTCCAATCGGCGAATTCCGCCGATTGCCAGGTGTGCACCCAGGCGTCCAGCACCCATTGCGCCTTGTCGCCGTGGTAGCGCTTCAGGCGTTCAAGCTGGGCGGGGTCGCGGAACTGTACGCCGGCCTCGCGGATGCCGGCCAGCGTGCGGTCTTCCACGAACTGCTGGGCGGATTCGGTGATGACGCCCACGCAGGCCTGGGGATACGCGGCAGCGATGGCAACCGCCATGCCCCCGCCCACGCTATGGCCGAAGGCGATGAAACGTGACAGGTCAAAGTGCCGGGCCAGCGCGGCGAAGGCGTCCTGCGCTTCGTCGAAAACGAAGTCGGCGTTCAGCGTGCCGGGGTGCGGGTCCGACTCGCCAAAGCCCAGGCGGTCGTAAGCGATGACGGCGCGGCCGGTGGCGGCGGCAAGATTCGCGGGGAAGTCGCGCCACAGGCCGACGCTGCCCAGGGAATCATGCAACAGCACGATCGGCGTGGCGCGGTCCGATTGGGCGGCGCCCGATGCCGCGGCGCCCGACGCAACGGCGCCCGACGCAACGGCGCCCGACGCAGCGGCGCCCGATTGTGCTGCGCCCGATGCCGCGGCGCCGGCGCCCGACCAGTACCTGGCGTGGATGCGGCCATGGGCGGTGGGAATCATCACATCCTGCGGCGTTACGGCGTTGGCGGCGGCCATCATTCATCCATCCCTTGTTCGATCACGGTATGACGGATTCTGCTGCCAACCGCGCCGCCGGGCAACTCCCTCGGCGCAATTCGAACCTGGCTTACCCGGCGCGAACCTGTGGCGATGCCCGCCGGGATGCCTGCCGGGATGCCTGCCGGGACGCTTGCCAAGTGCCAGCCGCCGCAGGCTTGCCGGCGCTGCCCAGCCCTGCCCGCTTTACGCCCCGCGCGGCAGCGCCAGCATCGTGCCCGGCTGGCCGCCGTGCGCGTCGCCGCGCAGCTTGAACAGGCCCACCGTGTCGGCCAGCGCGCGCGCCTGGTCGCTCAACATGGCCGAGGCGGCGGCGGACTCTTCCACCAGCGCCGCGTTCTGCTGCGTCGCCTGGTCCATGTCCGCCACGCTGCGGTCGATCTGGCTGATGCCGACGGCTTGCTCGGTCATCGCGCCGTGAATCTCGTTGACCAGGCGCTGCACGCGGGCAATGCCATCCACGATTTCGCTCATGGTCGAGCCCGCCGCCTGCACGCGTTCCGTGCCGCTCTTGACGTTTTCAACCGACGCCTGGATCAGCGTGCGGATTTCCTGGGCCGACGCGGCGCTGCGTTGCGCCAGCGTGCGCACTTCGCCCGCCACCACCGCAAAGCCCCGGCCCTGCTCGCCCGCGCGTGCCGCTTCCACGGCCGCGTTCAACGCCAGGATGTTCGTCTGGAACGCAATGCTGTCGATCACGCTGATAATTTCGGTGATGCGTTGCGACGACTGCGAAATCGCGCTCATCGTCGTCACCGCGTCCGTCACCACCTTGCCGCCGCGCTCGGCGGCCACGCTGGCTTCCGTGGCCAGGCGCTTGGCGTGTTCGGCGGCCTCTTCGGTCTGGCGCACGCTGGAGGTCATCTGCGTCAACGCCGACGACGTTTCCTGCAACGAGCCGGCCGACGTTTCCGTGCGCTGCGACAGGTCGCGGTTACCCATGTCGATTTCGCGCGTGGCGGCCGACATCGAATGCACGCCCGTGCGCACGTCCAGCATCACATGGCTGATTTTGTCCACAAACGCGTTGAACGACGCCGAGATCTGGGCCACCTCGTCGTGCCCGACCACGTCCAGCCGATGCGTCATGTCGCCGTCGCCCGAGCCGATGGTGTCCATGGCGTCGCGCACGGCCGACAGGCGCTTGAAGGCGCGCGACGTCACCACACTGGCAATGCCCACGGCCACCAGGGTCAGCACCACCAGCGAAATCAGCGTGGCGTTCAGCACCTGCGTCAGGCCCGCCGTGGCTTCGGCGCTGTCCAGCGCAATCACCAGCGACCAGTCGGTGCCGGGAATGCGGCGCGCCTTCAGCAGCTTTTTCTGGCCGTCCAGGCTGACCATGATGGGATCGGCGCCGTCTTGCGCCATGGCGGTGAGCGCCGCCGGGGTCAGTTCCGGGGCCACGTCGGTGGACGGCTTCAACGCCAGCTTGTCGTTCACGTGCGAGATGACCTGGCCATCGGTCGCCACCACGAATGCCAGGCTGGACGGCGTGGGACGGATCGCGCGGATGATGCTTTGGATGCCGTCCAGCGGCACCGCGCCGCTCAGCACGCCCACCGTCTGCCCGCCGCGCACCATCGGCGCGGTGAACGCCACGTACAGCTTGCCGGTGCCCGAGTCGCCGTACGGCTTGGTCACGGTCAGCTTGCCCGCCGCCACCGCGCTCTTGTACCAGGGCCGCGCGGTGGGGTCGTAGTCGGCGGCGGTTTGCGTCGTCGAGAAAAACGTCTTGTCGGACCAGCCTATCGTCGAAATGGGAAAGCCGTTGGTCTCGCCCATCAGCTTGGTCAGACCGCGCGGGTCGCCCTTTTCCACAACGGCGGCGGTGGCGGAAACCGCCTGCGCCTTGTCCGCCGACCAGCGCTCGATGGCGCTGGCATTGCCGGCCGCAATCGCATCCAGGTTGCCCGAGATGGTTGCCATCATGTTGCTGCGCACGATCTGGTAGGTAGTGATGCCCGACAAAACCAGGGCGCCTACGACGGTAAAGCAGGTGATCAATAGAATACGGTTGCGCAACGAGGTGATTTTCATTCTTGCCTTCTTACTGCCACAGCCCATGCCGGACGGCACGGGTACGCGGCCCCCCCCACGAAACAGGGGGCCACGTTTGGGCTTACGGCATGCACGGCGGGGACTTTAGCCGGGCGCCGTGCAATCGGTCTAAAATCCGCCGGTGCAGCCCACCCTCGGCCTAACCCCTTCCGCCACCCTGAGCTACAGCGCCCGCATCAAGCAGGTGCAGATCGACGCCTTGCGTCGTAGCTTTCCCTTCGCGCTGGCGGGCTCGCTGATCACGGCCTGCTTCGCGGCCTACGCCTTGCACAACGTATTACCGCTGCATGAAGTGCTGTGGTGGATAGTTGCCACATTAGTGGTCGGCGTGTTGCGCCTGGCCGCCGTCATCGCCTACGACCACCATCGCACTGAGCCCGACGCCGCCCAGCGCTGGCTGCGTCGCATGCTGGTGGGCAACCTGGCTTCCGGCCTGCTGTGGGGCCTGCCCTTTGCCTACTGGACGCTGTTCGTGCCGCTGGAATACCAGCTGTTCTTCATCGTCATTCTGTTCGGGCTGGGCACCGGCGCCATTTACTCGAACTACATGCTGTTGCCGGTGATGTACGCGTTCGAGGTGCCCGCCTTCGCGCCCATGTTCATCGCCTTGGCCGCGCAGCCCTCGGCCATCCACCTGGCGCTGGTCACGGGCGGCCTGGCTTACCTGGTCGCCACGCTGGCTTTCATTCACCGCATGAACCGCACGCATCTGGACGCCCTGCGGTTGGGGTATGAAAACCTGGCGCTGCTGGAACAGGTGCGCCAGGAAAAGATTGCCGCCGAACGCAGCGACCTGGAAAAATCTCGCTTCCTGGCCGCCGCCAGCCACGACCTGCGCCAACCCGTGCACGCGGTCAACCTGTTCCTGGGTCTGCTGACGAACGAACCGCTGTCACGCCACGGTCACTATCTGGTGGATAACATCGGCAGCGCCATGGCCGCCATGGGGCAATTGTTCGATGCCCTGCTGAACCTGTCGCGGCTGGATGCCGGCGTGATCGAGCCGCGCTGGCAAGGCTTTGCGCTGAACCCCCTGCTGGACCAGTTGCGCGCCGAGTACGCGCCGCAAGCCCGGGAAAAAGGTATGTCGCTACGCGTGCGCGCGTGTTCGGCCTGCATCTGGTCCGACCCGGTGCTGCTGGAACGCATCCTGCGCAACCTGGTCAGCAACGCCATCACCCACACCACCGGCGGGCGCGTGTTGATCGGCTGCCGCCGCGTGGCGGGCCAGCTGCGCATTGAAGTGTGGGACAACGGCGAGGGAATTCCGGCGGCCGAGCAAGAGCGCGTGTTCTGGGAATTCCACCAGTTGGGCAACCCCGAACGTGATCGCAGCAAGGGCCTGGGGCTGGGCCTGGCCATCGTGCGCCGCACCGCCAAGCTGCTGGGGCATCCGCTGGCGCTGCATTCGCAGGCGGGTCGCGGCACCGCGTTCATGTTGACGACTCCCATCGCGGACCCGGCCCAGGCGGGCTTGTCCCACGTCATCGCCGCGCCGTCCGATGCGCGCGCGACGGCCAGCGAATCCGTCTTGCACGAACAGTTGGTGCTGCTGGTGGACGACGACGCGCAAAACCTGGCTGGCCTGACGATGCTGTTTGAAAGCTGGGGCTGCCGCGTCATTGGCGCCACCAGCGGTAATGCCTTGTTTGAACGGGTGCTGCCGCTGGCCGAACGCCCATCGCTTATCGTCAGCGACTATCGCTTGCGCGACCACGAGACGGGCATCCACGTCATCGAGCGGCTGCGCGAGGAATACAACGACCCGGACTTGCCCGCCCTGCTGGTCAGCGGCGACACGGACCCCGCCCGCCTGGCCGAAGCCGCCGACCGTGGCATCCCTTTGCTGCACAAGCCCGTTGCGGTGCAGGCGCTGCGCGAGCGCGTGGCCGCGCTGCTGCAAACGGCGCACGCCAACGCTTCCCCCGGAGACACCGAATGACGGCCGTACTGCTGGTCGACGACCACGCGATGTTTCGTGAAGCCCTGGCGCTGGCCCTGGCCAACGCACTGCCCACGTTGACGCTGCATCCGGCCGCCAATGGCCGCGACGCGCTGGACGTACTGGCCCGCCACGACGACATTACGAATGTAATAATGGACTACTACTTACCGGATATCGCTGGTGCACAACTGCTACGGCGCATGCGCCAGGTGCGTTCGCAATTGCGCGTACTGGTGCTGTCCGCGTCTGAAGATCCCGAAGACCGGCGCCGCGCCATGGAAGCCGGCGCGCAGGCCTTCATGAACAAGTCGGCCAGTTGCCAGGAACTGGTGGCCGCGCTGGATGCCATCAACGACGCGTCCCGGCCCACGTGCCGCTCAACCGCCGGCGGCGACGCCGCCACCACGCAGGACGAAGCGGCGCTGCTGCGCACGCTGACGCCGCGTCAGCAGGAAGTGTTGCGGCTGATGTGCGACGGCTTGCGCAACAAGGAAATCTCCGAGCGTTTGAGCATGACGGAAAAAACCGTGAAGACGCACGTGTCGGCCATCCTGGCCGCGCTCGGCGTGCTTAATCGCACACAGGCGACGCTAGTGGCTCGGCGCGGCGGCGTGTTCGGCCGCCCGGCGTAGGGCCGCGCCGCCCGCTGTCGGCGGCAATCTTTCCATCCACCAGCGATATCTCGCGACCGGCGGCGGCGATGGTGTCCGGCCGATGCGCAACGATCACACGCGTCATGGCCAGCCGCGCAATCGCCGTGTTGACCACGCGCTCACGGTCGATGTCCAGGTGGCTGGTGGCCTCGTCCAGGAACAGCACGGACGGCTGCTTGTACAGCGCCCGCGCCAGCAACACGCGCTGCTTCTGGCCGCCCGACAGCACCGTGCCCATGTCGCCCACCAGCGTGTTGTAGCCCATGGGCATGGCGACGATATCGTCGTGAACGGCGGCGATGCGGGCGCAGCGTTGCGCGCGATCGGCATCGAAACGCGGATCGAAAAAGCTGATGTTCTCGCCGATGGACCCGGCAAACAGCACGTCGTCCTGCAACACGGTGCCGGCCATCTTGCGCAGTGATGCCGCGCCCGGACCGCGCACCGGAGAGCCATCCACCAACACTTCGCCATCGGTCGGCGTCAGAATGCCCAGCAGGATGTTGACCAGCGTGGTCTTGCCGCCGCCGGACGGGCCGGTGATGGCAACGGATTCGCCCGACTCGATGCGCAGGCTGACACCGTCCAGCACATAGGGTTCATGCGGGCTGTAGCGAAACCGCAGGTTGCGCACCTCGATCACGGGCGGGCGCACGTCCGTGCCGGCGTCCGGCGTGTCGCGCGGCGTTTCGTCGATGGCCTCGGGCGCTTCGCGCACGATATCGGCCAGCCGCTCGCCTTGCAGCCGCAGCATCTTCACGTCCACCAGCTTGTCCAGCAGCGCCGCCACGCGCTTGTCGAACAGCGTCTTGTAGACGATGAACGCCAGCAAGGCGCCCACGGTGAACTGGCCGTTCAGCACCAGCCGCGCGCCCGCCCACAGAATGGCGATGGACGACAGCCCGAACAGCAAGCCATTGAACGTGCGAAAAAACAGCGTCCATTTCTGCACGCGCAGGTCGGCGTTGATGTCATTGACCAGCAAGGCCAGCCAGCGTGATCGGCGGTCGTCCTGATGCTGGAACAGCTTGATGGCCTTGACGCCTCGCACCGTTTCCAGAAAGTGCGACTGCTCTTTCGCGGCGTGCACGATGTGTTCTTCGGTGGCGTAGCGCAGCGACGCGTAGCCGGCCCAGCGCGCAAGCCCGTACAGCGCCATTGCCCCCACCGCAATCCACGCCAGCGGCGGGCTGTACAGAAACATCAGCACCAACGTAATCACCATGACCATGCCGTCCAGCAAGGCTTCCAGGAACGACGTGGTGACGGTGCGCTGGATGGCGTCGATGGCGCCAAAGCGCGACACGATGTCACCCAGGTGACGCCGTTCAAAGTAGCCGACCGGCAAGCGCAGCAGATGCGTGAAGACGTTGGTGCGCCATTGCAGGTTTAGCGTCGTGCCCATGTACAGCAGCATCCAGCTGCGCGCCACCGAGGTCAGTTGCAGCATCACCATCAACAGCCCGAAGGCCAGCGCAAGCGTGGTCAACAGGTCGCGGTCGCCGGTGTTCAGCACGTGGTCCACCACCCATTGCAGAAAGAACGGCTGCACCACCGTCAGCACTTCCAGCGCCAGCGCCAGCAGCAGCACTTGCGAAAACGCCGCGCCCAGGCCCGAGATGCGTCCGGTCAGCTCGCGCAGCCGCACGGGCCGCGCCTCTTGCGCGGTCACGAAATCCGGCGTGGGCCAAAGTTCCAGGGCCACGCCGGTGTACGACGCCGACAGCTCGCTGATGGCGACCTTGCGGGTGCCGCGCGCCGGATCGATCAGCGTGGCCCAGCGCCCGTTGATGGCGGTCAGCACCACAAAGTGGTTGAACTCCCAATGCAGGATGCACGGCAGCGACAGTTTGCCCAGCGCGCCCAGCCCCGCCTTGACCGGGCGCGAGGCCAGGCCCAGCTGGCTGGCCACATGGATCAGCGTGGCCAACGTGGAACCCGACAGCGACACCGGAAAGCGGCCCCGCAGGCTGGCCAGGCTTTGGTGATGCCCATGAAAGCCGGCGATCATGCCCACGCAGGCCAGCCCGCATTCGGCCGCCTCGGTCTGCAAGATGCGCGGCACGCGGCGTTTGACGCCCAGCGTCAGGCGTTCAAGCATCGTCATAGTTTTCCCGCCAGCTGGTGGGCGGGGTCGATGGCCCATTGATAAAGCCGCCGCGTCTGCTGCAACAGGTCGGCGTCCAGGCGCATGCCGGGGCGCAGTGCCAGCGGCTTCCCATCGGGACCGCGCGCCGGGGTTTCCAGCGACACGGTGATGCGATACATCGGTTCGCCCGGGCCACCGACGTTGGCGTTGTTGCTGCCCGCGGTGTTGCCGTCGCCGCTTGCCCCATCGTGCAACTGCCATTGCGGCAAGGCGCTATGCGTCACGTTCTGCACCACGCCCGCTTGTTGGCCGTAAGTCTGGTAGGGGTAGGCGGCAAAGCGCATCAGCACCGGGTCGCCCGGCGCCACAAAGCCCACCGCGCGGCTGGGCGCATACAGTTCGGCGACCAGCGTCGCGCCGTCCGGCACGATGGTGGCCAGCGGCCGCGCCGTGTCCACCGCCTGGCCCACGTCGGCCGTCACCGCCGTCAGCATGCCGGCTTGCGGGGCGGTGATCACGGTCTGGCGCCGCGCTTCGCTTTGCGTCAACTCCACTTCCACGCCCGCCAGGTCGCGGTCCAGCTGCGCCAGCTGATTCTGCTGGCGCAAGCCCAGGTCGGCCAACGCGGCCTGCCGTGTGGACAGGTCCAGCCCCAGGCCGATGCGATCGCGCAGCAGCGCCTGCAACTGGTTGCGCTGCTCTAGCAGTTCGGCCCGCTTCGCGTCGGATTCCTCGGGCGACAGATAGCCCTTGTCCATCAGGTTGCGATAGCGCTGGGCGCTGTCTTCGGCCAGTTTGATGCGGGCGCGCTGGCCATCGATCTGGCTGTCGATGGCGGCCAGTTGCGCGCGCAGGCCCGCCACACCCGCCATCAGCAGATCGCGTTCGCCCTGTTGCAGCAACAACGTTTTCTGACGCGCGACGCGCAGGCTTTCCTGCCGCTGACGGATCTGCCCGCTGATGACTTGCTGCGTGTCGCCCATGGCGCTTTGCCGGTCGCCGGACACCACGTACAGCACATCACCCGCGTCCACATGCTGGCCTTCCCGCCCCCGCCTTTCAAGCACCACACCGGCCTCGCGCACGTACAGCTTCAGCAGGCCCGTATCCGGGGCCAGCTGGCCGCTGACCGTGGCGCGCTTGGTGTAGGTGCCAAAGGCCAAGAACAGGCAGACCAGCAGCACAAAGCCGCCCAGCGCCGCCGTAACCAGCGCGAACGACACCGGCCGGATCAGGACGATATCGCCCAGCGGCGCGGTGCGTTGCGCGGCCAGGGCTTGTTTGCGATAGAGCGACACGGCAGGTCGGGCCAGAAGAGAATGCGGAAATGCGCGGCGATGGTATCGCCGCGCACCTCGGCATCAGTGGCTGAACAGGGTCTTGCGGGACGTCGAGAGCACCGAACCCTGACCGGGGACGCTACGCTGCGGCACGGCGACGCCTAACGAGCGGCTTTGACCGTAGCCGCCACTGACCTGCTGGATTTCTTGCGCCGTCAACGCCTGGACCTGGGCGTCTTGCGCCTGGCTGGCCGTATCCGGATGATGGCTTGTCTTCATGCGATTCTCCTGCTGCTTGCCGACGAAGAAAACCGCGTCGGCCTCGGCTGAGCAGCAGCAACCGCACGGCATTCGCCGCGTGACGATGCAATCGGAAAGCGCCGTGGCCGGCAATGCCGATCTGCTCCGGGCGGACAGTAGCAGCGGGGCAAGGCCGGCGCATCGGTCTTTAGTCGTAGAGAATGGCGTTCCTGCGCCCTGCGCGCCTGTGCGGCACCGGGCCAGCGCGCAAGATATTGCCGCCGCCGGCCTTCGCCCCTTACGGCGCGACGGGCGCGACCGGCGCGACCGGCGCGACCGGCGCGCTTGCCACCACCGGCGCGGCGTCGTCCTGCACAACAGCGACGACTGGCGCGCGTTCGGCCAACTGCTCCAGCAATTCCACCGACGGCACGAAGAACAGCCCGCCCGTCACGGCCCGGCTGTAATCGAGCAAGCGGTCGTAGTTGCCCGCCGGACGGCCCACGAACATGTTTTCAAGCATCTGCTCGATGGGCGCGGGCGAACGCGCGTAGCCGATGAAATACGTCCCGAACTCGCCCATGCCGGCGCGCCCGAACGGCATGTTGTCGCGCAGGATCTTGATCTCTTGGCCGTTTTCTTCCAGCGTGGTCAGCGCGCTGTGCGAGGACGCCGGCTTGATGTCATCGTCCAGTTCTACGTTGGACAGCTTGTGGCGCCCGATGACGCCTTCCTGGCTTTCCACCGTCAGCGCGTTCCAGGCCGCCATGTCGTGCAGGTACTTTTGCACCAGCACGTAGCTGCCGCCCGCAAATTCGGCGTCTTCATCGCCGATGACGGTGAAGTTGACGGCTTCGCGGCCTTCGGGGTTTTCGGTGCCGTCCACAAAACCGATGATGGCGCGGCGGTCGAAATAGCGGAAGCCGTGCACCTCGTCGACCACCGTCACGGCGTCGCCCAGGTCTTGCATCAACAACGTTGCCACTTCAAAGCACAGGTCCATGGCGTCGGCGCGGATGTGCAGCAAGATGTCGCCGGGCGTGGCCACCGCCACGCGCGCGCCTTCGCCGAACACCCGGAAGGGATGCAGGTTGGCCGGACGCGGCCGGCCGAACAGCGCGTCCCACGCGTCGGAGCCGAACGCGCACACACAGGACAGGTTTTCCTGCGGCGACCGCGTGTTGACGGTGCGCACGCGCGCGGCCACGTCTTCGCACCACGACCGCACGGTTTGGGCGGCGTCGGCGCCGGGGTTGATCGTGGCCACGATAAAAATCGCGTGCCGCGTCGTCGGGCTGTGCACGGCTTGGGGTTCAGGCGGAAGGTCGGGCGAAGTGGCGGGCATGGCGAGGCTCAAGGGAATGAGGAAACATCCAGGGAATTCTGGCGGAAATTGTATCCGTGCCCCAGTGCGTTTTCTTGAACAAAATAACGCTGCCCCGGCGCCCTGCCGCCGCGCTGCCCCGCCGTCGCGCCTTAGAAGCGATACATGACGCCCACCGACCCGAACATATTCGTCTTGCGCTCGGTCAGCGGGCTGTCGCGCGCATCGCCCAGCAAGGTGCTTACGCCCAGGGTGGACACGGTGCTCCAGCTGGGGTCGATGCGATAGGTCCAGGTGGTGTACAGCGCCGCCGACTTGAAGCCCGAGGACGGCGAATACGTCGACAAGCCTTCGCGGCTGCGCGCCGCTTGCGAGGACGTCACGCCGAACCAGGTCTGCATGGCGTCATGGTTGGCCCATTCGGTCCGGACGCCAACCTGCACCAGGTTCCGCTCGGTCATCAGGGCGGCATACGAGGCGCGCAGTTCCAGCGTGCCGCCATAACCGCGGCGCGCCGCCTGCTTGTAGCCCGCGCCCAGCGAATACCGGCCCGGCCGCCATTCCACATAGGCGCCGTAGGCGCCATGGAACTTGATGTCGTCCAGCCCCTTGGTACGGTCGGCGTCGTCCGCCTTGCGGCCCAGGCCCAGCCCCACGAAGACGCCCGCGTCCAGGTCGGTGGCCAGCGACGTCTTCAGCCCCATCGCCGGCAGGCCCACGCGCGGCGTGATGAAAAAGTTGCCGGAGTGGTAGTTGATCAGCGGCACGGGCAAGGCACGGTATTCGCTGGACCCTTCATAGACCGGAATGGCTCCGACCCCCAAACCGATGCCGTTGGCACCCTGCGCCTGGGCCACGCCGGCCCCGCCAAGCACCGCGCCCGCCATCAGGCCGCTTGCTACTATACCCATCCGCATCAGGGCTTCCTTTTCATTCGTGTCGTTGGCCGTGGGCGTGCGCCCACGGGATCGGGCCGAATTGTCTGCTGCAACTTTTAAAATTTCTTTAAGACCGGCTCGCCGCCTGGCGCGGGGGCCGTCGCGTGGAGTGTGTTTGCGTATCCTGCTTGTTGAAGACGACCCCATGCTGGGCGACGCCCTGCACACGGGCCTGGCCGATGACGGCGCCACCGTCCATTGGGTGCGCAACCTGCCCGACGCGCAGCTGTCGCTGGTGGATCACGGCTATCACGCCGTGCTGCTGGACCTGGGCCTGCCCGACGGCAGCGGGCTGGCGCTGCTGAAGACGCTGCGCGGCCGTTTCGACACGACTCCCGTGCTGATCATCACGGCGCGCGACCGCCTCAGCGAACGCATCCAGGGCCTGGACGCGGGCGCCGACGATTACCTGGTCAAGCCGTTCCAGCTGGACGAGCTGCTGGCGCGTTTGCGCGCGGTGCTTCGCCGCAGCAGCAACAGCGTGGTGTCGGCGCTGCGATGCCGCGACGTGGTGCTGGAACCGGCCGGCCGCGTGGTCAGGCAAGACGGCCGCGAAGTCAGCTTGAGCGCGCATGAATACCAGACGCTGCTGGCGCTGATGCAGCGCATGGGCCACACGGTCAGCCGGGACCAGTTGGAAACGGCGGTGTACGGCAGCAGCGGCACCATCGAAAGCAACACGGTGGCGGTGTACATCCACCAACTGCGGCGCAAGCTGGGCGACGGGCTGATCGAAACCCAGCACGGCCTGGGCTATCGCATCGTGGCGGACACCGCGCCATGATGACGCTGCGCCGGCGGGTGGCCATCACCCTGCTGCTTGCCATGTTGGCCACGTGGCTGATCGTGTTTGCGCTGATCTACGTACAACAGACGCGCGCTGAAACCGGCATGTTCGACCAGGGCCTGCGCTACGGCGCGCAAAAGGCGCTGGTGTCGATTCCCACCAGCCTGCTGGAAGCGCAGCCGTCGCGCGAAGACCGTTTTGAATTGTCCGCGCCCGCCCGGATGGACGGCGAGACCGCCAACTTCCAGGCCTGGTCGCTGGCCGACAAGCGGCTGGTCCTGCAATCGCCCTGGGCGCCCGCGGAGCCCTTGGTGCCGGACTACAAAGAGGGTTATCGCAACATCATCCTGCAAGGCGAGCCGTGGCGCGCATACGCGGTGTCGGACGCCGACGGCCGCGTGCAGGTGCAGTTCGCCAAGTCCGTCAAAGAACTGCGGCAGAAAACCGCCCAGCGCATGTGGAACAGCCTGTGGTTTCTAAGCGTGCTGTTCCTGATGCTGATGGCGCTGACGTGGCTGGTGATCCGGCGCGCGTTTCGTCCCGTGGACGGCGCGCGCGACGCCATCCTGCATCGCACCGGCGTGGACCTGACGCCGGTGCCCACGGCGGGCATGCCGGGAGAATTGCGCCCCTTTGTCGGCGCCATCAACGACCTGCTGCAACGCCTGTCGGCCTCTTTGGATCGCGAGCGGCGTTTCGTGGCCGACGCGGCGCACGAACTGCGCACGCCGCTGGCGGCGTTAAGCGCGTATGCGGAGCTGGCGCTGCGCAGCGATACCGACGCGGCGCGCGCGCAAGCCGTCGGGCAATTGCGCCAGGTCGCCATGCGCACAGCGCGGCTGGCCGAGCAATTGCTGGAACAGGCACGTACGCAGGCGCAGGACGAAAGCGCGATTGAGCCCGTGCCGCTGGACCGGCTGACGGAAATGATCGCGCGCGACAGCGAAATGCAGGCCACATCGCGGCGGCAGCGCATTGCGCTGGACACCGAAGCCGTGTCCGTGCCGGGCAATGTGGACGCCCTGGGCGTGCTGGTGCGCAACCTGCTGGACAATGCGCTGCGCTATACACCGGCCGGCGGCCGCATCCAGATTCGTTGCGGGCCGCGGGTGGCGGGCGGCGCTTGCCTTAGCGTGTCGGACGACGGGCCGGGCATCGCGCCGGGCGAACGCGAACGCGTGTTCGACCGCTTCTACCGCCTGCCCGGCAGCACCGAACACGGCAGCGGCATCGGCTTGTCGTTGGTCGCGCAGATTGCCAAGGCGCACGACGCGCGGATCGAATGGGGGCCGGGGCTGGGGCCGGCTGGACGCGGCGTGAGCTTGACGATCACATTTGCCCGGCGGGTGTAGCGCTGTAGGCGTAGCGCTATAGGCGTAGCGTTGCGGGTGCTGTCGTTGGCGCTACTTGACATACCGTTGCAGCGTCGCCGCCAGCGAAGCCGGCAGCATTGCGCCGTGCCCCAGGCCCGGAAACACCTGCAAGTCCGCACGCACATGCGTGATCCGGGATAGCGCGCGCACGACGCTTTCAGGGCTGTCGGGAAGGGCGTCCTGACCCTTGGCCTCGGCGCCCGCCATCACCGTTATGTCAATGCCGGCCGGCAACACCGGCGAGGGCGACGCCAGCGCTTGCAGAATGAAATTGTTGTTCCACCAGATCGACGGGCTGGCCGCCACATAGCGCTGAAACGCCCGCGGACGCGTCAGCGCCGCGTGCAGCACGAACAGCCCACCATACGAATGGCCGTACAGATTGCGGTTGCCCGGGTCCACGGGATAACGCGCCTGCACCAGCGGCACGATGTGTTGCAGCAGCAAATCCAGGAATTGATCGGCGCCACCGCCACGCTTGGCCCAGCCCACCGCATGCGGATTGTTCGGCGCGCCGCGTGGCGCATCCGCACCGGGCGATGGCGGCGTGTAGTCGTACGAGCGCTCGGCCAAATTGGCCTTCGGGTCGAACGGCTTGGCGTCGGCGTGGTCGCGTGGCTCATGGTCCACCCCCACCACCACCGCTTGCAACGACTGCCCCGCCGGCAACGCGTCGTCCGTGCGTGTCAGGCTGTCGAACACCGCGTTGCCGTCCAGCATGATCACCAGTGGATAGCCGGTGGAAGGGACCGGGCCAAGCGGCGGCGTCCAGACCGACACGCGATAAGCGCGCTTGCCGTCCGGCGCGGTGACAACGTGGTGCTGGATGTCGGCGGCCGGCAAGCCGATGGCAAGCTCGGCGGGCCGCGGCGATGCAGGGATAGCGTTCTTGCCCATGGCGGCACAGTCTTCTTCAAAACAGGACGGTTTCATTCAGCCATAAACGACGGCGCGCGGCAAGTTCGCAAGGCGGCTTGAACCCACTGTTTTCAAGCCGCCTTCGGGTATAGTCTGGAACTCTTCGCGCCCCCCGGAACCCCCCCTTTTTCACCATGACCAGCGCCCGCGATCTTGTCTATGCAGAACTGCGCCGACGCCTGATGTCCGGCGTGTTCCTGCCCGGCGAACGGCTGCGCGAAGAACACATCGCGGCCGAACTTTCCGTCAGCCGCACGCCAGTGCGCGGCGCCATCGAACGGCTGGTCGCCGATGGCCTGGTCAAGCGCGAAGGCCGGCGCGGGGCCGAGGTGCTGGGCTGGGTGGATCGCGACATCAACGAAGCGTTCGAGCTGCGCCTGCTGCTGGAACCCTATGCCGCGCGCAGCGCCGCCGAACGCGCCACGCCCGAACAGATCGACCACCTGGAACAGATCAACCAGCGCATGCTGGATGCCATTTTGTCCGACGACGCCGACAAGGTCGCGCGGGTGCAGCATTGCAATAACCTTTTTCACCACGCGCTGCTGAACGCGGCGCAATCGGCGCGCGTGCGCACGATGGTGGAAAACCTGCTGGACATGCCGATCATCATCGGCTCGTTCTATTTCTATACGCACGACGACATGCTGCGCAGCGTGGAGCACCACCGCCAGATCATCGCCGCCTTGCGCGCGCGCGATGCAGCCTGCGCCGACATCGCCATGCGTTTTCACCTGACCAGCACGCACCTGTTGTTTCGCAGCCAGCGCAAGCCGCCGGCCGATGCAACGGCCGCGTGATGGGATTTACCGATATTTATGAATTCGCCTCAGATCCTGGTTGCCCTTTTCGTGCTGCTGCTGGCAGTCGCCATTCCTCTTGCGACCATCGTGGTGCAGCTGTTTCGTCTGGTGCAATGGATGTCGCGCGGCGCTGACCCCGCGCGCGGCGACCGCCCGCATTTCACGGGGCCGGTGCTGGCGCTGCTGTTCAGCACGCTGGCCGCCAGCGACTTCACGAACTACGAGCCGCTGCGCACCATCGCGCAGATGAACCCCGTGCCGCTGGCCGCGCGCGCGTACTTCACGGTGACCATGCTGGTGCTGGCGGTGCTGTCCTGGGCGTACGCGGGCGGGCTGAAGGACCGGCTGCTGCGCAGCCTGGGTATCAGCCCGCGCTAAGGCGGCTGCCCGCTACGGCTTCCAGCCCTGCGCCTTCATGCGCGCGTCGATCCACGATGTGTCCAGCGTGCCGGCGGCGATCTGGGCCAGCATCTTTTCTTCAACCGCGTGCTTGGCCGAGGCGGCCTCGTACAGCGCGGGCACTTGATCGTAGGGCAGCGCCAGCAGGCCGTCTTCATCGCCCAGGATCAAATCGCCCGGCTCGATCGTCATGCCGTCCAGCGAGATCACCACGTTGATTTCACCCGGCCCGTCCTTGTACGGCCCGCGATGCGTGACGCCCGCCGCGTACACCGGAAAGGAACCGCGCCGGATGGTGCCGCAGTCGCGGATGGCGCCGTTGATCACAATGCCCGCCAGGCCGCGCGTCTGCGCATAGGTGGTCATGATTTCGCCGATGATGGCGTTGGTCAGGTCGCCACCCGCGTCCACCACCACCACGTCGCCCGGCTGCGCCAACTCCAGGGCCTTGTGCACCAGCAGGTTGTCGCCGGGGCGCGTGCGCACCGTCACGGCCGGGCCGGCCAGCAACGTGCCGTCATGCATGGGGCGCAGGCGCGCGCCGCCCGCCGTCATGCGCCACATGCAATCGCTGATGTTGGCCACGGGGATGTGGCGGAATTTCTCGACGAAATCGCTGCTGACCGCGCGTTGGCGCGGGCGGATGTCAAAGCCGATCATGGGGTGCTCCTGTTGGGTTCGATCTTGGGGTTTATTGCTTCGGGATGCCGGCTTCCTGCACGACCTTGCCGAACACGTCGTGGTCGGCGCGATGGCGCTTGGCCAGGTCGGCGGGCGTGCCCGTCATGACGCTGTAGCCGGAGTCTTCCAATTTCTTCACCAGTTCGGGCTTGGCCTGCGATGCGTTCAGCGCCTTGTTCAGCGTGGCAACCACGTCGTCCGGCGTCTTGCCCGGCGCCATCAAGCCCCACCAGATGGTCTGGTTGATGGTCTTGAAACCGCTTTCGGCAAAGGTCGGCACGTCCGGCAAGGCGGGCGAACGCGCGTCCGCCACCACCGCCAGCGCGCGCACCTTGCCGCCTCGGATCTGCGGCAGCAACGAAGCCACCGAGCCGGTGTAGAGGTCGATGCGGCCGCTGGCCAGATCCGGAAACGCCTGCGACCAGCCGCGATACGGCACGTGCATCAGTTCCATGCCCGCCGCCTTGCGCCACAGGTGGCCGATCAAATCGCCGCTGCCGCCAATGCCGGGAATGCCCAGCGACACCTGGCCGGGCCGCGCCTTGGCCGCCTTCACCACGTCGTCCAGCGTTTTGTAGGGCGACTCGGGCACCACCACGAACACGCTGGGCGACGAGGCCACCAGGCCCACGGGCTTGAAATCCTTGAACGTGTCGTAGCTGAGCTTGTTGTACAGCCACGGGTTGAGCACGATGTTGTCCGTCTGCGCCATCACCAATGTATGGCCGTCAGGCTTGGCGCGCGCCGTGGCGTCCAGCGCCAGGTTGCCGCCGGCGCCCGGCTTGTTTTCCACAACGATGTTCCAGCCGGTGTCCTGGGCAATGGCCGACCCGATCATGCGCGTCAGCGTGTCGGTGCCGCCGCCCGGCGGAAAGGGCGAAATCAGCGTGATGGGAGCGGTGCCCATGTCGGCGGCGCCGGCGGCGGCCGACGAGATAAGCAGCGTGGCCGCCAGCAGAGTCTTCAGGGACGTCATTGTCTTCCTCTCTAAGTTTTGTTGATGCAAGCGGCCCTCTGCGGGGCCGCCTTGTCAGAAATCAGGATTGCCGGGCCAGCGGCGTCAGCCATGCCAGCCGCGCGTCCACCGAATCGGGCACGTTGAACGAGCCCGCCTCGCGCGCCGCCTCGATGCCCTTGGCGGTGCGCGCGAACAGGCGTTCCACGCCGTCCAGCACCAGCGGCTGCAAGCCCGCATCCACCAGTTGTTCCCGGGCCTCGCGCACTTCCGCCAGCCGGCGCGGTGCGTGCAGCACGTGCGAACGCACAAACGAATCCACGAACGTGGTGAGCGGCGTGCGGTCCATGTCGGACAGCACTTCGTACAACGACGCACGCAGGCCCATGCTTTCGGCGGCGACCAGACATTCCACAGCCAGGCTTTCCATGCCCTTGGTCAGGATGCTGCGCAGCAGTTTCAAGCGCACGGCATCGCCGGCCTCACCGTCGATGGCTTGCGCCGGCGCGCCGCAACCGGCGGTAAAGGCCGCCACGTTTTCAGCGCCCGTGCCGGCGCACAGCAGCGGCGTGCGCGCGCCCAACAGCGCGATGGCGCCCATGATGGCCACGTCGGTGAACGGCACCCCGTGCTGCGCCGCCACCTGGGCCGCGGCGCGCATATCGCCCGCGCTGGCGGTCGTGAAATCGGCATACGCCGCGTCCGGGCGCAGGTGCGGCAAGGCTGCCGTGGCGACGGCCAGCGCGGCGTGGCCGAACACGGCCGAGGCCACGATGTCGGCCTCTTGCAGCCACGGGCCGGGGGTGGCATGCAATGGGGCGCCATGCGCCTGGGCGCGCTGCTGCATTTCTGCGTCCTGCCTCAGCTCGCAGATCCCCACGATCCGGTGTCCGCCCGCCCGCCACGCCTCGGCGTAGCAATGGCCCACTTCCCCACAACCCAACAATGCGATTTTCATTTGCGCCCAAACCGTAAAAAAATACACAAAAAATACATACGGGGTTATAGCGCAAGGAAAAACGGCAGATATACCCCGTATAAACCCGGGGATTAGTGAATGTTGGATACATTAAAAGTACAAAATACCAGCGGGAACGAACGCCATCAATTGCTGGTAGTCTTGCCGCAGCCGCGTGGGACATTTCCCGCGCCCGCCTACCCTCATTCAAGCGAGCCCCCATGACCCAACCCCTGTACGACGCCTCCGTCCCCGTCATCAAGCAGATGCTGTCCGCCCTGTCGGACGTGCTGAAGAAGGCCGAAGCACACGCCACGGCCAAGAACATTGATGCGGTCGCCTACCTGGGCGCGCGCCTGTACCCGGACATGTTCCCGCTGTCGCGCCAGGTGCAAATCGCCTGCGACTTCGCCAAGGGCATCGCCTCGCGCCTGGCCGGCGCCGACGTGCCGTCCTGGCCCGAAGGCGAAGCCACCTTTGCCGAGCTGCAAGCACTGATCAACAAGACGCTGGCGCACGTCGGCGCCTTCACGCCGGAGCAGTTCGAAAAAGCCGCCTCGCTGGAAATCGTGCTGCGTCCGGGCACGCCCAAGGAAAAGAAGCTGTCGGGCAGCGCCTACCTGCTGCACTACGGCCTGCCGCAGTTCTTCTTCCACGTCACCACGGCCTACGCCATCCTGCGCCACAACGGCATCGAAGTCGGCAAGCGCGACTACATGGGCGCGTACTGATACCGACGTACTGGTAAGGCGGCCCTCGCCCATCTGGCGAGGGCCGCTTTCGTTGACGCTTTCCCTCGGCTTGCTCTAATTTCGCCAGACGCCCACGCAGGGGCGGGGCGGGCCGACTGGAGAAAGCTTGATGATCGCGACGACCGTTCTGATTGTGGGCGCCGGCCCCGCCGGCCTGCTCACCGCCTCGGAGCTTTTCCGGCGCGGCGTCGATTGCCTGCTGATCGACGCGCACGAACGGCCGCTGGACTGGGACCGCGCCACCGTGGTCCACCCTCGCACCATCGAAATCCTGGACGCCCTGGGCATTGCCGCGCCCTTGCTGGATGCCGGTGTCAAGCAGCGCCGCGCGCGCATCCACGCCGCCGGCAACGTGCTGGGCGACATCGACCTGGCGCTGTGCGGCAGCCGCTACCCGTTCAATATCGGCATTTCGGAAGAAGTCACCGAAGCCATCCTGACCGACCACTTGCAAGCCCTGGGCGGCAGCGTCACGCGGGCCACCAAGCTGGTCGGGTTGCAAGAGCGCCCCGACGGCGTGCTGGCCACCATTGAGCAAGGCGGTGTCCGGTCCAAAGTGTTTACCCAATGGGTCGTCGGCTGCGACGGCCACCACAGCACCGTGCGCGCGCTGATGGGTATCGGCCAGGACGGGCACGACATCCACCAGCCCTGGGCGGTATTCGACGCCGCCATCACCGGATGGCCCGATTCGTTCGAGGCCAACTACGCCTACCTGGACCCCACGCCCGTGATCCTGACCGCGCTGCCCCAGCGTCGGTGGCGCGTCTATCTGCGGCCCAGTTCGCCGCAGTCGGACCTGGTCAACGACGCCCTGGAGACCTTGCAGCGCTATCTGCCCGAGGCCCGCTTTGAAGGCGTGTCGCACCCGACTCGGTTTGATTGCCACACCAAGGTCGCGCAGCGCTTTCGCCTGGGCCGCACGCTGTTGGCCGGCGACGCCGCGCACACATGCAGCCCCGCGCAGGGCCACGGCATGAACAGCGGCATGCAAGACGCCTACAACCTGGGCTGGAAGCTGGCGCTGGTTTGCCAGGGACATTGCTCGGACGCTTTGCTGGACAGCTATCACGCCGAACGCCGGCCGGTGGCGGACCAGGTCATGGCGTCGGGCGACGCCGCCGAAAACGCGCAGATGGTCATGGATCCGGAGGCCCGCCGCCAGCGCGACGCCGCTATCCGCGCCGCGTTCTCGGACCCCGCCACGCGCCATCACGAGGCCGTGGCCGAGGCCGAGCTGGACATCGATTACGCGGGCTCGCCCATCGTGATGGGCGATGCGCAACGCAGCGTGTCGCCCGGGCAACGCCTGCCCGACCACCTGCCCATCGAATTCGCGTCAGGCGGCTCGGGCAAGCTGCACGACTACACCAAGCGGCTGGGCCACACGGCGCTGTTGATCGGGGGCAGCGCCACGCCGCAAGACGAGCTGGCGCAGGTCCACCGCGACACCGTGGCGCTGTCGGACGGCCCCATCATCGAGGTGGTTGTCGCGCTGACGGCCAACGCCGAGGTATCCAACGTGGACGCGTACCTGTCGCCCGACACCGCCCGCCAGCTGGGCGTGAACAAGATCGTGCTGCTGGTGGTGCGGGCGGACGGCCACGTCGGGCTCCGCGCGGACGAGCGCCACGCCCAAGCCTTATCGGCGTATGTGGAGCAGCTGCGTTCTCAGGGTTTTTCCTAGGACGAGCCCTGTCGATATGGGCGCGCCCGGTTCGTCGTATCAGTACGACCCACTCTACGCAAGGCGAATCCACCATGACTACCGGCACCGTGAATTTCCACCGCGTCCTGCGCGCCCCGCCCGACCGCATCTACCGCGCCTTCCTGGAGGCCGACGCCGTCGCCAAATGGCTGCCCCCCTACGGCTTTACCTGCCAGGTCCAGCAACTGGACGCGAAGGTGGGCGGCACGTACAGGATGTCGTTCCGAAACTTCGGCACCAACCAGATCCACGCCTTTGGCGGTGAATACCTGGAACTGGTCCCTGGCGAAAAGCTGCGCTATTCCGACCGCTTCGACGACCCCAACATGCCCGGCGAAATGATGACGACCATCCAGCTGCGCAAGGTGTCGTGCGGCACGGAAATCACCATCGAGCAAAGCGGCATCCCCGCCGCCATCCCCACCGAAATGTGCTACCTGGGCTGGCAGGAATCCCTGCTGCAACTGGCCCGGCTGGTCGAGCCTGAAGTGGCGGAATAGGCCGGCTGGGACGTCACGCGCCAGGATCAGCCCCTACCCCCGACGCCCCGCCTCGACCTGGATCTTCAGTTCCACTTCGGGCTTGAAGCCCATGTCCAGGCCGAAATCCAGCCCGAAATCCTTGCGGTTGAATTCGGTGGAGGCGTCCGCGCCGCAGACCTCGCGCTTTTCCATGGGGTGCTGGATGCACTTGAAGTCGTCGATGTCCAGCGTGATGCGGCGGGTGACGCCGCGCAGCGTCAGGTCGCCAGTGGCTTCTTCGGGGCGGTCGCCGTCGAACTTGGTGAACTTGCCCTTGAAGGTGGCCGTGGGGTAGCGCGCGGCGTCGAAGATGTCGGGCGCCAGCGCGTGCTTGTTCATCTCGTCGTGGCCGAAGTCCACCGAGTGGATGTCGACGGTGACCTCGACGGTGCCGGTGCGGGCCTGGCGGTCCAGCACCACCACGCCTTGGGACTTGTTGAATTTGCCGCGCCAGGTGGACAGGCCGCCGAAGTGGTCGGCCTCGAAGCTGGGATAGGTGTGCGAGGGGTCGATGTCGTAGGTGACCGGCTCGGCCACGGCCTGGGCGGACAACGCCAGCGCGCCTGCGCCCAGCATCAGGGTCGGGATCAGCTTCATCGAAGTCAGCTTCATCAAGGCTCCTTATGGTGAATGGGCCGTGCGCGGGCGGACCCGGGCACGGCGGACAAACCAGACAGACCTATTCCGCGTAGCCGGGGTTCCGTCGATCCAGCCGGCGCAACAGACCCGGCCAGGCCAACGAGGCCTTGTAGGCGCGGTCGGCGGGCGATTCAACCGCGGCGCGGGCCAGCACCTCGGGCGGGATGAAGATCAATTCGCCGCCCCCGGCCTGCGCGCGCACCTGCGCCATGCAGGCGGCTTCCAGGCGGTGCATGGCCTGGAACGCTTCGGCCATCGTCTGGCCCACCGTCAACAGGCCGTGATTACGCAGGATCAGGTAATTGTTGCTGCCCAGGTCGCGCACCAGGCGCGGCTGTTCTTCGGGGTTCAGCGCCAGCCCTTCGTAGTCGTGATAGCTCAGCGAGCGCAGGGCGATGAAGGCGAATTGCGACAGAGGCAGCAGGCCGTCTTTTTGCGCCGACACCGCCACGCCGTTGATGGAATGCGTGTGCAGCACGCACATCGCGTCCTTGCGGGCCGCGTGGATGCAGCTGTGGATGGTGAAGCCGGCCGGGTTGATGTCGTATTCCGAATCCATCACCTTGTTGCCGTGCAGGTCGATTTTGACCAGGCTGGACGCCGTGATCTCGTCGAACATCATGCCGTAGGGATTGATCAGGAAATGCTCGGTGCCCGGCACCTTGGCGGTGATGTGCGTAAAGATCAGATCGTCCCAGCCAAATAGCGCCACCAGCCGATACAAGGCCGCAAGGTCTGTGCGGACCTGCCATTCCGTTGCGCTGACTTGTTCGCGCACGCCGGCGCCCTGTTTGCTTACCGTGTCCATCCCGTCTCCAGTGTTATTGATTCGTCTTGGGGTCCATGCCGAAGGCGCTTGCGGCAATGATGCCGCCGGCCCGTGAAACACTGTATTGGTTTTAAACCGATCCGGCACGGCCGTGGGCGCTGCCGTCCGTCAGATGAAAAACAATTTTTGTCCCACCGCCCGCGACGTGGCCCCGGCCCCGGTTCCGCTTGCATAATAAGGGCCGCCCCCACGGAGACCCCACCATGCCGCAAGGCCCCCACCGCCGCCTGCAGGCTTATTTCCAGTCGCACCTGGAATCGCTGTCGGGCGTGGGCTTGCTGCTGGGCACGCTGTTCTTCGCCGCGTCGCTGACGCCCACGCTGGTGCCGCGCACCTATCTGACCCAGGGCGTGCTGGGCGGCACCTGCCTGGCCGCCGGCTATGGGCTGGGGGTGTTGTGGCATTGGCTGTGGGCCTACCTGGAATTGCCCGAGCCACATGGCCGGGCGGCGCGCATCGTCAACGGCACGATCACGCTGCTGTGCGCGGTGGTGCTGCTGGCCTTTCTGTGGCGCGCCGCCGCCTGGCAGAACACGATCCGCGCGCTGATGGAAATGCCGCCCGTGCCCAGCGCGCATCCCTTCAAGGTCAGCCTTACCGCGTTGGCCACCTTCGCCGTGCTGTTGGCGCTGGGCCGCCTGTTCAAGCTGGTGACGCGGTTTGTGGCCGCGCGGGTACGCCGCGTCGTGCCACGCCGAGTGGCCAACGTGACGGGCGCGGCTATCGCCATCCTGATCTTCTGGTCGCTGGCCAACAACGTGTTCTTTCGGGTGGCGCTGCATGTGCTGGACGCCTCGTTTCGCGAATACGATGCGCTGCTTGAACCCGAGCGCCCGCGCCCCACCGCGCCCGGCAAGACGGGCAGCCCCGATTCCCTGATTGCGTGGCAACAGCTGGGCCGCGCGGGCCGCGAGTTCATCGCGTCCGGCGCCAGCGCGCAGGACATCCGCGCGCGCACGGGGCAGGACGCCCTGGAACCGATCCGCGTGTACGTGGGCCTGCCCGGCGCCGACACGCCGGCCGCCCGCGCCCGGCTGGCGCTGGCCGAGATGAAGCGCGTGGGCGCCTTTGAGCGCTCGGCGCTGGTGGTGGTGACGCCCACCGGCACGGGGTGGATCGACCCGGCCGCGATGGACGCGCTGGAATACCTGCTGCATGGCGACGTGGCCAGCGTGGCGTTGCAGTACTCCTACCTGTCCAGCCCGCTGTCCTTGCTGGCCCAGCCCGAGTACGGATCAGAGGCGGCGCGCGCCTTGTTCGCCGAGGTCTACGGCTACTGGACCACGCTGCCAAAAGATAAGCGCCCCAAGCTTTACCTGCACGGCCTGAGCCTGGGCGCGCTGAATTCCGCGCGCTCGGCCGAGCTGTTCGAAATGATCGGCGATCCTATCCAGGGTGCGCTCTGGAGCGGTCCGCCGTTTGAAAGCCGCGTGTGGCGCGCCATTACCGACGCCCGCAACCCGGGTTCCCCCGCGTGGCTGCCGGAACTGCGCGATGGCGCTTTCGTGCGCTTCATGAACCAGCATGGTTCGCCCGTGCCCGCCGACGCACCATGGGGCCCGATGCGCATTGTGTTCTTGCAGTACGCCAGCGACGCCATCACGTTCTTCGACTTTCGCGACCTGTACCGCCGCCCCGCCTGGATGGAACCGCCCTATGGCCCGGACGTATCGCCGCAGCTGCGCTGGGTGCCGGTGGTGACGATGTTGCAGCTGGCCCTGGATATGTCGGTCAGCACCGAGACGCCCATCGGCTACGGCCACGTTTATGCGCCGCGGCACTACGTGGATGCGTGGCTGGCGGTGACGGGCGCGACGGGCTGGACGCCGGACGCGCTGGCGCGGCTGAAGCAGCACCTGATGGAACGCGCCCGCGCCGCCACGGCGAACGGCGACGCCACGCAGACCGCGTACGAGCATCGCGGGGGCTAGCCGATATGACCGATCTGCTGACCGCTTTCTATTTCAGCGGCGATGCCATCCGCAGCCGCAGCGTCAGCCCGACGGTGCTGAGCGCCACCCTGGACATTCCCGCCCCCGCCCCCCACGTGGTCGCCGACTGGCAACGCGAGGTCATCACGCGCCTGATGCTGGAGCCGGGCGATGTGGAACCCCTGCCCCTGGCCCGTGCGCAACGCCGCTGGCCCGACTACAAGCGCTGCGTGCAGGCCATGCACGCCTGGACGCGCGACGTGGGCCTGGGCAACGTGCTCGCCGACAGCGACATGGCGCTGATGGCCTGCCGGGGCGCGCGCTACCACCATGACGGCGGGCAATATGGCGGCGCGGCCTTTTGCAACCTTTTCGTAAGCGAAGACAAGGGGCTGGACGTGCATTTCCCGCATTCCGGTCGCCGCATCCCCCTGACACGCGGCACCGCCATCGTGTTCGACACCTGCCAGCCTCATGCCGTTGTGCCGCGCGGCGGGCAGCGCTTTGACGCCCATGACTATCCCGCCGACGCCGACCTGTCGCAGTGGTTCCTTACCTGGGAACTGCCCATCGAGGCGCCTCGCGTGGCGGGCGCGCTGGGCATCGCGTTCGACGTCGCCCCGCAGGCGGCCGCGGGTCTGGACGACGAGCAGGTGTGGGTGAACGGCGCCCCCGCCCGACTGGATCCTGAATGGGGACAGTGGCGGTGTAATTAGGTGACGGTTCGCCGCCCGACCGGGCCGCGAATTGCAGTTCGACACCCTATCCAACACTCTGTACGGCGCGATGCATGGACGCCCGCACGCGCGCCGGTATACTTTTCCGAGCTGTTTTTGCAGCCCGATTTTTTGCAGCCCGATTTTGCTGCGCCGTTTTTGCAGTCTTTCTTCCAACCTAAGCTTCTTGCCGCGCGGCCCCTTGGCCGCGCCCTTCTATGCCCGCCTTGATGGACATGCTGCGCCCGCTACGCCGGGCGCTTTGCTGCACGGCCGCCGCTTTGGCCGCCACCCTCACTTCCCTTCCCGCATTGGCCGCTCCGCCCACGCTGGCAGAGTGTCACGGCATCAAGGACCTGGCGTTCGTCGCGCATCTGGACGACGACCTGCTGTTCATGAACCCGGACATTGCCTCCAACGTCGAAGCGGGCGGCTGCGTGCGCGTGGTCTACCTGACCGCCAGCGACGCGGGCGAAGGCGACACCTACATGCTGGGCCGCGAGCGCGGCGTGCGTGCCGCCTACGCCTACATGGCCCACAAACCGGACGTCTGGAAAGCCGATACCGGCATCGCGGCAAGCCGCCAGATCGCGCGCTTTACCTTGCAGGACAATCCGCGCGTACAGCTGTGGCACATGCGCTTGAAGGATCCGTGGCTGGGCAAGGGCTGGGGCAGCCTGACCCCGCTTAGCCGCACGGAATCCGAGCCGGGCCACAGCGTCGACACGCTGGGTCCCTATCCCGAAACGTACACGCGCGAACAGCTGATCGACACGCTGGCCGAACTGATCCGCCAATACGGCCCGACCACCGTGCGCCATCTGGACGACACCATCACCGTGCCCTACACGCAGCTGTGCTGGCGCTGCGCGGGCCACGGCCACCCCGACCACATCGCCAGCGCGCGGCTGGCGCGCGAAGCCATGTTGCGCGTGCCCGGCAACTACGCCGAAACCGGCTACATCGACTACCCCAGCCAGGAACGCGCCACCAACCTGACCGAATCCGAAATCGCCAGCAAGTCGGTGATCTTTCAGCACTACGCCTGGAACGACTACCACTACTGCGCGGGCCCCAGCGGCTGCAAGGAACCCGCCGGCCCCGCTGCCGCCTGGGTGCAGCGCGCCTATTACGTGTCACGCCAGGACATCGCGCCGCAGCTGTATCCGGACGGGCGCGGCGGCCTGGTGGTCTTTGCGGCGGGCGAGACCAACGCCGCCGTCAACCGCTGGGATTCCGGCCAGCGCCGCTGGCAAAGCCTGGGCGGCCGCACCACCGGCCCGCTGGTGTCGTTCACCCATGCCGACGGCACCGCCGGCCTGATGGCGCGCGACCCGCTGGGCGGTGTGTGGGCCAACAAGCAACGCCACGACGGCACCTGGCAAGGCTGGCAAGCACTGGGCGGCCTGCGCGTGACGCAAATTCCCGCCGTGGCCCCGCGCGGCGAAGCCGCTGCCGTGGCCTTGGGCTATGACGGCCTGCTGCACTGGATTGCGCCATCGGGCATCGACGGCAGCTGGAGCCCCTGGCAAGACCTGCCCGCCCTGGACGGCGCCACCGGCGCACCGGCCGCCGCGCGCGGCGCCGACGGCCGCTACGTGATCTTTGCCAACACGTCCAACGGCCAGTTGTTCTACACCCGCCAGCAACCGGCCGACAAAGGCAAGCGCCCCGAGTGGCAGGCCTGGCGGCACGTGCCCGCGCCCGTGGCGGCCGGTGGCCTGGCCGCGATCCGCAACCACGAAGACCGCGTCGAACTCTACTTCCGCCAACGCGGCAACAACCACCTGACCAAGCTGATCGAAGCCGGCGACACCACCGACATGGACATGGACTGGAGCGCGCCCGCCGACCTGGGCGTGCCCTTCATCGGCCGCCCGGCCATCCACGCCGACGCGCAGGGCAATGTCATCCTGGCGCTGCTGGAACGATCCGGTGGGCCGCTGTGGCTGGTGGAACACGGCAAGCCCACGCGCCTGGACGCGGACGCCGCCTCGCCGCCCGCGCTCAACGTCATCGACGGCGCCGTGTACATCGTGGCCCGCAGCGCCGGCGGCCCGCAACGCTATCAGGTGCTGTCGCGCCGCGACGGCGTGTGGGCGGACCGGCTGACGCTGGACGGCGTGCCGGGCAATGGCGGCGGCCCCTTCGCCACCATGGCAACCGCCCGCCCGGCCGACCTGCCCAACCTGGGCACGCCCGCCGCCGCCAACACGGTGGTGGTGCGCCCGTCGCCCAGCGATCCCGCTGCGCTGACGGTGGAACGCATGCCCACGCAGGCCTCGCGCACCGCCACGCCCACGACCGCCACGGCGGCCACCGGCGCGCCTGCCGCGCCGCCCTCCAAGACGGTCACGCAGTAGGCGCGCCGGGGCCTGCTGCGTCGGCGTGTCCTTCCAGCAGGTAGCCCGCCAGGGCTTCCACTTCCCGGGCCACTTCCTGCCAGATCCAGCGGACGACGCCTATCGCCTGCTTTTCGGCGGCGTCGCAGTCCGGGCAGCGCAACGCCTGTTCGATGGCCTCGTCCAGCGCCACCAACGCCGCGGCGGGCACGTGGCAGGGTTGCGTGTAGGCCTCGTCGCGCAGCGCGCCGGCCAGGCAGCCGATCTGCTGCTTGAGCGCCGCGGCCACCTCGTGCAACGCCGGCCCCAGCGCGTGGCAGGTCCGTTCGGACAACACAAAGCTACCCGCCCGCTCCATGATGGGAGCGGTGCGCCACAAGCCTTCGATACGTTCATTCAATTGATAGACGGACAAGCGTGAACTCAGCTTGTCCAGCGGAAACGCGCCGGCTTGCGTGACCATGTCGCGCGCGCGCCAACGCGCCCGTTCCATGATGGGCCGGTCATGCAGGCGTGGGCGCTGCCGCGCTTCATTGAACGCCGCCGCCCAATCAACCAGCATGTCGCCATAGGCGTCGATGGACGCGGCCAGGTTCCAGCGCGCGCTGTACCGCGCCGACAAGGGCAACACGGCCAGCGCCGCCAGGATGCCGGAGGCCGAGCCCACGGCAATGGCCAGCGTCTTGTCCAGCGCCCCGCCCAGGATGTCGCCGTCGGGCGTGACGGTCAGGATCGTCACGGTGACCAGGCTGTAGCTCAGCATGGGCCAGCGCATCGACAGATAGGCCGCGCAGGCCACCCCACCCACAATGGCCCAGACCGGGCTGGCGCTGCCCGCGTCCGCCGCCAGCACCATCGACACCCCCAGCACCACGCCGATCAGGGCGCCCAGCACGCGGGCCGACGCCTCGCCGACGGTGCCCTCCACGCTGGCGCGCACGACGAACAGCGCGGAAAACGCGCCCCATGAAATCTCGGGCATCTGCCGCCATCGCATCCACACAAACGCCAGCAGCACCGCGGCCACCGTTTGCACCGGCAGGCGAAAGGCGTCCTCCGCCATCCGGGCTCGGCACAAGGCCGTGGTGTTGCGCAGCCGCATGGCCAGCGTCGGACGCGGGGATTGGGGTTGGGACTGGGACTTGGCTTGGGGTCGTGATTGAGTCGGCACGGATTAATCGCAAAACGGGTGCATCGAATACCGATGCACCAGCAAGCATCATGCCGCCCGATCAATCAAACACGTTGACCAGGATGTCCGCGACGACGGCGGTGGCAATCGCCACCAGGACCAGGTCCGATCCCGCCACGCGCCATTCATAGCCGGGATACACCGGCAGCCGGGCCAGCATGGGGCCGGGCACCATCTTCTTGGCGATCCCGGGCGGCAGCGGTTTGCCGCGCGCCAGGTTCTTGCGGATGCCCGGCGGCAGGGGCGCGTAACCGGTGACGTGATATTCGGTGGCGTAGCCGCGCGCGGTGGACACGGAGATGCCGGCCTGCCGCAACGAGCCATCGCCGCCGTTGCCCTTGCCATTGCCGTTGCCGTTGCCGTTGCCGTTGCCGTTGCCGTTGCCGTTACCGTTGCCGGCGTTCGACTTGCCGTTCTTGTCACCGGCATTGCCCTGGCCTTTGTTCTTACCCTGCCCCTGGCCCTGCCCCTGGCCCTGGCCTTGATCCGATTTATCAGGCTTGCCCTTGCCGTCCGGTGGCGCCGCGAACGCATGCGCCCCCAGGGCCAAACTACAGGCAATGGTCAACAAGCGAACGGTCGTGCGCATGGAAGGCTCCAGGCTGGTCGGTAACAACGCCGTTTTACTCCCGCGCGCGAAAAAGCGGGAATCTATCGTGTATCAGCACCGGTGCGGCTGTAACGATTTGGCGGGTTGGCACCCGGTGTTTGCCCCTGCTGCCCGCACCAGCCAAACGGTAAATAATTCCGCTGACACTTTTTCCGTTGACGTCGCCGAACAGGCGGTGAAATATCGTTTTCTCAATAACGCAGGCGCAACTACTGACGTCGTTGAGATGCTTTAGCTTCATGTAGGCCTATCCGGACCGCGAGGTCGTACACACCCCACGGTCGATTCAACGATCTATTGACGGAGTGTGGAACATGGCGACACAGCAAAGTTACTCAACGGGCCTTGCCGCGTTATTGATCGCGACGGCGGCCATGGGCGCGCCGGCCGTGGCGCAAGAAGCCCGCAAACCCAACATCATTCTTATCGTGTCCGACGACACGGGCTACGGCGACCTGGGTCCCTACGGCGGCGGCGCGGGGCGCGGCATGCCCACGCCCAACATCGACCGGCTGTCCAACGAAGGCATGACCTTCTTTTCGTTCTACGCGCAGCCCAGCTGCACCCCCGGGCGCGCGGCCATGCAGACCGGCCGCATCCCGAATCGCAGCGGCATGACCACCGTTGCGTTCCAGGGCCAGGGCGGCGGTTTGCCCAAGGAAGAATGGACGCTGGCGTCCGTGCTGAAAACGGGCGGATACAAAACGTTCTTCAGCGGCAAATGGCATTTGGGCGAGGCGGACTATTCGCTGCCCAACGCGCAAGGCTATGACGAAATGAAGTACGCCGGCTTGTATCACCTGAACGCCTACACGTACGCCGACCCCACCTGGTTCCCCGACATGGACCCCGAATTGCGCGCCATGTTCCAGAAGGTCACGCGCGGTGCGCTGTCGGGCAATGCTGGCGAAACGGCGCGCGAGGAATTCAAGATCAACGGGCAGTACGTCGACACCCCCGAGGTCAACGGCAAGGAAGGCGTGGTCGGCATTCCGTTCTTTGACCGCTACGTTGAAAAAGCGTCGTTGGACTACCTGGAGCGCAACGCAAAAAGCGACAAGCCTTTCTTCATGAACATCAACTTCATGAAGGTGCACCAACCCAACATGCCGGACCCGGACTACATCGGCAAATCCCTGTCGAAAAGCAAGTACGCCGATTCCGTCGTCGAGCTGGACGCGCGCATCGGACGCATCATGGACAAGGTCCGCGAGCTGGGCTTGGACAAAAACACGCTGGTCTTCTACACCACCGACAACGGCGCCTGGCAGGACGTTTACCCCGACGCGGGCTACACGCCGTTCCGGGGCACCAAGGGCACCGTGCGCGAAGGCGGCAACCGCGTCCCCGCCATTGCGTGGATGCCGGGCAAGATTGCGCCGGCCACCAAAGACCACAGCATCCTGGGCGGGCTGGACCTGATGGCCACCTTTGCCTCCGTGGCGGGCATCAAGCTGCCCGTCAACGACCGGGCCGACAAGCCGATTGTCTTCGACAGCTATGACATGTCGCCGGTGCTGTTCGGCACGGGCAAGTCGGACCGCAAGTCATGGTTCTATTTCACGGAGAACGAACTGTCGCCGGGCGCGATACGCGTGGGCAACTACAAGGCCGTGTTCAACCTGCGGGGCGACAACGGTGTGAAGACGGGCGGCCTGGCGGTTGACACGAATCTGGGCTGGAAGGGTCCGGAATCCTATGTGGCCGCGGTACCCCAGGTGTTCGACCTGTGGGCCGACCCGCAAGAACGCTACGACATCTTCATGAGCAACGTCACCGAAAGAACCTGGACGCTGCCCACCATGAACGCGGCCGCGGCTGACTTGATGAAGACTTATGTGAAATACCCGCCCCGCAGGGCGCAAAGCGAGGTCTACAACGGCCCCATCACGCTGTCGCAGTACGAGCGCTTTCAGTACATCCGTGAAAGCCTGGCCAAGGACGGCTTTACGCTGCCCATGCCGTCCGGCAATTGAAGACGTCCGGTCAGTGCGCGCCGGAATAGTCGTTTAACGACGCGGCGGGAGACAGCGCGAACGAGGCGCGCATGTCTCTTGCCTCGTCCACCGGCGTGCGCCCGAAAAAGCGTTTGAACTCGCGGGAAAACTGCGACGCGCTTTCGTAGCCCACGCGGGCCGATGCCGAGGCGGCCGTCAGCCCGTCGCGAATCATCATCAGCCGCGCCTGATGCAGGCGCGTCGACTTGATGTATTGAATGGGCGAGGTCTGCGTCACGGTGCGAAAGTTGGCGTGAAAGGCGGGGATGCTCATGCCCGCTTCCTGCGCCAGGCTGCCCACGTCCAGCGGTTGCGCAAAGTCGACATGGATCTTGCGCAGCGCCCGCGCCACCCGGCCAAAACGGCCCTGATGCACCAGCGCCGCCTTCATTGCCTCGCCCTGCGTGCCGCTCAACACCCGAAACAGGATCTCGCGCCGCAGCGCCGGGCCCAGCACCCGAGCTTCCACGGGGGAACACAGCGCGCGCAACAGGCGTAGCGTGGCATCGGCCAAATCCGCATCCAGCGGCGTGGACACGATGCCCAGCGGCGCGGTCTGCGAGGGCGGCGTGTCGTCCATCGCCAGGATCAATTCGGTCAGCTCGGTCAGGTCCAGCCGCAGCGACACCGCCAGCATCGGCTCGGCTTCGCTGGCTTCGGTTTCCGTTGAAAAAGGCAAGGGTACGGACAGCACCAGATAGTGCTGCGCGTCGTACACATAGACCTCGTCGCCCAGAAAACCCACCTTGCGGCCCTGGCACACGATCACGATGCCGGGCTCGTACAGCACGGGCGTACGGCCCAGCGGCCGGTTCGACCGCATGAAGCGCACGCCATCCAGCGCCGACTGCGTGTAGCCCTCGTTGGGCGCCAGCCGCTCAAGCAGGCTGGCCATTCTTTGCGAAGCCAATTTCCGATCGGTATCCACGGTGCCGTCCTTTGCCGGGGTCCACATGCACGGAATTCTACAACCGCGTTCGCCCCCCGCTCATCCCGATTCAATAGGAATAGGCAATACCGGCATCGTTACGGGTATTCGCCGCCGGGGCCCCGAAACCTAAGATTCCATCAACGCGTTTCCCTTGCTCACCCCCTTGTTCAACTTCAGGAGATAGGCACATGAATACCCCCCAATCGAAAGTTGTCTTGATCACCGGCGCCAGCAGCGGCATCGGCGAAGCCACGGCGCGCATGCTGGCCGCGCAAGGCCATCGTCTTGTCATCGGCGCGCGCCGCACCGACCGCCTGGCCGCGCTGGCCACCGAGCTGGACGCGGGCGGCAACAACGTTATCTACCAGGCGCTTGATGTGACCTCGGCCGACAGCGTCAACGCCTTCGCCCGCTTTGCCCTGGACCGCTTCGGCAAGATCGATGTCATCGTCAACAACGCGGGCATCATGCCGCTGTCGCCGCTGCGCGCCGTGAAGGTCGATGAGTGGGACCGCATGATCGACGTGAACATCCGTGGCGTCCTGTACGGCATCGCCGCCGTGCTGCCGACGATGGAGGCGCAGGGCTTCGGTCAGGTCATCAATATCTCGTCTATCGGCGGACTGTCGGTGTCGCCCACCGCCGCCGTGTATTGCGCCACGAAGTATGCGGTGCGCGCCATTTCCGACGGGCTGCGCCAGGAATCCGACCGCATCCGCGTGACGGTGATCTGCCCCGGCGTGGTCGAGTCCGATCTGGCGGAGACCATCAGCGATGACACCGCGCGCCAGGCCATGCGCGAGTTCCGCCGCATTGCGATGACGCCCGACGCCATCGCGCGCGCCGTGGCCTACGCCATTGCGCAGCCGGCCGATGTGGACGTCAGCGAAATCGTGCTGCGTCCCACCGCCAGCCCCTACTGATTCTCTTTCAAGGAGTGAATGCCATGACTACCCCTACAACGGAATCCAGGACTTTTTCCGGCAAGGTCGCCATCGTGACAGGCGCCGCCAGCGGCATCGGCCTGGCCACCACCGAACTGCTGCATGCCCAGGGCGCCAGCGTCATCGCCGTGGACCGTGGCGACAACGTGCAGGCGCTGGCGCGCCCGGGCATCGTGCCGCTGGTGGCGGACGTGGCGCGCGAGGCCAGCGCGTCGCAGGCCGTGGCCACCGCCATCGAGCACTTCGGCAAGTTGGACATCCTGGTCAACAACGCCGGCATCATCATCAACAAGCCCGTCGTGGACATGAGCCTGGACGACTGGAACGGCATCCAGGCAGTGAACGCCACCGGCGCGTTCCTGTTCTCGCGCGAGGCCTTGCGCGCCATGATGCCGAACGGGTCGGGCGCCATCGTCAACGTGGGGTCCTACGCCTGCTACCAGGCCTTTCCGACCATCGCGGCCTATGCGGCGTCCAAGGGCGCGTTGGCGCAACTGACCCGCGCGATGTCGCTGGAAGCCATCGACCACGGCATCCGCGTCAACGCGGTCGGGTCCGGTGATGCGGTCACCAACATCACCAACCACATCCACGAGGATGGGCAGGCGTTTCTGGCGGAGCACGGCAAAAGCGCACCGATCAAGCGCGCCGCGCATCCCAGCGAAATCGCCGAGGTCATCGCGTTCCTGGCGTCGGACAAGGCCAGCTACATCGTCGGGGCCGTGGTCATGGCCGATGGCGGCATGAGCGTGGCGTTGAAGTAGGCAGCCCGCCTAAGCCTGTCTTAGCCCCGCCCGAGCCCGCCTAAGACCGCAGCGCGCGCAACGCCGTCGCCACCTCGTCCAGCACCGGCCCCCACGCGCCCGGGCCGGGCTGACGAAACAGCCGCATCGACGGATACCACGGCGTATCGGCGCGTTCCTGCAACCACCGCCAGTCCGGCACGTACGGCAGCATGGTCCACACCGGGCAGCCCAATGCGCCGGCCAGGTGCGCGGGCGACGAGTCCACCGAGACCAGCACATCAAGCAGCGTCATCAGGGCGGCGGTGTCGTCGAAGTCATTGATGTCCTGGCTTGGCGACACCATCGCCATGCCGATGGGCGGCGTGTCCGCCTGCGCTGCCGCCGCGCCTTTTTGCAGGCTGATGAAGCTAATTCCCGGTTGCGCCAGCGGCGCCAGATCGGCCAGTGTCAACGAGCGCTGCGCATCGTTCGGATGGCTGGGCCGCCCCGCCCACACCAGCCCGACCCAGGGCCGTGGCAAGCCCGCCAACCGTGCACGCCATCTCTCCACACGCAACGGGTCGGCGCGCAGGTACGCCGTGCTGGCCGGCAAGTCCGCCAGACGCAGACCCAACGCCAGCGGCAGGCTCATCAATTCGCAATGCAGGTCGAACGCGGGCGGTATCGTGCCGGCGCGGATGATCTGGTCGAAGCCGCCACTGCGTTCGGCCAGGTCGTGGCAGGCATCGTTGATTTCCAGAATGATGCGCGCGCCGCTACGCTGACGCGCCCACGCCACCAGTTGCAAGAACTGGAAGGTGTCGCCATAGCCTTGCTCGTCATGAATCAGCAAGGTCTTGCCCGCAATGGGTTGCCCATCCCAGCGCGGCTTTTGCACAGGGCGGCTGCGCATCGCGGTGTGCGGCATGCGATAGCGGAAGCGGTATTCGCGCCAGCCCGCGTCGTAGTCGCCTTGCAACAGCAGCAGCTCGGCCAGATCAAAGCGCGCGCCCGCATCCGTGGGCGTGGCGCGCACGATGCTTTCAAGTATCGCGCGGGCTTCGTCGGTGTGGCCCAACGGCCGAATGGCCTGCGCCAGCTGGCGCAGCAGCATGATGTTGTCCGCATCGTTCGCCAGCGCGTGTCGCAGCAACGATTCGGCCTCGGCGTAGCGGCCGGCAAGCTCGGCTCGCGCCGCTTCAATGCGCGCCAGATGCCGATGCCATTCGGGCGTCAACGGGTCGATCTCGATGGCGCGCAGAATGGCGGCCAGCGCTTCGTCGTGGCGGGCCTGGTCATGCAAGGCCAACGCCAGGTTCCCCAGCGCCTGCGCGTAATCGGGGTCCAGTTCCAGCGCGCGCGCGTAGTGCTTCAGCGCCTGCGCGTTATCGCCCAGGCGCTTGCACGTGTTGCCCAGATTGTTGTGCGCCTGCGGGCTGTCGGGCATCAACGCGGCTACCCGTTGCAGGCATTCCAGGCTGGCGGCAAGCTGCCCCTGCTCTTGCAAGACTATGCCCAGGTTGTTCCACCCTTCGGCGCCCTGCGGCTCCCGCGCCACCGCGCGCCGCGCCGCGTGTTCGGCTTCGTCCAGCAAGCCTAGCTGGCGGCATATTTCAGCCAGGTTGCTGTGGTAGGCGGCCGGCGCCAGCGGGGACCGGCATGCGGCGCGCAGGTGATCAACCGCCACGTCCGCGCGCCCATAGGCATGGGCGATCAGCCCCAGCAGATGGCGCGCGTCAGGCTGGTCCGGCACCGTGCCCAGCACCCGTAGGGAAAGCTGTTCGGCTTGCATCGCCTGGCCCGCCTGCCAATGCGCATAGGCCTGGCTCAGCGCGGCGGAGACGGTCAGGACGGGGACGGCGGCAGGGGTGGTCTGGTCCACGCGTTCAAGCCCACAGGGACAAGGTTGGGAAAGCAACATTATCTACGCCGACGGCCAAACGTTAAGCATGAATGTCGCCAAGCGCGCCGCGGCGCCGCGCCCGCCTTGGCCGTACACGTCACGCTGCGGAAAAGCGCCGGAAATTCCTTTGTTTTCCCCCGATTGGCGGGCTGGAACATCGAGTATTTATTGACCCGAAATTCCCCTACCCATCCCTGATCATTCCAAAAATCGCACGCATGGCCCGGCGCCGTGCGACGGAATTGCGCGCGTGAACGCGGCGGTCGCGCTTGACGGAATGCACGCCCCAAGAGCCCCGGAGGACCGCATTTTGAATCACATCTACCGATTGGTATGGAACCGAAAATTGCGCGTCTGGCAGGCCGCATCGGAACTGGCGTCGCAATCGCGCGGTGGCAGCTCGTCCGCGACCAGCAGCATCGCGACCAGCGCGCCGCCTTATGCGGCGGCCGCCGCCGTTGCGCTGGCGCTTGGATTGTCCAGCGTCAGCACGGCGGTTCAGGCCGAGTGCATTGAAGACCTCATCATCGTGACTTGCGAAGGCTTGGATCTGCCCAGCGCCCCGGGTTATGCAAGCGCCTCGAACGTGCTGAATGTGCGGGTGGAGGAGAACGCCACCGTAGGCGTAGACCCGGCCCTGGGCGGCACGGCCATGCGGCTGAGCGGCGACAAAATCACGGTCAGCAATAAAGGCCGGATCGACGCCAATCTGTTCGGCCCCGTCGCGACAGCATCGTCGGGCCTGGTGATCGGCAACAGCAGCGGCAGGGGCAACGCGATCAGCGTCAGTAACCTGGCGACCGGGATACTGGGCGGCGTGGTCAGCGCGTCTGTTCCGTTTCCCACCGTGCAAGGCATGGCGCTGGCCGTGCAAAACGGAACCGGTGGGGTAAGCCAACTGAGCAACGCCGGCATGATCCGTAGCGTTCCGAGAAGCGGCCAGATCACGGAAACCTCCAACTTGCCGGTAATCGCGGCGTATGGGGGGGGTCAAGTGCGCTTCGTCAACGAAAGCACGGGCGTCATCATCGGGCGCGTCGGGTTCCAGGCCTCCGGCACGCCGGGCCAAGGTCACCTGTTCGACAACGCGGGAACGATCGTGGGCGGCGTATCGCTGGGTCAGGGCGGCAACAACACCTACACCGCGGTAACGGGATCGCTGGTGCTGCGTGGCCCGAACGCCGCGACCGCCGATCTGGCCGTCGACGACATGCCGGGCCTGAGCTTTGCGCCCCCCGGCAAGATCGACGGCGGCACGGGCGCGGGCGACACGCTGGTGCTGCAAAACGTCTTGCCATCGGCCGGCACCGACAGCGGCAATGGCGGCGTGGGCACCGCATCCGGCGACACCTACATCAACTTCGACAAGCTGCGCATCAATAGCGGCAGCTGGACGTTAAGCGGCGCGTTTCTGCCCAATGGCGGCAACGTAGAACTGAATGGGGGGCTGGCCACCCTTCAAGACGGCGGCGTGTTCGGCTCGGCCTCGATCGTGGCAAACGGCGGCGCACTGGCCGTGGGCACCGCCAACCAGACGATGAGCAACAACGTCCAGCTTGGCAATGCCGGGTTGCGCATCACGGCGGGCCAAGCCCTGACGCTGGCGGGCGACGTCTCGGGCGTGGGCGCGCTGAACGTCCAGGGCACGAGCTCCATCACGCTTGGCGGCACCAGCAGCTACACCGGTGGCACCGCCATCGGCGCAGCCGCCAGCCTGCAAGGCGACACGCGCAACCTGCAAGGCAATATCGCCAACGATGGCGCGCTGACGTTCCAGCAAGCCACCGCCGGCACCTATTCCGGTGTGCTGTCCGGCGCGGGCACATTGACCAAGGCAGGCGCGGGCAAGCTGACGCTGACCGGCGCAAACACCTATACCGGCCCCACCACCGTGGCCGCCGGCACCTTGGCGGTAGGCGCGGGCGGCGGCCTGGGCAGCAGCGCCATCAACCTGGCCTCCGGAACCACGCTGGACCTGAGCAACGGCGGCAATCAGACGTTGACCACGCTTGCGGGCTCCGGCGCCTTCGTGCAGTTGGGATCGGCAACGCTGACGCTGGACAGTCCCAAGGACGCCGACTTTGGCGGCGTGATCGCCGGCGCGGGCGCGCTGGTCAAAGCGGGTTCGGGCAGGCAGACCCTTAGCGGCGCCAGCGCCTTTACCGGCGGCCTGACCGTCAACGGCGGAACGCTGGCCTTGGGCCCCGGGGGCAGCCTGTTTCCGGACTCCGCCGTCACGGTCAACACCGGCGCAACGCTGGATCTGGCATCGGCGGCAAGCCAGCAACTGGCCTCGCTGAACGGCAACGGCGGCAACGTGCTGCTGGGTCTGAGCGCGATGGTGAATTCGGGTTCCTACGCGGGCTCGATCCAGGGCGCCGGCGGACTGGTCAAGGACGGGCCGGCAAGTCTCGACCTGAATGGCGTCAACACCTACACCGGCGACACGCAGGTCAACGGTGGCACGCTGATGGTCGGCTCCAGCGCGGCCAACAGCAGCGCCAGCGTCAACAGCAACATCACCGTGCGCAACGCCGCCACGTTAGGCGGATTCGGGCAGGTCACCGGCAACGTAACGGTGGAATCCGGAGGTCGCCTGGCCCCCGGCGCGCTTGCCGGCGTGTTTACTGTCAACGGCAACCTGTCGATGGCGCAGGGGTCTCAGGCGCAATTCAGCCTGGGTGCGCCGGGCGTCAGCCATAGCGTCAGCGTCAACGGCGACCTGCAATTGAACGGCGCGCAGTTGACCGTGCTGGATGCCGGCGGATTAGGCCTGGGCTTGTACCGCTTGTTCGACTACACCGGCACATTGACCTTGAGTCATGGCGGCCTGGTCACTTCCACAGGCATGACGCTGCAAGCCCTTGCCGGTGCCAAGCAGATCAACCTGATCAACGCCACCGGCTTGTCGCTGAACCTCTGGAACGCCAACGGCTTGGCCAGCCCCACCCAGATGGGCGGCGGGTCGGGCGTCTGGTCGACCACCAGCGCCGTCTGGACGGACGCCACGGGCAGCCTGACCGCCGCGCGCTATCCGGCCGACGCCTTCGCCATCTTTGGCGGGGCTGCCGGCACGGTGACGGTCGATGACACCGGCGGCGCCATCACCGCCCAAGGCATTCAGTTCGCCAGCGACGGTTATCGGCTGACCGGTTCGTCGTTGGCGGTGACCGGCTCCACGCCCAGCGCGCCGGGCGAGATACGCGTGGGTAATGGCAGCGCGGCGTCGGCGGCGTGGACGGCCACCATCGACAACACCTTGACCGGCGTGGGCATCAACAAGACGGGCTTGGGCACCCTGGTGCTGAACGGCGCCAACACCTACACGCAACGCACGCAATTGACGGCCGGCACGCTGGAGGTTTCCACCGATGCCAACCTGGGCGCGCCCGGGGCCGGCCTGGACTTCCAGGGCGGCACGCTGCGCGTGACCGGCACCGCTTTTCAGAACACCGCGCGCCACATCACACTGGGCACGGCGGGCGGCGGATTCGATATCGCCGACGCGGGCAACACGTACACCCTGAGCCAGGCATTGACCGGCAACGGCAGCCTGGCCAAGCTCGGCGCGGGCACGCTGGTGCTGGGCGGCAGCAACACCTATGTCGGCGGCACCTCGGTGCAAGCGGGCACCTTGCAGGTGGGCGACGGCGCGGTAGCGGGCAGTCTCACCGGCAACGTCGCGGTGGCTAGCAGCGCAACGCTTGTGTTCAAGCGCAGCGACCGCCTGGCCTTCAATGGCGACATCACCGGCGCGGGCCAGTTACGCCAAAGCGGCACGGGCACGCTGGTGCTGACCGGACAGACCTCGCTGGCAGGCGGCGCCTACGTTGATGCCGGCACGCTGCAAGTGGGCGACGGCGGCACGACCGGCTGGGTCACCGGCAACATCGCCAACCAGGGCAGCGTGGTGTTCAACCGGTCGGACGACACGGTCTACAGCGGCACGCTGTCCGGTGCGGGCGCCACCAGCAAACTGGGCGCGGGCACGCTGGCCATGGCGGGCGACAGCAGCGCCTACACCGGCGCCCTGCAACTGTCGGGCGGCGCCTTGCAGGTGGACGGCAAGCTGGGCGGCCGCGTGCAGGCTTTGGCAGGCACCACGCTGTCGGGCACCGGCACCTTGAACAACGTCACGATCGGATCAGGCGCCACGCTGTCGCCCGGCAACGCGGCCACCCCGCTGGGCAGCATGAACGTCGCGGGCGACCTTATCTTCAAGCCCGGCGCGACCTACCGCGTGGCGACCGCCGCCAACGGCCAGCGCAGCAGCGTGCGTGTCGCCGGCACGGCCACGTTGAACGGCTCAGTCGTGCAAGTGGGTGAAAACGGCAACTACGCGCCCTCCACCACCTACACCATTCTTGCCGCCAACAATGGCGTGCAGGGGCGCTTTGACACCCTCTCCAGCAACCTGGCCTTTCTGACGCCGTCCTTGTCCTACGACGCGAACCGCGTGGACCTGGTGGTGAGGCTGAAAGAAGTGCCGTCCGAAGGCGGGGGTGGCGACAACGGCAATGGCAACGGCGGCGGCGGTGGTGGCGACAACGGCAATGGCGGCGGCACGCGCCCCATCGAATTCGCCGATGCCGCCGTCACCGGCAATCAGCGTGGCGTGGCGCGTGCGTTGCAAAGCCTGCCGGCCAACAGCGCGCTGTATCAGCACATTCTCAACCTGCCCAACGGCGCGCCGCCCGCGGCGTTCAACGCGCTGTCCGGCGAAGCACATGCCAGCACGGTGTCGGTGCTGCAAAACGTGACGGGCGCGTTCACGCAGATGCCGATGGCGCGGCTGCACGCCAACCTCAATGCCGGGCAGATTCCCGGCGCGCCCACTGCCCAGTTGGGCCTGGGCGACGCCGCCTCGCTGCCGCAGTCGGCCGCGCAACCGCTGTGGGCGCAGGTGTTCGGCAAATGGACCACGCTGGACGGTGACGGCAATGCGGCCAAGACCACGCAATCCGATGCCGGGGTAACCATCGGCGGGGACGCGGCGGTAGGCGGCGGCTGGCGCCTGGGCGGCGCGGTCGGCTACGCGAACAGCAACAGCCGCACCCGCGACCGTGCGTCCAGCGCGGACACCGACAGCTACAGCATCGCGGTCTATGGCGGCAAGGCGTTCGAGGCCGGGGCCGGCAAGATCAATCTGAGTCTGGGCGCCGCCTATACCTGGCACGAGGTGGACACGCGCCGCGGCACCGCCGCCGCCGGACTGAACCAGACGCTAAAGGCCGACTACGGCGCCAGCACCGGCCAGGTCTTCACGGAACTGGGCTACGCCGTGCCTGTGCACGACCGTCTGACGCTGGAGCCTTTCGTGGCCGCCAACTACAGCGACCTGCACACGCGCGGCTTTTCGGAATCGGGCGGGGACGCGGCGCTGCGCGGCCAGAGCAGCCGCAACGACGTCACCACGACCACCGTCGGGCTGCACGCGCTGACTACGTTCGATAGCGCGGGCGCACGCGGCTATGCGCGCGGCACGCTCGGCTGGCGCCATGCGTTCGGCGACTTGAACCCGGCCAGCGTGCTGGCGTTTGCCCAAGGCGGCGACACGTTCACGGCAACCGGCGCGCCCGTGGCGCGCGACGCGGCGGTGGTGGAAGTGGGCGTGGGAATTGACGTCAGCAAGCGCACCACGGTGGGCGTCAGCTACGGCGGTCAATTCGGGGACGGCAACCGGCAGAACACCGGCACGCTGGATGTGCGCTACCGGTTTTAAAGAACGACCGGCGTTACGCGAAGTACGCGGCCGATCCGTGCGAGACGCCTGCCGTGTTTTGGCGCAGCGGGGCGGCCAGATCGTCCGCGTCGCTGCGCAGACGCGCCGGGCGCGCGGGCGCGGCGGCTACCGTGGGCGCGGCGGGCGCGGGCGCGGGCGCCAGGCGGCGCACGGCTGCCAGCACGTCGGTCGGGTCTGCCGGCTTGCGCAGGTAGACCGCATAGCCTTCGCAGGCCTCGTCCACTTCGTATTCCGGCCGGCCGCTCAACACGACCACGGGGGTGTCGCACAGGTAGGCGTTTTCGCGCATGGCGGTCAGGAGCGCGCCGCCGTGCATGCCGGGCATGGAAAAGTCGGTGATGACCAGGTCGGGGCGCACGGCCAGCATCTGTTGCAGCGCGGTCAGTCCATCGGTGTGGCCCGTTACCTCGTAGCCTTCGTCCCCGAGGAATTCGCTTAACAGCTCGATCAGCGTCGGCTGATCATCGACAACAAGAATCTTCGTCATGGTGTTCAATGCCGCCTGGCGCGGCGTTCGTATGTTTGGCCGCCCAGGCTGGTACACCGGCGCCCATTGTTGGGGCGGCATGGCGATAAGGGGCGGGAAAGGCCTCGCGACGTTTCCTGACTTTTGGCGCTTTCAAGCGTACGCAAAAGAGGATGGCGGGCGGTATAAGGCGGAATCCTAGGCCATGCCGGTCGTTCATGTTTGAAGGAATTGTATCGGGACGAAACCACGCCCGGACGGCGCCCCGCCCCCCGGCTTTTCGCAAACGCGGCGTATGGCCGACGCGCACCCTTGGTAGCATTCCACCCTTGGCCGGTGCCTTGCACGCACGTGCGGGTTCTTCAGGATGCTTATATGGTTGGTGCCCAGGTTCGAATCACCCTGTCGTTGATTGCCCCTACCCTGGTGGTGGTTTTCGGCATTACATTTGTTGGCATTTGGTGCGCCTTCCGGCATCGCACCTATCTTCTCTATCTGGCAGCGGGCTGTGGCCTGTTCGCCGTCGGCGCAACGTCACAGATCCTGTACGTGCCGCGCGACTCGGGCGCCAACGCCCTGGTGTCCGGCATGCTGTACACGGCGGCCGTCTGCGCCGCCACGCAAGGCATCCTGAACCGCGTCGGCCGGGGGCTGCCCTGGCGCGTGTACCTGGCCTTTGGCGCCGTCATCCTGACGGCGCTCTGGTACTTCTTTTATATCGACCGAAATCTGCTGGTGCGGGTCTATGTGCTGAACATCGGCATCGGCGCCCTGCTGTCGCTGGCCGCATTGCGCATGCGCCGGGCGTCCGCCGGGCGCCGCATCGACACCGCCCTGTTCGTGGTGCTGCTGGCGTTCGGCCTGCATTTTTTTCCGCGCACGTTGCTCAGCATCGGCACGCACGCACCCAACGGCCCGCTGGCATTTGCCGACTCCCCGTTCTGGCAGTGGTTGCAGTTGTCGTTGGCCGTCTTCAGCGTGGGCCTGGCAATCACGCTGTTGCTGGCGGTGGCCGCCGACACCATCGACGAGGTGCGGCATGAAGGCGAGAAAGACTGGTTGACGGGCCTGCTCAACCGCCGGGGCTTCGAGACGCGCATGCGCCCCTTCGAGCAGGGCGGTCAGGAACCGGCTGCGTTGGTGGTTGGCGATGTCGATCACTTCAAACGCATCAACGACCAATACGGCCACAGCGCCGGGGACGCGGTGTTGAAAGACGTCGCGCGGGCGCTGACGTTGTCCGTACGCAAGCGCGACCTGCTGGGGCGCATCGGCGGCGAAGAGTTCGCCATCTACCTGCCTGCCACCGACTTCCAGGAAGCGGTGCGCTGCGCGGAGCGGCTGCGGGCCTTTGTCGCGGACACGGTGCGCGCGCCCGACGGGGCCTCGCCAGTGACGATGAGCCTGGGTGTGGCGGCGGCGACCGGGGCCGACAACTGGCAATCGCTATTCCAGCGCGCCGACGAAAAGCTGTATGCCGCCAAAAGAGCGGGCCGCAACCAGGTCGCCGCCTGACGCTCGGGCCGCTTGGGGCGCCTGCTTGTATTTCGTCGGCCGCGCCCGCGCCGCCGGCTTGGGCACGACGCTTGCTGAGGGCCAAGCGCGTCATTCCTACCGCACAAGGACCCGCCATGCCCCGCCTACGTCCCGGCGCTGAAATTCAAAAAATGCTGAACGGCGATCTTTACGATCCCACGGACCCCGACATCCAGGCCGAGCAGTCCGCCACCAAAACCTGGATGGTCAAATACAACGCCGCCCTGGCCGCGCCCGCCGCCGAGCGCCACGCGCTGCTATGCGAACGCTTTGGCACCGTGGGGCGCGGCGCGGTGGTGCGGCCGCCGTTTCATTGCGACTACGGCTGCAACATCCACCTGGGCACCAACGTCTTCATGAATTTCAACTGCGTGATCCTGGATGTGGCCGACGTCCACATCGGTGACGGCACACAGATCGGCCCCGCCGTACAGATCATGACGGCGGACCACCCCCGCGATGCGGCCGCGCGCGCGGCAGGTCTTGAATTTGGCCGGCCCATTCGCATCGGCAGCAACGTGTGGATCGGTGCCGGGGCGATCCTGCTGCCCGGCATCACGGTGGGCGACAACGCGATCATCGGCGCGGGCAGCGTCGTCACGCGGGACGTGCCAGCGTCGGCCACGGTCGCGGGCAACCCGGCGCGGCCCATCGGCCGTTAAGCCCCTTTGCTCAGTCCTGCGGCGCGTCGCGGAACGATCGCTGGTGCGCCGGACCGCCCGCCGCGCTCAGGTTGTACGCGGTATTGACCAGCCCGATATGGGAAAACCCCTGTGGGAAGTTGCCCACCAGCCGCTTGCGCGCCACATCGTATTCCTCGGCCAGCAAGCCCAGGTCATTGCGCAACGACAGCAGATGGTCGAACAAACGATGCGCGTCATCCAGGCGGCCCTGCATGATGTAGGCGTCGGCCAGCCAGAAACTGCACGCCAGAAACGCGCCTTCATCGCCCGGCAGGCCGTCGTCGCTGCGCTCGGTGGAATAGCGCAGCAGCAAGCCGCCGCGCAGCAGTTCCTGCTCAATGGCCTGCACGGTGCCCGTCACGCGCGGATCGTCCGCCGGCAGGAACCCCACTTGCGGAATCAGCAGCAGGCTGGCGTCCAACGCCGTGCCGCCGTAGTACTGCACAAACGTATTGCGCTGGGCGTCGTAGCCGTTTGTGCAGATGTCGTCGCGGATCTCGGCGGCCAGCGCGCGCCATCGGTCCACCGGCCCTTCCAGCCCAAAGCGCTCACACGACTTCAACGTGCGGTCCAGCGCCACCCAGCACATCAGCCGCGAATGCGTGAACGCGCGCGGCGGGCCGCGCATTTCCCAGATGCCGTGATCGGGTTTGCGCCACAGTTCTTCCAGCGGTTTGAGCAGCACCTTTTGCATGCGCCATGCTTCGGCCAGCGGCGCCAGTTCCGCGACGCGCGCGGCGTGCAGCGTTTCGATCAGTTCGCCATAGACGTCCAGCTGCATCTGCCCCGCCGCCGCATTGCCCAGCCGCACCGGCGCGCTGTTCTCGTAGCCCGGCAGCCACGGAATATCGTGCTCGGGCAGCCAGCGTTCGCCCGCGATGCCATACATGATCTGTAGCTGGTTGGGGTGCCCCGCCGCCGCGCGCAACAGCCATTGCCGCCACGCCTCGGCTTCTTCGCGATAACCCGCATTCAGCAGCGCATACAGCGTCAGTGCGGAATCGCGCAGCCAGCAATGGCGATAGTCCCAGTTGCGGGTGCCGCCCAATTGCTCGGGCAGCGACGTGGTGGGCGCGGCAACGATGCCGCCCGTGGGCTGAAACGTCAGCAGCTTCAGCGTAATCAGCGATCTGACCACCGCATCGCGCCGCCGCCCGGGCCCGTTCTCCCAGTGGCAGCGCTTGGCCCATTCCTGCCACCAGGCAATCGTGCGGTCCATGCTTTCCATGCGATCCGGCACAAAATGCGGCGTCTTGTGCGAGCGGTGGTAAGACAGGGTGAACGGCACCGTCTCGCCCTGGCGCACCCGGAATTCGGCCACGCTTTTCATGTCGCGCCCTTGCAGCGGCACGGCTGTATGCAGCTCGACGGCATCCGGCCCCGCGATGGCGCTAAGTCCGTAATCGCGCCGCCGCACCCACGGCACCGCCTGCCCGTAGTTAAAGCGCAGCGTCAGCTCCATGCGCATGTCCACCTGCCCGGACTCGCACTGGACAATGCGCACCACGTCCACCCGTTCTTCGTCGTCGCTAAGCGGCATGAAGTCGTACACGCGCACCACCCCGTCCGGGGTTTCGTGGCGCGTTTCCAGTACCGCGGTGTCGGGCAGGTAGCGGCGCGTGCTGGTGTGACCCGCGCCGTCAGGCGCCAGCAACCAGCGCCCGTGGCTGTCGTTGCCCAGCAAGGCCGCGAAGCAGGCGGGGGAATCGAAATGTGGCAAACACAACCAGTCGATCGAGCCGTCGCGCGCCACCAGCGCGGCCGACAGCATATTGCCGATCAGGCCATAGTCCTCGATGCGTTTGGACATGGCCTAGCCCGCCCCGCGAAAGCCGGGGTATAGCGTCATGCCACCATCCACGAACAAGGTCGAGCCCGTGACGTAATCGGAGTCGTCGCTGGCCAGCCACGCCACCGCGCGCGCCACGTCCTTGGGTTCACCGATGCGGCCGTACGGAATCAGCTTCAGCAATGATTCCAGGGCCTCGGGCGTGTTCCATGCCGGCGCGTTGATCGGTGTGCGGATGGCGCCCGGCGCCACGGAATTGACGCGGATCTTCATGGGCGCCAGCTCTTGCGCCAAGGACTGCATCAGTAACGACACGCCCCCCTTGGACGCCGCGTAGTTCACCTGAAACGCCCACGGAATCACTTCATGGACCGAGCTGATGAAGACAATCTTGCCGGCGGCCTCGTCCGGCCCTGGCGGGGGTTGCTGATTCAGGAATACCCGCGCTGCCGCTCGGGCGCACAGGAACTGGCCCGTCAGGTTGGTGTCGATCACCTTCTGCCACTGGGCCAACGTCATGTCTTGAATGGCGGCCGGCTGTTCGATGCCGGCGTTGTTGACCAGGATGTCGACGCGCTGAAAATGTTCCGCCGCGACGCTGAACAAATGGTCAACATCGTCTTCGCGGCTGATGTCGGCGGCCGCCGCCACCGCCAGGCCCCCCGCATCGACGATCTGATGCACGACGTCCAGGCCACGCCGCTCGGAGTCTTCGTTAGGCCGATGGTTGACCACCACCCGCGCCCCCGCCGCCGCCAGTTCCAGCGCAACACCGCGCCCGATCCCTGAGTTGGCGCCGGTGACGATTGCCACGCGCCCGGACAGATCTACCGCATGCCGCATGCTGCTCTCCTTGAGGCGGGCAGGTTCGGTCCGATGCCGGGTGAACCTGCTTGCCGCTGTCGATAGCCAGACGCCAGCTTAGTCCCGGAGCGGCGTGCGCATCAACCGCCCCGGCAGTGCGACGGCTTCTTATGCCCGCCTCAGCCGTCGCCCGATACCTGCCCATCAGGTCGCCTCGCGCGCCACGAACTCCCGCAGCCATTGGCGGATGATCGTCGTGTGCCGCGCCTCGGCCGCTTCGGCTTCGCGCGACTGGGCCGCCAGGTCGTCCTGGCCCTGCTGCTCGGCCAGTTCGGTCAGCAGTTCCCAAGACGCGTGATCCGTCAGTTCAGCGGTCAGCAACGCTTCCAGGCCTTGCGAAATACTGGTGCGCGGGTCGGTCAACACTTGCACCAGTCCCATCGACGCCATCGCGCTGGCATCGGCCCCCGGGGTCTGCGCCGTGGGGTCCGCGCCCAGTTTTTCGATGACGTCGACCAGCATGTGAAAGTGCGCCTCTTCCTCGTCACGGATCTTGATAAGGTCGGTGCGCAGGCCCGTGTTGCGGTCATCGCGGTCGGCCTCGACCTTGATCAGCATGGCTTCGTACAGGCGCACACCCGACCGCTCGTACGCCGCCCGCTGCCCAAGCTTGTCGATCAACACTTCCGGGTTGCGGCCGGTCAGCTTGCCCGCAACCGTGGTCAGCACGCCCTTGCCCGTGGCGGGCACCGGCACCGACCCCAGCCGCCCGGCGGAAACGATGGCCGCCGTGCGCTGCGCGACGGCCGCCTGCATGCCGCCCGGCGAAGGGCCCTGGTCGACCGCGAATTTCACTTGCATCGGCCCCTGCACGGGCGCCATCTGCATGCCGGTGCGATTCATCCCGGTCTTGGTGGCTTTTTCCATGGTTGGCTCCTTATTGCTGCGGGCGTTCGGCGCGCCGGTTCAGTTCAGTGCCCGGCGTCCACACGTAGCCGGCGGACACCATGCTGCTGGGCGACCCGGACGCATTCAGGATGCCGCGCGCTTCGACCGATGCCTGGCTTTCCTGATCGCCCGGCACGTAGGCGGTGCCCTTGGCGCGCAAGCCGGTTTCCTTGGCCAGCACGGCGCGCACAAAATCGCGCTGCGGCGCAAACTTCAGCGGCGACGGAATGACCGACCCCAGCACCTCTTCCGGATCACGCCGTTCGATCTGCTTGAACAGGTTTTTCACCATCGACAGATGGCCCAGCTCGTAGTCCAGGAAGCGTTCCCAGATGGCCTTGATCCTGGGATTCGTTTCCTGCTCCACACAGCTGTAATAGGTGAAGACTTCGGTGGCTTCGTGGATCAGCAATTTTTCCAACAGCGATTCATCCGGGTCCTGCAACGACCCATACTGCGTCACGTGCTGCTCTTCCACCGACGCGATCTCGGCGTACAGCTGGCGTGCCAGCGGGTCGGCAAACAGCGGCCCGATGTTCATGTAGTAGTCATGCGTCTGGTATTCCGCCGCCGTGATCAACGTGGCGTGCATCTTGGTCAACAGCGCCGCCTGCTGGCGCTGATACGAATGCCTGACGTCGTCCTCGGGCGCGCGATGCTCGTCCAGGGTGGGCCGGCCGGGCACGATGTCGGTATAGCCCTGAAGAATATTGTTGGCGTCCTTGCCTTCCAGCCGATCCAGCATCGCGCTGTAGCGGTACAGATGGTCAAAGTCCTCCAGCAGGCCATAGCGATAACTCTGCGCCTGATACGGGTCCGGCTCGGCCTGCGCCACCGCCGCCGTCACTTCAATGGCCACCTGCTCGTACGCGATGGTGGTCTCAAGCGGCGAATGGTCGGCCGATAGCAGCCAATTGATCATCGTGGCTTGATGCTGCTCGACCCGCCGCAGTTGCGCCAACGGCACACGCAGCGGCTCGTTGAAGCGGCTGGCAATGTGCTTGAGCCGCAGCGCGTCCAGCTCCAGCCCGTTCAGCAAGATGATCCGCACGCGCGTGAACGCATCATCGTCCAACTTGCTGATCGGCTTGCCGGCCATTTCCGCCCAGGTGAATCGCTGCTTTTCCAGCGGCACTCCGGCGTTGTCCCATAAGTTGTTGATCATGCCCATATCGGCCTCCACGAAAACCGCAGGGGACAGCAAACTGCGTGCCTGCATCGCCGCATTTTTCATGCAGGGACAGGAATCGGCAGGAACGGTGATTGCTGTAGGTGCAGCCCCAGGCAACGCTCTGCCTGGCACCTTTTTCGGAGAACGACATGGAAACGACCTCCCGGCCATCCAACGATCACTTGAACGACTGGCTTCGCGACGCGCACGCGATGGAAGAACAGGCAGAAACCATGCTGTCCAGCATGCTGTCGCGCATCAAGAACTACCCCGAACTCAGCCAGCGCATCTCGCAGCACATCGAAGAAACGCGCGGCCAGCAAGCCGTGGTCAAGCGTTGCCTGGAACGGCGCGGACAAGACAACTCCACCTTGAAAGACATGGCCGGCAAGGCGATGGCAACGTTTCAGGGGTTTTCGGGCGTGCTGGCCTCCGATGAAATCATCAAGGGCTCGATGTTCAGCTTCGCCTTCGAGAACCTGGAAATCGCCGCCTACAAGAACATCATCGAAGCCGCGCGCTACGTGGGCGACACGGAAACCGCCATTGAATGCGATCGCATCTTGCAGGAAGAGATCGCGATGGCGCAGTGGTTGGAAAAAAATACCGGCGCGGTGGTGCGGCATTTCCTGATGCTGGCCGACGAACCCGACGCCACCGCCAAGCGCTAACGCCGGACCGCCGCCCATGCGCTGCCGCCTTGTTGTTGCGCCCGCCCTGCCATGAGCATGGACGCCCGCCCTGCTTCGCGTATGTCGATGTTCAAGCGCTGCATGTGGACGTTCCTGGCGGTGGCCGGCATTGCCGCCTTTTACCAGGGTTGGATTCTGCTGCATGCCCACCATCCGCTGGTGGGCGATGCCCTGCTGGGCGGCCTGGCCGCCGCCGCCGCCACCGCGCTGGGCACCTTGCCCATCTTGTTCTGCAAGACGCTTTCCGACCGCACGCAAGACACCTTGCTGGGGTTCGGGGCGGGCATCATGCTGGCCGCCAGCGCCTTTTCGCTGGTGATGCCCGCGCTGGACGCGGCGGCCGACCTGGGCCTGGGTCGATGGGCCGCCGGCCTGACGGTGGGCGCCGCGATTTTGCTGGGCGCGGGCGCGCTGATGCTGATGGACCAGCGCATCCCGCACGAACATTTCATCAAGGGCAAGGAAGGCAAGGACGCCCGCGCCATGCGCCGCGCCTGGCTGTTCGCCTTCGCTATCACCCTGCACAACCTGCCGGAAGGGTTGGCGATTGGCGTGGGCTACGCCGGCAACGACGCCATGCGCGCCAGCGCCCTGGCACTTGGCATCGCCATCCAGGACGTGCCCGAAGGCCTGGTCATTGCCATCGCGCTGCGGGCGGCCGGCTATTCGCGCGCGTTTTCGGCCGCGCTGGGTGCGGCATCCGGCCTGGTGGAACCGGTGGGCGCCGTGCTGGGCGCGGCGCTGGTCGGCGGATCGGCGCAGCTGCTGCCGTGGGGCCTGGGCTTCGCGGCCGGTGCAATGCTGTTTGTCATCAGCCACGAGATCATCCCGGAATCCCATCGCAAGGGCCACGAAGCCTGGGCCACGGGCGGGTTGATGCTGGGCTTTGTGCTGATGACGTTGCTGGATACGGCGTTGGGCTAACGCGGTAAAGTAATCCACCCTTACTGTCATCCTCCCCCGACCTTCTCTTTCGGAGCCCCGGCCATGGAATTCGTGATTCCCCGTACCGCCGATTTGATGCTGTTCGTCAGTGCCGCCCTGATCCTGCTGGCCATCCCCGGGCCCGCGGTGCTTTACATCATCACGCAGTCGATCGAGCAAGGCCGCAAGGCCGGGCTGGTGTCCGACCTGGGCATCCACACGGCCACGCTGGTGCACGTACTGGCCGCGGCGCTTGGCCTGTCGGCGCTGCTGGCGTCGTCGGCGCTGGCCTTCGGCATCGTCAAGTACGCGGGCGCCGCGTACCTGATCTGGTTGGGTCTGAAGAAAATCCGCACGCGCCCCGTCCCGGCCACCATGGATGCTCTGCCCACGGCGCGCCGCTACGGCCGCCTGTTTCGCGACGGCTTCATCGTCAACCTGCTTAACCCGAAGACGGCCTTGTTCTTCCTGGCCTTCCTGCCGCAGTTCGTGGACGTCAGCCGTGGGCATGTCGCCTCGCAGGTGGTGTTTCTGGGGCTGGTGTTCGTGTTGCTGGGCCTGATCAGCGACGGCTGCTATGCGCTGGCGGCCAGTGCCGCCGGCCGCTGGCTGCGCCGCAGCCGGGGCTACCTGCAATTTGAACGTTACGTCGGCGGCGCGATGCTGATTGCGCTGGGCGTTACGGCCGCGCTGGCAGGCAACCACCCTAAGAAGTAACCGCGCGACGCGGGCCGGCTTGGCCCCGCGCCGGCCCGCCCGGCGTGCCCAGCCCATGCAGTAACGCTTATGGCGTCCTCAGATTTATTCATTGGGCGCTAATGTCTTCCCTGCCCATAATCGTCAACGAATTACAGGGCGCCGTCTGGCGCTGGTTATCGATGATGCAAAGGGAAATCACATGTTGGAAAAATTGCTGGCGCGCGCCTGGCGCGCCTCCGCGCTTGCATGCCTGACGCTTGCGGGCGCGACCGCCGTCGCGGCGGAGTATCCGGAAAAACCCATCAAGCTTGTCGTGCCGCAAGCGGCGGGTGGCGGCACGGACGTTATCGGCAGGCTGTGGGCTGATTATGTTTCCCGCCAGCTCAAGACGCCCGTGGTCGTTGAAAACCGGCCGGGCGCCAATGGCATCCTGGCATCCAGCTATGTCGCCAAGCAACCCGCCGACGGCTACACCGTGCTGGTCAGCGGCATCTCGTACCTGGCGTTCAATCCGCACATGTACAAGGACATGCCGTATCAGCCGGAGCGCGACTTTGACGGCATCAGCCTGCTGGTCAACACGCCATTCCTGTTGGTGACCAGCAAACAGACGGGCGCGCGCGCGCTGGACGATCTGGTCAAGATGGCACAGGCGCAGCCGCAATCCCTGAATTTTGCGTCGGCGGGCAAAGGCAACTCGACGCATCTGGTCGTCGAGATGCTGTCCAAGCGCCTGAACATGCCGCTGACCCATGTGCCGTACAACGGCGCGGCGGCGGGCCTGACCAGCGTGATGGCGGGCCAGACCGAATTGATGGCCGATGTGCTGAACACCGCCGCCGTGCAAGCCAACGCCGGCAAGGTCGTGCCGCTGGCCGTCGTGGGCAGCAAGCGCGCGACCAGCGTGCCCGATGTGCCGACGCTGGAAGAACTTGGCGTGGCGGATTTCCCCCTGCCTGGCTGGTATGCCCTGGTCGCGCCCAAGGGCACGCCGGCCACGGCGATCGCACGGCTTAACGCGGAAACGCGGCGCTTCTTCGACGACCCGGCTGTCAAGGCTCGCCTGCTGGAATTGCAGCTGGAACCGCTACCGTCGGCCCCGCAGACGGTGGCCGAATGGACGCGGCGCGATAGCGCAACCTGGGGGCCGCTGATCCGCCAGCTTGGCCTTGGCAACGAATAGCGCTTTACCACAAGGAAATACACCATGCCCAAACTCACCAAGGCTGTCTGGCAATACCGGCTGGACAAGATGACCGCGATGATGGACGACCTGGCGGTTGACGCCATCGTCTTCACGTCAGCGGATTTTTTTCAGTTCGCCACCAACTTCCACACCGACGTCCTGCCCTGGGAACGGCCGATCTTTGCCGTCGTGCCCCGTAACGGCACACCGTTTTTGGTGATGAACGAGCTGTCCACGCATCACATGCGGTTTTCGCAGGACCAGGGCAAGGTCTGGATCACCGATATCACTTACTACGCCGAGCACCCGCGCGTGACCAACCGGCTGCCGCTGATCACGCAGCTGCCCGAGGTGCTGGCGGCGCGTCTGAAATCGGCCGGCCTGGCGCGTTCACGCATCGCCGTGGAGGGCGGCAGCCCGGTGCTGGCGGCGGTCGGGCGGCTGCTGCCCGAAATTGTGCTGCGCCCCGCCACGCCGGAGTGCCGGTCGTTGCGCTGGCAAAAGCACGAAGAAGAACTGGCCGTCATGGCGGCGGCCGCGTCCATCTCGGACTGGATTCAGGACCGTTACCGCGAGAACATTCGCCCCGGCCGCCTGGTTCAAGAGCTGGACTTCGCGATGGCGTCGCTGTTCGTGCAGGAAGCGGCCGAACGCTTTCCCGGCGAACATTTCGAGGTGATTCGCTGCTGGACGTTGAGCGGCCCGGCGTCCGCGTCCCCGCATGGCGACGGCGCGTCCTGCGGCGCGCGCATCAAGGAAGGCGACGTGCTGGTCAACATCGTCATCCCGCGCCTGAATGGGCTGACCATCGAGAACGAACGGACCTGGTTCTGCGGTACGCCTTCCGCCGAACAGACCCGGTTGTGGTCGGCGGCCAAGGCGGCCAACGAGGCGGCCATCGACGCCGCCAGGACCGGCAACCCGGTTTGCATGATCGACGCCGCCGCGCAAGCCGAAATCGAAAAAGCCGGCTACGCCGACTTCATCCGCCATCGCACCGGGCATGCCGTGGGCATCATCCACCACGAGTATCCCGAAGACATGGCATTTTGCCAGCGCCCGCTGCTGGACAACGAGGTGTACTCCGCCGAACCGGGCATCTACGCCTATGGCATCGGCGGCTTCCGGCTGGATGACACGGTGGTCGTGGGCGACACCCCACGCGTCTTGACGCATACGCCCAAGACGCTGGAGTACGCCACCGTCAAGTAGCGCTTGCGCCGCCGTTCCCCGTTTCGGCAAGGCTGCCGGCTTCTTCGCGCAAGGTATCGCGCAAGGCCGGCAGCACAATGCTGGGGGAATCCGCCGCCCACAGCATGCCGATGGGGCCGAACTCCAGTCGTGACGGCACGCGGATGATGCGGATCAGGTTCAGCTGTTCATACATGTGCGCCACCGAGCTTGCCAAGGTGGCGATGTAGTCGCGGTCTTGCAGCATGGACAGCAGCGCCACCAGCGAACTGGTCTCGACGGCGGGCCTGGGCGGCGGCATGCCGGCGTCTGCCACCGCCTGGTCCAGCCGCATCCGCGACAAGGTGCCGGGTGGCGGCAGGATCCACGGGTACGCGCCGGTATCTTCCCACCGTGGCGCGTCCATTTCAGCCAGCGGATGGCCGCGTCGCGCCACCACGCTGAAGGAGTCCGTCATCAGCCATTCCGTGCACAGGCCCGAGCGGCTGGCGCGCACGTCCAGCGGGCCGATGATCAAATCGATTTCGCGGCGTTCAACCCGCTCTATCAAGGGTTCCAGCAAGCCCTCCACCAGTTCGATCTGCACCTTGGGAGAACGCTGGTGCAGCGCCGCGATGGCGCGCGGCAGCAACACGGGCGCGGCGGACAGGATCGTGCCGATATGCAGATGCCCCGCCACGCCGCCCTTCACCGCCTCGATTTCTTCGCCCGTGCGCGCCGTGTCTCCCAGCACGCGACATGCATAGCGCCATAGCGCGCGCCCGGCTTCGGTCAATTCCAGCTTGCGGCCCCGCACGAAAAGCGCCGTGCCGACCAGCTCTTCCATATCGCTGAGCCAGTGCGACAGCGCGGGCTGCGTCATGTGCATGGCCTTGGCGGCCGCGGTGACGCTGCCCGCGCTTTCCAATGCCGTCAGCACCTGTAGGTGTCGAAGCTTCAGGCGGCGAGTCCAGGCAAGATCGGTCGAGGCGTTTTCCATGCGGAAATGGTAATGGATATCTCAGCTTTATTCATTAGCTCTACATGGCCTTTGGCGGCCAAAATGGCTTTCCACCACCGATGGAAACCAGGCCGTGACAAGTTCAACAAACCTGCCGCCGCAAGCGGATGCGCTAAGTGCAATGGCGCGCGCGCTGGCCGGCGGTCCGCAGCCGCACGCCGGGCTGCAAGGGCTGGCCGCCGCCTTGGCGGAACGCATCGGCTACCGCTTGTTCACCGTCCTGGTCCTTGACCGGCAGGCGGGCTTGAGCCGCCGCTATTTCTCCAGCCTGCCGGACGCCTACCCGCCCGGCGGCGCCAAGCCGATACGCGAAGACAGCGATTTTTTTGCCCGCGTCGTGCAAGACGGCAAAGCCAGGATATGCGCGGACCGCGCCGCCTGCGAAGCGGCGTTTCCGGATCATGAACTGATCCGCTCACTGGGCTGCGAAAGCGCGGTCAACGTGCCCGTGCGCTGGGACGGCCAGACCATTGCCTCGCTCAACCTTCTGCATCAGGCAGGCTGGTACCGCGCCGACATGCTGGCGGAGCTTGACTGGTATGGCGCGCTTGCCATTCCGGTGGTCCAGAACATTATTCAAACAGTACGACACCAAGGGGAACAACCATGAAACGCCTGTGCACTTACCTTGCCGCGCTGCTGCTGCCTTGCAGCATGGCGCAAGCCGCCTCCGCCGACGCTTATCCGGCCAAGGCCATCACCATCGTCTATCCCTATGCGCCCGGGTCCGCGTCCGACACGATGACCCGGCTGCTGGCCGAGTCGATGTCCAAGCGCCTGGGCCAGCCCGTCATCGTGGACAGCAAGCCGGGCGCGGGCGGTTCCATCGCCACCGAACATGTCGTGCGTGCCGCCCCCGACGGCTATACGCTGCTGCTCAGCGCCAGCGGGACCATTTCGGTCAACCCGCACATCTACAAGCTGCGCTACAGCACGCTGGACGACCTGGCGCACATTTCAATCGCCGTCGAAGTGCCGTTCGTCTTCGTCGTCAACAAGACCTTTCCGGCGCAGACCTATGCGGCCTTCAAGGCGCTGGATGGTTCCAAGCCGGGCGGCCTGACGTCGGCCAATGCGGGCCTGGGCACGCAGGCGCATCTGACGCAGGCAGCCTTCGCCAAGCTGGCGGGGCTGAACCTGAGCATCATCGGCTACAAGGGCGCGGCACCCGCCGTCAATGACATCCTGGGCGGGCACGTGGATTCCATGATGGACAACGCGGCGTCCCAGATCCCGTACGTCACCGCCGGCAAAACGACCGCGCTGTTCGTCACCAGCGACTATCGTTTCAGCGGCTACCCCCAGGTGCCGACCGCCAAGGAAGTCGGCGTGACAGGCTTGGTGCCGGCCGGCTGGTTCGGGCTGGCGGCGCCCAAGGGCACGCCCCCCGCCATCGTCGACAAGCTTCACGACGCGGTCGCCGCCAGCCTGAAAGAACCCGACATGCAGCGCAAGTTGCAGGAACTGGGGTGGGTCGTCGTCGGCAATACGCCGGGCGAAGCACTGGCACGCGCACGCAAGGACTACGACCTGCTGGGGCAGGTGGCCCGGGACATCTCGTTAAAGCCCAATTGACGCCCGGGCGGGCCCCGTCGGCCCGCCCGCCCCGCCCTTTTTTCCTCACACGAAACACGCGGGTTTGTGGCAGGATGCGCGTGCATCCGACTTTTTGCGAGCCCGCCACGGGCTCGCGATGCCACCAACCACGGAGTGTCATTCGAATGAAGTTCAAAGCCTTGGCCCTGGGTATCCTGCTGGTCGGCGCAAACGCCGCACAGGCGGCGACCGTAAAGGAAGTGTTCAACGGCGCCATGTTGGGCGCGAACCAGCGTTATCTTGAATCGGTTGCCGGCGTGCCTCGGGAATCCTTCGGCAATGACCACGTCTTCGTGGTGCAACAGTGTCAGGTCAGGGCCACCATCGGCAACGGCAAGGTGACGGCGCTGCGCCTGGAGCTGGCCCCGGGCTGCGAGGCCGACTTGAAGAGCTTCATCGGCGAAGACGCGCCCAAGGCCGGCCAGCCCATCACCCCGGGCATGTTCGGCCGGGGCCTGCGCTACACCGCGGATTGCCTCTCGCAGTGCGGCAACGCGGCGGACCCGTCCGTCTACGCGCTGTGGACGGCGCCGCGATCGTCGGGCGCCGTGGAAGTGCTGATGGAATTGGTGTTGGTCAGCGGCAAGGCACTGGACGCCGCCGATGCCTGGGAAGCCCAGATCAAGAAGGCGGCCGGCGAGGACTACGTGATGGACACCAAGTTCAATTGCGAAACGCGCTTTGACGACGCGGCCCAGGCCGCCTTCAAGGACGTGCCCGTCACCGCCATCACCGTGGGCTACGGTCTGCCCACGCAGCGTTGCCAATAAGTGGTCTGGTTGAATTCAGGAATGTGGCCTGACTGAACAGGCCGCCACAGCCCTACACTTTTGCTTTCCGTGCCGGCCGGCCATCGTCAAGATGCCGGCCGCATTTCTTGAAAGTGTGGAGTGCTGTCATGAATCCATCGCCGGTCAGGCTACGCGCCGCCGACTTCTTTTCCCCGACCGTTGCGGCGCTGATCTCGGTGCTGGTCAATTACGGCGGCACCTTTGTGCTGGTGTTCCAGGCGGCCGAGCTGGCCGGGCTGACACCGGCGCAGACCGCGTCGTGGGTCTGGGCGGTGTCCGTGGGCGTGGGCATCACGGGGGCAATGCTCAGCTTTCGCTACAAGGCGCCCATCATCACCGCGTGGTCCACGCCCGGCGTCGCGTTCCTGGCCACGGTGATGCCATTCACCCCGTATGGCGAAGTGATCGGCGCGTATGTCATTTCAGCGCTGGGCTTCGTGGTGCTGGGCATGTCGGGCGCCTTTGAGAAGCTGGTGCGTCTGATACCGGGCGGCATCGCGGCGGGCCTGCTGGCAGGCATCCTGCTTCAATTCGGCGTCAATGCCTTTGGCGGCGCCAGCGTCGACCCGCTGCTGGTCATCGTCCTGGTGGTGTCGTACGCGCTGCTCAAGCGATTCACGTCGCGCTTTGCCGTGGTCGGCATCCTGGTCATCGGCCTGGCGATGCTGATCGCGCAGGGCCGCATTGATTTTTCTGTTGTACACCTGAGCCTGGCCACACCGGTATTCGAAATGCCGCGGTTTTCGCTGAACGCCTTGCTGGGCGTGGCGCTGCCCCTGTTCATCATCACACTGACCGGCCAGTACATGCCGGGCATGCTGGTGCTGCGCAACGACGGCTTCAAGACCAGCGCCAACCCGATTCTGGTCACGACGGGTTTGGGCTCGTTGCTGATGGCCCCGTTTGGCGCGCACGCGTTCAACGTCGCGGCGATCACGGCGGCCATCTGCACCGGCCCGGACGCGCATCCCGACCCGCGCAAGCGCTACCTGGCCGGCCTGGCGTGTGGACTGTTCTACGTTTTGGTGGGCACCTTCGGCGTGACGCTGGCCTCGCTGTTCATGGTGCTGCCCAAGGCCTTCATCACCACGCTGGCCGGGCTGGCGCTGCTGGGCGCCATCGGCGGCAGCCTGGCCAACGCGATGGCCGACGCCCGCACCCGCGAAACCGCGCTGATCACCTTCCTGGCCACCGCCGCGAATGTCACGCTGCTGGGCGTGGGCGGCGCGTTCTGGGGGCTGGTCGCCGGGTTGACGGCGCATTTGCTGATCCACGGCGGCCATCGCACGCTGATCGGCGGTGCTGCCAGACCGTAGGGGGGACGGCGGCGGCAGCACGCGCGTCACGGGTTCGACCACCGCAATGCATGCCCCAGGCGCTACCGCAGTGGGGTGCGCGCCAATACGTGGCGCAGCCGCAGCATGGCGGCTTCGATCTCGTGTTCGGCCAAGGACGCGTAGCCCAGCAGCCACCCTTCCAGGCGATCCGCCCCCGCGTACAGGCGGCTGATGCCCGGCAGCACGATACCGGCTTCGGCCGCTTGCCGGATGGTCTGTGATTCGGACCATCCCGGTTGCAGCAGGCAAGGCACCTGCAAACCACCCGGTGGCCGGATGGCGGTGACGATGTCCGCCAGATGCCGCCCGATTGCATCCAGCATGCAGGCCCGACGCGACGCGTACAGCTTGCGCATCGCCCGCACGTGGGCGTTGTAGTGGCCATCTTCCATGAAGCGCGCCAGCGTCAGTTGCAGCACCTGCGGCGTGTGCCCGTCCATGATGCTGCGGGCGCGGGCAAAGGCGTCGACCAGCTCAAGCGGCAAAGCCATGTAGCCCATTCTCAAGCCGGGGAACAGCGTCTTGCTGAAGGTGCCCAGATACAAGGTCCGATCAAACTGGTCCACGCCCTGCACGCACGCGGTAGGCGGGCCGTCGTAATGGAATTCGCTGTCGTAATCGTCTTCGATGATCCAGCGCCGGTTCTCATGCGCCCAGCGCGTCAGCATCAGGCGCCGCTCCAGCGACAGGATGGCGCCCGTGGGGTATTGATGCGACGGCGTCACATAGACGCAGCTGGCGCCGCTGGGGTCCTGCCGCAGCAGGTCCATGCGGATGCCGTCCGCGTCCACATCGATCGGCACGATACGGGCCTGCGCGGCTTCAAACGCCTTGCGCGCGCCGAAGTAGCCCGGGTTCTCCATCAGGAGCGGGCCATCGGCATCCACCAGCAACTGCGCGCACAGGGACAGCGCCTGCCGCGTGCTGGACAAGACCAGGATCTGGTCCGCCGACACCCGGGCGCCGCGCTCCAGGTTCAGGTAGGCCGCAATCGCGCGGCGCAGCGGCTCGGCTCCTTGCGGGTCGCCATGCAGCAGCACACTGTCGCGATGCGCTTTGAGCACCTGGCGTTGCAGGCGCTGCCAGACATCGACGGGAAAGGTGCGCGTTTCGGGCAGCCCGGTGGCGAACGCCTTGACCGCTTGCTGATCGGTCACGCCGCCGCTGTCGAAGATCGTCGTGCCGCGCCGGCTGAGGCCGGGGCTTGCCTTGAGCGGCGCCGCATTGCCGCCTTGCCCGGCCCTTACCGCCTGAATCGCCCTTACTCCCTGCCCCGCCCTGACGCCACGCCGCGACCGGACGCGCGCGCCCGCTCCGCGCAGGACGGCGCCCACGGTATCGGACACATAGCTGCCCGACCCTTCGCGCCGCACGATATAGCCGTCACGATGCAGCTGCACGTAGGCGTTTTCCACGGTGTCTCGCGCCACGCCCAGCGACAAGGCCAGCCCGCGCGTGGCGGGCAGCTTCACGCCCGCGCCCAGCGCACCGTCCAGGATCAGCGCGCGTAGCGCGCGCTGGATGCGCTGGTGCAGATCCAGGCGCGCCAACTGCGCGTCGCCCATCCGCATTTTCAGCGTGTCGAGTTCGAAGGTTTTCACCATGCGGCAGGATGCAGATGCCGATGCAACTGCCGCAACTGCCGCAATTGCCGCAGCCGCCGCGGCGATTTTTCAGGGTCTTGCCGGGTCATGATCAGTCCTTGCGGTGGACCGGCCACGGCTCGCGCGAGGCGAGCCGTGGCGCGTGGACGCCGTAATTTAACGGATCGGCATCAATACCGGTAATTCACGCCCAGCATCGCGCTGAACGGCGCGCCGTAGTAGTTGCTGTAGACGTTGGTGCTGGCGTAGTACTTCTTGTCAAAGACGTTGTTCAGGTTCAAGGTTGCCGACCATTGGCGGTTGACCTGGTAGCGCGCCATCAGGTCAACCAGCGCATAGCCGCTTTGCGACGATTCAAACTGCTGGCCGCCGGGGCCACGGCTGGAATAGTCGCTGCCGCTTTCCCAACGCAGGCCGCCGCCCACGGTCAGCGCGCTCAGGTCGCCCGGCAGGCGATACGTGGTGTAAAGCTTGGCGATGTGGCGCGGCAGCCCGACCTGTGTGATGAAACCTTGCGGCAGGCGGCGGTCCACGTAGGCATACGACAACTGCACCTGCCAGCCCGGGGTCAGCTCACCGCTGAGCTCGGCTTCCACGCCGCGCATCACCGCGCCATCGGCCGCCACATAGGCGCTGTCGCCATTGGGCGCCAGCTTGTCGCCGTCCACCATGGCGTAGTTGTCCTGCCGCGTGCGGAACAACGCCACCGAACCGTTCAGCCGGCCATCCAGCCACGTCGACTTCAGGCCGACTTCATAGGTATTGCCCTTGATGGGTTCCAGCACGCCGCCGGACACATTCTGCGCCTGCTGCGGTTGAAAGATGCTGGTGTAGCTGGCGTACGCGGACAGGGTCGGTGTCAGGTCGTAGACCAGCCCGGCGTAAGGCGTGTAGACGCCCTGCTCGCGCATATTGTCGGGATACGAGGTGCCGTCGTTGTAGTTGTAGGACGCCTGCTGGTCCCACCACGTCACGCGCGATCCCAGCACCACGGACAAGGCATCCGTCGGCCGCAGGCGCAGCGCGCCGTAGATCGACGACTGCTTTTCGGTGTAATCGCGCTTGCCCGTGGTCTGCCAGTCCGGCTCCGGCATGTTGCCGGACCAGCCGCGTATGTCCGGGATCTTGGCGTCGTAGCCCGGCGCGGTCCACAGCGGGTACATGTCGTAGTCGCCATTGGTGTGCGAGGCGCTGGCGCCGATCACCACGTCGTGCTGGCGGCCGAACGCGTTGAAGGCGCCGGTCAGGCTGGCGTCCACGGCGTTCTGGGTTTTGGGAATGGGCCATTTGGCGACCCACAGGGACGCGCCTTTGCCCGTGTTCGGGTCTGCCCAACCATTGCTGCTGAACCAGCCATATGTGCGGTCGTTGTCGTCGCCCGTGTGCGACACGGTCACCGAGCCCTTCCACAGCGGCGCAAATTCGTGGTCCAGCGTGGCGAACACGTTGTAGCGGGTACGCGTCTGGCGGCTCCAGTCGGTGGCCGAGTTGAAGCTCTGGCGGAAATCCGTCTTGGTGCCGTCCGCGTAGGCCGCCGGAAAGCCGAAGTACGAGCATGCCGTGCAGTGCTTGCGCTGATATTCCCCGCCCAAGGTCAGCATGGTGCGTTCGCCAAGATCGGCTTCGATCACGCCGTACAGCAGCTGCGAATCCTGCTTGACGCGGTCGATGAACGAGCCGCCCTCTTGCCACGCGCCCACGACGCGGCCACGCAGCTTGCCGGCTTCGTCCAGCGGGCTGCCCAGGTCGAATTCCGTGCGCTTGTAGTCCCACGACCCCACGGCCGCGCCCACGCTGGCCTGGAATTCCGACGTGGGACGCTTGCGCACCAGGTTGATGGACGCCGCCGGGTTGCCCGCGCCGTTCAACAAACCCGTGGACCCGCGCACCACTTCAATGCGGTCGTACAGCGCGGTGTCCAGCCCCAGCGCATTGAAGTCCTTGTGCGTGGGCACGCCGTCCACCTGCATGTTGGTGACTTCCAGCCCACGTGCGTACAGGCCCTTTTCGTTGTCATCGGCCGAGCCCTTCTTCTTGAAGGTCAGTCCGGGCGTGTTGGCGATGGCGTCTTCCAGCGTATTCAAGCCCTGGTCCGACAAGCGTTGGCGCGTCATCACCGAGACCGACTGCGGCGTTTCGCGCAACGTCATCGGCAGCTTGGTGGCGGTGGTGGACACGCCCACGGTGTACGAGTCGGTGCCTTCGCTGGGGCCTGGTTCACGCGAGCCCAGGACCTCGACGGGCGCCAGCGTCTGCGCCGCCGCACGGCGCACCCCGTAGTTGTTGCCGCCCTGGCTGACCGCTTCCAGCCCCGTGCCCGCCAGCATCGCGGCCAACCCCGAGGCGATGCCGTATTCCCCTTGCAGGCCGGCGCTTTGCTTGCCTTGCGTCAGCGACGCGTCAAAGGACAGCACCACGCCGGCCTGGGCGGCGTAGCGGCTCAGGGACAGGCCCAGCGGTCCGGCAGGCACGTCGTAGCGACGCGTGCTGGCGGCCGTGTCGGCGGCTTGCGCCCAGGCGGGCGGGGCAAACGCCAGCGTCATCAACGCGGTGAAGACGGCGCAGGCAACAGGCGCCAAGGCACCGGGGTGGCAAGGTTTGGTCAGTAGGGAAGGCATGGGATGAAGTTTCCGTGAATCAAATCCGACGTAATCCCTGCTAAGTCGGACGAGCGCGGAAAAAGGACAATGCCCAACGAAAATAATCTCAGCCCCGGGCGCTGATCCGGGTGTAGTAGCGCGTGAAACGGGATATGCGCACGGGCAATGCGCGTTCCACGGCGGCCAGCGCGCGGTCGGTGTCGTCAATGGGAAAGGCCCCTGACACGCGCAGCTGCGCCACCGCATCGTCGCAGCGCAAGTGGCCGGGGCGGTAGCGGTCCAGCTGCGCCACGAAGTCGGCCAGACGCATGCCGTCCACAATCAGCAGTCCACGCGTCCAGGCGTCCGGCTCGCCGAAGATCTGCCCTTCATGGCGGGCGGCGGCGGCTTGCAGCACACCCTGTTCGCCGGCCTTAAGCACCAGCGCCGCGCCACCGTCGGCCGGCAGCAGTTCGACGGCATGGCGCAGCACGGCCACGCGGGTCAGGTCGTTCAGGCGCTGTACGGTAAAGCGCGTGCCCAGGGGCCGCACGGTGCCGTGGGGCGTGGTCACGCGCAGCGGGGGCAGGCCGGGCGCGGCGTGTTCGGTGTCGATCAGGATTTCGCCCGCGTGCACGGTGATGTGGCGGCCGCGCGCGTCCATGGACACGTCCACCGCGCTGGCACTGTCCAGCCACAGCAAGGTGCCGTCCGTCAGCGTCAGTTCGCGCCGCTGGCCCGTGCCCATGCGGTAGTCGGCCAGATAGCCGGCCACCATCTGGTCAACCGGCAAGACACGCCAGGCCAGCATGCCGCCCGCGCCCAGCAGCGCCACCGCGCCCAAGCCGCTGCGCAACACGGCGCGTCGGCGCGCAAAGTGGTGGTCGGCGCGGTTCAGCGTATCGGCCGCCAGCCGGGCAGGCGCCGCGCCCAGGGTGCCGCGCAGCCGTTCCACCTGGCGCCAGATGCGGGCGTGTTCAGGGTCGGCGGCCAGCCAGCGGCCATGCGCCGCCACGTCGGCCGCGCTGACTTCGTCGGCGCACAGGCGCGCGTACCATTGCGCCGCAGCGGTAATCGTCTTGTCGGCCATCGGCTTCTACTGCCTTTCCAAGGCGTACACCAGACAATGCTCGGTGGCGCGCGCCATGTACTTCTTCACCGAACTGACGGTGACGCCCAACTGCACGGCGATGTCCGCATAGCTGGCGCCTTCCACTTGCGACATCAGGAAGGCGCGTCGCACCTTGTGCCCCAGCCCGTGCAGCATGGCGTCGATCTCGCGTATGGTTTCCAGCAGGATGGCCTGAGTCTCGGGGGAAATGGCGTGCGCTTCGGGCTGCTGCGCCAGCGTTTCCAGCCAGGCGCGTTCCAGCACCTGGCGCCGGATGTGATCCACCAGCGTGCGCTGCGCCACCGTCGCCAGAAAGCTGCGCGGCTGCCGCACGCCTTGCAACTGCGCCATCGACGCCGGCGAAGCCAGCAGGCGCATGAAGGTGTCCTGCGTCAGGTCAGCCGCTTCGGCGGGCACGTTCAGCCGCCTCAGCAACCAACCCCGCAACCATCCGTGATGGTCGCGGTAGAGCAAGCCCAGCGCTCGGTGCTCCAGAGATTCCAAGGACGACATGGCCGTGGCGACCGCTACCCCAATTTTTAAGAATGGGAATTGTAATCATTATTGATGGCGGCCGCCAAGCGGTGTGCGGCGCCGGTAGACGGCAACATTCGGGCGCCACCCTGCCCGCCATCCCCCCCGCTTTGGCGTGAAGATCGTTGCGATGCCCGCTGCGGACATCGGTTTTGGAGACGGCGTGGGTTCTTGAGGCGTGGTGCGGTCAAAGAAAAAACAGAAACGACGCCGCCACCAGCGTGGGCACGAGCGCGCCAGCCAGCAAGCCCGGCATGCTGACCGCGCCGTTGGCGAAGCTGCCGCGCAGCAGCGCCACGCCCGCCGGGTTGGGGGCATTGGCGATGACGGTCAGCCCGCCGCCGGCCACCGCGCCGGCCACCAGCATGTATTGCGCCTGGGCGGAGATGCCGTCGATGAGCGACCCCAGGTAAGTCAACGCGGCGTTGTCGGTGATGGCCGTCAGCGCCAGGGCGCCGACGAACAGCACGTTCGGCTCCAGCCCGCTGACGATGGGTTGCAGCCACCACTGCTGCATGCCGCCCAACACCACCAGGCCCGCAAGAAAGAAGCCGACCAACAGGGCCTCTTTGATGATCAACGGGCTTTGATGCGCTTTGTACGCCTGGGTGTAGCCGATGAAGAACAGGAACAGCGCCAGGAACAGGATGGGGTGATGCGCGCTGAGCACGACGGCAGCCAGGAAGAACAGATGCACGATGATGACCACGGGTGACATTGGCACGGCGGAATCCTTCATCGCCATCACGTCGCCCGAGCGCAGGTGCGGCCGCAGCAACACCGTCACCAGCGTGGCGTTCACCAGCACGGCCAGCGCCGCCTTCCAGCCGAAGGTGCTGAACATGAAGGCGCTATCCCAACCCCAGGTGGACGCCACCATCAACACCGGCGGCGCGGCGTACGACGTCAGCGTGCCGCCGATCGAGATGTTGACGAACAAGACGCCCAGCGCCAGGTATTTCAACCGTTCCGGCATCTCGCGATGAAACACCTGCGGCGCCAGCATCATGGCGGCAATCGTCATGGCGGCCGGCTCAGTCACCAATGAGCCGGCCAGGGGCACCAGCGCCAGGCACAGCCAGGCCTTGGCGGTCTGGTCGCGCACCGGCAACAACCGCGCCACGCGTTCGACCAGCCGCATCACCACCGTCAGCACCGGCAAGGACGCCGCGATGACCATCACCACAAAAACAAAGGCGGGCTCGGTGTAGTTGCGCGATTCGGCATACGCCAGCGCCGTTTCGCCCGACGCGGCCAACGCCATCAAGACCAGCAATATCGCCGCCCAGAATCCGAACACCACTTCGACTTCGCCCAGCAGATGCAGCAGCCCGCCATGGCGCTTGCTGCGATGCGCCAGGCGCAAGAAAAGCGGCGCCGAAAAGGTGTGCACCAAGGCAACGGCGAAAACAAGGGCGGCGATGATTTCCAGTGCGGACGCTGTCACGTGTCGGTTCCTGTACGTAAGAGGTGGTCAATCCGAAGTGAAATGCGCGGCGGCTATACCCGCGCGACCTCGACCCAAAGGCGCGTCATGACGACGTGCCTGACCAGTTCAAAAAGATGCGCCGGGGCGCTGGCCGGCACCAGCACCCGCCGTATCAAGGCCTGCAAGTCCACCCGGACGCAGGGCGTGGACGCGGCGCGGTCGCGTTGCTGAAACAGTGTACGCAGGCGCACGCGGCTTTGGCACGGCATGTCGATCTTCAGTTCGGCATCCTCGGGCGCCAGCACCGCGTCATGCAGCGCCTCCAGCGTCGTGCAGACATACACGGATTCCGGCTGCGTGGATTCGCCTTCGATCCGCCTGCGCCATTCCTGCGTGCCCACCAGCGCGGACGTCGCCCCTTGCGCGGGCAGGTCAAAACGCAGATGGCTGAATTCAAGCAGTTCAATGAATTCCACAAAGGGAAGTTCGCGCACCACGGTCAAGTCACCGCACCGCGCGTCGCCCTGCGCGGACCACTCCGATTGCTTCATGACACGCTCCCATCAAGGGAAAAGGGGGCCAGCCCGCAGCCCCCTTTTCAGTGCAACACCCGTACGCGATCAGGCGCCGGCCTGCGCCCGTTCAAGCTCGCGGACACGCTTGCGATTACGCACTGTGGAGAACACCAGCCAGGCGGCCAGCGCCAGGATGGCGTAGACGAAGCCGGCGCTGATCGGGCGATCGACGAACACGCTCATGCTGCCGCGCGACAGCAGCAGCGCACGCCGGAAGTTCTCTTCGACCATCGGCCCCAACACGAAACCCAGCAGCAGCGGCGCGGGCGAAAAACGCAACTTCAGGAACAGGTAACCCACCAGGCCCAGCACCAGCACCATGCCCACATCGAACAGGTTGTTGTTGGTGCTGTAGACGCCGACACACACGAAGAACAGCGCGGACGGGAACAGGTACTTGTACGGCACCTTCAGCAGCCGTGCCCACATGCCGATCAGCGGCAGGTTCATCACCACCAGCATGACGTTGCCGATCCAGAAGCTGGCGATCAGCCCCCAGAACAGGTCGGCGTGTTCGGTCACCATCTGCGGACCCGGCTGAATGCCGTGGATGATCAGCGCGCCCAGCATCAGGGCCATCACCGAGTCGCCGGGAATACCCAGGCTCATGGTGGGGATGAAGCTGGTTTGCGCCGCCGAGTTATTGGCCGATTCCGGACCCGCCACGCCTTCGATGGCGCCGTTGCCGAAGCGCTTGGGCGTTTTGGACACGCGCTTTTCCACCGCATAGGACATGAACGACGCAATGGTCGCGCCCGTGCCCGGCAAGATGCCCAGGATCGCGCCTATGGCGCTGCCGCGCACAATCGGCATGGCCGACTTCTTGATGTCGCCGGGCTCGGGCCGCACCGACATCTTGGGGCCGGCGCCCACCGTCGTGGCCTTGCCGATGCGGTTGACGTTGGCGAAGAAGTCCGCCAGGCCGAACAAGCCCATGGCCAGCGCCACCAAGGGCACGCCGTCGCTCAGTTCAATGACACCGAAGGCGTAACGGATGGTGCCCGTGTTGACGTCGGTGCCCACCACGCCCAGCAGCAAGCCCAGGAACACCATGGCGATGCCCTTGATGGCCGAGCCCTTGGCCAGCGTGGCGCCGGCGAACAGGCCCAGCATCATCATCGAAAAATATTCCGCCGGGCCAAACTGGAAGGCCACTTCCACCAGCATCGGCGAAAACAGAATCATGATGATGATGCCCACGCTGGCGCCCACGAACGACGACATGACCAGCATGAACAGCGCCGACCCCGACTTGCCCTGGCGGGCCAGCGGGTTGCCGTCCAGGCAGGTCACCGCGTGTGACGGCGTGCCCGGCAGGTTCAGCAAAATGCAGGTGATGCCGCCGCCATACTGCGCGCCATAGTAGATGCCGGCCAGCATCATCAGCGCGGCAACCGGCGTCATCGCGTAGGTCAGCGGCAGCAGGATCGAAATGGCGGCCAGCACGCCCATGCCCGGCAGCACGCCGATCATGTTGCCCATGAACACGCCGAACAGCGACCACAGCAGGTTCTCCCACTGCAACGCCACGGAAAAACCATGCAATACGTTGTCGAACAGATCCATTTCCTACCCCCAGCGCAGCATCGGAAACTGCAATTGCAGCGCCCAGGAAAACACCACCGCGCCGAACACCGTCATCGCAATGGCGAGAATGGCGGCGGACTTGACAGAGTTGGACGTATCGCCCAGCGCCGAGACGAACACCAGCGCGAACGTGGCGGGCAAGAATCCCAGGAAACTGCCCAGAATGATGAAGAGCGCGATGCCGGCGGCAATGCACGCCATGCCACGCACGCGATCCCGGCGCGTAGGCTGGGGCAGCTGTTCTTCGATCATTTCTTCCTGCACTTCATCGGGGTCCGGGCTTAACGGAACCAGGATGCCCAGCGCGACCAGAAAGCAACCGATCATCAGCGGAAAATAGCCCGGGCCCATCCGCGCCAGTTCTCCGATGTTGTAGGACGATGCTTCAAGAATAGTGAGCGCGCCGCACAGGGCGATGAACGCCCCGCCCCACAGATCGCGCTTTCTGGAAAATATGGTGCTGCCCACGGCTTGCTCCCCTGATTGTTGTCGACATGCTTCGGCGCGCGTGATGTCGCAAGCCGAAGGAGGGGGCACTTTAAGGACGACGCCTTGCAATCCGCTTTCACGGTTTTGCGCGTGACATCCGGGAAAACCAGCAGGAAGAAAGACGCCTGTTCACGCCGCTGAACAACGGTGAACATCGCGGTACAGGCGATGTTCACAAAAGTGAACATCGCGGCGAACGTTCCCCGCTGAAAGCGGGCTGGCATGGATTTTTCCCGCGCGCCGCGCGCTTGCCATTTCTTGCAAATGCGAGCCCCGATTCCACCCAGGCATAATCCTCGTTTTCGTGGTTTCGACCGCCTCGCCATGCTGCCCCCATGCACCGCTTTCCCCGCCTGCCCCTGACCGCCCGCATTCCGCTTGCGGTCTCGCTGCTGTTTCTTGCGATATCCGCCGCGCTGATTTCGCTGGCGCTGCATGGCGTGTCGCGCCAGTTCGACCGGCAGGTCGCCAATTTGGGCCAGGTGTATCTGGATGGTCTGTCCGCCGCGATCCTGCCGGCAGTGCGCACCGACGACCGTGCACAGATGGTCGATGTGCTGAACCGCGCGCTGGATACGCATCTGGGCGTGGTCGACCGCACACTGGCCGTCGTCGCAGGGGACCACCGCCTGCTGGCGCACGTGGCGCGCTACCCCGAGGTTGAGCCGATTCCGCTGGCATCGATGGCGGACACCGCCGGCACGCTCATCAGCGCAAGATCGGAAGGTGTGTGGACGTGGCGCTTGCTGGACGACGCGCGGCCCGCGCTGGGGACCTTGGTGGCCAACCTGGACGTCAGCGACTTTCACCGGCAACGCCAGGAACTGGCCTGGGAGCTGGGCCTGGTGGGGCTGGCGATCAGCCTGGTCGGCGCGGTGCTGTGCTTCGGCATGGCGCGCCGGCTTCAGCGCCCGATCATTTCGCTGACCGAGGCCCTGCGCGCCGGTCCGGAAGATCGCTTGCGCCCCATGCGGGTGGACACCACAGACCCCGAACTCCAGGAACTGCTGTCCGCCTACAACTGGATGGTTGAAAGCGCGCAACAACGTGAAGCACTGACCGAACGCAATGCGCGCATCGAGCGCGAAGCGGTGTTGGGCCGGATGTCGGCCGCGCTGGCCCACGAAGTGCGCAACCCCTTGGGCGGGCTGCGCACCGCCGTGCAGACGCTACGGCAATTTGGCGACCGGGACGACGTGCGCGACGAGTCCCTGGGTTTTATCGAACGCGGCGTACAAGCGCTGCAAGCGGTGGTGGACGCCAGCCTGCGCACCTTCCGCCCCGGCACCGCCCTGCTGCGCGAAGAAGATATCGCGGACATCCGGCTGATGGTGGGCGCACAGGCCAACCGCGCGGGCGTGCGTGTGGAACTGCATTGCGAAGGCATGCAGGATCGCCGCCTGACGCTGCCCGCGGGCGCCGTGCGGCAGGTGTTGCTGAACCTGGTACTGAACGCCATCCAGGCCTCGCCGCGTGGCGAACTGGTCCAGGTGTTCGCGCGGGCGAGCCGCCACGCGCTGACCTTGCACGTGGCCGACCGGGGCGACGGCCTGCCGCCGGCAGCCAGCCGCGCGCTGAAGGGCGCGCCCCCCGATGGCGACGGCATGGGCCTGGGCATCGTGGCCGACCTGACAACAACCATGCATGGCCGTTTGCGCGCAACCCGCATGGCAACCGGCACGCGCATTTCCGTGCGCCTGCCCTACGGTCCACAGGAAGATACGGCGTGAGCGACATCCAGGTTTTGCTGATCGAAGACGATGAACTGCTGGGCGGCGCGCTGCTTCAGCGCCTGCGGCTGGAAGGCATCGCCACGCAATGGCTGCAAAGCTGCGCCCAGGCGGTCGAAGTGTTTCGCCGGACCCGCATGCGGCCGGCATTCCTGTTGGCCGACATCCGACTGCCCGACGGCTCCGGCGAAGATCTTTATCGGCGCTTGATCCCGCATCTGTCCAACACCACCGTGGTGTTCGCCACCGCCTATGGCGACATTGCCCAGGCCGTGCGCCTGGTGTCGGCGGGCGCGAACGATTACCTGACCAAGCCGTATGACACCGATGCGCTGGTGGCCCGCATCCGATCGGTCATCGCCGCGCAGCCGGCCGGCCAGCAAGACGAAGTCTTGGAAAACCCCTACGCGCTGCACGATGAAACCTACCCCTTGGCGCAAGAGCTTGAACGGCTGGCCGCCAGCGCCCTGCCCGTGTTGCTGGAAGGCGAAACGGGCTCGGGCAAAGACCGCGCCGCCCGCTATGTGCATGCGCGCTCGGCCTATGCGGCCGGCCCCTTCGTTGCCGTCAATTGCGCCACCTTGGCGTCGGACTTGATTGAAAGCCTGTTGTTCGGCCACGTGAAAGGGGCCTTCAGCGGCGCCGGGGCCGCGCGCGACGGGCTGTTTTCCCAGGCGGAGGGCGGCACGCTGTATCTGGACGAAGTGGCCGAGCTGACACCCCGGGCACAAGCCGCGCTGCTGGGCGTGTTGGAAAACGGCCAGTATCGTCCGCTGGGCGACAGCACCGCGCGCCACACGCATTGCCGCATTCTGGCCAGCACCTGCACCGACCTGCCGGCCGCAATGGCGCAGGGCACGTTTCGCGCGGATCTTTTTTATCGGCTGGCGGTGGCCCGGGTCGCGGCGCCGCCGCTGCGCGAGCGGCCCGGCGCGTTGCCCGGCCTGGCACAGACGTTGTTGGCCGCCCAATCGGGCACGGGTGCGACCCTGTCGCCCGATGCCATCCAGGCGCTGCACGACCACCCCTGGCCGGGCAACGTGCGGGAACTAAAAAACCGTATCGCGCGCGCGGTCGTGATGGCGGACGGGGCACAGGTCCATGCCGAAGACCTCTTTCCGGAAAGCAAGCTGGCCGATAAGCAGGACCTGGCCACCACGCGGCTGGACGCCGAACAGCGCGCCATCCAGCAAGCCATTTCAGAATCCGGCGGCCATATGGGCTTGGCGGCAAAGCGCCTGGGCATCTCGCGCACCACGCTATGGAAAAAGCTGCGCGCGGCGCGGGATGCCGTGTAAAGGCGCGCGGGCCGACAGTCCCGTCGGCAACACTTTGCGCGCAGGGGTAGCCCGGTACGCTACACGCGCGGCGTGCCCGGCTCCCGCGATTCCCCCATTGCCTCTGCCTTCTCTCGCCCTTCCTCCAGCCCTTCCTCTCGCGCCTCAAGTTCGTTGCCCAGAACTTCGGCCGAATCGTCCTGACTGGTTTCCGGCTTGAAGCGACGGCGGGTGTGCCCGGCCGCGCGCGCGTCCTGGCCGTCGTCCGGACGCTCGGGTTGCAGCGTGACGTTGGCCGATGGCGCATAGCCGCGCTTGTCCTGCCCGAAGTACACCACCGTGTGCGGGTACGGCAGCTCGATACCGGCCGCGTCGAAGTGCTTTTTCAACAAGCGGTTATAGCCGCGCTGCACGGCCCACTGCATGCCCGGCGTGGTCTTGATCAGGATGCGGATGGTGACGCCCTTGTCGTTGACGGCGGTAACGCCGGCCACCGTCATTTCCTCCAGGATCTCGGGGCCCAGCACCGAGTCGGTCATCAATTCGGCAAACGCGGCGCGCAAATGTTCAATGGCGTCGTCCACGCTTTCACGATGTGCGATGGTGTATTCACCTAAGTGATAAGAGAAGTCACGCATGTGGTTGGCGACCACATCCACCGACGAGAACGGCACCAGGTGATAGCCGCCGTCCAGCGTGCGGATGCCGACGGAACGGATCGTCATCTTCTCCACGGTGCCGAACACGCCGGCGACCTGCACCACGTCGTTTTCGTTCATGCCATTTTCAAGCTGGATGAACACGCCGGTGATGATGTCCTGCACCAGCTTCTGCGCGCCGAAGCCGATGGCCAGGCCCACCACGCCGGCGCCTGCTATCAGCGGGCCCACGTCGATGCCGATCTGCGACAACAGCACCATCAGCGTCATGGTCACGATGACGATCAACGCGGCATTGCGGAACAGCGACAGCAACGTGCGTTCGCGCGCGCTGGGCATGCCTCGCCCTTCGTTTTGGCTCAGGCGGTGTTCGATGATGCTGGCAATGACCGTCCAGGCCAGCGCCGCGATCAGCAGCACGATGACCACGTTGACCACCATCTTGATGGCCGCCCCGCCCGCGTCCGACGCCAGCCAGCGCGACAGGTCGAACGCGTGCCACGCGTCCAGCACCAGCAACACGATAACGATGCGAATGATCCAGCCCACGCCTTTCAGCATGGCGGGCACGTAGGCGTTCACGCGCGCTTCCAGCATGGGCAGCCGCCGACGCAGGTCGTCGGACAGGCGGATGGGTTTGGCCATCACCGTGTTCAGCAACAGGATCAGCAGGCTGCCCACGCCGATGACCAGCAAGGTCTGCGCGGTGGCGCGCGCCATGAAGGGCAGCGCGTTGGTCGGGTCGATCTGGCTGACGATGAGCAGTACGGTGAAGTAGCCGATGCCCAGCACGTGCCAGATGCGCGACAGGAAGTGCAGCCGCGACCCCATGAACGTGGCCGCGTTGGCGGCATGATGGTTCATGCGATCACGCACCGAATGGCGGTTCTGCCAGATGATGCGCACCGCGTACACGTACACCACCAGCATGATGACCATGCTGGCCAGGCGACCCAGGGCGGGCGACAGCGCGGCCGAGATCACCGGGTCCACCAGCAGCGTGCCATAGCCCGCCGCCGCGACAACGCGCACCAGCCACGCGTTCCAGTACCGGGCCAGTTCGTCGGACATGGGCAACAGGCGCAGGTGCGGATGCCGCACCGCGAACACCGTGCGGATCAGTACCTTGACGATTTCCACCGCCACGAAGGCGCGCAGGAATACGGCCGCCAGGGTGTCCAGCGTGCCGCGCTCGGGCGTGCCCCACAGGGCCGCCGCCCCACCCGCCATCGCGGCCAGCAGCACAACGCCGGCATCGATGGCAACCGCGCCCACGATGGCGCCCAGGCGCCGGTACAAGGCCCGCATCGAGGCAGGCGCGCGGCGCGGCGTGCCGGGGCCGTGAACGGTCGCCGCCTCGGAAGGGCTGGCATGTTCAGCCACCCAACGGTCGATGCGAGTGTAGATGCGCATGGCGATCATCCGCAGCAGCAGATAGGCAATGATGGTCGCCAAGCCGGCCAGCAGCAACGGCAGCAGCGCATTGCCGGCGGTGGCACCGTCCATCCGCAGGCTGCGCCCGGAGGCCAGCGCGCGCATATCGTCCACGCCCTGTCCCATGTCGCCGGCAACGCCGGTCAGGAACTGTTGCACGCCGTCTGCCATGCGTTCTTGTAAACCAGGCCCGGTCGCCGCCTTGGTGGAAGCGGCCGTGCCCGGGGCGGCGGATGCCGCGGGCGGCTTTCCCGCCGCCTGCGCCCGTAACGCATCGACCAGCGCCTTGCGTGCCTCGGGATTGTCCAGCAGGTCGGCCAACGCATCGGGCGTCAGCGCGGATGCCGATGCGGCGGGCGACTGCGACTGAGCTTGCAGCGGCGACGCCGCGAACGCCTGGGCCGGCCAGTTCAACAACACGCAACTCAGCATCACCACCAGCAGCCACACCGCCTGCCATGGCCTCGCGCGTCGGTGCCGCCAAAGGCGGGCGGAATCTTCGCGGGGCGGATAAGAAAGGGATGCTGTCGTTGCGAATCGAACCACTAATAAAACTCCTCTACGATCAAGGCCAGGAACGCGGCGCGCGATCGCAGGGACAACGCCGCCATGGGCTAAATGATAAAGCCCAGCCGCTTCATCAGATATTTAGGCGATTCTTCATACCCGTGGCGGTAGTAGAAGCGGTGCGCATCCACGCGGCGTTCATGGCAATGCACTTCGATGCGGTCGCAGCCGCGCGCGCGGGCTTCTGCTTCGGCCGCCGCTTCGAGTTGACGGCCGACGCCCGCGCTGCGGGCCTGGTCGTCAACGCAGAAATACGCGATGCGGCAGAAGTCGCCGGGCAGGGCCAGCTGCATCATGAAATGCAGGTTGATAAAGCCCAGCAATTGTCCGGCATCGTCGTGAGCCACCCGCAACAGGGCATCGGGATGCGCCGATAGCAGGGCGATTTTTTCCGCCATGAAGGCGGTGGTGCCGGGATAGCCCAGTTGCGCCAGCAAGGTGGCGATGGCGGGGCCGTCCTGGACGGTGGCGGGGCGTAGGTGCATGTCGGTTTCCGGGCGGCGTGTGCAAGGCTTCGCGGAAATTTATGACGGCATCGTGTCCGCCTCATGACAAGCGCGCGGCCCCGCGCCCCCGGCACCTTCAATCAGGGCGTGACCTGATAGCCGCGCTGCTGCATGCAACTGGTGTACGCGGACGACGCCGCACTGTTGGTCTTGGCTTGCTCGCGCCGATCCTGCCGCTGGCGCGACCCGCCCACGACGGCGCCGGCCACCGCCGCGTCCTTGGCCTGGTTCTGTCGGTATTCCTGCTTGACGTCGTCGTCTACGCGGTCATAGGCCTCTTCGTGCTGCCGGCCGCGCGCGCCGGCCACTGCCGCGCCCGCCACGGCGCCCGTTGCGGCGCCGCGCGCGCGACCGCCGGATTGCGTGGTGTCGGTGGTGCCGGTGCCCCCCGCCTGGGACTGGCAGGCGGCGACGTCTTGTTGTGTGGTTTCAGGAGACTGCCCTTTCATCGGCGTAATGGTCTGTGCCGTGGCGGTCAGGCCGATGGTCGAGAGCAGCAAGGCAACGCAGGGAATGATGGACTTTTTCATAGAAAACTCCACGTGCGGTTAAGAACCCTGGACCTTGCAATGTAGTCCCGCATGCCGTGCTTCGGCCCATGTCCGGAATACCCAATATTGGGTATGGCGATATGGGGACAAAGAGATGGGGCCAACGAGATGGAGACAACGCCCCACACAACCCGTATCCGGCGCGTGCTGACGTCCTGCCGCTAACACCAATGGCTGATTGATGGCGATGGGGCCGACTCCTATTCTGCGCTTGCCTGCCAGACGAGCCAGAAGCCAGGGCCAGAAGCCAGGGCCAGCCCGCCCACGCGCTTGCCGCGCAGGCGTCGCGCGTCGATTCACCCATCAAGAGGGCGCGGTCCCTCGCTTTCTGCCCCGGAGGTTTACATGCGCCCATCCCACGTCCGCGCCGACAACAGCGGCCCGCCGCCGCTTGGCCCCGAGCCGGCAAAACGCAGCTTGCCGGTGTCGCTGGAGCAGCAGGCAAAGACCATGCTGTTAAGCGGCCAGAGCTCGGTGGCCGACGTCGCGCGCGCCTGCCGCTTGTCGCGCACGCATTTCACAGCCGTGTTTCGCGATGCCGCCGGCACGACGCCCCACCGTTGGGCGCTGCTGCAACGCATCGCCCAAGCCCGCGAACAGCTGCGGATACCGGACAAGACGCTGGCCGATATCGCACTGGATTGCGGGTTTGCCGACCAGGCGCACTTCACGCGCGTGTTCCACAACGTGGTCGGCCTGACGCCCGGCGCGTGGCGTCGCGCGGCCGATGCCTGACCAATTTCCTGACCAATTTCCTGACCAATTTCCTGACCGTTTTCCTGATCGATTCCTGACCGAGGCGCGGCGATCACAGGCGTGTTGCCCTCTTCGCCTTCGCGCCTATACGAAGGCGTTATTGTGCCGCCGATAGCACCCCCATAAGCTTCGTTCCGTCCGCTGCCGGACAGGTTTTCATGCCACGGGATGCGCGCGCATCCCTTTCACAATCCGTCTGCTTGCGCCTTGCAATCACGCATCGACAGACCCTTCGAACATTCGCCATGACCCAATCCAAACTTGAAGTGCTGACCCCGCAAAACAGCCAACTGATCTTCATTGACCACCAGCCGCAGATGGCCTTTGGCGTGCAGTCCATTGACCGTCAGGTTCTGAAGAACAACACCGTCGGTCTGGCCAAGGCCGGCAAGATCTTCAACATCCCGACGACGATCACCACCGTGGAATCCGAGAGCTTCTCGGGCTACACCTACCCCGAATTGCTGGATGTGTTTCCGGACCAGAAGGTGCTGGAACGCACCTCGATGAATTCGTGGGACGACCAGAAGGTGCGCGATGCGCTGGCCGCCAACGGCCGCAAGAAGGTCGTTGTGGCCGGCCTGTGGACCGAAGTCTGCAACACCACGTTCTCGCTGTGCGCCATGCTTGAAGGCCAGTACGAAATCTACATGGTGTCGGACGCCTCGGGCGGCACCAGCAAGGAAGCGCACGACCAGGCCATGCAGCGCATGATCCAGGCGGGCGTCGTGCCGGTGACGTGGCAACAGGTGCTGCTGGAATGGCAGCGCGATTGGGCCCGCCGCGAAACCTATGACGCCGTGATGGCGCTGGTGAAAGAGCATTCGGGCGCCTACGGCATGGGCGTGGACTACGCCTACACGATGGTGCACAAGGCCCCGCAGCGCACGCGTACCGCGCACGAAGCGCTTGCCCCCATTGCCGCCCGTTGATCCGACGCTTACAGGACCCGCAACATGAATGTGCAATCGCAAAGTGCTTCCCCGGCCGGCCCCGCCGGCCAGACCATCGTGACCGCCGACGGCACCCGCATCTACTACAAGGATTGGGGCGCCGGCCAGCCGGTCGTCTTCTCGCACGGATGGCCGTTGCACGCCGACGCCTGGGACGCGCAGATGCTGTTCCTGTCCGAGCGCGGCTTTCGTGTGATCGCCCATGACCGTCGCGGCCACGGCCGTTCGGGCCAGCCGTCGCAAGGCAACGACATGGACACCTATGCCGATGACCTGGCCGCGCTGCTGGACGCGCTGGACATCCAGGGCGCAACGCTGGTGGGCCATTCCACCGGAGGCGGGGAAGTTGCCCGCTACATCGGACGCCATGGCAGCAAGCGCGTGGCCCGTGTGGTGCTGATCGGCGCGGTGCCGCCCGTGATGGCCAAGACCGCGGCCTACCCTGACGGTTTGCCGATGGAAGTGTTTGATGGCATTCGCCAGGGCGTCATGCGGAACCGCTCGCAGTTCTACAAAGACCTGACCCAGCCGTTCTTTGGCTTTAACCGGCCGGGCGCCAAGATCGAACAAGGCACCATCGACGCCTTCTGGTTGCAGGGCATGGCAGGCGGCATCCGTGGCCAGTACGCGTGCATCAAGCAGTTTTCCGAGGTGGACTTCACCGAAGACCTGAAGAAGATCGACGTGCCCACCCTGATCCTGCATGGTTCGGACGACCAGATGGTGCCGATCGCCAACTCGGCGGAAAAGGCCGTGAAGCTGGTCAAGAACGCCACGCTGAAGGTCTACCCGGGCGCCTCGCACGGCATGTGCGTGCTGGACGCCGAAGACGTCAACGCCGACCTGCTGGCCTTCATCCGGGGCTGACCGCCCGGCCCCAGGGCCACCTGCATAAAGGCGCCTTCCGGAGCGCCTTTTCCGGGGCGCCGGGCAAGCAAGCCCGGCGCCCCGCCTTTCTTTTTTTACCGGAAGTCTCTAGTGAAATGCTATGCAAAACCGCTAGCCGCGTGCCTGTTGGCCGTGGCGGCGCCGGTCTGCGCTCAATCGTCGGTAACGCTATACGGCAGGCTGAACACCGCGCTGGAAAGCAGCCGGATCAGCGGCGGACCCGAGCCGGGCAGCGCCGCCCGGATGACCAATAACCGCTCGGTGTTCGGGCTACGCGGCACGGAATGGCTGGGCGACGGCACCAGCGCCATCTTCCAGATTGAAAGCGGCATTGCGCTTAACACCGGCCAGGGGCAGATCGCCAGCCGCAACACGCGCGTGGGGTTCGACGGCCCCTATGGCACGCTGTTCCTGGGCAACTGGCACACGCCCTATACCGAAGCCACGCTGGCCTACGACCCCTACTACGCGACCACGGCGGGCTACATGGCCTTGCTGGGCAACGGCTCGGCCGCCAGCACCGGCAACGTCGAGAACACCAGTTCGTTCGACCGCAGGCAAAACAATTCCCTGCAATACCGCACGCCGTCCTGGCAGGGGTTAAGCGGTGGATTCGCGTGGGGGTTGCCCCAGGAAAAAATGACAACGCCGCGCAATCCGCAGCTGTTTTCGTGGTCGGGCAGCTATGACCGGGGCGGTTTGAACCTGGCGCTGGCTTACGAACTGCACCGCAATTACCAGGCGGCGAACACGCACGATGACGCCTTCAAGATGGGCCTGTCGTATCAGTTTCCGACGACGCGAGTCGCAGTGGTGTACGAACGGCTGCGCTATCGGACGGCCAGCGGATCGTTGACCCGGGACGGCTATTACGTGTCGATCGTGCAGGCGCTGGGCCGGGGCAGCCTGCGCGCCGCGCTAGGCGTGGCAAGCAACGGCCGCGGGGCGTCGACGCAGACGGTGGGCTTTGTACGCAGCGGATCGGACACCGGCGCGGTGCAGTGGACGGTCGGGTACGACTACCCCTTGTCGCCCCGCACCGCCCTGTACGGCTATTACTCGCGGATCAGCAACCGGGCGCGCGCCGACTACGACTTTGCCATCAACAGCCTGGGCGTAACGCAGGGCACCAGCCCGCAAACGCTGGCCATCGGCCTGCGCCACAACTTCTAGCGGGGATCTGCCGCGCGCCGCAACCGGCTACGACTATGGTGGTAGTGGATGCGTCCCCGGCGCGGGGCCGTGCCAGAATTCCGGACATGCAAGTTGCCCCAGCAGCGCAAGCCCCGCGCGCCGACTTATGCGCACGCCCCCTCAGGAGTTCATCGTGAAGCCATGCGCCAGCCCCGGCATTTCCCACCCCGTGGACCCCTTGGTCTATATCGTCGATGACGAGCCCGCGATCACGCAGTCGTTGGTCGCGCTGTTTGCCTCCGTGGGCCTGGCCGCCAAGGCCTTTCACAGCGTGCGGGAATTTCGCGAGTTCGACAGGGGCGATCGCCCGGCATGCCTGCTGCTGGACGTGCGGCTGCGCGATGGCAACGGCCTGGCGCTACAACAATTGCTGCAAAGCGACGGCGATGCCCTGCCCGTCATCATCATGACGGGTCACGGCGATATCCCCATGACCGTGCGGGCCATGAAGGCCGGCGCACTGGACTTCCTGACCAAGCCCTTCAACGAACAGGACCTGCTGGATTGCGTGCGGCTGGCCTTGCAGCGCGACGGCGAGCGCCGCGCCGGCGAGCAGGCCATGCACGGCCTGGTGCAGCGCTATCAGAGCCTGAGCCCGCGCGAACGGCAGGTCATGGAACACGCCACGGCGGGCTTGATGAACAAGCAGATTGCCGACCGGCTGGGCATCAGCGACATCACCGTGAAGATCCACCGGGGCAACGCCATGCGCAAGATGCAGGCGCGCAGCTTTGCGCAACTGGTGACGATGGCCGGGCAGATAGGCGCGGTCGCTTAGCCCGTGGCTAGTCGCCCACGGCTAGTCGCCCACGGCTAGTCGCCCACGGCTAGTTGCCCACGGCTGGCCGCCCGCCGCTGGCAGCTCGCCGCCCGCAGCTGGCCGCCCGCCGCTAATCCCCCGCTTCGAGAAGCCCCATGGACTGTGCCAGCAACACCAAATCCGCGAACGTGCGGGCCTGCATCTTGCGCATGGCGTTGCCACGATGAATTTTTACCGTGGCTTCGCTGATGTCGGCCTTGGCGGCGATCTGCTTGTTCAGCAGGCCGGCTGCCGCCAGCCGCATCACTTGCTGTTCACGCGGCGACAGCGTGGCGTAGCGTTCGCGCAGCGTCCGCGCGTGGCGGGTGGTTTCATGCCGCGCGCGCGCCTTGTCCAGCGCGGCGTGGACCGCGCCCAGCAGGTCTTCGTCAGTGAATGGCTTGGCAATGAAATCCACCGCGCCGGCCTTCATGGCGGTGGCCGTCATGCGCACGTCGGCGTGGCCCGAAATAAAGACGATGGAAAACGGCGCATCGCCCGGCGACAGCCGCGCCTGCAAGTCCAGCCCGCTCAGGCCGCGCAACCGCACGTCCAGGATGATGCAGGTGGGCACGGTGGGCAAGCCGCCTGCCAGCATCTCTTCGGCGGACCCGAAGGTGCGCGCATCCAGCCCCTCGGACCGCAGCAGATTGCTCAGCGCCTGGCGTATCGACGCGTCATCGTCCACCACCCAGACCACGGCCCTGGCCGCTGCGGTGGCGGCTGCGGTGGCGGCTGCGCCTGCGGTGGCGCAAGCGCCGGACGGGATGGCGGATTGATCTTGCATGGTGAAATCGGCGCGCGGAAACGGCAAGGAGCGGGGCGGGAAGAAAGGCAAAAAATTATACCTTTGTATGGCTTTTTTCCCGGGGCTTTCTGCGGGTATGCTTGGGAACTCGCGACGCGGCCATCCAGCCGCTCGTCGCCCTTGATACAGGAATGCACAGTGAATGCCGCCCCCCTCATTGCGGTCGTCGACGACGACGCTTCAGTGCGTAAGGCGCTTGGCAGCTTGCTGCGCTCCCTGGACCTGAACGTGGTGTTGTACGACGGCGCGGCGGGTTTGCTGGATGCCGAAGACCTGACGCGGCTGTCCTGCGTGGTCACCGATATCCAGATGCCCGGCATGACCGGCCTGGCCATGTGCGCGGCCCTGCGCGAACGTGGCCTTGGCGTGCCCGTCATCCTGATGACGGCATTCCCCGAAGAACGGTATCGCGAACAGGCACGGCAGCTGGGCGCATTCTGCTTTCTGTGCAAGCCCTTCGAAGACGCCGAAATCCTGCGCTGCATCGACCGCGCCATCCACCCGGAAGCGCCGGCTCCCTGACATGTCCGCCTTCGACCCAAGCGCCGGCCTGGCCGCCTCCCCCTTTGTCGGACGCGGCGCGGAACTGCGCATGCTGGACGACGCCCTGGCCCGCGTGACGGTGCAGGGCAACGCCGAACTCGTGCTGCTGGCCGGCCCCGCCGGTTCGGGCAAGTCAACCTTGGTGGACCGGCTGGCGCAACGGGCGGAACTGGCCGGTGCGAGCTTTGCCGGCGGGAAAAGCGACCAGCAACTGCGCGACATTCCCTACGCCCCCATCACCGATGCCTTGCGCACCCTGACCATGGCCGCGCTGGGCCGCGATGAAGACGCGCTGGCGCCGCTGCGCGCGCGGCTCGTCGAACGCCTGGCGGGCCAGGGCCGGACCGTTGCCGAGATCTTTCCCGAGATAGAACACCTGATCGGCCGCACCGCGCCTTTGTCCAGCGTGCCGGCCAAGCAGGCCCAGCAACGCGTGCACAACGCCTTGCTGCAAACGTTTTCCGCCTTTGCACAGGCCGGCTATCCGCTGGTGCTTTTCATCGACGACCTGCAATGGGCCGACGCCGATACGCTGGCCTGGTTGAAGGCGTACACCGTCAATCCCCCTGCGCACGTGCTGCTGCTGGGCGCGTATCGCGACCAGGACCGCCAAACAAGCCAGGCGTTTGAATGGCTGATTCACGCCGACCGCTGGAACCCCATCCAGGTCACCCGCATGACGGTGGCGCCGCTGTCCACACACGACGTCTGCGAACTGACCGCCGCCGTGCTGGGCGGCGACGTCGATGCGGTCAAGCCGCTGGGGCAGGCGTTGCACCAGGTCACGGCGGGCAACCCTTTCTTTGCCCGGCAGCTGTTGTTGACCTTGATGGACGACGGCGTCCTGTCGTTCGACGCAGCATCGAAAACCTGGCTGTGGAACCCGGCCGACGTGATGAATCCGCGCTATGCGGCCAGCGTCGTGGACCTGATGGTGACCCGGCTTGAACGCTTTCCCGAAGACGGAAGGCGCTTGTTGAGCCAGATGGCCTGCGTGGGCCTGCGCAGCGGCGACGCGCTGCTGGCCCGCATTGCCGATCTGCCCGTGGCCGATGTGGCGGCCCGGCTGCAACCACTGGTCGATGCGGGCCTGCTACGCCACGACGACGGCGTCTATGTGTTCGCGCATGATCGTGTGTTGGAATCCGCGTACGCCATGACGCCGCCCGCGCAGCGCCCGCAAGCGCATGCGCGCATCGCCACGCTGATGGCGCAGCTATGGGCCGCCCAGCTTGGCGACTACGCCTTCGAAATCGCCAACCAGATCGAGCTTGCCGAGGGCGTTGACCCCACGCTGGCGCAACGCGTGGCGTTCGTGCGCGTGCTGACGCTTGCCGGGCGCCGCGCCAAGGAGGCGGCGGCGGTGCAGCAGGCGGCCCGCTACGTGGGCGCGGCCTGCCGGCTGATGCAGCCGGACTGGTGGACGACGCAGTACGCGTTGGCCTACGACGCCAGCCTGCTGCGATGCGAATGCCTGTTGGCGCAAGCCGAATTCGCCACGGCGGCGCAAGAGATCAGCGCCCTGCTGGCGCGCGAACTGCCGCCGATGGACAAGGCCGCGGTGCACCGGCTGAAGGCCGTGCTTCAAACGCTGCGGTCCGACTACGAAGGCGCAATCGGCGCGGCGCTGTCCGGTTTGGCGCTGCTGGACGTGCCCCTGACCCGCGCACCGTCCGCCGCCGCGCAGCGCGATGCGTATGACGTTGTCCGGCACAAGCTGGCCGGCCGCCCCATCGCCTCGCTGGGGCGCACGGCGATGACTCGCGACCGCCGCGTCCAGACCGTGATGGGGCTGCTGTCCACGCTGATCTCGTCTTTTTTCGTTGACGACGGCATCCGTTTCACGCATCTGGCCAAAATGGTGGAACTGACGCTGGACCACGGCGCCACGCCGGAATCCGCCTATGGGCTGTCGTGGTACGGCGTTTTCATCGCGGCGCAGTATGAGGACTATGAGGACGGCTTGGCCTACGGACTGGCGGGCATGGCGCTGGCCGAGCATCACGGCTTCGAGGCCGAGCGCATCGCCACGCTGGTGGCGGTGGACCAGGTCAGCCCCTGGACGCAACCGCTGAGCGTCGCGCTGGGGCACGTCCACACCGCCGTGTCGCTGGGCCGCGCGTCGGGCGACCTGGGCATGGCGTGCTACGCCAGCAACCACATCGTGTCCGACCTGCTGTTCATGGGCGAGCAGCTGCGCCTGGTCGAAGAGGAAATCGAACGCGGCCTGGCGCTCACGCGGTTGATCCAGTACGTAGACATCGAGCTGCTGCTCAAGGCGCAGCACGGGTTCACGCGGCGGCTGTTGGGTACGCCCTTGTACGTGGGCGACGAGCCCGCCTCCGAGCAGGCGCGCCGCACGCGGTCGGAATCCACCCGGTTCTGGATCTGGCTGTACGACGGCATGGGAGCCTTTTACTTCCATGACTACGCGGCAGCGGTCGACAGCCTGTCGCGCGCTGCCGCGCTGAAGTCGTCCGTGATCAGCCACATCAATACGGCGGATTGTCACCTGTACCTGGCGCTGGCCATGGCGCGTGCACCGGGCGCGGCGGCCGACCCCGCAGCCACCATCGCGGCGTTGCAGCCGCATCGCGCGCGCTTTGTGACCTGGAGCCAACTGAACCCGGCAACCTTTCTCAGCAAGCTGCAACTGATTGACGCCGAACTGGCCCGCCTGCGCCGGCAGCCGCTGGTGGCGCTGCAAAGCCTGGAGGCATCGTCCGACGGCGCGGGCGCGGCGGGCTTCGTGCACGAGCAAGCCCTGGCCCACGAGATGGCGGCCGGCCTGTGCCAGGCCAACGGCCTGATGTCGGCGGCCCGCCAGCATGTGCGGCTGGCCCACGCCAGCTATCGCCGTTGGGGCGCCAGCAAAAAAGCCGACCAGGTGTTTGCCACGCACGCGGCCTTGTTGGCGTTGCGCGCGGACGCCCCTGAACCGATCGAGCGCGACGGTGCGGCCAATGCGGCGGACTGGACCATCGGCGTGCGCGCATCGCAGCTGATTTCCAGCGAGGTGGTGCTTGACCGCCTGGTTGAAACGCTGATGACCAACATGATGGATTATGCCGACGCGCAATACGGCCTGTTGCTGCTGGTGCGCGGCGGAGCGCCGCTGATCGAGGCGTCGGCGCGCCGCGTGGGCGATACCTGCGCGGTCACGCTGGGCAGCGCCACCCCCACGGCGGACACGCTGCCGCTGACGGTGCTGCACAGCGTGCTGCGCTCGCACCAGACGCTGGTGCTGGCCGACGCGGTGGTGGATGCGCCGTCGATCCACGCGGCAATGGCCGCGACGCGGCCGCTGCGCTCGGTACTGTGCCTGCCGCTGATCCGGGGCGGCATGTTGCTGGGCGTGCTGTACCTGGAAAACAACGACGCGCCAAATGTGTTTGACGCCGGCCGCACGGCGGCGCTGGAACTGCTGGCGCCGCACGCGGCGATCTCGCTGGAAATGGCCGGGCTGTACGCACAATTGGTTGACGAGAACCAGCGGCGCGCGCAAGCGGAAATGAATTTACGCATGGCGCGCGCCGACCTCGCGCGCACGTCGCACCTGACGGTAATGGGGGGGCTGGCCGCCTCGATCGCGCACGAAGTCAATCAACCGCTGACGGCAATCGTGACGTCGGTCGGAGCCAGCCTGCGTTGGCTGAACCGGCCGGTGCCCGACATCGATGAAGCTCGCGAAAGCCTGAACCACATCAAGAGCAACGGCCTGCGCGCGGCCGAAATCATTCGTGCCCTGCGCTCGCTGGCCAAGCAGGCGCCCGCCGTGCTGGCGCCGGTGCGCGTGGACGATACCCTGGGCGACGTGCTGACGCTGACGCAGATGGAAATGGACGCGCAACAAGTGCGCCTGCTGACGCGCCTGGAATCCGACGCCGCGCTGGTCGAGGCAGACCGCACGCAACTACAGCAGGTGGTGCTTAACCTGGTCACCAACGCCATCGACGCCATGCACGCCACGCCGCAAGGACAGCGCCAGTTGATCGTGTCGTCGCGGCTGGAAGGCGACATGGTCGAGGTCAGCGTTGAAGACCGCGGCCCCGGCATCGCGGCAGAGGATCTGGGTCGCATCTTCGACCCCTTCTTCACCACCAAGGCGCAAGGCATGGGCATGGGCCTGGCGATCTGCCGATCAATCATCGAAGCGCATGGCGGCACCCTGCACGCGCAGCCGCTGACGCCGTGCGGCACCCGCTTCTCGTTCCAGCTGGCGCGCCTGCGCACGGCAAACTGACGTCCGCGGAAAGGACGTGGGCCAGCAAGGCCCATGCCCAAAAGCGCGCACACGGGCGGGTCCGGCACATGCTAGGCTGGCACTATTTCCCGCCCGTCCCACCCAGATGAAATCCTTTCTCCAGTCCGAGAAGTTTCTACTCCTGGCGTGCGTCATCGCCGTTGCCGGATACGCCGCCGATTCACCGCTGCGCGACGTTGGCCGAATGGCCAGCCTGGCGGAAACGACCATCCTGATCGGGGCCATCCTGTGTGCGTCGTTAAGCGTGGCGCGCCATGCCGAGCGCATCGCGCAAAAGCTGGGCGACCCTTACGGCAGCATGATCCTGACGCTGTCGGCGGTGCTGGTGGAAGTGATCGTGCTGGCCATCGTGTCGTCCAAGGGCGGCTCGCCCACGCTGGTGCGCGACAGCATCTATTCAGCGGTGATGCTGGACATCAACGGCATCCTGGGTGTGGCCGCGTTGATCGGCGGATTCAAGCATGGCGAGCAGGCCTACAACGATGATTCCGCGCGCACTTACAGCGTAATGATCCTTACCGCCGTGACGGTGTCGATGATCGTTCCGGAATTCGTGCCGCAAGCCAGCTGGCGTGCGTACAGCGCCTTTACCATCGTGGCGATGTTGCTGCTGTACGGCGTATTCCTGCGCATGCAGACCGGCCCGCACAGCTACTTTTTCAGCTACAGCTATCCCGAAAAGAAAACGCGCCGCAACCAGCCCGCGGCATCGCGGACCAGTTGGCGTCCGTCGGCCGCGATCATGGCGGCCGGCATCGTGGCCGTGGGTTTCCTGGCCGAACTGATGTCGCATTCGCTGGACCGCGGCCTGGAAGGCGTCGATGTGCCGATCGGCCTGATTGCCTTGATCGTGGCAGGCATTTCCGCCGCGCCCGAGATGCTGACCGCGCTGCGCGCCGCCCTGGCCAACCGCATGCAATCCGTGGTGAACATCGCCTTGGGGGCATCGCTGTCCACGGTGATCCTGACCGTGCCCGCCATGGAGGCCATGGCGTTGATCTCGGGCCAGCGCATCGTCATGGCAATGACGCCGCTACAGACGCTGATGATGCTGGTGACGCTGCTGGTCGCCGCCATCAACCTGAACGATGGCCAGACCAACGCCATTGAAGGCATGACGCACTTTGTGCTGTTCGGCGCCTTCCTGATGCTGCTGAGCCTGGGGCTGTAGCCGCCGGGGACCGGCGCCGGCGGGCATCAAAACCGCTGATGCTGATCGAAGGGCACCTCGGCGTCGGTCGGTTTTTCAAAAGTGGGCGCTTCGCCATTCAAATCCGCCACGTGGATGCGCGCCAGGCGCGTTGCTTCGTCGATCGCCGTCTGGGCCGACCGGTACGTGGTCTCGATGGCGATGCGTTCGCCCGGCTGCGGTGCGCCGGCCAGGGTCAGCGTATAGCCGATGCGCCACGCCCCGCCGTCTTCAACGGGCCGCTCGATCTGAAAATCCCACTTAGGCTTTTCCATGATTCCCTCCTGTTGAAACGCCCCATGCTACCGCGATTGCACGCGGCAAAAAATGGTCCCGGCAGCAGGCGCGACGGGCATGGCAATTGCTGCACAGCGGCTTTCACGGCCCACAGGAGACGCCATGATTTCCGAACGATTGCGCAGGTTGCGGCACATCGCGAAATTCGCTGCGGAACGTTCCGGCGATTACGTGGAGTTGGTGGGCATCGAGTTATCGCTGTATCGGGGGGCCTTGATTTCCACGCTGATCAGCGGGGTGGCGCTGGTGTTCTGCGCGCTGGGCACCCTGGGGTTCATCTCGGTTGCCGCCATCGTCACCTTCTGGGACACCGAATACCGCATGCTTACCGCGTGGCTGGTTGCCGCCGCCTGGCTGGTGGTGACCCTGATTTCGCTTGCCATCGCCCGCTACAACGCACCCAAGGGCTCGCCCTTTGCCGAACTGAGCCACCAGGTCCGACTGGATACCGCCGCCGCACGGAGCCACTATGCCCAAGACCACCACCCAGGCTGATAAAGACGCGCTGCTAGCCAAGATGGAGCATGACCGCCAAGTGCTGCGCCGGGCGGGCATCGCAAGCGCGCGTTCACCCTCGTTTGGCCAGGCGGGCGCGGCGTGGGCCAAGACCACCGCGCTGGCCGCCGGGGCGGCGCTGGGCTGGCCGCCCTTCCTGAAGCAACCGCTGCGCGCCATGACGGTGGTGGCGTTGCGGGCGCGCGTCGCCGAACTGCTGGACCGCCGCAATACCCGGCGCGTCAGCGGCATCCTGCCCGCGCCCGAGGTTGAACGATTGACGCGGTTGATCGCGGACCTGCGCGCGTCGATGGCGCGGTTGCAAGCGCTGGGGCCGGACGTGACGACGGGCGCGGACGCCATAGAAGCCGAGCGCCTGCGCATGCAGCTGGACGGGCACGTGCAGCGGCTGCGCGCTTTGCAGGGCGGGATGTCGGCGGATGCCAGCAAGCCCTTGCCGCCTTGAAAGGCTTTCACCCCTGCCGGTAAAACGCCGCGGGCGACACGCCGAAGTGCTTCTTGAACATGGCCGCGAACGCGCTTTGGCTGGTGTAGCCGTGTTCCAGCGCCACATCCACCACGCGCGCGCCGCCCGCCAGATGCTCCAGCGCCAACAGCAGCCGCGCCTGCCGGCGCCACTGGCCCAAGCGCATTCCCGTCTGTTGCAGGAACTGCCGATGCAAGGTGCGGGTGGACACGTGCAGCCGCGCCGCCCATTCGTCCAGCGTCAGCGCCGCGTCCGGCTGGCGCATCAGGGCATCGCAGAATTTTCGTAGCCGCGCATCCGCGGGCATGGGCAGATACAGCGGCAACACCGGCAGGCTGCGCAATTCCTGCAACAGCAGGTGCAGCAAATGCCAATCGCGAGAGCCACTGCGCTTGGGCTGGGTCACGTCCATTTCGACCGCCGCCACGATCAGTTCCCGCAGCAAGGGCGAAATATCCAGCACGCAGCTGCGGGCGGGCAGCTGCTTGTTGGCGCGGCTGTCGACAAACACGGTGCGCATGCGCACGGCCCCGCTCATGCGCACCGAATGCGCCACGTCGGCCTCCAGCCACACGCCGCGCGTGGGCGGCACCACCCATCTGCCGCCTTGCGCTTCGATGGTCATCACGCCCTGAATGGCGTAGAGCAACTGCGCGCGATCGTGGTGGTGGGGCCGGATCACGTGCCCATCGGCGTAATCCACCGCCAACGCGGCGGCGGGCGCGCCCGAGGCCACGAATGCGCTGTAGAAAGGGGAATATTCCATACCTTCAGATTGGCAGTTTTGCGATAACTTGCGACATAGTAGCGCCAGACGGACGCCACGCCCCCCGGCAACATGCAAGGCTTGTTTCGGAGACCTTCATGTCCATCACTTCCCTGCTCTTTCCCTTCATGGCCATCGTGCTGTGGGCGGGCAACGTCATCGTGTCCAAGCTGGCCGCGTCGGCCATTTCGCCCACGGCCATCACCTTCTATCGACTGATCCTGGCGCTGGCGCTGATGTCGCCGTTCGTGCTGCGGCCGCTGCGGCGCAACTGGGCATCGGTGCGGCCGCACCTGGGCAAGATGGCCATCAGCGGCCTGCTGGCCATGGCGCTGTTCCAAAGCCTGTCGTACCGCGCCGCCGAAAGCACCACGGCCACCAACATGGCCATCGTGACCGCGCTGGTGCCCTTGCTCACGGCCATCCTCAGCGTGATCGTGCTGGGCGAAGCGCTGACCGTCGGCATGGCCGTGGGCGGCGTGCTGTCTTTCGCGGGCCTGTTGTACCTGGTGGGCCAGGGCGACATCGCCGCCATCGCGCACAACGGCGTCCACGCGGGCGACCTGCTGATGCTGCTGGCTTCGTTGTCCTACGCGCTGTACGGCGTGCTGCTGCGCCGCTGGCGCTTGACGATACCGGCGTGGCAGGCGGTGTACCTGCAAGCCATCGCGGCCCTGGTTTTCATGCTGCCGTTCTTTTTGGTGCTGCCCGCGGGCAGCGCGTCGCTGGACGCGCGCACCCTGCCGTTGATCGCCTACGCCGGCATCGGCTCGTCCATCCTGCTGTCTTTCTGCTGGATCCAGGGCGTCAAGCACCTGGGACCCAACCGTTGCAGCATCTTCATCAACCTGCTGCCGGTGCTGACCGCCGTGCTGGCCGTGGCCATGCTGGGTGAGCAGATGCACGCGTATCACGTCATCGGCGGCAGCATGAGCCTGGCGGGCGTGCTGATTGCGCAGACGGTGCATCGGCCTCTGCATGCGGGCGCGGCGCCCAGCAGGCTTGCCGCGCAAGGCCTTGCGACGACGCCGGCTGCGCCCAGCCGGGCACGGCGCGCACGCTAACGCTATTCATTGCATGGCAGGTACGACGCTTGCGTGGGCCGCACATATCGCAAGAACCAAGGAAGCCCATGACGCCCAACCCCGACGGCTCGGCCCCATGCGCGGACGTGCTTATCGTGGGCGCGGGCATTGCCGGGCTTTCCTGCGCGACGTGGCTGGCGACGGCGGGCCTGCGCGTGGTGGTGCTGGAAGGCAGCCGCGTCGCGGGAGGCCGTGCGCGCAGCTGGGCGGACCCCACCACGGGGGACACCGTCGACATCGGCCCGCACGTATTGCTAAGCCGCTATGACAACTTCCTGGCCTTGCTCAAGCGTCTGGACACCGCCAACCACGTGGCGTGGCTGCCGCGCAAGCTGCTGACCGTGCAGGATGGCAGCCGCGCGTTTCCCGTCGTGACGGCGCCCTTGCCGGCACCGCTGCATTGGCTGCCCACCCTGCCCGCCGTGCTGCCCAGCGCAGGGTGGGCCGACCTGCTGTCCAACACCAAGGTGGCGTGGCAGGCCATGCACGGCACCGAAGCAGATTTCCTGAAGCTGGACACGCTGCCCGCCCGCCGCTACCTGCTGTCGATGGGCGTGCGCCCCGCGTTTGTGCGCTGGTTCTGGGAATCGGCCGCGCTGGCGCTGCTTAACGTGCCCTTGGCGCATTGCTCGGCCGCATCGATCCTTCGACTTGCCGCGCATATGCTGGGCCACCGCGACGTGCGCTTCGGCATTGCCAAAGTAGGTTTAAGCGACTTGTACATCCCCGCCGGCAAACAGGTGATCGAAGCCGCCGGCGGGTCGCTGCGGCTGAACCACAACGTCCGCACGGTGACGCGCCATGACAGCGGCTGGATGCTGGCTCTGGACAACGGCCAGGCGTTAAGCGCGCGGCATTGCGTACTGGCCGTGCCGCCCGACGCCTTGCGCGCCATGCTGGCCGCCGCGCCCCCTGCCGCAGCGCCGCAATGGCACGAGCCCAGCCCCTACATCAGCTGCTATCTGTGGTTTGACCGCCCGCTGACGAATGACGTGTTCTGGGCGCAGCCCTGGCCGCGCACGCAGTTGAATACTGACTTCTACGACTTGAGCAAAGTCAGGGACTTCAGCTTTTGCCGTGGCTCGGTCATCGCCAGCAACATTATCTGGAGCCACCGCGCGGCCGGCATGTCCGATGACGCCATCGTGGCGATCACGATGCAGGAACTGGCCGCCCGATGCCACACCCCGCCGCGCGGCCACCTGCTGGCACAGGCCGTCCACCGTATCCCGATGTCGGTGCCTGCGCCCCGGCCTGGCGGCGAAGCGCGGCGGCCGGGCGCGGTGCTGGACGACGGCTTATATCTGGCCGGCGACTGGACCCGCACGGAACTTCCCGCCTGCATGGAAAGCGCCGCGCGATCGGGCGCACTGGCGGCCGAAGCCGTGCTGGCGCACATGGGCAAGCCGCGTTCTGTCGCGCGCCCCCCACCCAAGATGGACGGTCTGGCGGGCTGGCTAAGGCGACGCCCCTAGCACGGCAACGGGCGCGCTAGACGCCGAACCGGGCCGACAAGTGTTGCAGGCGCGCGCTGGCCAGCGGTTCACGACCCGCCAGGAATGACAGCGGACCGTCCGGCTCGAAAAACCATCGCGCGGCGCCGCGACTCATTCGGCCGCGCAACATGCACCGCGTGCGGATGGGGCCGGAGTCGCCGTCCTGTACTGTCCAGATCGGCAAGCGCACCGGCACCTGCAAGCGCGACGGCGGCTCATATTGCAGCGTGGCCACTCGTCGGCCATCCACCGTGATCGACGCCGTGGCGCCGTCAGCAAACCCGGACGACGGGCCGTCAGACGACCCGGCCTGGAACACCCCCATGCGTTTCGGAATTCCCCATAGCGTTCGGCCACCGGCCGCTGCCGCTTCGTCGTCCACCCAGATAGGCCCGACGGTACATGCCGGGGCCACGATGCCGGACGATTGCACCGCCACGGCAAAAAGCAACTCGTTATAGGCCAGCGTGCCACCCGGTTCATAGCGAGCCCACACCGTCGCGCACAAGGCCTGACGGCCCAGAGACACGAGCCGCGCGCCGTTGGCCGCCGCCACGGGCAGCGCATCCAGCGGCACGCGCCAGACGCTGATCAGTGCCGAGCCCTGCAAGGACCACGGCGCGCGGGGAAACGGTGTTGCGGCTGGTGTAGACATGGGCGTTGCTCTCGGGTGTAACGGACGCAGCCCTGGGCCGGGCAGCGGCACGTTACCTGGCAGGGATTTGCCGGTGCAAGGCGCTTGCAGCAAGCCGTGTGCCGGGCAATGCGCGGCGCGGGCGTCGGCCGGCCACGGCCCCGGCTACGGCTACCGTGGTGCGTCCCCGCAGTGCTGTCCAGCGCGCTGGCGTTGTTGACGGCCGCACCAGAACGGGCAGCATCAGTGGGGGCACCATCAGTGGGGGCAGCGGCCCAGCGCCTGGTCGCGGGCGACGTCGCAGGCGCGATGACGCTACTGCCGTCAACGCCGCAGGCTGCGCTGATCCTGGCATCGGGGCAAGCGTTTGCCGCATTGCTATACGTGCTGCGCGCCGTCACCGTTGTAACGGCGGTGGCGCTTTACGGATTCATCGACCGGGAAGATCGCAGCGGTGTCGCACCGATACCCGCGCGTGGCCAACGTTCTGCGGGCGCGGTGGGTGATTGAAGGGAGGGTGTTGACGATCAAGGTGCCAGAGGGCGATCACCACGGCATCGCAGTCGCCCCTCCATTGCACGCCGTCACGACGGCGCATCCACCTCATTCTTTTCCTTCTCCTTCTTCTCCTTTTTTTCTCCATCGTAGTGAGACTTGATGGCGAGAAACATGCCCGTGCCCAACACCAGCAGCTTGAACGTACCGAAGACTACAGGGACCCAAAAGTTCATCATTTCCTCAAAACGCTGCTTCAGCAGCCTCATGTACTACTCGTGCCAGGCAAGTCGATCGGCAAAGCGTGCGACATCCGCGACGCGGATCATGATACGTGCGCCGGACGACCCATGCACTTTCAGAATTATCCCGTGATCCTGATCTACCGATCTGCACCGCATGAAAACGCTGCCAACTGCACCGTTTTTCGCGGCCTGCCCCGCTTGGCGGGCGTCTCGCGCATGATCGCGACGAACGCGTCGATGGATGGGTTGGGATTGTCGGGGTGCCGGGCGGCGGCTAGCTCTGCCCGGAAGGCGCCCGGCCCGCGTATGCCCAAATACGTCAACACATCCATGCGCATGCGCCCCAGCGAGGCCGGCACCACCGCCGCGCCAAAGCCGGCTTCGACCAAGGTCAGGATGGTGGGGATCATGCTTTCCTGGACGATGTCCGCGGGTTTGCCCGCGGCCTCGATCATCTGGCGCAGTACCTGGCTAAAGTACCGCGAGCGGTCGCGCGCATAACCGACCAGCGGCAAATCCAGCACCTGCGCCATCGTCACCCAGCGCTTGGACGCCATCGGGTGATCGGCCCGTAGCGCCAACACCATGGGCTCGGAATACAGCGGCACGGGCGCCAGGTCGGCATCCGCAAAAGGTGGCCGCAACAAGGCGAGATCCAGGCGGCGCTGGTGCAGCGCATCCGGCATCTCGCTGGAGTTCATTTCCTGCAAGTCCAGCATGACGCCGGGAAAACGCTGACGAAACGCGAACAGCGCTTGTGGCACATTCGAATAGGCCGCGCTGGGCGTCAGGCCAATCGTCAAGTGGCCGGCATCGCCGCTGGCCGCGCGCCGCACATGACGGATGGTGGCGTCGTGTTCGGCGGCCATCTGACGGATGCGGCGTTGCAGTTCCGCCCCTGCCGACGTCAGCCGCACCGAACGCGTGGTGCGTTCCAGCAACTGCACGCCCAGCTCCTCTTCCAGCTTGCGCACGCTTTGGCTCAATGGCGGCTGGCTCAGATGCAGGCGCTGGGCGGCGCGGCCGAAATGCAGTTCCTCGGCCACCACCGCAAACACGTGTAGCAGACGGCTGTCGATCAACATTTATTTTCCTGGCGAATTAATAACAAGAGAATAAGGTATTAGACAACCTAATCGCAGCTTTCCTACTATGCGTCGACAACTCAACGCCCGGGACAGAACCCGGCAATACAGCGGAGCGCCATGCGCATGACGACCTTGACCACCATGAAACTTCTGGCCGGCGCCCTTGCCGCCGGCCTGTCGCTGGCTTCTGCCGGCGCCGTTGCGCAAGCCGCCTACCCCACGCAGGCAATCAAGTTCATCGTGCCCTACGCCGCCGGCGGGAGCTCTGACACACGTTCGCGGCAGTTGGCACAAAAGCTCAGTGATTCACTGGGCGTGCCGGTGGTGGTGGACAACAAGCCGGGCGCCAGCGGAAATATCGGCACGGGCCAGATCGCCACGGCCAAGCCCGACGGCTACACGATCGGCTTGGGCAACTTTGCGCCATTGGCCGTGAACAAGGCCCTGTACAGCATGCCTTTCGATCCGGCGCGAGACCTGGCACCCATTGCGCTGATTGAACGCGGCCCCATGGCACTGGGCGTGAACGACAAATCCCCCTACGCCGACCCTGCCGCATTGATCGAAGATGCCAAGCGCAATCCCGAAAAACTGAATTACGCCTCCACAGGCGCGGGCAGCGCCTCGCACTTGAGCACCGAGTTGTTCAAGGAACAAGCCGGTATGAACGCCACCCATGTGCCGTACCGGGGCGGCGCGCCCGCCGTCAACGACCTGATCGCCGGCAACGTGGACTTCTATATCGAACTGCCCAGCCTGTTCCTGCCTCACGCCACGGGCACGGCGCCCCGCATCAAGATGCTGGCGGTGGCCGCCGACAAGCGCGTGCCCGGCTTGCCCAACGTGCCCACTTTCAAGGAACTGGGTCTGGCGCAGATGGTGGTGTCGAACTGGTTCGGCGTCATTGCGCCGGCCGGCACACCGCCCGAGGTAATCAAGACCTTGAACGAACACATCAATCGCGCATTGCAAGACAAGCCGTACCGCGACATCGTCGAGTCTCAAGGCGGAGAAGTTGCCGGGGGCACGCCCGAAGAATTCAGCGCCTTCATCGCCGGCGAAAGCGAGCGGTGGACGCAGCTGATCCGCCAAAAGCAGATCAAGGTTCAATGATGCGGCAAGCGCATTCAGCATGGTCACGCAGCAAGGATGGCGACGAGGCGATCAAGGCGTGGGTCTGGTTGACTGAGCCAGATCCCCTCCCGACCGGCGCGGCGGCGCCGCTGGCGGGCGTGGGGTTTGGCGTGAAGGACGTGATCGATGTCGCCGGCATGCCCACGCGATCCGGCTCTCCGGCGACTTCGCCCGCGCCGGCAAGCTGGGATGCCAGCTGCGTTGCGCAGTTGCGCGCGGCGGGCGCGGTGCCGATCGGCAAGACCGTGACGGCAGAGTTTGCCTACGCTTCGCCCGGCCCCACTCGCAACCCGCGCCTTCTCACCCACACGCCGGGCGGCTCGTCCAGTGGCTCGGCAGCCGCCGTCGCGGCGGGAATGGTCGACATGGCGCTGGGCACGCAGACCGGCGGGTCGATGATTCGCCCGGCGGCGTTTTGCGGCGTGGTCGGGTTCAAGCCCACCTTCGGCCGCGTCCATCGGCAGGGCATGAGCGTGTTGTGCGATTCGTTGGACACGATCGGCTGGTTCAGTCGCAGCGTAGAACAATCGCGCGCCATTGCATCGGTGCTGCTGCCGCAGAAAATTGCAGCGCAGCCGCCGACCAGACCGCCACGCGTTGCCCTGCTGGCCTGCGAAGCCATCGGCACGCTGGCACCCGCCGCGCGGCAGGCGCTGGAGGATTGCGCGGCACGGCTGCGTGATCAAGGCGCAAGCGTCATCACGCCCGAACTCGACAGCGACCTGAAGACACTGTTGCCGCTGCACACGCAGACCATGTACGCCGAGCTGGCGCGCGGACTACTGCCGGTGTTGCAAAGCCCTCAGGGTGATCTGATCTCGCCGGTATTGCGCGATGCCGTGATGCAGGGCCTGAAAATTTCCTACGCCGACTACGTGCAATGCCAGCACACGCGCGGCGAGCTGGCGCGGCAATGGCTGGAGCGCTTCGGTGATATCGACATTCTCATCACGCCCAGCGCACCTGGCCCGGCGCCGGCCGGGTTGCAGTCCACCGGGTCGTCGGCCTTCAACCGCGTCTGGTCGCTGTTGGGCTGGCCCGCTCTGCACCTGCCCACGGGGCTGACCGATAACGGTTTGCCCGTGGGTGTGCAATGCGTGGCGCGGCCGGACCAGGATCATGCCCTGTTGGCTTGGGCTGCCGACTGGCACGAGCGCATCGCGCCGACGGTCAACGCCGGGCAACGCTGATCAACACGTGTAGGCACGGGTGACCGCCGCTGACCACCGCCGAACACGAGTCACCCGCAGCGGCCCTGGTCAAAATCCCGCGCCGCGCGCAGCAACCGCGCTTCGCTGCCCGCCGCGCCCAGCAGTTCCAGGCCAACCGGTATGCCGCTCGGCGTGAAGCCGATGGGCAGGCTCAATGCGGGCAAGCCGGTAACCGAAGCCAGCAGGCCGTTGCCGCCGGTCTGTGCTTCGCCTAGTTGCACCGGGCCACCCCGTACGCTGGGATACACCAGCATATCCAGGTTGCCGGACGCCATGGCTGCGAGGACCTCGGCGCGAATTGCCCCGGCGCGGACCCGCGTTGCCTGACGGGCGCTGCCGTCCACATCCCGCATCGCATTGCGTTCGCGCAACACCGTCATGACTTCCGGATGCGGGTAGGCGCCGTCCAGGATGTCGCCCAGGCTGCGCACCGGCAAGCCGGCGTCACGCAGGCACTGCGCCAGCGCGTCACGAAATTCGTAGCCCGTGACGTTGGCGGCGGAAAGGCGTGCGTCGTCGATGGGCAGCGCCGCCTGCCGCACCGTCGCACCGGCCCCCTGCCAGCGCGCCAATGCGGCCAGCACGTGCGCGGATACTTCCCGCTGCGCCGCGGCGCCGCCGAACAAGGCATTGACGGTGCCGACCCGCCAGTCGCTACGCTTCGGTTGCGACGCCGCATCCCCGTCGTCGCGGCCCGCCATGACCGACCACAGAATTTCCAGATCATCCACACAGCGCGCCATGGGGCCTACCGTGTCCAGCGTGGGCGACAGGGGCACCACGCCGGACGTGTCGCATCGCCCCGCCGTGGGCCGCAACCCCAGCACCTGGTTGAACGCCGCCGGGATGCGGATGGAGCCGCTGGTGTCGCTGCCGATGGCGGCCGCCGCAAAGCTGGATGCCACGGCCACCGCGCTGCCGCCGCTGGACCCGCCCGGGACGCGCGTGGGGTCATAGGCGTTGCGCGTGCGGCCGGACATCGACGACACATTGGTGATGCCGCAGGCCAGCTCGTGCATGGTCGTTTTGCCCAGCACGATTGCGCCTGCTTCGCGCAAGCGCCGCACCACGTCGGCGTCCTGCCTGGGCAGGCGCTGCGCCAAGGCGCGCGAGCCTGCGGTGGCCGGCATGCCAACCGCGTCGATGTTGTCCTTGAACAGCAGCGGCACGCCGTGCAGCGGCCCCCGCACCACACCCGCGCGGCGCTCGGCATCGCTCAAGGCGGCCTGGCGGGCCGCCTCCGGGTTCAAGCAGATAAGCGCGTTTAGCGCCGGCCCCGCCTGGTCGTACGCCGCAATGCGCGCTTGATACGCGCGCAACAGATCGACGGCCGTCAAGCGCCCCGCCGCCATCGCCGCCTGCAACGCGGCGATAGGTTGCCCGAACACCGCGTCATCGCCAGGCAGCGGCCCGGCCAGCAACCGCGGCGTGCTCATCGGAAATGGCACGCCACCCATTGCTGGCCGGTGGCCGACGCCACGGGCCGTTCCGTCAGCGCGGGTTGCGTCTCGCGGCAGATCGGTTGCGCCAGCGGGCAGCGCGTATGAAAGCGACAGCCGCTGGGCGGGTTCGCGGGGCTGGGCGGGTCGCCTTGCAACAGCTTGCGCTGCGCGGGCTTGTGCGGATTGGGCACCGGCACGGCCGACAGCAGGATCTCGGTGTACGGATGCCGAGGCTGCGAGAACAAGGTGTCGCGGTCGGCCACTTCGACGATGCGGCCCAGGTACATCACCGCCACGCGATGGCTGATGTGACGCACCACGGCAAGGTCATGCGCCACGAACAGATAGGCGATGCCCATCTCTTGTTGCAGGTCCATCAGCAGGTTGATGACCTGCGCCTGCACCGATACGTCCAGCGCGGACACGGGCTCGTCGCAGACGATCAGCTTGGGCCGCAGCGCCAACGCGCGCGCAATGCCCAGGCGCTGGCGTTGCCCGCCCGAGAATTCATGCGGGAATTTCTTCATGGCTTCGGGGCGCAGGCCGACCTTGTCGAACAGCCACGCCAGCTCGTCCACGCGTGCGCGGCCGCCCGACATCGGGTAGTTGCGCAGCGGCTCGCCCACGATATCGCCCGCCGTCATGCGCGGGTTCAAGGACGCATAGGGGTCCTGAAAGATGATCTGCATGTCGCGACGCCGGTTGCGCATCTGCTGCGGCGTCAGCGCCAGGATTTCTTCGCCTTCCAGCTTGACGGAACCCGACGTGGGCTGAATCAGCCGCAACACCGACTTGCCGGTAGTGGTCTTGCCGCAGCCTGACTCGCCGACTAGCGCCAGCGTCTCGCCACGGGCCACGCTGAACGACACGCCGTCTACCGCCTGGACGACTTTACGGCGCGGCTTGAACCAGCCGCCCGCGCCGGGGTAGTGCATTTTCAGGTCGCGCACGTCCAGCAACGGTGCCGTCGATGCAACAACAGGCGGCATGGGATGGGCGCTCATGCTTGAACTCCGTTCAGCGTGGCGCCGGGCGCCACGGCAGTTGCGGCCAGGAGGCCGGGTTGCGCCGCCACGCGCGCCACTTCATGGCAAGCCACCACATGATCGGCGCCATGCGTAGATAGCTCGGGCGCCTCAACGTGGCAGCGCGGCGTGGCGTAGGTGCAGCGCGGCGCAAAGCTACAGCCTTTGCCCAGTTCGCTGGGCGCGGGCACCATGCCGGGAATTTCGGCCAGGCGTTGCGTGGCGGCGTTCATGGACGGCATCGACCCCATCAGCGCGCGGGTGTACGGATGCAAGGGACGGTCGAACAGTTCCGTTACCGGCGCCTCTTCCACCTTGCGGCCGGCGTACATCACCGCCACGCGGTCGCAGCATTCCGCCACCACGCCCAGGTCGTGCGTGATCAACACAATGCCCATGCCCAGCGTCTTTTGCAGGTTGCGCAGCAGATCCACGATCTGCGCCTGGATGGTCACATCCAGCGCGGTAGTGGGCTCGTCGGCAATCAGCACTTCGGGGTTGCAGGCCAGCGCCAGCGCGATCATCACGCGCTGACGCATGCCGCCGGACAGTTGATACGGGTATTCGTGCACGCGGCGTTCGGGCTCGGCAATCTGCACCAGGCGCAGCATCTCTTCGGCACGACGGTAGGCGTCGCGGCGGTTCAGCTTCTGATGCACCATGACCGTCTCGGCAATCTGCCTGCCCACGGTCAGCACCGGGTTCAGCGACGTCATCGGTTCTTGAAAAATCATCGAGATCCGGTTGCCTCGGATCTGGCGCATCTGCTTTTCCGTGAGGCTGAGCAGGTCAGTGCCGCGATAGCGAATCTGCCCGCCCGCAAAGCGTCCGGGCGGCGTCGGCACCAGCCGCAGAATGGACAGCGCCGTCACGCTCTTGCCGCAGCCGGACTCACCGACCACGCCCAGCGTGCGGCCCGCACGCACCTGATACGACACGCCGTCCACCGACCGGACGGTGCCCGAGACGGTATCGAAATAGGTGCGCAGGTTGTCGACTTCAAGCAGCACGTCGCCAGGGGCAACGGCGTTGGCGGGGGATAGGGCCATGGCGTCCTCCTAGCGTTGATTGGTCAGGCGCGGGTCCAGCGCATCGCGCAGGCCATCGCCCATCAGGTTGATGGCCAGCACGGTGATGGCCAGCAGAATGCCGGGGTAAAGAATGGTGTAGAAGGCCACCGCCACGTAGTTGCGTGCGTCGGCCATCATGTTGCCCCAGCTGGGCACCTGGGCCGGCACGCCCACGCCCAGGAACGACAGCACGGCTTCCGTCAACACGGCGGTGGCGGCGATGAAGGTGGCCTGCACTACCAGCGGCGTCACCATGTTGGGCAGCACATGCCGGCGCAGAATCACCGGCAGGCGCGTGCCGATGGCATGCGCCGCCTCGACGTACAGCTGCTCGCGCAGCGTCAACGCCAGCGAGCGCACCAGCCGCACCACGCGCGGCACCTGCGGAATCGCGATGGCGATGATGACCGTTGTCAGGCTGGCGCGAATGACGGCCATCAACGCAATGGCCAGCAGGATGTCGGGAATGGCCATCATGCCGTCCATGATGCGCATGATGATGGCGTCGGCCCAGCGGACAAAGCCCGCCAGCAGCCCCAGCACCACGCCGACCAGGCTGGCCACCAACGCCACCACGATGGCCACGACCAGCGACACGCGCCCGCCCCACACCACGCGGCTGAACACGTCGCGGCCCATCGCGTCCGTGCCGAAGTAATGCTGGGCCGAAGGCGGTTTCAGGCGCTGCAAGGGGTTGATGGTGACGGGGTTGTGCGTGGCGATCCACGGCGCGGCGATCGACAGGCCCGCCACGATCAGCAGCAGCACCAGGCCGATGATCAATGTGGGGTGCTTGCGCACCCAACGCCAGCGCCGGCCGCTGGTCGTCAGGGCCTCGTGCAGCAGGATGGGGGCAGCGGGCACGGCGGGCGCGTTGGAAGAAATCAAATTTTCTGACATGGCTCTATCCCGCGACGGCTCAATAACGGATACGCGGATCGAACAGCCGGTAGCTGAGGTCGATCAACAGATTGATCAGCACGTAGGCGCCCGCCGAAATCAGCAGCACGCTTTGGATGACGGGGTAGTCGTGGTGCTGGACAGCGTCGATCACCAGCCGCCCGATGCCTGGGATGGCGAACACGGTTTCGGTGACGACGACGCCGCCGATCAGCAAGGCAATGCCCACCCCCACGGTGGTGGCGATGGGAATGGCGGCGTTGCGCAACGCATGCTCCAGCACGGGTAGCACCGCCAGGCCCTTGGCGCGCGCCGTGCGGATGTAGTCTTCGTGCAGCACTTCGACAACGGTGGCCCGCGTCATGCGCGTGATCAGCGCGATGTACACCAGCGCCAGGTTGATGCACGGCAGCGTCAGGTTGCGCAGCCACGGCCCCACACCGTTGGACAGGCTGACATAGCCCTGCACCGGCAGCCATTGCAGCTTGACCGCAAAACCGTAGATCAGCAGATAGCCCACGAGGAATACCGGCAGCGAAAACGCCAGCACCGAAAACAGCATGACCAGGCGATCGATCCAGGTGCCGGCGCGATAGGCGGCCAACACGCCCAGCGGCACCGCCACCAGGATCGACACCAGCATGGTGATGGCAGCGATGGACAACGTGGGCTCGACCCGCTGCGACAGCAGTTGCGTCACGGGCACTTGCGTGAAGATCGACGTGCCCAGGTCGCCTTGCATCAGCTTGGCGGCCCACAGGCCGAACTGCCGCCACAAGGGCTCGTCCAGACCCAGCGCGGTGTGCAGCTTGGCGATGTCCTCGGCGGTGGCGAAGTCCCCGGCGATCAGCGCCGCCGGGTCGCCGGGCGACAGGTGGATCAGCAGAAACACGATCACTGCCACCACCGCCATGACGGGCACGATGGCAAGCACGCGCCGAATGATGTAGCCCATAGTTGTCTCGCGTATCGGTAACGGCGGCCGCTGGATTACTTGTCCAGCACCCAGAGGTTCGGCAGGCTCCAGATCTTGTCCGCGTTCTTCAGGCTGTTATGCGCGGCGAATGCCCGCGAATACTGGCCGATGGAAATGACGGGGAAGACCTCATACGCCCGTTCCTGGAACAGATCCAGCACACGCTTGCGCTCGTCTGAACTGGTGGCGGCAATCCACTGTTCGCGCAGTTCGTCCAGCTTCTTGTCGCACGGCCAGCCCGGCAGGCTGTTGCCGCACACGGCGCCCAGATAGGTGTTGCTGATGGGCGAGTCCACGTTGAACTCGGACGCGGCCGACAGAAAGATGTTCCAGCCGCCCTTGTCCGGCGTTTCCTTGCGGGCACGGCGTGCGGTCAGCGTGGCCCAGTCCATCGATTGGATGTCCAGGTTGACGCCGATGTCCTGCAAGGCCTGGATGGCGACCAGCGTCGCGGAATTTAAATAGGCCTGGTCGGTCGGCAACAGGATGGCAAGTTTTTCGCCCTTGTAGCCGGCTTCGGCCAATAGCTTCTTGGCCAGCGCCGGGTCCGGCTTGGCGTAAGGCGCCGCGCCCGCCGTGCTGTCGTTGGGGCCGCCGCAGATGAAGACCGTGGCGCAGTACTTCATGCGCAGGTCGTCCGGGTAACCCATGGCCGCCGTGAACTTGTCCTGATCCACCAGATGCGCCACCGCCTGACGCGCCTTCGGGTTATCAAACGGCGGCATGGACTGGTTCAGAATGATGTAGCCCTGCGCGCGCTCCATCACCCCGATCTTGACGTTCTTGTTGGCCCTCAGCGCGTCGATGTAGTCGGCGGGCGCTTGCTCGATCATGTCCACTTCGCCGTTGGTCAGTGCGGCGGTGGCGCTGTTGGAGTCCGGCAGCACGCGCCATTCCACGCGCGGGATATGCGGCGTCTTGTCGCCGGCCAGCCCGTCGGCCGCCATCTTCGGACCGATGTAGTGCGGGTTCTTTTCGAACACGATCTTGCTGCCCGGCACCCATTCATCGCGCTTGAACACATAGGGGCCAGAGCCCACCACTTCGGTCAGCGGCTTGGTTGCCGGCTGCGACGCCAGGCGCTTGGGCAGGATGAAGGCGGGGTAGCTGGACACCTTGGCCAGGCCGTCCAGCACCAGGTCAAAGGGCTGGTTCAGCGTCAGCTTGAAGCGGCTGGCGTCCAGCGCTTCCCACTTGCCGCCCGCGCGCGTGATGGCTTGCCCGATGTTGTCGCGCGCGGACCAGCGTTGCAGCGATGCAATCACATCTTCCGTCGTGACGGGCTGGCCGTCGCTGAATTTCAAGCCGGGCAGAAGCGTGAAGGTCCACGTCTTCTTGTCGTCGCTGGCCTCGTACTTTTCGACCATCTGCGGTTGCGGCTTGCTGTGCGTGTCCATTGCGAACAGCGTGTCGTACACCATGTAGCCAAAATTGCGCGTGATGTAGGCGGTGGTGAAGGTGGGGTCCAGCACCTTCAAATCGGCGTGCGGCACGATGCGCAGGGTCTTGGCCGGTTGCGCGCTTGCCGGCGCGGCGCCCAAGGTGCAGGCCAGGCCCAGCGTGGCGGTGGAGATCAGGCAAAGCAGGCGGTTTTTCATCGCACTAGGTTCCCGTCATAAAAGTGGATTTGCCGACGGCCATGCGCCGGCAGGATCTTAAAGCGGCCACTTCGGCAGCCGGATGTTGCGATACGTCAGCGTCTTCCAATCCGGCGTCGCTACGCCCTTGCCGCCCACATAGATGATGTGGCGGGCCACCTTCGAGAACGAGGCATGGAAATGCTGCGCGGACTTGACCACCACGATCTTGAAGGCTGATAAATCGCAGCCCAGCTGTGTGAACAAATCCATGTTGATGGCTTGGTTGCGCACGGAGGTCAGCACGATCTGTACGCCCTGGGCCTGCACCAATACGCAGTCGCCCATCGGCGCCGGCGCGCCTGACAGGCCCGTCATCACCAGTTCTGCCTTCACGGCAAGAACGGTGCAACGCAGGTCGACCGGATCACCGGACAAGGGGCCGACCTTGCCGCCAATGCGCAGGGCCAGCTCGGCGCCCACGCCCGCGTCGAACGCGATGCGCGCGGCCACCGGGTCCCACATCGGTCCCAGCGCCACATTCGTCACGCCTCGTTCAAGCACGCGTTGCAGCACGAAGGTGGCGTCGCCGGGCGCGCCACTGCCCGGGTTGTCGGGGCGGTCGGCCAACACCACCGGGCCGCCGTCAAACGCCAAGGCCTCATCCAGCGCTTCGTCCACGCTGCGGTACGGCACCATCAGATCCTCGCGCATGCCGATTAATTCATCGGCCAGCTTGCGCGCCAGTGCTTGAGCGGCGGCGGCATCGCCATCGGCGTAGACCAGCACCTTGGTGCCCATCTCGGGCACGTCGCCCGTGGCGAAGCCTTGCGCGGCCGATATCGACAGGATGCCGTCGCGCCCTTCCCGCGCCTTGATCCGGCTGACAAAGCCACGCGCCGGTTCGCGCGTGGTGTGCATGGGCACGATCATCTGGCAATCGACCAGCGCCGCGACCGGACGCGTGCGGCCCGCATGCGCGTCCAGGCACAGGGCCAGCAGGTCTTCGGCGCGTTCGCGGATGTCGGTGTGCGGATATTCCTTGAACAGCGCCAGCACCGTGGCCTGTTCGACCATCAGTGGCGTCAGGTGCGCATGTGGGTCCAGTTCGGCGCCCACCGTGACGCTGGGGCCGACCAGTTCACGGACGCGGCGCAGGATGTCGCCTTCGCAATCGTCATAGCCGTCGGCCACCATCGCGCCGTGCAGGCCCAACAACACCATATCCACCGGCATCGCGGCGCGCAGGTCGGCCAGGATCTGGTCGCGCAAGCTCTCGTAGGCGGCCCGCGTGGTGATGCCGCCGGGCTGCGCGGACGCCACCAGGCCGTCCACCAGGGTCCAACCCGCTTCGCGGCCTTGCAAGCGCGCCACGAAAAGCGGCGCACCGGCGAAGGTGACGGAATCGGGATGCGTGCCGGCCGGGTAGTAGTCGCGTTCCTGAAAGGCCGCAAGGCTGGTGGGCATGGGTGCGAAGGTGTTGGTCTCGGTGCCCAGACCGGCGCAGAAGACCTTCATGGCTGCGCTCCCGGACAGGCTGGCGCAAGCGCCACGGCAGCCGTGGCGTTCCGGTAAGACGTCATCATTTCCCCTTGTATAGGCCGGCTATATCGTCAGCACCCGTGTGTTCGGCATGGCGCTGCGTTCCGTAAGCGGATGATCGGCGGCACACCGGCGCGGCACAAATAGCTAACGTGGGCCTATGGATAACCCAAGGTTATGGTGTGCGGGTCTTTGCCGTGATAACGCAGGGAAAGCGCCGTTCACGCGCACTGCCGCTAGGGAAAACGATAGGGCAGCAAAGCCGGGCCGGGCCGGGCCGCACACATATCGCAAGGTTATGCACGGCGCGCGAATTGCCTCGCGAAAAGCCGCGCGCGCCGCCGTGCCGCGCGCCCTAACCCGCGCCGCCTTGCCGCGCGCCCATCATCGAACGTGACAGCCGGCTGGCCGTGGAAAGAATGGCTTCTTTGTGGCCCAGCAATACCGCTTCGTTCAAGCGCGAGATCGGGCCCGAGATGCAGATCGCGCCCAGCAAGGTCCAGTTGATGCCGTAGACCGGCGCTGAAATGCTGGAGACTTCGGCGTCGCGCTCGCCCAGCGAAATCATGTAGCCGGCGCGTCGCACGGCCTCGTATTCGTCGCCCGCTTCGCCTGAAAACGCCAGCAGCACGCGGCCGGGGCTGCCCAGGTTCAGCGGCAATGCCGCGCCCACCCGCACGTGGTGGCGGATGGACTTGGGGCCTTCGACACGCGCCATGCAGATGCGCTGATTGCCCTCGCGCACATAGAACGTGGCGCTTTCTCCCGTAGCGCCAGACAGCTCGCGCAGCACGGGCTGCACCAATTCCTGCACGTTGAAGGTTGCCTGGTAGCACGCGCCCAGCCAACCGGCCGCGCGCGCCAGCCGCCACGTGCCGTCCGGCCGCTGGGCCAGGTAGTCATCCATGGCCAGCGTGCGCGCCAGGCGCAGCACGGTGGATCGATGGCAGCCCGTGCGGCGGCTCAGTTCCGCCAGTGTCAGATGGGCGTCGTCCACGCCGAAGGCTTCGAGGATGCGCATGGCGCGCCGGACGGCAACCACCCCTTCCTCGGCGCCGCCGGCGTCGTTTTCTGCTTGCAGGCTTTCGTTGCCGTCATTGCGATTGCCGTCATTGCCGTCGTCGTTCACGCCTCGCCCCTTTGTCCGTTCCGTTGACCGCTATACGAAACGTGTTTCGTACTGCGAACCTGGATTGTATTGTGCGGAACACACTCGCACAATGCGCGGATCAAAACAACGACTGGAGACAAATCATGAAAGTCATTGCGCGCGTGTTGTCGGGCCTGGCGCTCGTCTGCGTGGCGGGTATCAGCGCCGCCCAGGGCTACCCCGACAAACCCATCCGCCTGATCGTCCCCTTCCCGCCCGGAGGGGGCACCGACGTGCTGGCCCGCGAGGCGGCACTGAAGGTGGCCAAAAACACCGGCTGGAACATCGTCACGGAAAACCGCCCGGGGTCCGGCGGCAATATCGGCGTGGACGCGGTGGCGAAGTCGGCGGCAGACGGCTATTCGCTGGTGCTGGGCCAGACCAGCAACCTGGCCATCAACCCCACGCTGTACGCCAAGCTGCCCTACGACCCCGAGAAAGACCTGTCCGCCATCGGCCTGATCGCCGACGCGCCGCTCGTCTTGGTGGTGCCGGCCAACTCGCCGTTGACATCGTTCAAGGACATGATCGCCGCCGCGCGCGCCAAGCCAGAAGCACTGAACTACGCCAGCTCGGGCAATGGCACCGTGGCTCACCTGGCCGCCGTGCAGTTGCAGAACGCCGCCGGCATCAAGCTGACGCACGTGCCGTACAAGGGCGCCGCCCAGGCGTCCAACGATTTGATCGGCGGGCAGATCGATATGTACCTGTCGTCGGTGCCCACGCTGATCGGCCACGTGCGCAACGGCAAGATGCGCGCGCTGGCGGTGACCTCGGCGCAACGCGTGCCCGACATGCCTGACGTGCCCACCATCGCCGAAAGCGGCTACCCCGGCTTCGAGGCCGTGACGTGGTTCGGCCTGGCCGCGCCGGCCGGCGTGCCCCAGGACATCGTGCAGCGCCTGAATGCGGAATTCAACAAGGCGCTGCAAGCCCAAGACCTGACCGTGAAATACCAGGAACAAGGCGCGCGCGTGCTGACCAGCACGCCGGAACAGTTCGCCAAGCTGATCCATGACGACCGCATCCGCTGGGGAAAGATCGTGAAGGACTCCGGCGCCCGCGTCGAGTAAGCCCCGGGGGGCCCCAGGGCGCCCCGTCCGGCAAGAAAACCCGCATTCAACATCGTCTGCTTTAGACAGGAATTCCCATGGCAAACCCCGACATCATCAAAGACTTTCCCCGCGTTCCGGCCGACATCGTGCGCCGCGCCGCGTCGTTGCAGCCCGCCATCCTGGCCGATGTGGCGGGACGCCGTGGTGCGCTCAGTGGCCGCATCCGGCCGCTGGAGGCCGGCATGAAGCTGGCCGGCACCGCGTTCACCGTCGAGGTCCGGCCCGGCGACAACCTGATGATTCACGCGGCCATCTCGCTGGCCAAGCCCGGCGACGTGCTGGTGATCGACGGCAAGGGCGACCTGAGCGCGGCGCTGATGGGCACCATCATGATGACCGCCTGCCGCCAGTTGGGCATTGCCGGCGTGGTCATCGACGGCGCGGCGCGCGACACCACTGAAATCATCGAGATGGGCTATCCAGTGTTCGCGGCAGGCGCCAACCCCAACGGCCCGACCAAGAACGTGCCCGGCCGCATCGGCCACCCCGTATCGGTGGGCGGCGTAACCGTCAACGCGGGCGACTTCATCATTGGCGACGCTGACGGCGTGGTGGTCGTGGAACGCGAAAAAATCGAAGCCCTGCTGCCCGCCGCCGAAAAGAAGGTGCGCGACGAAGCGGCCCGCATCGCCGCCATCCAGGCCGGCGACACCGAAGCCAAGTGGTTGACGGCCGCGCTGCGCAGCGCCGGCGTGCTGAAGGAAGGAGAGGCGCTGTGACTTCACCTGCTTCGCACAAACCGGCGCTTGTCGTTACCGCCGCCGACCTGGCCCCCGACGCCCTGACGCTGCTGGACGGGTTCAACATCGTTTACGCGGGCAAGACGCCGTCGGAAGATGACATCGTGGCGCTGTGCCGCCAGCATGATCCGGTGGCCATCATCGTGCGCTACAGCAAGGTCGGCGCCGCCGCGATGGACGCCGCGCCGTCCTTGCGCGTGATCTCCAAGCACGGCAGCGGCACCGACACCATCGACAAAACCGCCGCCGCGCAACGCGGCATCGAGGTGGTGGCGGCGGCAGGCGCGAACGCGGCCGCCGTGGCCGAGCAGGCCTTGGCGCTGCTGCTGGCCTGCGCCAAGTCGGTGGTGGCGCTGGATGCACGCATGCGCGCCGGCCATTGGGACAAGGCCACGCACAAGAGCGTGGAGCTGGAGGGCAAGACGATCGGCCTGATCGGGTTGGGCGCCATCGGCCGGCGCTTTGCGGCGATGGCGCACGGCATGAACATGCGCGTCATCGGCCACGACCCGTATGCGCAAGACCTGCCGCCCTATATCGAGGCCGTGCCGCTGTCACGCATCTGGCAGGAGTCCGATGCCGTGTCCTTGCACTGCCCGCTGACGAACGACAACCATCAACTGGTCAACGCCGACACGCTGGCGCAATGCCGCCCCGGCGTGATCCTGGTGAACACCGCGCGGGGCGGCCTGGTGGACGAAGCCGCGCTGCTGGCCGCCGTGCGTAGCGGTCAAGTGATGGCCGCCGGCCTGGACAGCTTTGCCGTCGAGCCCATGACGGCGGCACACCCGTTTCAACAGGAACCCCGCATCCTGCTCAGCCCGCACATCGGCGGCGTGACCAGCGCGGCCTACGTGAACATGGGCGTGGCGGCGGCGCGCAACGTACTGGCGGTATTGGCCCGCAGCGCGGCGGCGGTTTAAGCCACGGCGCCGCGCGCGGACGAAGCCACGGCGCCGCGTGCGGTATAAACGAAGCCCATTTGTTTTCAAGCAGGCGCCGCCTTGTCGCAAACATTCAGTGCACGTCGATACTTCTCGGCCACGGCCGGCGCCATCCGTCATCAGGGGCGCGCCATGCTGGCCGCCGCGCCGTGGTCGTTGGCGGCGTTCCTGGTGTCGCTGCCCTTCGCCATCCTGGCCGCGTCGCTGGCCTGGACCGGTAGTGGGCTGTATTTGCTGCTGGCGCTGGTCAGCTTGATCGCGTTCGCGCGCGTGACGTTCGCCTGGCATCGCGTTGTGGTGCTGGGCGGCGGCGCCAACCCCGATGCGGCGCGCGGCGGCTCGGCCGAGGCGCGGCACTTGGTGGTGTTCGGCGTGCTGGTGCTGATCGTCGCGATACTCGCACGCGCTACGGGCGACCTGCCCTATGTGCTTTACATGATGATGAACGGGCCGGACACCAACGCGTTCCTTGCGGCATTGGCCGCGGCCGTGCTGGTGGTGTGGCTGCCGGTGCTGTATTGCGTGGCGGTGTTGGCCTTGAGCCTGCCGCGCACCGCCGTCACGGGCGACGCAGGCTTGCGCGGAATCCGCGCCGCCATGCCGTATCCGCGCTGGCCGCTGGTGTTGGCCCTGGCCGTGCTGGTCAGCCTGGGCGGCTTTGCCCACAGCGCGCTGACGGAGTATCTGCACTACGCCACGAATGAAGGGCTGTTGTGGACCGCCGTATATGTCGTGCTGTTCGCGGTGATGACGTTCGTGGCGGCGGCGATGGTGGCGGTGGCATATCGGGATGGTGTGGCGCGCTGATCCACGCATCGATCACCGCGCATCGATCACCACGCATCGATCACCACGCATCGATCACCACGCATCAGTCCACCACCCCGCCCTCGGATTCCAGCTGCGCGCGCAGGCTGGCGATGAACGCCTTGGCGGCCTCGGGCAGCACGCGCCCGGCCAGCGTCTGGACTTCAAAGTGGCGTTCGTTCATTTCGCGGTCGCGTAGCGGCACGGCCACCACCTGTTTGCCGCGCAGCCGATAGCGGATCGCCAGTTCCCCGCAGAACGCCACGCCGCCGCCCGCCCCCGCGAACGCCACCAGCGCATCGACGCTGCGGCTGGAGAACACGGGTTCGCACTGCAACTGCTGGCGGCTGCAACTGATGTCGATCAATTGCCGCAGCGTGGAATCGGCGTCGGGCAACGCCAGCGGATACGCCATCAATTGCGCCAGCGACACTTCGGATTGCACGGCCAAGGGATGGCCCGCCGCCACCACCGCGCGCACGGGCGCGGGCATGCGCAGTTCCACGCGCACGTCGCGGTGCGAGGTCAGGCTGAGCGTGATGCCGATATCGGCCGCGCCGTCGCGCACGCGAACCGGCACTTCGCGCTGTGAACACACGTCCAGCGTGAAGCGGATGCCCGCGTATTGCTTGCGAAATTCCGCGATGGCGGCGGGCACCACGTCATGCACGAACCCCTCGGTGCACACGACGCGCACCAGCCCCTGGCGCAGGCCGCGCAGGCTCATGATTTCGCCGGTCACACGGTCCACATCCTGCTGCGCGCGCTTGGCGTGCGCGGCCAGCAATTCGCCGGCGGCGTTCAGCGCCATGCCGCGCGAGCGGCGCTCGAACAGCAAGGTGCCCAGCTCGCGTTCCAGCCGGGCGATCTGGCGGCTGACGGCCGACGGCGCCACTTCCAGCCGCTCGGCCGCGACACTGACGGAGCCGCAACGCGCCACTTCCAGGAAGTAGCGCATGGCCATTTCTTGCAGGATCTGGGGGTTCATCGGGTTTGCCCTCGGTTTGCGCAAAACGCAACGGACAATTCTATCAATTCATATTGCAGCAACGCTAAGCACCAGCCTAGGATGTGACCGTTCGATGACGTCTTCTTGACGTCCCCCCTTAGGCAAGCGCAGTCATGATCCCGTCCCCCGCTTCTGTTTCGTCCCTTTCCTTGCAGGCGTTGCGCGCGGCGCGGCCCGTGCTGTGGACGCGTCCGGCCGTGGGGGTTGCCCCCGTTGCCGCGTCCGTTGCCGCGTCCGTGGCCGCGCCCGCCGTTGCGCCGTTCAGCCTGGCCGATGTGCAAGCCGCGCAGGACCGCTTCACGCGCTTCGCGCCGTTGCTGGCGCACCTATTTCCAGAGCTGCAAGCCACGGCCGGTGTCATCGAATCACCGTTGCTGCAAGCCGCCGCCATGCAGGGCGCGTTGGGCTTGCCCCACGCATCGGGGCGCTTGTGGATCAAGGCCGATCACGCGTTGCCCGTGGCGGGGTCGATCAAGGCGCGCGGCGGCATCCATGAAGTGCTGGAATTCGCTGAAAACCTGGCACTGGAACGCGGCCTGATCGCCCCCGGCGATAACTTCGTCAAGCTGGCCTCGCGCGAGGCCCGTGCCTGTTTCTCGGAATACCAGGTGGCCGTGGGCTCAACCGGCAACCTGGGTTTGTCCATCGGCGTGATTGCGTCGGCGTTGGGGTTTCGCGCTGCCGTGCACATGTCGGCCGATGCCAAGGAATGGAAAAAAACCCGGCTGCGTTCGCGCGGGGTCGAGGTGGTCGAACATCCTGGCGATTATGAAAAAGCCGTGGCGGCCGGACGCCGTCAGGTCGAAGCCGACCCCAAGGGTTACTTCGTGGACGACGAACGTTCGGCCTCGCTGTTCCTGGGCTATGCGGCCGCCGCGCTGGCGCTGCGCAACCAGATGGCGCAAGCCGGCATCGTGGTGGACGCCCAGCATCCGCTCTTCGTCTACCTGCCTTGCGGCGTGGGCGGCGCGCCCGGCGGCATCGCCTTTGGCTTGTCGTTGCTGTTCGGCGCGCACGTGCACTGCTTCTTTGCCGAGCCGGTCCAGTCGCCGTGCTTTCTGCTGCGCATGATGGCCGGCAATGGCCAACTGCCCGGCATGCCGGTGCCGCCGTCGGTTTATGACATTGGCCTGACGAATCAGACCGAGGCCGATGGCCTGGCCGTGCCGCGCGCGTCGGACCTGGCGTACGCCGCCGTGGGTGACCTGCTGGCCGGCGTCTACACGGTGGCTGACGACACCCTTTACGGTGACCTGGCGCGCTTGCATGACAGCGAAGGCCTACACATCGAGCCCTCGGCGGCAGCGGGCTTTTCCGGCCCGCGCCATCTGCTGGGCAGCGTCGCGGGCCAACAGTGGCTGCGCCGACGCGGCTTGCTGCCGCACCTGCCGCGCGCCACGCACCTGGCCTGGACCACGGGCGGGCTGTTTGTGCCGGCCGAAGAATATGAGCAATTCCTGAGCCGCGGGCAACGACTCGCGGCCGACCCTCAGGCGCCGACACAAGCGCCTTCTCTCCACCACTCTCGTTGAGCATGACCATGAAGACTGCCTTGATTGCCCTTGGTGTCACCCTGGCGGGCGCCCTTGCCGCCTCGGCCCCGGCCGCCGCCCAGACCGGCTATCCCACCCGCCCCGTCACCCTGGTGGTGCCCTTTCCGCCCGGTGGCGCCACCGACGTGCTTGGCCGCGTCATCGCGCAAAAGCTGGGCCAGGAACTGGGCCAGACCGTGGTGGTGGAAAACCGCGCGGGCGCGGGCACCGCGATCGGCGCCGGTTATGTGGCCAAGGCCGCGCCCGATGGCTACACACTGCTGGTCAGTTCGGGCACCACCTTCACGGTCAACCCCGCCATCCAGAACAAGCTTCCGTACGACCCGGTCAAGAGCTTCGAACCGCTGGGCATCGTCGGCCGCACCGGCCTGGCGCTGCTGGCCAACCCACAGGTGCCGGTCAAGGACCTGAAGGAACTGGTCGCCTACGCGAAGGCGCGCGACAAGGAACCGCCGGCTTACGGTTCGTTCGGCGCGGGCACCACCGCGCATTTCGTGGGCGAGGCCTTCCTGTCGGCGGCCGGCATCAAGATGATTCACGTGCCCTACAAGGGCAGCGCCCCCGCCATGACCGACCTGATCGGCGGCCAGATCCCGTTCTCGGTCGACACCGTGGCGGCCGCGCTGCCGCAAAGCAAGCAGGGCAAGGTGCGCGTGCTGGCGATCTCGGCCCCCACGCGTTCGGCCTTCCTGCCCGATGTACCGACCTTTGCCGAACAGGGCTACCCGTCGGTCGCCATGGATACGTGGTTGATGTTCACGGCGCCGCGCGGTTTGCCCGCCGACGTGAAGACCAAGCTTGAGACGGCCCTGCGCGCCACGGTGGCGTCGCCCGACGTGCGCAAGAGCCTGGAAGCGCAGGGCTTCGAAGCCGCGTTCTCCAGCGCGGCCGAAGGCGAAGCGCTGATCCAGAAGGAACTGCCGCAGATGCGCGACGTTGCGCAGCGCGCCAATATCAAAATCGATTGAAGGAAGTATTCATGACCCTGGACGATTCCCTCGTCTCGCTGTCGGCCGTTGAGCTGCGGCGCCTGATCGGCGCGCGCCAGCTTTCGCCGGTGGAATTGCTGGACGCGTGCATTGCGCGTATCGAAGCGGTCAACCCGTACATCAACGCCGTCACCGCCACCGCGTTCGAGCGCGCCCGCGTGGAAGCCCGCGCCGCCGAACAGGCGGTGATGGCGGGCGACGCGCTGGGCTTGCTGCACGGCCTGCCGCTGGGCGTGAAGGACCTGGAGCCCACCGCCGGGCTGTTGACCACTTTTGGCTCGCAGATCTATCGCGACCACGTTCCCACCGAAGACGTGACGCTGGTGGCGCGCCTGCGCCGCGCCGGCGCCATCGTCACCGCCAAGACCAACGTGCCGGAAATGGGCGCGGGCGCCAACTCGCGCAACACCGTGTGGGGCGCGACCGGCAACCCGTTCAACCCCAATTTGAATGCCGGCGGATCGTCGGGCGGTTCGGCCGCCGCGCTGGCCAGCGACATGTTCCCGGTCTGCACGGGGTCGGACACCGGTGGCTCGCTGCGCATCCCGGCATCCAAGTGCGGCGTGGTGGGCTTTCGGCCATCGCCCGGCGTGGTGCCCAGCGTGCGCAAGCTGCTGGGCTGGACGCCGATTTCCGTCGTCGGCCCGATGGGCCGCACGGTGGCGGACGCGTGTTTGCAAATGGCGGCCAGCGCCGGGCCCGACGCCGGTGACCCGCTGAGCTACCCGCTGGACCCGTTGCAATTCTTGACGCCGGGCACGGCCGACCTGGGCCGCCTGCGCGTGGCCTACACCGAAGACTTCGGCCAGTGCGATGTGGATGACGGCATCCGCGCCACCTTCCGCGCGAAGATCGCCGCCATGCGCCATTTGTTCGCGGCCTGCGATCCCATCGACCTGGACTTCGGCGAGGCCCACCGCTGCTTTGACGTGCTGCGCGCCGAGGCCTTCGTGGCGGGCATGCGCGACGCCTACGAAAAAGACCCAGACAGCCTGGGCCCCAACAGCCGCGCCAACTTCGAAATGGGCGCCGCGATGAGCCTGAAGGACTGCGCCTGGGCGCAAGCCGAACAGACGCGCCTGATCAAGCGTTTCCAGCGAGCCTTTGACGACTACGACCTGATCCTGTCGCCCACCACGCCGGTGTCGCCGTTTCCGTGGACGCAGCTATACGCCGAGTCCATCAACGGCCGTCGCCAGGAAAACTACTATCGCTGGCTGGCGCTGACGTATGTGGTGACGTTGACCACGCACCCGGCCCTGACGCTGCCTTGTGGCCGCGACCATCTGGGCATGCCGTTCGGCATGCAGATCATCGGACGCTTTCGCGGCGACCGCGAGGTGCTGGCGGCGGCGCAAGGCATGGAACAAGCCTTTGCCGGGAACGCGGACTTGCAACGCCCGCGTCCGGACCTGGCGGCGTTGACGCCCGCCAACCCGTCGCTGACATCGATCGTGACCGTGCCGCCGGATGTGGCGACAGCCACCACCGCGGCCACCGCTACAACAGCGGGCAAACCAACGGGCAGCGTGTCGGCGGTGTAAGCCGACGCGTCACGCAGGGGCCGGGCAACCGGCCCCTTTGCCTTTTGCGCGCCGTCCTCTGTGGTTCAGCCGGCGCGCAGGGTGTCGCACAGCTTGCGAATCGCGCCGATGTCGCCCTGTTTCGCCATCCGTTGCAGCGCCGCGCAAAAGTCCTTGAACGCCGCATCGCGCGCCTGCAACGCGCGCGACCAGTCGATCAGGTCAGAGATGGCGCCGCTATCCAGCAGCACTTGCAGCTGCGTCAGCTCGGCGCCGGACAAACGCGGGGCAAGCGTGGGCGTCGATGCGGGTTCGCCTTCGTCGCCGACGGCTTTGATCGCCAGGTTCAACAGCCGGCCCAGCACATGCCGCAGCTCGACCAGGCTGATGGGCTTGAGCAGGCTGGCGTCATAACGCGCGCCGCCCAAGGCCAAGGTGTCGTGCGGCGTGGCCGACACCGCCACCACCGGCAGGTCCGGCCAGCGCGCGCGGGCCGCCGCCAGCACCACCGAGCCATCCACGCCTTCCATCCGGTGGTCGGTCAGGATCAAGTCGGGGCGCCGTGCGTCCTGCGCCTGGATGCGCGCCACCATGCCCCGGCCATCGGCTTCGCTGTCCACCTGAAAACCCATGCTGGCCAGTTCCTCGACCAGGAATTCGCGGATCTCGGGCGTATCCTCGGCCAGCCAAAGATGCTTGCCCGATCCGTCCAGCGTCGGCAGCACATGCGGGGCGGCGGCGATGTAGTGATGCGAGATGCGGGACTCGTCCATCTTCCTGACCGGCAAGGTCACGCTGATCAAGGTCCCCAGCCCCACGTGGCTTTCCACGCGGATATCGCCATCCATGCGCTGCACCCATTGCTGGACGATGGCCAGGCCCAGCCCCACCCCGGGCTGGTTATCCGCGGCCGCCAACCGGTGGAACGGTTCGAAGATGCGGTCGCGATCGGCCGGCGCGATACCGCAACCCGTATCGCGCACCGACAGCACCAACTGCCCCGCTGCGTCGATAGCGGCAGGGCCAGCCACGGTGTAGTCGGCCGTCAGCGTCAGGACGCCGCCCCGGGTGAACTTGGCCGCATTGTCGATCAGGTTGGACAACACCTGCCGCACGCGCTTGCCGTCCATTTCCAACACGGCGGGTACCGAGTCCGACACGCGCAATACAAACTGGTTGTTATGGCGGGCGGCAATGGGCGCCGATTCCTTGGCCACGGCATCCAGCAAGGCGTGCACGTATTCCGGCGATACGCGCAGCGCCTGGCCGCCGACGCCGGCCGCGTAATCGATCAGGTCGTTCACCATGCCCAGCATGTGGTCGGCACTGCGGCGAATGATGGCGCCGCGCGGCGCATCGTCACGCCCGCCCGCCTGGATCAGATCGGCGAAACCGATGATCGAGGTCAGCGGCGTGCGCAGGTCGTGGCTGATGCGCGCCAGAAAGTCCTGGCGCACACGTCCGGCCTCGTCGGCCTGAATCAACGCTTCCTGCAAGGCCTGCGTGCGTTCCCGCACGGCGTAATCCAGCCGCTGGTGCTCGCGTTCACGCGCCTGCGTCAGCTCCGCTTCAATGGCCAGCTTTTCTTGCCGATGCTGGCGCGTTCGGCCGTGCACCAACACGGCCAGCATCAGCGATACCGACAACAAATCCCACGCCACCTCGGGCCCGCCTTCCCACCGGCCGGGCAGCAGCCCGTTGATGAAAGCCAGCCGCAGGAACAGGCAGGCGCAGTACACCGCGAACGACAGCAGGAAGATGCGCGCGTTGGCATGCCCGCGCCGCCAGCCATCGGCCATGGAAATGGGCCAGACCAGCCCCCACAGGAAGACCAGCCCGACCAGCGCCTGCGCGCTGGCGCGATACTCGCCAAACGCCGCCCAGACCGAGCCCGCGAGCCCGACGGCGATCAGCACGCCGTACACCCAGCGCCACAGCCGCACCCGGTGCAGATCGGCGAACAGCATGACCGAGAACCCGAACACCGTGGCCGCCAGCGTGCCCAGCACACTGGGCGCGCGCAGCACCACTTCGCCGCCGCCTGTCACCACGTAGCGGTACAGCAGGCCCTGGTACGAAATGCTGTACAGGATTTCAGTAATGATGGCGGCGGACAGCAGCATGAACACCAGGTCGCGCTGGGCCACGCCCAGCACGCCCGTGTAGATCACCACCATCAACAGCGCGCCGATCAGCAGCGCCAGCACCAGCGTGCCGCGCTGCGCCGCGCCCACGAATGCGCCCGGCGTCCACAAGGTGGGTTCCATGCTGATGGCCGAGCGGCTTTGCACCCGCACCAGCACCGTCACGCGTTCACCCGGATTGAGCAGCAGCGGGGCCACGGACACCGACGACGGCACTTGTCGCGACGCAAGCGGCTCGCGATTGCCCGCCAGGATGACTTGGGAAGGCTCCCGCTGCCCGGCGGGATACAGATAGAACCGCACGTCTTCCAGACGGGGCACGCCGAACGACAACCAGCGCTCAACAAAGCCCTGCGTGGGGTTGCGCACGTCCAGCTTCAGCCAGTACACCGATTTGGAAAAGCCCCGGTTCAGCCAGGCGGGCGCCACGGGCTGCCAGGGCCCGTCCAGGATCTGGCTGACGTCCTTGGACGCCGTTGTATCTTCCAGGCCCAGCATTTCGTGGTTCAGCGGCAGCTTGCCGGTCACGGCGTTCAGGTCGACGACGGGCGTTGCAGGCGGTAGGGGCTGCGCGTGCACGGGCGGCGCCACGCAGGACAGGATCCATAGCAACAGCAACATCAACGGCAACATCCACTTCAACGGCAGCCTGCCCGGCAAGCCCAGGCGGCGATCATGCATAGGGATCAAGCTCCTGGCGCAAGGCCGTGGGCGGCATGCCGAAGCGCTCGCGAAAAGCCGTAGAGAAATTGCCCCGATTGCCATAGCCCACCGCCTGCGAAATGGCCTGGATATCCAGGCTGGTTTCGCACAGCAAGCGGCGCGCCTCGCGCATGCGCTCTTCGCGCAGGAACTCGAACACGGTCGTGCCGGCGCAGCGCCGGAAAGCCTGATTCAACCGGCGCGCGTTCGTGTTCAGCGCCTGCGCCAGCGCCATCAATTCCGGCGTGTGATCCAGCCGTTCGCGCAGTAGCTTGCGGGCGGCGCGAAACAGCACACCGTCCAGCGTCGCGCCGGCCGCGGCGGCGGACGTGCCGTCGTCCGCATGGGTTTCGGTCACGGCGGGCACGGGCGTCGGCGGGGCCGCGGGCGTGGTCCCTACCCGCAGATGAATCAGCAGGCGCAGGCGTACTTCCTCGAAGTCGAAGGGCTTGGCCACGTAATCGACCGCACCGGCCGACAGACCCGCCACGCGTTCGCCGGGCAGGCTAGCCGCCGTCAGGAAGATGACGGGGATGCCGCGCGTGGCCTGGTCGGCTTTCAGCAGGCGGCAGGCGGCCAGGCCGTCGCACACCGGCATGGTCACGTCCATCAGGATGATGTCCGGCTGCACCAGCTGCGCCTTGCGGTAGCCGTCATTGCCGTCCTCGGCCACATAGACGCGGCAGTCCTGGCTGGTCAGGAAATCCACCAGCAGCATGCGGTCTTCGGGGCGGTCCTCCACGACCAGTACGCGTAAGCCCGCGAGCTGGCCCGGAGCCATCGAAAAGAAGGCGTCGTTCATGCCGCGCATTCTTTCATGTTGGCCCGCGCTCGCGTTGGTAACACGAGACAAATTCGAGGCTATGACTCGAATAATTTTCCTTGCGGCAAACCTGCCTGACATTCCAGCAAACCTCGGTAATGGAATATTTGCGTACTTACGATAATGTTTGTTACAGCGCGAACCTGGTCGAAGGGGATGTTCTTTTTGTGTCGTTGTGGCGTCGCCGCCACAGGCTTGCGACACCCGAATTCCCCTGTATTTGCCAGTCTCCACCAGTGATGGCGCCACGAGCGTAGGCATATCTCAAGGCTTGGAAGTTGCAAAAATGTTGTGTACCCAAGCGTGACTTATATGTCAAATAGCATCTATTAAATCCAAATGTAACAAGTCGCCGTCCGAGTACTCATGCGCCGCCTCTCCCGATTTTGCCGCCCCGTTGTCCTCTGCCTGTCCCCCCTTTCCCTGCATGTCGGTCTGGCCTTAACGGCCCTGGCGTTGGCGACCAGCCCCGCCGCGGCGCAAAGCGTGCGCCCGCAGTTGCCGTCCGCCGCCGAGCCCGGCCGCGCCCTGCCCCAGCCGGCCATGCCGGAAAGCATGACCACCGCCCCGGAAGTGACGGTGCAGCAGGGCAGCGCGTCCGAGGCCCCGGTGGGCGCCGACAAGCTGAGCTTCACGCTGGCCAACATGCGCGTGGAAGGCGTGACGCACTACGCGCCCGAGACCCTCAGCGCGTTCTACCAGGGAATGGTCGGCAAGACGATCACGGTGGCCGACGCCTTCAAGGTGGCCAACGACATCGAACTGCTCTACCGCAATGACGGCTACGTGACCACGCGCGTGATCGTGCCCGCGCAGACCGTCGATGGCGGCGTGTTCCGCATCGTGGTGGTGGAGGGCTATGTGTCGGACGTGAAGTACGACGGCGACATCGGCCCCGCGCAGGCGGCGGTCGAAAAGCTGGTGCAGCGCCTGCGTGGCGTGCGCCCGATCAACGTGGCCGAAGTCGAACGCCAGCTGCTGTTGGCCAATGATTTGAACGGCCTGGTGGTGCGCGCGTCACTGGAGGCCTCGCCCAAGGAAGTGGGCGGCTCGGTGCTGGTGGTGCACAGCGAACGCAAGCCCGTCGATGCGCGCCTGGGCATTGATAACCGTGGCTCGCCCTACCTGGGCTGGAGCGAAATGACCGGCCAGGTCACGCTGAATTCGTTCGGCGCCCGCGCCGACACCTTCACGCTGAGCGGCCGCCTGGGTTTTCCGGCCTACCGCAGCCAGGCCGTTGCCGCCAACTACGACATGCTGGTCAGCGACAGCGGCATGACGTTCGGCCTGGCCGCCAGCTACGCCAAGAGCGAGCCGGGCCGCGACCTGGCCCCGCTGAACGTTGCCAGCGACGTGCAGGCCTACACGGCCACCGTCACCTATCCGCTGATCCGCTCGCGCCTGGAGAACTTGCGCGCCTTCGGCATGTTCGACGTGCGCAACGTGGCCACCGACATTACCGAGACGCCCTTCACGCGCGACCGGCTGCGCGTGCTGCGCGCGGGCCTGAGCTATGACCGTACCGACAGCTGGAACGGCATCACTGCCATCCGTGGCACGGTGCACCAGGGCCTGGACGCGATGGGCGCCACGCAAGAAGGGGCCGAGCTGGCCTCGCGCGCCAAGGGCCGTTCGGACTTCCTGAAGCTGACCGCCGAACTGACGCGCCTGCAACAGCTGACCGATCGCCTGTCGCTGGTGGCCACCTTTGCCGGCCAATACAGCGCCAGCCCGCTTCTGGCCAGCGAGGAATTCGCGCTGGGCGGACCCAACTTCGGCCGCGGTTATGACGACGGCGAAATGTCCGCCGATTCCGGCCTGGCCGGCTCGCTGGAACTGCGCTACGCCGTGTCCACCGACAACTTCCTGCCGCACGGCGCGCACGTTTATTCGTTTGTCGACGGCGGCCGCATCTGGTCGCGCAGCGAAAGCGCGCCGCTGACGCGCGCCAACGTGTCGTCCATTGGCGCGGGCATGCGCGCCAACCTCAGCAAGACCCTGTACGCCACGCTTGAAGTGGCCAAGCCCACAAGCGGCGACGTCCTGACCCAGGGCAACAAGAATCCCCGCGTATTTTTCAGCATCTCGGCGCAGTACTAAGCAGCGAACGACAAGAGACCGACCATGAATCGCAAATCCCGCAGCCTCGCCCCATCCGCTCGCCGCATGCGCCTGAAGAAAGACACCGCCCTGCCCGCGCTCAGCACGCTGGCCGTGCTGATTGGCTCGCTGGCCTCTGGCGGCGCGCACGCCAACCCCACCGGCGGCACCGTCGTGGGTGGCGCCGCCACCATCAATGACCGCGGCAACGGCACGCTGGACATCAACCAGTCCAGCGGCAAGGCGATCATCAACTGGAAAGACTTCAGCATCGGCGCCAACGAGACGGTCAATTTCCGCCAGCCCGGCGGCAAGAGCGTCACGCTGAACCGCGTGGTCGGCAACGACCCGTCGGCCATCTTCGGCAAGTTGAACGCCAACGGCACGGTGATGCTGGTCAACCCGAACGGCGTCGTGTTCGGCAAGGGCGCGCGCATCGACGTGGGCGGCCTGGTCGCCACCACGGCGAACATCAGCGACAAGGATTTCCTGGCCGGCAACTACAAGTTCAACCAGGCCTCCACCAAGGCCAACGCCCGGATCGTCAACGAAGGCACGATCACCATCAAGGACAGCGGCCTGGCCGCGCTAGTGGCGCCGTCGGTCAGCAACTCGGGCGTGATCCAGGCCAAGCTGGGCCGCGTGGCCCTGGCCGGCGCGAACACCGTCACGGTGGACTTCCAGGGCGACGGCCTGCTTTCCTTTGACGCCACTTCCACCGTTGGCGATCTGCCCAAGGACGCCAGCGGCAAGCCGGTATCGGCACTGGTGACCAACACCGGCGTCATCCGCGCGGACGGCGGTACGGTGCTGATGACGGCGCGCGCCGTCAAGGGCGTGATCGACAACGTCGTCAACACCGACGGCATCATCAGCGCCCAGTCGGTGGGCACGCAGAACGGCAAGATCGTGCTGTCCGGCGGCGACGCCGGCACCGTCAAGATCGCGGGCACGGTCGACGCCACGGGCGCCGGCGCCGGCCAGCAAGGCGGCAAGGTCGTCGTCACCGGCGAACACGTGGACGTGGCGCGCGGCGCCGCCATCGACGTGTCCGGCGCGGCGGGCGGCGGCGAGATCGCCCTGGGCAGCCTGGGCGTTGCCCCGGACGACGGCTCGGCGGCATTCAGCGGCAAGTCGTCCACCGTCAAGGTGGCGGCGGGCGCCACGCTCAAGGCCGATGCGCGCGTCAACGGCAACGGCGGCAGCGTCACGATGTGGTCCAACGAGGCCACCGCCTTTGCCGGCAGCCTGTCGGCACGCGGCGGTGAGCAAGGCGGCGACGGTGGCTTTGCCGAAGTCTCCAGCAAGAAGAACATCGGCCTGACCGGCTCGGTGGACATGCGCGCGCCCAAGGGCAAGACCGGCCTGTTGCTGATCGACCCGACCGACCTGCGCATCGTCGATTCCGGCAACGGCTCGGGCGCGCTGGACGGCAGCGCGGGCGACGGCACGCTCAATAGCGGCGACGCCAACGCGGCCAACAACACCGTGTCGCGCGGCCTCTTGGAAAGCCTGGCCGGCACCACCAACATCAAGCTGGAAGCCACTGGCCAGATCACGATCGCGGACATGGCCGCGATCAATCTGAAGACGACCTCGGGCAACAGCTTCACGCTGCGCTCGACGCAGACGGGCGGCATCCGCTTCGAGAATTCGAACACCGAAATCAGCACCCAAGGCGGCGCCATCACGCTGGAAGCGCTGGGCGTGGGCAGCACGCTGAACAACATCGGCAAGCTGACCAGCCGGGGCGGCGCGATCACGCTGAACGCCACCGGCGACATCAACCTGGCCAACGTCATTGACGCCGGCAGCGGCGCGGCGCTGGTCCGCACCAGCGCGGGCAGCATCCGCAACGTGGGCGGCGCCAACCAGGTCGTGGCGGGCAACACCGTCACGCTGGACGCCAGCGGCGGCAACATCGGCGAGGCCGGCAACGCGGTCAACACCCAGACATCGCGGCTGGCGCTTGCCACCGGCGGCAACCTGTTCGCGGCCAACCGCTCGGTACTGAGCACGCTGGACATCACCAGCCGCCACGCCCAGCCCGGCGTCAACAACACGTACCAGCTCACCTCGGCCGGCGGGCTGGATTTCTCGTTGGCGGACAACGGCAGCTATTACCTGAACCGGGCCGTCCAGAATGGCCTGAACTTCTCGTTCACCGGCGACCGCACGATCCGCGTGGGCTCCGTCTCGTTGGGCGCGGGCGCGCTGGCCCTGACGTCCACGGCCGGCGACATCCTGGCCGGCAGCATCCCGGGCAGCATGAGCGCGGGCAGCATCGTGCTGAAGGCCAGCGGCAGCAACGGCAACAACGGCGCCATCGGCAGCGCCGACCTGGCGTTGAACACCCAGACCGCCACGCTGACGGCCGCCAGCGGCGCGGGCGGCGTGTATCTCTACAACTTCGGCGCGCTGAACCTGCGTTCCGTCGAAACCACCGGCCCGCTGTCCGTGTGGAGCAGCGGCAACCTGACCCTGGGCGCCATCAAGGCCGGCGCATCGACGTCGCTGACGTCGACCATGGGCAACATCGTGGACGACGGCGATGACGCCACCACGATCTCGACCAACACGCTGGCGTTGTCGGCGCAGAACGGCATCATCGGCGCCGCGTCCCGCAGCCTGAAGACCAACGCCGGTAACGTGTCCGCCACGGCGGGCACGGGCGGCGTGTACCTGGACAGCAGCAGCTCCAACCTGAACATCACGCAGGCCCAGGCCGATAACGCCGCCATCGTGATCACTGGCGCGGGCTCGCTGACGGCCAACAACGTCAGTTCCGGCGGCGGCGCCGTCAACCTGACGGGCAACAGCATTTCCGCCGGCCAGATCAACGCGGGTTCGGGCAACGTCACGCTGACCGCGCGCGCCGGCAGCATCACGGGCACGTCGGCATCGCTGGTCACCGGTAACGTCGTGACCTTGCTGGCGCCCGCATCGAACAGCAGCTACACCGTGGGCACGGCGGGCACCTACCTGCGCACGGCGGCGGGTGAACTGCACGCCACGGGCGGCAGCATCTATCTGAACCAGGCGCAGGGTTCCGTGCTGCTGGATGACCTGAAGGCCTTCAACGGCATTTCCGTCATCGGCGTGGCCGACCTGACCGCCAACAAGCTGGACGCCGGCACCGGCACGCTGTCGTTGAACGCCCAGGGTGGCAACATCCTGCGCGCCAATGCCAACAGCGAACTGGTGGGCAACGCCATCAATCTGCAAGCGCGTCAGCACATCGGCACCTCGGGCGACCACATCAAGACGTCCTCGGCCAGCCTGACACTGGGTAGCGGCGGCGACATCTACGTCGACAACCCCGGCAAGACGCTGACCTACCTGTCCGTCAGCAACTCGCACGCCGATCCGCTGCGAAAGAACTTCCTGCAAGTCTCCGCGCCCTTCCTGGCGTTCGACGTCAACGACGATCTGGGCAATGCGTATGAATTGAAGCAGGTCTATAGCTCGTTGCTGAATCAGTTTGTGTTCAGCGGCGACCAGACCCTGAAGCTGGGCAACATCCGCGCCGGCAGCGGCGTCACGCTGACGTCCACGCAGGGCAGCATCCTGGATGACGGCATTGCGGATACGCGCGTCACCGCGGGCGCGGTCAGCCTGGCCGCCGCCCAGGACATCGGCACCCACGCCAATTTCGTCTCGGTCAACGCGCCGAACCTGTCGCTGGACACGCGCGGCAACCTCTACGCGACCAACATCGCCGACCTCAACACCCTGACGGTGACTGCTCGCCACAAGGGCGAGGACGATCACTACGTGCTGGACGTGCGCGCGCCGTCGCTGCTGTTCAACATCACCGACGATGTGACCGGCCACACCATACACGAGGTGCGCGACAGCAACTCGGTGTATTTCAACTTCATCAGCGACCGCGACGTCACGGTCGGCAGCATCGACGCCGGTTATGGCGGTTCCATCACGCTGAACACCTCGGGCGCGATCAGCGACGACGGCAACAAGAACACCCTGCTACTGGCCAATTCGGTGAACCTGTCCGCCGGCCGCGCCATCGGCGCCACCGGCAACGGCTATCTGGACATCCTGACCAGCAACCTGTCGGGCTCGGCCAGCAATGGCGGCTTCTATGTGCAGCTGCCCAAGCCCACCGGCTCCAGCAACACCACCGGCGTCATCACGCTGAACAACATCACGGCCACCGACGCCGTACAGATCGACGCACGCCAGGGCGACCTGCTGGTATCGGGCACGATACGCAGCTGGAACGACGATGTGACGCTGAACGCGGCCAACGGCTCCATCCTGGGTAACGGCTCGGGCAATGTGTACGCGGGCGGTGGCGACATCTCGTTGACCGCAACCGGCTCGATCGGCGGCAACTACGGCGGCAGCGTGCGCTATGTGGGCGTGGGCGGCCCCAGCCAGGTCAACGTCCTGGCCAACGCGGGCGGCGACCTCTATCTGAACGGCACCTACGGCAACATCAAGCTGGCGTCGGTAACGGCAGGCGGGCAGCTTGGCTACACGCAAGGGAACGGCACGACTCTGGTCGGCAACGTGCAGGCCGCCGGCCCCGCGTCGCTGGCCAACAGCGCGGGTTCCATTCTTGACGATGGCGACGCCGCCACGAAGATCCAGGCCAGCAGCATCGCGCTGTCGGCCGCCGGTTCGCTGGGCGCGGCCGGCGCCGCGCTGACCTTGCAGGCGCCGGACGTCAGCCTGACCAGCGGTGGCGACATCACCGTCAACAACGAGACCGGCCTGACGCGCCTGGCCGTCACGCGCAATGGCTACGTCTATGGCTCGTACGCGATCACCGCACCGAACCTGTCGGCCTTCACGCTGACGGACGACGCCAACGGCATCCACCTGAAGGACATCGCCAGTTCCACCGACCTGGATTTCGGGTTCTCGGCCAACGGCAAGAACCTGTGGGTCGGCAACATCGATGCTGGCGCGGGCGGCAAGGTCAGCCTGATCGCGGGCGGCAACATCGCCAACGACGACCTGGCCAACCCCGGCACGATCCGCGCGGCGAATGTCGCGTTAACGGCGGGCTCCAGCAGCTCGATCGGCTCGTCGGCCACGGGCGGCACGCTGGCCCTGGCCGGCACGTCCGCGTTGAGCCTGTCGGCGGGTATCAACTTCTTTGTCGCCAGCGACACCGTGCTGCGCAGCCTGGCGATCAACAGCCAGCGCGCGGCCGGCGCCACCAGCACCATCGCCATCGGCGGCGGCGCGGGCCAGACCATCCGCATCACCGACGACGGCACCACGCAGTACCTGGAACAGATCACGGGCGGGCTGACGGACTTCAGCTTCAGCGGCCGCAAGAACATCCAGGTGGGCGCCATTACCGCCAGCAACTCGGTCAGCCTGACCACGGCCAACGGCGGCGTCAATTCCAGCATCACCAGTGATGCCGGCACCGGCCGCATCACGGCCGGCACGGTCAAGCTGTCGGCCACCGGCAGCGACAGCTACACCGCGCGCGATGCAAACACCGGGGCCATCGGCGCCGCCGGCCGCGCGCTGCGCACCGCGACCGCCAACCTGGCAATCGCCAACAACGGCGACATCTTCCTGAACAACGGGAATCAGGCGCTAAGCAGCATCGACCTGAACCTGAGCCGCCGCGACGCGGGCAGCACCACCAACTTCGACACCAACGCCTATGCCTTCAGCGGGCTGGGCGGCCAGACGCTGTCGATCGCGGGTGGCACCAGCCTGACGATCGCGGCAGACATGAACGGCGCCGCACTGGCCGTCAACGCCGATTCCGCCATTGCCACCGGCGCGATCAATACCGGCGCCGCGGGTTCCGTGACGCTGACCTCGCGCTACGCCAACACGTCGTTCCTGCCGACCATCAGCCGCAGCTCGGGCGTCATTACCGGCAATAACGTCAGCCTGAACGCGCTGGGCACGAACGGCAGCGTCGCCGCTTCGACCAGCACGAACAATCTGTCGATCGCGTCGGCGGGCAACGTGTCCGTCTCCAACGACAAGCAGCTGACGTCGCTGTCGCTGACCGCGAACCACGCCAGCTCGAGCGGCTTGCAGAACAATTCGTACAGCGTCTCGGCCACCGGCCTGACGTTCTCGCTGAGCGATTCGACCGGCACTTCGGGGCTGACGCTTAACAACGTTTCCACCGCGGGCAACCTGGCGCTGTCGATCTCGTCCGACCGCGCGCTGACCGTCAACAACGTGGCCACCGGCGCGGGCGGCTCGGTCACGCTGGGCAGCAACAGCAACATCTACGGCAACAGCAGCAGCGCCAGCAGCCCCAACATCACCACGGGCGCGCTGACGCTCAATGCCGGCTCGGTCACGGGTACGTACAACACCAACCAGCCGCTGTACGTCAGCGTGGACAAGCTGTCCTCGAACCTGCGCGGCAGCCTGTGGATCTCGAACAACAAGACCCTGACCCTGGGCAACAACAACGTCGCCAGCTCCGCGCAGGTGAACGTCACCAACGGGTCGATTCTTCAAGGCGCGGGCAGCAGCTTCGTCGCCCCCTCGCTGATCCTGACCGCCACGCAGTCCATTGGCGCGGCCGGCAATGCCGTGCAAACCGACACGCGGCAACTGACCACGCAGACTGGCAACAATCTTTACCTGAACAACGCGTCGAACCTGTTCAGCCTGAACGTCACCGCCAACCACGCCAACCAATCCGTGGACAACGTGGTGCAGGTGGCGGCGCAGGGCCTGACGTTCAACGTCACGGACACCGGCGGCTACAACCTGTTCGATGTGCAAGACACCACCGGCCTGAACTTCTCGTTCTCCGGCGACCGCACGGTACGCATCGGCAACATCGACACCGGCCCCGCGCATGCCGTCAGCCTGGCCGCCAACGGCGCGGGCAGCAACTTGCTCAACCTGTCGCCCGCCTCGCACGTGACGGGCGATTCGGTGTCGCTCTTCGCCACCGGCCAGATCGGCTCGGGTTCGGCCGACAAGATCAACACCACCACCAGCGAGCTCTACCTGACGAGCGGCAGCCACGTCTACGTGAACAACGACGTCGACCTGGCCAGCCTGTCGTTGTATGCAACGGGTGTCGCGCCTTCGACCTACGACGTCACGTCGAACGAATTGCTGTTCGATGTGGTGCATGACGGCCGCCTGCAAGTCAACAATGTCCGCGACGACACCGGCCTGAACCTGATGTTGTCCAGCAACGTTGGCCAGGACATCGGCATCATCGACACGCAGTCCACCGGCACCGTACGCCTATCCAGCAACAACAGCATCCTGGGCAGCGCCGATGACAGCCAGCGCATCACGGCCGCCCAGGTTTCGCTGACCACGCAGGGATCGGGCGCCATCGGCGGCACGGGCCGCGAGATCAATCTGTCGGCCCCGCTGCTGAACATCCAGAACGCCGGCGACGTCTATATCGATTCCAACAAGCACATCGATACGTTGTCGCTGTATTCGACGGGTAACGGCGCGCGCTCGTACAGCATCAATTCGCCGACGCGCGACGGCGGCAACATCGGCTTTACCGCCACCGACGGCGGCAGCGGCAGCACGGCTGGCCTGGTGCTGGGCAACATCACGGATGCGGGCGGCCTGAACCTTAGCGTCACCAGCGACCGCAGCATCACCGTGGGCACCATCAACGTCGGCTACGACAACGTGTCGCTGACCTCGCGCTATGCCTCGCTGCTGGGCGATGGCGATGCCAACACCAAGATCGACGCGGCGTCGTTGAACCTGAACGCCAACACCGCCATCGGCGCAAGCGGCATCGGCAACGCCATCGACACGCGCGTCAGCACGCTGACCGGCCGCGCGGCCGGCGGCGGCGCGTTCATTACGGTGGAAGGCAACACCAGCCTGCCCAGCCTGACCTCGACTGGCGCCAGCTCGGTCAGCAACACCGTCGGCGACATCGAACTGGGTTCGGTCAACACCAACGGCAACAGCTTCACCGTCAACAACACGGGCGGCTCCATCCTGAGCGGCACGATCAGCAACGCCACCACCGTCAACCTGACGGCCAATGGCTCGATCGGCAACAAGAGCGCCATCCGCACCACCAACCTGAGCTCGGGCGGCACGACGATCGTCACCCTTAGCGCCACCAAGACGGCCACGGCGGACGGCAGCATCGCGCTGATCGAAACCTACGGCTTGCAGGCCGCCTCGGTCACCGGCGACGGCAACATCACGCTGACCGCCGATACCGGCCGCGCCGGCCGCGACCTGGTAGTGGGCACCATCAGCACCACCAACGGCGCGGTCGCGTTGTCGACCAGCACGGGCAACATCGTCGGCGCAAATAACAGCAACCGCATCACCGGCAACAGCGTCACGCTGACGGCCGACTACGGGTCCTCGCGCAGCATCGGCTCGGGCAACAGCAACCGCATCCATCTGGACACGCCGTCGCTGACGCTGAACACCCCGGGCAGCATCTACGTCGACAACCTGGCCGACCTGACCGACCTGACCATCAACCGCGCCAACGCGCAGGGCAACCAGAACGGCAGCTACGGCTTCCTGACCATCGACGCGCAGAACCTGACGTTCAGCGGCGCCGACACCAGCAACAACACCGCGCTGACCATCGTTCGTGACACCACCGGCCTGAACTTCACGTACCAGGCAATCGGCTCGATCACGCTGAACGACATCGACGTCACGGCCAATGGGTCGGTCAACCTGTCGACCAACCCCTACTACTACACCGGCGGCTCGATCCAGGGCATGACGGGCACGTCGAAGATCACGGCGGGCAACCTGACGTTGTCCACCGGGTCGAGTGAAACCCCCAACGCGATTGGCTCGTCCACCCGCGCCCTGAACACGCAGGTCAAGAACATCGCGGCCACGGCCTCGGGCGGCATCTGGTTGAACCAGGCCGGCTCGATCAACCTGGGCAACCTCAACGCAGGCGAAGACCTGTCCGTCACGACGACGACGGGCGACATCCTGGTCGGCTCCGTCCGCTACGGCACCAACAAGACGCTGACGCTGAATGCGCAGAACGGCAGCATCCTGGACGGCGGCGGCGCCATCTCGGGTTCGGGCACGGGCGCCATCACACTGACCGCGAAGAACGGCATCGGCACGAACGACGCGGCCATCAAGATCGCGGCGCCGAACAACCCGGTGTCCGCCAGCGTGACCGGCACGGGCTCGCTGTACCTGGACAGCACCAACAACCTGCTGGGCGGCCTGACCACCTCGGTCGCCAACGGCGAAACGCGCGTCACATCGTCGGGCAACCTGGTACTGAACAGCATGACGTCGGCCACCGACGCCGCCGGCAACGGCATCTCGGTCAAGGCCACCCAGGGCAACATCACCGTCAAGAACGTGCAGGCGGGCGCCACCCAGGGTCAGATCACGCTGAACGCCGAGAACGGCACCATCCTGGCCGACGCGGCCGGCGCCACCATCAAGGCGTACGGTGTTGCCCTGAACGCTCGCAACGGCATCGGCTCCAACACCGCCACCGGCCGCATCAACGCCAGCGGCCAACGCGTCGAGGCGACCACGCTGGGCGGCATGTATCTGGCGGCGGACAACAACGCCGTCTACTCGTACCTGTCCGGCGGCACGATCGACATCGCGGCGGCCGGCAACCTGCAAATCGCCAACGCCGTCGCCAGCAACGGCAACGGCACGATCAAGATCGTGGGCAACGGCGCCAACAGCCAACTGGTGGCAGGCAACATCGACGCCGGCACGGGCACCGTCAACATCGACTACAGCAAGGCCGGCAGCACCATCGTTGACGATCGCGAGGAATCCACGCGCATCATCGGCAATTCGGTCACGCTGAAGGCCGGCGCGGGCATCGGCGGCGCCGAAGGGTCGGCCGACAACGTGCAGACGACCGCCGCCGTCATCAACGCGGAAGTCACCGGCAACGGCTCGATCTTCCTGGACGACAACCGCGCGGCCGGCACCACGCTGAACGCCATCGCCACGCAGAACGGCGCCATCGGCATCACCACCGCCGGCCCCACGCTGGTGAACAGCGCCGTCACCAAGACGAACTCGGCAACCAACGACATCTCGATCGCCACGTCCAATGGCGACCTGTCGATCAACACGATCGACGCCCTGGCCTTGGGCGACGTCACCCTGAAGGCGGCCGGATCCATCCTGGGCGCGATTCCGGGCAACCTGGTCTTCGGCAACAGCCTGACGGCCACGGCGGGCGGCAGCATCGGCACGGTGGGCAACCTGGCCACCGGGCTGGGCGGCATCGCCCTGCGCACCAACGTTGCCTCGCTGGGCGACCTGACCACCGGCGCCTATGGCGCGGTCATCGCCCTGAACAACGTGGGCACGCGTGCCCTGACGCTGACCGGCGACGTGACGCAAACGGGCGACAACGGCTCGGTCTACATCCGTTCGTCGGGCGACCTGGACGCGCGTTCGGGCCTGTCCAATACCGCCGACAACGTGCTGCTGTCCTCGAACGGCACGCTGACGGTAGCCGGCACGGGCGTGCAGGCCAACGACACCATCACCCTGGTGGGCCTGCAAGACGTGGTGGCGGCGGGCGCCACGCCGCGCAACATCATTGCACGCGGCGATACGCTGAACGTCACCAGCGGCGCGGCGGGCGGCAACACGGTATTGACCACTGAAGTGGCCAACGCCAACGTCAACCTGACCGGCGTCACCACGCCGGCCAACCTGACGCTGAACAATACCGGCGCACTGACCGCCGGGCTGTCCACCGCCAACGGCAACATCACGGCCAACGCCACCGGCACGCTGGACGTGTCGGCCCTTGCCGCCGGCAACAACCGCGGCATCGACCTGAGCTCGCAGCACGGCGACGTGGTGGTCGGCACCATCAACGCCGGCGCCGCGAACGGCACGGTCGTGCTGGCCGCCGCCGAAGGCTCGTTGGTGGCCCTGGGCAGCGACGTCACGACCAACAGCCTGGACCTGACCAGCAAGAACGGCATCGGCGACGGCAACGCCGCCTTCATCACGTCGGCGCGTTACCTGAAGGCCAACGTGCTGGGCGCCGGCGACATCGTCGTCGAGGCCACCGGCCCGCTGACGCTGGGCGCCGTTGCGACGGCGGACGGCAGCATCCAGATCGCCGCCGTCGGCGACCTGATCAGCAGCGTTGGCCTGACCGCCGGCAATCACGGCGACGTGTTGCTGGGATCGTCATCGGGCAACGTCGGTATCAACCACGCCATCACCAACAGCCAGGTCAACAACCTGACGGTGTTTGGCGCGCAGATCGGCACGGCAGCCATCGACACCGCCGGCGCGCAGACCTACAACGGCAGCGTCACGCTTGGCGGCGACCTGACCGGCGCGTCCATCGACATCTCCGGCAACGCCACGCTGACGGGCGGCAAGCGCACGCTGACCGCCAACGGCGACGGTGGCAATGTCAAGCTCTCGGGCGTGCTGAACGGCGGCAACCAGCAAGCAGTGATCGTCGCCAACGACGGCGACGTCACGCTGGGCGGCAATGCCATCAACCTGGCCGGCCTGAGCATCGACGGCGCCAACATCAGCGTGCAAAACGTCGCGACCAGCGGTGCCCAGCAGTACAACGGCGACACGACGCTGCGCGGCCTGTACACCACCGGCAACGGCGCTTTCGGCGTCGATGGCGACACCGTGTTGGCTGGCGGCGTCAACGTGTACACGGGCAACGGCGCCGTCACGTTCACGGGCGACGTCTCGGGCGCGAACGCGCTGACCGTTCTGACGGCCGGCGCCACCACCTACGGCGGCGCGGTCAACACCGCATCGCTGAACCAGGTCGGCACCGGCATCACCGCGCTTAACGGCGGCAGCGTCACAACGACCGGCATGCAGTCCTACAGCGCCGCTGTGGTGCTGGGCGCCGACACAACGTTGAGCGGCAGCGGCGTCACGCTGGCCGATGGCGTGGACGGCGCGTACGCGTTGACCGTCGATGGCCCGGCCGCGCTGGCCGGCGCCATCGGCGCCAACACCAAGCTGGCCAGCCTGACCGTCAACGGCCCCGCCACGCTGACCACCCGCGGCATCGCCACCACGGGCAACCAGCACTACCAGAACGACGTCACGCTGGGCAGTGACCAGTCGTTGTCCACCACCACCGGCAACGTCACGTTCGACGGCGCGCTGATCGGCACCCGCAACGTCGTCATTGACTCCACGGCAGGCGGCGATATTCGCCTGAACGCCGTGGGCAGCGCGGGACAACGCCTGGGCGACCTGACGGCCAACACCGCCGGCGCGACCACGTTCAACGGCGCGGTCTACGCCGCGTCGGCGCAGACGGACGCCCCGGGCACGGTAGCCATCAACGGCGGCCTGGTCGACACAACGGGCACGCAAACCTTCCGCGAACTGGTCACGCTGGGCGCGGATACGGTGTTGAAGGGCAGCACCGTCAGCCTGTTGGGTGGCGGCAACGGCAAGCATGGCCTGACCATCGACGGCGACGCCGTGCTGAAGGGCGCGTTCGGTGCGCAGGACGTGCTGGCGAGCCTGACGGTCAACGGCACGTCCAGCCTGGACGGCAGCATCGGCACAAGCGGCAAGCAGTCGTACAACGGCGCGGTCACTCTTGACGGCGACGTGGCGTTGACGACCCAAGGCGGCAGCATCACGTTCAATGACAAAGTCGCCAGCAGCCAGGGCGACGGGCACGACCTGTCGCTGTCGGCCGGTGCGGGCAACGTCACGTTCACGGACGCCGTGGGCGACGACGCGGGTGGCCGGCTGGGCAACATCGCCATCGCCAGCCAGGGCTCGACCACGCTGAACGACGTTGTCTACGCGGCATCGATCACGTCGGACGTGGGCGGCACGATTGCCATCAACGGCGGGCGGGTCGACACGACCGGCGCGCAGTCCTACGGCGAACGCGTGGTGCTGGGCGGCGACACCGTCCTGAAGGGCAGCACGGTGGGCCTGTTGGGCGGCGCCGACGGCTCGCATGAGCTGACCATTGACGGCGACGCCGTGTTGAAGGGTCCGATTGGCGCGCAGGATGCGCTGGCCGGCCTGACGGTAAACGGCAAGTCCACGCTGGGCCAAGGCAGCATCGCGACCACGGGCGACCAGTCGTACCTGGGCGCGGTCACGCTGGGCGGCGACGTTACCGTGACCAGCCGCGACGGCGACATTCGCTTCGATGGCGCCGTTGACGGCGGGCACGACATGACTGTGTCGGCGGACAAGGGCGACGTGGAATTTGCCGGCCCGGTCGGCCAAGGTTCGCGCCTGGGCAACCTGACAATCAACGCCGCCGGCGACACCGTCCTGGACGGCCCGGTTCGCACCGCGTCGCTGCAAACCAGCGGCAACGGCGACGTGCTGATCAACGGCGGTTCGGTCGACACCACGGGTTCGCAGCAGTATGGCCAGCATGTGATCCTGTCCGGCGCGGACACCACGCTGACCGGCACCAACGTGCAACTGAAGGCCGGCGTGGACGGTACCGAGTCGGGCCAGCAAGGCCTGATCATCGCCGGCAACGCCGACATCCAGGGCGACATCGGCGCGACCACGCCGCTGCGCGGCCTGGCGATCGAAGGCACCACCACGATGGGCCCGGGCAAGGTCGTCACGACCGGCGACCAGGTCTACACCGGCGCGGTAACGCTGACCGGCGACCGCGACCTGACCAGCACCACGGGTTCGGTCGTGCTGGGCAGCAAGCTGGACGGCAACGGCAACAACCTGGCCATCAACGCAGGCAAGAACGTGCTGGTGGCGGGCGACGCCACCGACTTGGGCTCGCTGACGCTGCGCGCCGTGGACACCATCGTGTTCAACGGCGACGTCAGCGCCTACCGCGTGCAGCAGCTGGAAGCCAAGTCCGCCAGCTACAACGGCAACGTCCGCGCCTCGGGTCCCGACAGCATCGACATCACGGGCGGCAAGGTCGCGTTCGGCAAGGACGTTACCGCCGACACGGGTCCGATCCGCATCACCAACACCGACCCGGCCGGCACGACGACGTTCGCCGCCGGCTCGACGGTGAAGGCCGCCACGGGCTTCACGCAGACCGGCGGCGCCGGCCTGACGCTGCCCGCGCAATTGCTGGTGAGCCAAGGCCCCATCAACCTGGGCGCACCCGCCACGCTGCAAGGCGCGAATGCCACCATCAGCACCAACGGCGACATCACCGCGGTTGGCCTGGTGGGCCCGCAAACGGCGTTGACGCTGGCCGCCGGCCCGCTGGGCGCGCTGCGCATCGGCCTGAACGACGCCAACCTCAGCCACAAGCTGGACGTGGGCTCGTTGACCGTTCTCACCGCCGGCTCGGCCGACGTGTGGGGCACGGTGGGTGGCAAGACGGGCGCCGTGGCGGCCGCTTCCATCAAGAGCTCGCTGGTGGGCTCGCCGTACTACCTGAACGGCGTCACGTGGGGTCCGACGGGCGTCATCGACCGCCTGTCCGCCATCACCGCGCCGCAGCCGGTCATCCCGACCACGCCTACCGCCTCGTCTTTGTTCCGTGGTACGGTCCCGTCTGATAGTTTCGGCCCGGATCCGCTGGGCGCATACGCCGATCCGCAGGTGCTGAAAGTGGCCTCCGCCACCTTCAACTGGCAGCTGCCTTCCGGCGACAACGCCATGCTGAACGTTCCGAACGGCCAGACCTCGGTCCTGCAAACGCCGGCCGGCAAACCGCAACAACCCGTCGCCGAAGGCAGCCCGTCTTCCGACGACGAGCGTCGCGACAACGACGCGCAATCCCGCACTCTTTGATTCGACACCATGACTACGCAGACTTCGCTTCCCCTGTTCTACGAACAACCCCGCCCCCTGGCTGCCGGCGTGCATGCCAACCTGTCGCTGGCCGGCAACACGGGCTTTGCCTATGCCGCCACCACCAACGCCGTGCCGCTGGTGGCCACCGAGCTGCCGACCGCCTGTCGCCACTTCCCCATCGTCTTCACCGACGGCGATCAGCCCACGCCCGTGGCGGTGTTGGGCGTGCGTGGCCAGGAAAACCTGTTCGTCGACGCCGACGGCCAGTGGCGCGCCGGCACCTACATCCCGGCTTACGTGCGCCGCTATCCCTTCATCTTCATGGAGAACGAAGACCGCAGCCAGTTCACGCTGTGCGTTGACGAGAAGGCCGCCTCGGTGGTCGAAGGCCGCGACAATCCGTTCTTCGACGAAGCCGGTGAACCCACCGACCTGGCACGCAGCGCGCTGGAATTCTGCCGCGACTACCAGAACCAGCACGCCTACACGATGGAGTTCGCGCAGGCCCTGGCCGCCGCCGATCTGCTGATCGAGAACCGCGCCGACATCACCCTGCCCGACGGCCAGCGCCTGGCCATGTCCGGCTTCAAGGTGATCGACGAAGCCAAGTTCAACAAGCTGCCGGACGACGAGTTCCTGCGCTGGCGCGCCAACGGCTGGCTGCCGCTGGTGTACTGCCATCTGTTGTCGATCAACACCTGGCCGGCCCTGATCAACCAGGTGCAGCCGACGGCTGCGGCGGAGGAAGGTGCCGCCGACGCGTAAGTGTCGTGGTGGATCAAAAAGGCCGGCCGCTCTTCGCGGCCGGCCTTTTTGTTTTGGGGCGGCTCGTTGTTTCGCGCCGAGGCTTGGCTTATGCCTGCGCAATGCCCTGCCGTTCGATACGGCGCGCGAACATGGCGAAGCTGGCTCGCACGATGCTGGGCTTGAGCAGAAAGTCGTGCGACTCGGCTGCCAGCGCATCGTCCACCGGCTTCACGTCACCGTAAGCGGCGGCGGCCAGCAATTGATTGCGCGCGGCGCGCTCGATCAGCACCGACAGGTACAGGGTTTCTTCCACAGTACCGGTCGCGGCCAGAAACCCGTGGTTGGCCAACAGCACACAGCGCTTTTTCCCCAAGGCGGCGGAAATGATTTCGCCCTCCTGGTCGGCGATCGGCAAGCCCGGCCATTCCTTCAAGTGCGCACAGTCGTTGTGAAACGGCGTCGCGTCCATGTGCGACACCACCAGCGGGCGCCCGGTCATGGTCAGGGTCGATACGTAAGGGGGATGGGTGTGCACGATGCAGCGCACATCGGGCCGGTTGCGATAAACCCAGAAGTGAAACCGCACGGCGGGGTTGGGCGTGCCCTCTCCTTCCAGCACGTCCATGTCGTCGTTGATGCGGATCACCGTGTCCGGCCGGATCTCGTCGAAGGCCTGGGCCAGCGCCGTCGTGTAGAAGGAACCGTCGTCGTTCTTCACGGTGATCTGCCCCGCCAGGGTCTCAGAGTGCCCTTCGCTTGCCAGGATGCGGCAGCTTAGGGCGATTTTTTCCCGCACGTTCCAATTACCGAAATCCAGCTTGTCGGCCGAGCGCTTGAAAAACGCGTCGGACTGCATTGCCTTGTCATCCACATTCATCTCCTGATGCCTTTGCCGGGTGGCATACCGTTGCCATTACATCCGGCAGGCGCTTTTCAGGCATTGCTTCCAACCGCACAGGGCTTGTCCGACAGTGACAAGGGCCTAGGGTAAACGGCAGGTGCGTGCGCGATCAGCGTCGATACAATGATTTCGCGGGCGCTTGGCCCGCACGGAAAGTCGGGTTCATCCATCGACATGCAAGCCGCCCCATCGCTTCCGCCTGCCGCTTCCCAGCAGGAACCGGACCTGAATTTCGCGCCCCGTTTTCGTCCCTTCTACGAGGCCGAACTGTCCGGCTATCAGGCGCGACTGAACAAGCTGGTGCTGCCGGGGGACTTCCTGCCGCTGACCCTGCAACCGCGCCTGCATCTACAGGCATGCCGCCTGCGCGCGGGCGGCCTGGCCGTGAACCTGGAATCCACGCCCATGACGGTGCAGCACCGGGCCGAACATGCGGCCGATGCGCTACGGGCGGAATTCCTGGCCAGCTTCATCATCGAAGGGCACGGCACCATCAGCCAGAACGGCGCGAGCCTGCCCGTGGAAACGGGCGACATCATTTTTCGTACCACCGCCCTGCCTTCCGAAGTGCGCATGCTGACGGACTCCAGGCTGGTCGTGATCAAGGGATCCTTGCTGAATCTGCTAGGCATGCACTTGCAGGATATCTCGCAGTTCACGGCGCAACGCGCGGCGTCGACGCTGCCGATGGTGCGCACGGCCCACCACTGCCTGGGGCATGTTTTTTTTGAGCCGCCCGACGCCGTCAGCCCCACGTCCAGCATGTTTGCGGAACAGGCGTTGATCTCTTTGCTGGCGGCCATCTACACCAGCCAGGCGCTGGAGCAATTGCCGACCACCGAGCGCGGCCCCATCGAAAGCTGGCAGGCGATTACCAGCTACGTGGATACGCACATCACCGACAACGACTTGTCCGTGGCGGCGGTGGCGCGCGCGCTGCGCGCTTCCAGCCGCTGGGTGCATCGCTTGTTTCAGATGCGCGGCATCCAGTATGGCCAGTACGTGCGCGAGCGCCGGTTGCAGCTGGCCCGCAGCGCACTGGAAGATCAGTGCAGGGCACATGTCCCCGTCAAGGACATTGCGCTGAGCTGTGGATTCCAGGATGCAAGCCACTTCAGCCGATGCTTCCAGCAACGGTTCGGCAGCCCGCCGAACAAATACCGTGCGGCGGTGCTGGCGCTGGATCGATAAACGGCTTGCTGAAGATCAGGGCGCGGAGCGTGCCCGGGTGGTGGGCTTCATCAAGAACGCCGACGTGCCCGCAACGACGCCCAGCACCGCCAGGTACGCGCCCACGGGCACGATGCTGTCGAACCGAGCCACCAACATTGCCGACACCATCGGCGCCAAGCCCCCCCCGATTGCGGCGGAAAACTGCACGCCGATCGACAGGCCCGAGTACCGCAGCTCTGGCGGAAACTGGGCCGCATATAAGCTGGACTGGGGCGCAATCATCATCGCGTAGTTCAAGGCCATGGCGATGAACGCCGCCACGCTATAGGCAAGCAGCGAGCCGCTGCCCACGGCCATGAAGATCGGAACCGCCATCACGGCCAGCAACAGCCCACCCCAGCCGCAGACGCGCCTTGCGCCGAAGCGGTCGCCCAACATGCCGAACACGGGTATGGTGAACGTCATCACGGCCGCGCCGTATAGCAGCGCTTGCAGCGCGTCGGACCGGCTGAAGCCCAGCATCGATACCGCATACGACACCGAGAAAACAAGGAAGGTGTAGATCAACGTGACTTCGGCCAGCTTGCATCCCACGCACAGCAACAACGCCTTGCCATGCTTGCCCAGCAATTCGGCCACGGGCAGCTTGACCTGCGTTTGCTCGGCCTTGACGCGGGCGAAATCCGGCGACTCGTCGATGCCACGGCGTATCAATATCCCGACCACGATCAACACCGCGCTGGCCAAAAAAGGCAGCCGCCAGCCCCACGACAGAAAGTCTTCTTCAGGCAACCGCGTGACCAGGGCGAAGGCGCCCACGGACAGCAGGATGCCCAGCGGCGACCCCACCAAAGGCAGGCTGCCAAACAGGCCCTTCCATCGGGGTGGCGCGTGTTCCACGGCCATCAGCATGGCACCGCCAAGTTCGCCACCAAACGACAAGCCTTGCCCGATGCGCAGCGCCACCAACAAGATCGGCGCCCACACGCCAATTTGCTCGTAGGTGGGCAACAGCCCGATCAGCACCGTACAGATGCCCATCATGAGCAGGCTAAGCGTCAACATGGACTTGCGACCGATGCGGTCCCCAAAGTGCCCGAACAGGATCCCGCCGATGGGCCGCGCCAGCATGCCGCTGGCAAAGGCGGCAAACGCCGCCAGCGTGCCGGTCAAGGGGTCGAACTGCGGGAAGAAGAGCTTATTGAAGACCAGTGCGGCGGCCGTGCCGTACGCCAGGAAATCAAACGCTTCAACGGCTGTGCCCACTACCGTGGCCACAGAGATTCGAAGCAGGTTCGGCTTTTTTCCAGCCCCTACGTTCACGTCAGGTCGAGAGATCGCTTCCATGTTTTTCCCCAGTGTGTTTTGTGTTGGTGTGTTGTGGCGCGACGTAACCCGGCAGTTCTTCGATGCGCCGGCGCCAAGCCGACAGGGCGGGATAGCCGTCCAGATCGATGCCGGCCTCTTCTGCCAATGCCAGATAGCCATAACAGGCGATGTCCGCGACGCTGCGTACGGTCGCCAGCCAGGGGCTGACGCCAAGGCGCTTTTCCAGTTGTTTCAACAGCCGATCCGTCCGCAGCTTCAGGCCCTGCACATCAAGCAGCGCTTCACTGACGCCCAGGTGATGCGCGGCCTCGGCGTGGCTGACCACCTTGGTCAGCCGCAACGGCTGCAAGCTGTTGGCAATTTCGTTGGCCGACACCGACAGCCACGCGTGCATCTGCGCGCTATGAGGAAGCGGCGCCAGCCACTGCGGGGCGTGCTTCTGCGCCAGGTACATCAGGATGGCGTGGCTGTCCCAAACGGCCAGACCCCCGTCATCGATCGCCGGGACTTGCCTCCACGCGCTGATGCGTTCGAACGCCTCGGTCTGGTTCTTGCGCGCCAGCACATCCATGAACTCGCGCCGATAGGGCAATGCGATCAACGCCAGGAAGAGGCGCACCTTGTAGCAATTGCCGGATCGGGGATGGTCGTAGAGCGTAATCATGGGGAGCGGGGCCGGATGCCTGTCAGATAGCCTGCACGGGGAGATGCAGGGAATCTTAGGGGCGCCCGCTCGGGGGGAATTGACAAGACGCGCACGGCGATTGACCGGAAGCGACAGGCGGTTGGCGGTCGGAAGCCGGCAACGGGGCGCTTGCCGACCTGCCGCTGCCGACAAGCGCCTTCACGCCCCGTCGCGTCAAGCCGACATATCAAGAATGACCTTCCCGCGCACGTGGCCGCCCATGCTGCGTTCAAGGGCACGGTTTGCCTGCGCCAGGGGAAAGGCCGAATCCAGATGGGTGCGCAGACCACCGGATGCGTATAGCGCCGCCAAATCCGTCAACAGCTGCCCGTCGGCGCGGGTTGCGAAGTGCTTTCCGGTTGCCCCCGCCGGGATGTCGGCATGGTCGGTGTCCGGCCGGCTGACCGTCGACACCAGGGTGCCTCCCGGCTTCAGTACCGACCATGAACGCGCCTGCGTGCTTGCGCCGACCAGATCAATCACAAGATCAACCTTGGGCACCTGCTGGGAAAAGTCGCCTGCCCGATAGTCGATGAATTGCGCGGCGCCAAGTTCAAGAACATAGTCGCGGTTACCGGCCGACGCGGTGCCGATCACCTGCGCGCCCGCCAGGTTGGCCAACTGGACCGCTGCGCTTCCCACCCCTCCGGCCGCCGCATGAATCAAGACCGACTGGCCCGATTGCAGCGCGCCGTGTTCGTGTAGCGCCTGCCAGGCGGTAAGCGTTGCCGCGGGCATGGCGGCCGCCTGGGCAAAACTCAGCCCCGCCGGCTTTCGCGCGAGCCGGGCCGCATCGACGACCACCCTGCTTGCGTAGGCGCCAACGATGCCGATGAAGCCCATTACCTCATCCCCCGGCGCCAACGTCGTGACATTACGTCCGACGGCGACGACGGTACCGGCGGCATCGACGCCCGGGGTGAACGGCAGCGCCAGCTTGATGAACGCCTGCATCGAGCCGCTGACGATTTTCCAGTCAATCGGGTTTACCGCCGCCGTGGCGACGTCGATCAGGACTTCGTTTTCGCCGGGGACGGGATCGTCCACTTCGGCCAGGGTCAGCACGTCGGGGGTGCCGTAGGCAAACACACGGATGGCTTTCATCAGATGCTCCTTGAAGGAACGCCCACAATCGGGGCATCGAAGGCCAACGCGGCCTTCACCGGATCGAAGTACTCGCGCAGCCGGGCAATACGCCCGTCGCGCACGGTCAGAAACACCACGTACTCTTGTTGATAGTGCCGTCCCGTCGCCGCAACCTTGCCTTCCGCCTGCACTCGGGCGACGGCATGGTGCGCGTCGTCGGTGGCGACGATCTGGGCATCGAAGAAGCGGAAGTCGCTCACCGCGTCCACGAACCAACCCGCGTGGCGCAGGACGGCATCGCGGCCCTCAAGTTGCAACGGGTGGCCCAGGCTGGGCGCGTAGGGCAGGTCCCACACGATGTCGTCATGAATCAATGTCTGCCACGTCGGGTTGTCGTCAACCAGCAATTGCAGGTGTTGCCGTAGCAGTTCTGTCGCGATGGTCATGATGGTTTCCTTTGTTCCGGTGGATGCGATCAGGCCAGCGCGCGCTTGGCTTGCGCACGGCGGTTGTCCACGCTGAAGCTGCCTGCGCCGAATGCCACGACCTGTAGCAGGCCGCCTGCCATGGCCAGGTTCTTCAGGAAATGAAACATCTGGTTCTGGTCGGCCAACGCATGGTGGAAGATCAGCGCGGTCACCAGGGCGTAAAGGGCCAACAGCAGGGCGGTCGGCCGCGTGCGGTAACCGACTATCAGCAACAGAGAGCCACCTAATTCCAGCGCCGCGGCGGCCACCAGGCCCAGCTCCGGACTGGGCAGCCCCAGCGACCCGATATAGGCCAGGGCGGCGCCGGGGTCCATCAGCTTGCCGATACCGCTAAGCAGGAAGATTGCCGCGATGAAAGCGCGGCCGATAGCCGGGATGGCGGGGTGGGCATTCAGGTTCGAAGTCATGTGAATCATCCTTTCCAAAGAGTTGATGTCCGCAGAATAGAGACTTGACACGTATCCAGATAGCCTATATTTCTAGATGCAATCCATCTACTTCATCGATATATGCTCGACGCCGTTTCGTTAGACCAGCTGCGCACTTTCATTGCCGCCGCTGACGAAGGAAGCTTCTCGGCCGCGGGCCGCAAACTCAGGCGTGCCCAGTCGGTGGTCAGCCACACGCTGGCGAATCTTGAAAACCAGCTTGGCGTGCGTCTCTTTGACCGCAATGGCCGCTATCCCCGCCTGACCGAAGAAGGCGCCGCGCTGTTGGCGCAAGCGCGCCTGGTGGTCGGCGGCATGGACGGGTTCAAGTCCAAAGCCCGCGCGATTGCCGAGGGGCTGGAAGCTGAACTGTCGGTGGTGGTGGACGTCATGTACCCCATGGCATCGTTGACGGACACCGTTGGCGCATTCCGACAAGCGTTTCCGCACACGCCGCTGCGGCTGTATGTCGAAGCCCTGGGCGCCGTCGTGCAGCCGGTGCTGGAACAGGCTTGCCGGCTTGGCATCAGCGGCTCGATGCCGGCGGTGCCGGATCTGCTAGACGCAGAAAAGCTGTTGGACGTGCCCATGTTGACGGTGGCCGCACCGTCACACCCGCTGGCGTCGCATCAGGGTCTTATCCGCACGCGCGACCTGGAGGAACACGTGCAACTGGTGCTGACAGACCGCACCACGCTGACCGAAGGCGCGACATTCGGCGTGCTTTCGCCCCAGATCTGGCGGCTTGCCGATCTTGGCGCCAAGCACGCATTCTTGCGTGCCGGCTTCGGATGGGGCCACATGCCCACGGAAATGGTGCAGTCGGACCTGGAGGCCGGCGCGCTGGTCAAGTTGCGCATCGAGGCTTTTCAACCGCGCACCCCGCCCATCGCCATGTTCGCGATCTACCGGAAAGACACGCCGCCGGGGCCGGCGGGCAGATGGTTCCTGAAGCGGCTGAAGGGGCCACCGGGAAAGACGGAGCACGCGCTGGGTCGGTAGATAAGGCAAATACCGCCTGTATTGCATCGCACTGTATCCGTCTGCCGGGACGGTACATTGCGACACCCAAGACCATCGCGCAGCCCCTATAAATCGTTCGCAGCCCGTCCAAACCCGCGAACTTTTCCAGGAGCTTTCACGATGACCCACCCCACTGACCCGCAGCGCCGCCGCCTGCTCGCCACCACATCGACACTGGCCGCCGCCAGCCTGCTGAACCTTGCCGCAAGCGGCAGCGCATGGGCCAAGGCCGAGGTGTCCTCCGGCGTGTCAAAAAGCACGGCAACCGCTGGCGTCGCCGCCCGTGGCGGCGCTACACCCTTTGGCGACATCCGCCAGATTCGCGCCGGTACGCTGGATGTGGGCTACGTGGACGCGGGCCCGGCCAACGGCCCCGTCGCCATCCTGCTGCACGGCTGGCCCTACGACATCCACGCCTTCGCGGACGTGGCGCCCCGGCTTACCGGCGCGGGTTACCGCGTGATCATTCCCTACCTGCGCGGCTACGGTTCGACGCGGTTTCTGTCGGCGGACACGCCGCGCAATGGTCAACAGGCGGTTGTCGCGGTCGACATCATTGCGTTGATGGACGCGCTGAAGATTGAACGCGCGGTGATCGCCGGATTCGACTGGGGCGCGCGCACCGCCGATATCCTGGCCGCGCTGTGGCCCGAACGCTGCCTGGCATTGGTCTCGGTCAGCGGCTACCTGATCGGCAGCCAGGCGGCCAATCGCAAGCCCCTGCCCCCAGAGGCGGAGTTCCAGTGGTGGTATCAGTTCTACTTCGCCACCGAACGCGGCGCAGCGGGCTACGCCGCGAATCGGGATGGCTTCAACAAGCTGATCTGGCAACTGGCGTCGCCGCAGTGGAAGTTCGACGACGCCACCTACCAGCGTTCGGCGCGTGCGTTCGACAACCCGGATCATGTGGCGGTGGTGGTGCACAACTACCGCTGGCGCCTGGCGCTGGCCGACGGCGAAGCGCAATACGACGCGCTGGAAAAGCGCCTGGCCGCCGCTCCGAAGATCACCGTACCCACGATCACGCTGGAAGGGGACGCCAACGGTGCCCCGCACCCGCCACCCGCCGCCTACGCCAAGCAGTTCACGGGCAAATACCAGCACCGCGAGATCACCGGCGGTATCGGTCACAACCTGCCGCAAGAGGCGCCGCGGGCGTTCGCCGACGCGGTGCTACAGGTGGCGGGGCGTTGACGGAAATCGGCGCCGACGGGCTTGCCGAACCTGCACACGTTTGCAGAGCGTCACACCGCGATTCATCGTCTGGGCTTTGCAGTATCGAGGACGCAAAGTGATCGGCCGGCGCCCCGCAATGCACTTGCCATCACGCCCGTCACGCCACATTGACGACCGCCTGGCCCGCAGGCGCTTCCACGATGTCGTTGACGAACGCCGCTACCCGCGCGGTCACGTCGTTGCGTTCGCGGTCCAGCAGGGTCAACGGGTGGCTGCCGTCCAGCAAGTGCAAGGACACGTTTGCGTGGCATGCGCGGTTCACAATGTCGAAGGCGTTCGAGACGGACGCGATGTCATTGTCCCGGGCATGCATGACCAGGCACGGGGCGCGCAGTATGTGCAGCCGTCGCCATACCGACGCCGAGAGTTTTTGCGCCTGGGCCACCGACCACCAGGGGGTGCCCGGCGACGACGCCCCCCGGCTTGCAACAACGCGATGGCGGCCGATGCCCAGGCCCTGCAAGAGCGGCAACAGGAAGCCCAGCCTGGCGTAGCGCGGCAAGCCTCGGCCGTCGTGACGGAACACGGGGGACAACGCCAGCACACCGGCAACATGCAGCGGGCGTTCCTGCGCCAGGGCCAGTGCCAGCACGGCGCCAACCGACTGCCCGCCCAGCACCACGTGATCGACCCGGTTTGCCAGCAGGTCGGCACCGCGCCGCACGCTTGCAAGCCAATCCAGCCAGCGTGTGCCCACCAGTTCATCCAGCGTGCCGCAATGACCGGCCAGCTTGACCGCCAGCACGGTGTAGCCGCGACGGTGCAGCCCCAGCGCCAGCACCCGCATGTCTTCGGGCGTGCCCGCCAGACCATGAACCAGCAGGATGCCCGTGCGGCCGCGCGCGCCTGTGCCGGTCAACAGATATTCGTGGGCCTGTACCTCCAACGGATCGACGTAGGCGGGGACGGCGCGCGTGGCTGACGGCGAACGGTCAGCCGCCGCGCGCAGGCCCGGCTCCATGGCGCGGCGGTACGCATCCAGCGTGTGGAACATCTTTTCGCTAAGGCGGAAATGCGTCTCGGCGTACGTTCTGGCGCGGGTCACGACCGCTTGCGCATCGCTGGGGTCGTTTCGGATTTGCAGGATGCGCTGGACATAGCCCGCGATGTCGCCCGGCGCGGCCAGCCATCCGGTCTGGCCGGGCACGACGATCTCGGGCAGGCCGCCCACCTCGCTGGCGACAACGGGCCGGCCCATGGCGTAGGCCTCGGGCACCACGCGCGACCAGGCTTCCGTGGCCGAGGGCACCAGCACCACGTCCGCCGCCCGCATCATGTCGGGCACATCGCTGCGATGTCCGGCGAAAACGACATGGTCGGAGATGCCCAGTTCGATCGCCATACGGTAAAGCTCGTACGCATAGGCGCGGGTGGCCGCGGTGGGCATGCCCACGACGAGCGCCACGGCAGGCACGCCCAGCGCGCGCAAACGCTGCACCACACGCAGCAGATCGGCCTGGCCCTTTTCCGGGCGCAGCATGCCCACGGTGGCGATGACGTATGCATCGTCCGGGGCCGGCATCTCCAGGCCGCGGCGGATGCGCAAACGCGCGTCTGGGTCTTCGGCCTGGCGGAAGAACTCGTCGCCCGCCCATTCCCCCACCACGCTGATGCGATCTTCACGAAACAGCCGCGCCGCCAGCAGTTCTTGCTTGCCCACGTTGCTGGTGGCGATGACGTGATCGCAGCCGACGCGCCATTCCAGCCGCCGGCGGGGCGACGTGCGCATGGGTTTGGCGAAATGCCGGGTTCGAACCACCGCGCACAGGTCGCGGCACAGCGCGGCGGTTTTACCGTCGGCGCGACTGTGGCTATCGATTACCTCGATGCGCAGGGACTTCACCGCGCGGCGCAACGCCAGGACGGTTGCGGGCGCGTAGGCCGGTTTGAAATCGATGTCTACCGTTGTCAGGTTGCGCTCGCGCGCCGCGCCGCTGACGCCGCTGCCCGAGGGCGATGCGATGGCCACGTCGTAGCCATGCCTTTGCAACCAACTTGCCTGCTCCAACGTACGAAATTCCAGCCCGCCAAGACTCGATTCAGCCAGCGTATGCAGGATGCGCATGATGCTCCAGTACATTGCGGCAGGCGGTCAGCACTTCGTCGGAAGTGATGGCGTTGATGCCATCCTGCGGGCGGCGCGGCACCACAGCGGCCGAGCCGGGCCGCTGCCAGAACCATTCAGGGTTCGTCTCGTTGAACACGCCCACATAGGGCACACAGGCGCCTTGCGCGATATGCGAAGGCCCGCAGTCGTTGGCCACCACCAGGCGCGCGCGCAGCATGATGGCGCTTAGCTCTGGAATCGTGCGGCAATACGCAACCGCAAAGTCCGGCCGCTGCATCGCCTGCAAGGCGTCTCGTTCAGCGGCCTCTTGCTGGCCCAACACGAAGAGAAAGCGGGCGCCCTCGCCCATTACGCGCTTCAGGCCGTCTGCCAGCTGCACATAGTTCGCCAGGCTCCACCGCTTGAACGCGCCCGAGCCGCCGCCAGGAACCATCACCACATCGGCACTTTGCGCGGTGCGCAAGTGCGGACCCGCCAGTGCTTCAAAACACGCGCGCGGCACGCGTTCAACATCAAAAGGACGATAGGAGGCCAGCATGTTCAGATTGGCCTGCCCGATATATTCCGCGATGTTCTTGCGGTGCCAATGCGTCCAGACGATGTCGGTCAACCGTCCATGACGAAAGCCCAGGCGGGTGGGCGGCAAGCGCAGCAGATTGACCAGGCCGAAGCGTTCGCTGCTGTGATGCAGGCTGACGGACACCTGCGTCTCTTTTTTCAGGCAGCGCAGGTAGCCGCCCAGCGTCGAGGCGCGCACGAACTCATCAACCCATGGCAGCGCCTGGTAGAACGCGCCCACATCGTCACGCGCAACCACGCTGATTCGTCGAGACGGCCACCATTCTTTCAGTTGATACAGCGTTGGCATGGCAACGATCTGGTCGCCCAGCTTCTGCTGGCTTCTAACATACACAACGATTTCCGACATCGGCGTCCTCCATGCTTGTCAACGCGGCCACTTGGCCGCTGGCGGGCAATGTATCGAGACAAGAGCGGAAAAGTTCTCAAATCTCATTAACCTTTGTAAAGAAAGGTACGAGGGCACCTGAAACAACGCCACAATTCATCAGACGCGACACGTGCCCCCCGGCCCCCCGCGCGTCTTTCAGGCCGGTCCGCCGCCCTGCCTGGCTTGGCGCATCATGCGCATCGCCAGCGTGGAAACGGCCGCGACCAGCGCCTCGCTGGAATCCGAGTTGCCCATGACCAGCACGGCCAGCTTGTCCTGCGGCGCCAACACCCAGCGCGAATGGAAAGCTTCCGTGGCCCCGCTGTGTTCGCGTACTGACGTCGCGCTGACCACGTTGTCGTCACAGGGCGCGGCCAACCACGACAAGGCGAATCGGCAATCCAGGTCCAGCCCGTCGCCCGCCACGGTTTGCAGCCCCAGCAGCGTTTGCGCCGATTGCACCGTCAGCACGCGCCGGACGTTGGCGTTGCCCTCGGCGTTGTCCTTCGCATTTCCCTCAGCGTTGCCCTCGGCTTTGCCCTCGGCTTTGCCACCGTACGCGCCTTTGGCGAACAACATGCTGCTAAAGCGCGCCATCTCAGATGCACTGACCCACAAGCCGTCTGCCGCCTCGTTGGGCTGTGGCGCCTCTGCCCAGGGCTGGCCACGCCGATAGCCCACCGCGCGCTGCTCCAGCATGCGTTCATGCGGCCGAAATCCCGCGCGCGGCATGTTCAAGGGGTGAAGAATCGTGCGGCGCACATAGGTGTCAAACGGTTCTTGGGCCACGTGCGCCACCATGTCGCCCAACAAGGCATAAGCCATGTCGGCGCGGGCGCGGCCCATCGTGTCTTCCAACGTGCCGGGATGCAGGTTCAGCAAGTTTCGTGCCGTGTAAGGCGCGGCGCCCAGCCACTGCAGGGCGTTGCGGCGGGGCTCGACGTGCCAATCGGGCAAGGCGTCCGTGGCGGGTGCGTCCAGGGGCAGTCGGCCGTCATCGGCGGCGCGCAACACACTGGCCGCCGTGACAATCTTGCTGATGGCACCCACGCGATACAGCGTGTCGCCGGTAGCGCGGCGATGCCGCGACGCATCCGCCACCCCAAAGCCCGTGCTCCAGACGATGCGCTGATCCTCGACAATGGCGATTGACAGGCCGGGCACCTTGGACGCGGCCATGTCGTAGGGAATGCGCTCGGTCAGGTAGGTCATGACCGCCGCGTAGTCGCCTTTGGCGATTGTGGCGGGCGCGGCGGGCGGCAGGGTCTGGCAACCGCCGCCGGCAAGCAACAGCGATCCGATGGCGGCCAGGCGGCTTAGCGAGAACATGGAGGACGCATACCCTGTGAAAGAGGAATGCCGTGATGCTATCCATGCCGCGTCGCGGGATCTTTCCCGCTTTGTAGGGAGTTTGTGAAGATCTTTGTCGTGACGCGCGCGTCCTCGTCGGCGGCGCGTTCGGTCGGGCCGCGCTCGGTCGGGCCGCGCTCGGCCAGACAGCGCCAGGTCAGCCGACGTTCCAGCTGATTACGAACCGGGCGCCGCCCAAGGGGCTGTCGGAAACCTGCGCCGTGCCGTTGTGCCAGCGCGCCACGCGGCTGACGATGGCCAGCCCCAGCCCCGTGCCGCCCGTATCGCGCGCCCGGCTTTCGTCCAACCGGATGAACGGTTCGAAGACCCGTTCGCGATCGGCGGGCGGCACGCCGGGCCCGTCGTCATCCACCGTCAGCACATAGTGCCGCGGCGCCGGGCTGGTCAGGCCGACCTGTACCCGTTCGCCGGCGTGGCGGATCGCGTTTTGCAGCAGGTTGAGCAAGGCGCGCGTCATGTATCGCGGGTGCAGATGCACCTTGTCGGATTCGCACTGCGTCACCTTGCAATGCACGCCCAGCAGTTCGGCCTCGAACGCGGCATGCTGCACCACGGCATCCAGCCAGCCGCGCGCGTCCTGGGCTTGTAGCGGCACGTCGGCGCTCTTGTGCTGCAAGCGCGCATACATCAGCAGCTCCGAGGCCATGCTGTCCAGCTCGGCCACATCGCTTTTCATGTCCTCGACCAAGCGCTTGCGCGCCTCCGGGTCGGCCTCGCGGTCGATCATGTCCAGCTCGAACGACAGCCGCGCAATCGGCGTGCGCAGTTCATGCGACACCGCGTTGGTCAGTTCGCGCTGATTGCTGATCAGCGCGGCAATGCGATCCGACATCTGGTTGAAGGTGTCGCCCAGCCCGCGGATGCTGGAATACCGCGACAAGCGGGCGCGCGCCTGCAAGTCGCCCTGCCCCATGCGGTGCGCGGCCGTCTTCAGCGCTTCCAGGTCGCGCCAGATCGGCAGCGCCCACACCAGCATGAAGCCGCACAGCAGCAAGCCCAGCGCGGTGTAGATGGCCACGATGACCCAGGTGCCCACGAGCGGCTCGGGCGGCATCTTGACCAGCAACCATTGCGCGCCCGGCCCGGGCAGCGCGGACACAAAGCTCATCTGCTTGTCACGCAGGAAGAAGCCGCCCGCTTCGATGGTGCGCCGCTCGTCGTCAGTCAGCGCGAAGTCGGGCGAGTTGTAGTCGGCGGGGTCCAGCACCTGCAAGGCCAGGCCGTAATGCGGGGCCAGCGTATCGCGCACATAGTCGCGGCGCGCCTCGGGCGGCACACTGGCCAATTCCAGCTTCAGGCTGTGCAATTGCCCGCGCACCGCTTCGCGCGTGTAGTTCGCGGTCTCGGGCTCGAAGACGTAGTTCGCAACCCGCTCGACCACTTCATTCGACAGCACAAAACCGATCGCCAGCACCACGAAGATGCGCAGAACGAACTTAAGCATCGCCGAGCTCGTGCGCCTTGGGAGAAAACAGGTAACCCTTGCCCCAGACGGTCTTGATGCGCGCCGGGTCGCGCGGATCATCGTCCAGCTTGCGGCGCAGTTTGCTGACGCACACGTCCACACTGCGGTCCAGGCCGTTGAATTCAATGCCGCGCACCGCATTCAGCAGATCGTCGCGCGTCAGCACCTGACCGGCCTGGCTGGCCAACGCCCACAGCATCTCGAATTCCATGGTCGTCAGATCGACGTCCGCGCCGGCAAGCGTGACCGAGCGCGTCGGGCGGTCAATCGATAACGGGCCGAACACCAGCTGATCCGGCTGCGCGTCCGTCTGATTGTGGCGGCGCATCACGGCACGAATCCGCGCAAGCAACACGCGCGGCTCCACCGGCTTGATAACGTAATCGTCCGCGCCGGACTCCAGCCCAAGAATCTGGTCCAGATCATCTTCACGCGCGGTCAGCATCAGGATGGGCGCCGAAGAAAAGGCGCGCAGGTCGCGGCACACCTGCAAGCCGTCGCGGCCCGGCAGCATCAGGTCCAGGATGGTGATGGCCGGCTCATGGCGCCGAAACGCCTCCACCGCCTGGTCACCGCGATAGGCCTGGGCGACCTTGAAACCATGTTGCTCCAGAAATTGCGCAATCAGGCGCGAGAGCTTCGGATCGTCTTCAACTAACAAGGCCTTGGTCATGGTGTCCGGACAAGAGGAGATCGGAAGATAACGGACCGGATGGCAATGGCTACCGGGCATTTTTTGCCCGGCAAGCATACACCGAATAAATCTGCGCTTTCGGGGCACCCTCCCTGAGGGTTGCGAGGCCATGAAAACGCCCCGCGCCGCATCGAAAACGGCGTTTTCAGGCGTACTATCGTTGATGTTCATGCTTGCGCGCAAAGCCATGACTCGATGACGGGCGGCATGACGTCGTCGCGCACAGCGGCAACCGCGCCGCCCTCAACGTCGGGCGGCCTTATCGACCTATTGTGGAGTCGATCACCATGAACACATCCAGCGGCCAACGCGCCTTTGCCGGACCCATCCCGCAGCTATACGAGCGGTACCTGGTCCCGATGATTTTCGACGGATATGCGCAGGACATGACGCGGCGGGTCGCGTCCCTGGCCCCGTCATCCGTGCTGGAAATCGCCGCGGGCACCGGGGTGGTCACACGCCATCTGGCGGCCGGGCTGCCCGCCGGCACCTCCATCGTATCGACCGATCTTAGCCAGCCAATGCTGGAACATGCCGTGAGCCTGGGCACGAGCCGCCCCGTCACGTGGCGCCAGGCCGACGCCATGAACCTGCCCTTTCCCGACGGCGCTTTCGATGCAGTGGTATGCCAGTTCGGCGCCATGTTCTTTCCGGACAAGGCGGTGGCTTTTGCCGAAGCGCACCGCGTGCTGCGGCCGGGCGGCACGTTCTTGTTCAACGTCTGGGACCGCATAGAAGAAAACGAATTCGCCGACTGCGTCACGCAGGCAATGGCAACGCTGTTCCCGGCAGACCCGCCCCGGTTCATGGTGAAAGTGCCGCACGGCTACTACGACCAGACGCAGATCCGCGGCGCGCTGGCGGCGGGCGGGTTCACCGGGGCCATCACCTTCGATACGATGGCCATGCAAAGCCTGGGCGAGTCACCCCGCAGCGTCGCCGTCGCCTATTGCCAAGGCACGCCGATGCGCGCCGAACTGGAAGCGCGCGACGCCGGCATTCTGGAGAAGGCAACGGACGTTGCCGCTTCGGCGATTGAAGACCGCTTTGGCCCGGGCGGCATCACGGGCAAGATTCAGGCGCACGTTGTTGTGGCGACGCGATAGGCAGGCCCACGGCGCGTCCGCCCCCCTTATTCCGCCCTGGCCCCCGACACTTTGACCGTCTCGGCCCATCGTTTGGTCTCGGCCGCGATGAATGCCGTAAATGCTTCCGGCGTTGAGCTGATCGGGTTCAGCGACATCGCGGCGTTGGCTTGCACGACTTCGGGCGTCTTCAACGCCTGGCCGATTGCCTCGTTCATGCGATTGATGATGGCCTGCGGCGTGCCCCTGGGCGCCACGATGCCGCCCCAGGCCACCGCTTCAAAGTTGGGAAACCCGGATTCGGCCATCGTCGGCACGTTGGGCATGGTGGGCAGGCGCTTGGGGCTGGTGACGGCAAACGCTTTCAACGTTCCGTTGTTGATGAACTGCTGGACGCCGTTCACGTTATCGAACATCACGTCGACCCGGCCGCTGACCACGTCGGACAGCGCCATCGACCCGCTTTTGTACGGCACGTGCGTGATATCCAGGGCGCCGACCGCTTTCATCATTTCGCCGGTCAGGTGGCTGCCCGAGCCCACCCCGGTTCCCGAGGCGAAGTTGACCTTGCCGGGGTTCTGCTTCACATAGGCCATGAACTCTTGAATTGAGTTCGGCTTGAAGTCCTTTCCGGCGACAAGAATATAAGGATTGTCGAACAGCAAGCCGACGGGTGCAAAGTCCTTGATCGGGTCATAGGGCAGGCTGCGATAGAAACTGGCATTGACGGCCAAGGTGATGTTGTTGCCAAAGCCGAACGTGTACCCGTCCGGTGCGGCCTTGGCCACCGTGCGGGTGCCCACGATGCCGCCCGCGCTGGCCAGGTTTTCCACGATCACCGGCTGCTTGAGTATTCGCCCGATCTGCTCGGCGACGGGACGCGTCGCCACGTCGGGGCCGGACCCCGCGGCATAGGGAATGATGAGCTTGATGGGTTTGTTCGGCCAGGACTGCGCCTGCACGGCCGCAGACAAGGTAAGGGCCAACAGCGCCAAGCATTGGGCAATTTTCATCGGATTCTCCGGATCTTCTTAAACAGGGCTCATCCCTGCATGATTTGAATCAGGCGCTTCATCCAGGGCGAGTCCGCCTGCCCCGCCGCAATCGCCGGCGCGAAATGATCCCCCGGTAGCACCATGGTTTCGACGGGGCGACCCAGCTTGCGCAGCTCGGCCTCCATCGTTTGATTGCCCTTGATGATGCGAGGCAGGTCTTCCCGGGCGTACGCCAGCAACATCGGCGGCGTGTCCTGATTCACCCGACACACGGGGCTTGCCGATTCGGCATCCGATACGTCATCCAGCAGGTTCTGATGCGTGCGTTCTTCGCCGCTGCCCGGCGCACGTTCGGGATACCGGATATCAAGCGGCGCGCACAGCGGAAAGCACGCGAGAATCGACGACGCCAAAATGCCGTGGCGGTGCAGGCCTTGCGCGCTTAATGCGGCAAGCGTCATCAGATGCCCCCCCGCGGAATGGCCTCCCACTGCAATGCGAGCGGGGTCTGCGCCATATTCGTGAATGTTCCGAACCACCCACGACAGCGCGGCATGGCAGTCATCCAATAGCGCCTGCCATTTGAAGGCTGGCGCGAGTCGATACGATATCGAGACAAACGTAATGCCCGCGGCGACCAAGGCGGGAGCCATCAACGCCACCCATTCCTTGTAGCCATTCGTCCACGCGCCGCCATGCGCAAAAACGAGTACCGGGCTGGTTTGTCCCGCTGGTTTTCGGCTGGGGTACACGTCGAGTTTGTGCGCCGCCGTGTCGCCGTATTGAAGGTCGGCAATGCGTTCGCAGCGCTGCACAGCCGCAGCAGAAAGCGCCAACGCCGCGCGTGCGTAGTCCTCGGCTTCGGCGGGATACAGCGGGGGCTGTGGGGCAAGATTGGTAAAGCTGATGTCTGTTGCCGACGCTTGGTGAGCGATCTTGGCCGGCTCTTCGGGGTGTTCGGGGATCACGATACGACCTTTCTCTAAGCGTTGGAATCAATCGGCTTGTACGCCACTGCCTTGATTTCGATGCGCAGCAGCGGATGCGGCAGCTGGTGCACGGCGACGGTGGTCCGGGCGGGGCCGTCGTAGTCGAAGTACTCGGCGTAGACCTCGTTGTAGCCCTTGAAGTCGCCCATATCGACCAGATACGTGGAGACTTCAACCAGGTCTTGCAGGCTGGCGCCCGCACTTTCCAGAATCGCCTTGATGTTCTCGATGACGGCGCGCGTCTGCGCCCGGATATCGGCGTCCAGCACCCCCATGGCGTCGGCGTCGGCGCCTACAAAGCTGTTATCGGGGCGGCGTGAACTGGTGCCCGACACGAAGAGAAAGTCTCCGGCACGCTTGACGTGCGGGAATTTGCCGCGTGGCTGCGCGCGCCCTTCGACGACGGCGGATGACAGCTTGCTTGGGGCCATGGGTTTCTCAGTCATTGACGGCGTCCGGTGCGTCCACGTGAATGCAAACGTTGGTGAGTTCAGAGTAGAAATTCAAGGAATGCAGCCCCCCTTCGCGGCCGATTCCGGACAAGCCGCTGCCACCGAACGGCGTGCGCAGGTCTCGCAGGAACCAGGCGTTGACCCAGGCAATGCCCACATTCATCGACTGCGCGACGCGGTGCGCCTTGTTGACGTTGCTGGTCCAGATGGTGGCGGCCAGGCCATACGGCGTGGCGTTGGCACGGCGTATGACTTCCGCTTCGGAATCAAACGGCGTGACGTGGCCGATGGGGCCGAATATTTCTTCCGAGACGCACCGCGCGTCATCGGCCAGGCCGGCTATCAGTGTGGGTTCGACCCAGAAACCGCCGTCCAGCGCGTTGCCGAAGCTGGGCGTGCCGCCGCCCACGATGAACTGCGCGCCCTCTTGCCGCGCCAACGCGTAGTAGCTAAGTACCTTGTCCCGATGGGCGGCCGAAATCACCGGGCCCATGTCGGTTGACGCATCGGTGGGGTCGCCCAGCTTGATGCGCTTGGCGCGTTCGGCAAGCGCAGCCACAAAGCGCTCGTAAATGGGCCGCTCAACGAAGATGCGCTCTGAGCACAGGCAGACCTGGCCGCTGTTCAGGAACGCCGCGCGGGTCATGCCTTCCACGGTTTTCTCAAAGTCGCAGTCGGCGAAAATGATGGCCGCGTTCTTGCCGCCCAGCTCGAACGACACCGGCTTCACGCCGGCGGCGGCGGCATGCATGATGGCCGTGCCGGTCTTTGATTCACCGGTAAAGGTGATGGCGCTGATGTCCGGATGCCGGGTGATGAATTCCCCCGCCGAGTTCGGGCCGAAGCCGTGCACCAGGTTGAATACGCCATCGGGCAAGCCCACCGACTGCATCACCTCGGCAAGCAGTGTCGCGGTGCCCGGCGTTTCTTCCGAGGGCTTGGCCACCACCGCATTGCCGCACGCCAGCGCGGGCGCGACTTTCCAGCTGAACAAAAGCAAGGGCAGGTTCCACGGAGAAATGATGCCCACCACGCCCAGCGGTTTTCTGACGGCATAGTTGATGGCGTGGGCGCCACCCACCAGCTCGGTCCGAAACGTCTCCAGCGGAGCCGTCTTCAGAATGTCCGCAAAGATACGGAAATTGGCCGCGCCACGCGGGATATCAAGCTTGGACGCCAGGGACACCGGCTTGCCCGTATCGCTGACCTCGGCGTCCAGGAAGTCGTCCGCGCGGCGATCGATCTCGTCGGCGATGCGGTAGAGCATGTCGGCCCGGTCGGCCACCGACGTCGCGCCCCAACTGCGTACCGCCCGGTGGCCCGCCGCGACGGCCTGGTCGACCATCGCTTGGGTGGCTTCGTGCACGTCGGCAAAGCGTACGCCCGTTGCCGGGTTGATGCCGGCAAAGCGCTTCTGGCTGTCGACAAACCGGCCATCAATGAAATTTCTGTACTGCTTGAACACGACTGCTCCTTGGCAAATAAAGGCCGCTTCCATTTGGCCGACCCTTCGGCCACGCGCTACTGAAGCTTGAATTCCACGACAGCGCCGCCGCTGCCATATAGCGGTGCATACCCATGCACGATTGCCTGCTTGAAATTTCCGCCCATCGCGCCCAGCAGCCAATGGAACTGCTTGAGGCCCATGTCCGGATGCGCTTCCTTGGCATAGTCGGGCAGGCTGGCGCGCAGGGTTTCCACGTCGCCGCTTTCCATCAGCGCCAGCAGGCGCCGGTTCCACGTGTCATCGGCGTCGGAAAGAATGTGGTCTTCCTGAAGGTCGATGGTTTCGCGGAACATGCTGTTGGACAGTCCCCCGATTCCCACCACCGCCACACGCTTGTCCTGCAAGGCCGACGCGGCGATGGCGCCCAGCTGCTCGGTCTGCTCGGGGCCGTGATAAAGATTGTTGGCGGCGATGACGACGGGAAGCGCGGGCGTACCGAAGTGCATCAGTGTGGTCACGGTGATCGTGCCCGTGTCGATCGGGAACTGGTCGTAGTCGACGCCGCGTGTCTTGATGCCGGCGTCATTGCAAGCCCGCACGCAGCGGTGCGCCAGGGCGGCATCCGAATAGATGTCAAACGCCTGCTCGCCGAACTCGTGCCAGTTTTCATCGACATGCAGGCCGGTACTGCGTGCCCGGGTGATCCAAAGCTGGTCCAGCACGGCGAACCATTGCGTGGAATAGACCAGCACGCAATCGGGTTTGGATTCAGCCAGCGATTTGCCCGCCTGCGCCAAGGCGTCTCGAAGGCGGCCCCACGGCGCTACGTCGGGGCGCAACTGCGGCAGCGGGCTGCCGGGTACAAGAAACGCGGATACGATGCTCATGTCATTCCCCTTTTTCTTTTGCAAGACGGTGCGATCAGGCGGCCCGGGCAGCCGGCGTCAGGCTTGAAAGACCCGCGTCCTGAAGGTTCCATTCGATCACCGCGTTGCCGGTGCCGATGACGGTGCCGTAGCCATGCAGCCTGCCGGCAAGTTCGGGATAGCCCATCGCGGCATGCATCCATGTGAAGGCGCCGGACTTCACTTCGGCAAAGGCTTCATCGATGAACTGCGGCAACAGCTGGAAGGTCTCTTGCATGCGGCCCTGCCGCATCAGGTTGATCATGCGCACGTCCCACTTGTAGCCGTCATAGCGCTCGGGGTGCTCTTTGGTCATGTCCTCGGGCAGCGCGGGCTCTTCATGAAAATGCCAGTGGGACAAGGTGTTGCTGGCCAGCAGCACGGCGCGGCGCCCGGTTTTGCGGATGGCCTCGCGCGTGGCCCGGCCCAGCAAGTCCATCTCGCCCTGCCCCTCCCTTGTATTCAGGAAATACGGCGTGTTGTTGGCGGATATCCCCACCACGGGAATGTCCCATTGCGGCCGGACCATGTGCAGCGTGGTGATCGTGCCGTAGTCCGGCCGGAACTTCGGGTTGCGCATCATCTTGCTGACCAGCCCCAGGTTGGCGGCCTCTGCACAGCAGGCCTCGGCCAGTTCGACATCCACGTCCATGCCGAAGTCATAGCGGAAGATGTTGGGAAAGATGGGGTCAACGGATCGTCCCGCCAGTCTGGGCACGCCAAGAAAGTGGTGCCCCACCTGCGTGATCCAGTGCGGGGAATGGACCAGCAGCACGTCCGGCTTCAGGCGTTCGATGCTTTCGCGCGCGTGCTCATACGCCCAGCGCAGCGGCTCCCAGCCGCCTTCAGAGCGCGGCTCGTTCTGAGGCGGGTTTTCGCCGTAGACCAGATGAGGCGGATGGGGAGCCAGGAAGCCGGAAAGAATTTGACCTTCGCTCATGGTGAAGCTCCTTACCTTGACAGTTCAAGCTCACCTCGGTCGCGGCATCCGGCGGGGCGGCTTTACAAGACACATAAGACGTATGCGTACTATCGTAGGGCGGAGCCACATGCCAAGAAACGCGTAATTACCCTATATCTGTCGTCGGATTTATTGATTTTCAGTGATGAGCCAAACCATCGAATAGTGCTTATCTTGTACGTGTACGTGTTATTGTAACTACGCAGGGACCCATCCTAATCGCGACAACGACCGCAGAAAATTCGACCACAATGGCCCGATCACCTACCTCCAAGCCCGCCCCCCCAACGTCCGCCCGCACGTCCGCCCCGGCGGGCGTGTCGCTTGCGCCCGCCAAGGCGCAAGTCGACTCCCTGCTGCGAAATTTCCGTCTTGAAGAGGTGCCGTCGCATCTGCTGCGGCGCGCGCACTTCAAGGCCGAGGAGATCTTCGCGGCTACGTTCGCGGGCGAAGGGGTTACGCCCCGACAAAAGGCCGCCTTGGTGCTGCTTTACCAAGAGCCCGGCCTTAGCCAGAATTCCTTGGCGGAACGCTTGGCCATGGACCGCAACACCGTTGCTGAAATGGTCAGGCGCATGCATGGCGGCGGGCTGATAGAACGCCGGCCGTCACCCACGGATGCCCGCGCTTACCAGCTGTATGTCGCGCCGGCCGGCTTGGAGCTGCTGAGCAGGGTGATGCCGCGCGACGTGGTGGTGGAAGACCAATTGCTGGCTCGGCTGCCCGAGGAATACCGAGCCCTGTTCGTCAAATGCCTGCGCATGATTGCCGAGTCCGGTACCGAGACAGAAGCGTCAAAGCCCGATTGATGGGAGCGCGCCGGGCGTGACCGGCGCGCGTCAGCGTCTGCCCGGTCGTCAGCACGATTTTCAGCCCGTTTTTCAGCCGATTTTTCAGCCCGTTTTTCAGCCCCACTGTCAGCCGCCTGACAGGCAGCCGCGCGGGGCTACCGCTACACTCTCGGAATCCCGCACCCATGGTCGCCGGGCCGCCCCGCGCCACTGGCAAGGCGGTCGGCAGACGGCCGAGTTCCCACCGTTCCTTCATGTCGCAATCTGATTCGTTCAATCTGAAGCGCATCGCCGTTCCGGCGTTCGGCCCGTCGCTGCTCTATGGCATCAGCAACGGCGCCATCCTTCCCGTGATCGCACTGACCGCGCGTGACCACGGCGCGTCCGTGGCCACCGCCGGCCTGATCGCCGCCCTGATCGGGGTGGGCTCGCTGCTGTCCAACATCCCATCGGCCCTGATCACCGAGCGCTTTGGCGAGAAGCGCGCCATGGCCGGCGCGGCGCTGTTAAGCGTGCTTGGCCTGGCGCTGGTGATCGGGGTGCCGCACCTGTGGGTGCTGGCGGTGGCCATGCTGATGCAGGGCTGTGCGCAGTCGGTGTTTCAACTGGCGCGCCAGAGCTACATGATCGAAGTCGTGCCATTGGCGTATCGCGCGCGGGCGCTGTCCACGCTGGGCGGCACCACGCGCATCGGCACTTTCATCGGCCCCTTCGCGGGCGCGGCGCTTATCCATTTCGTGGGGCTGGACGGCGCCTATTGGATTGCGATCTGCGCCATGCTGGGCGCGGGGCTTATCGCGATCAAGGCGCCCGACATCGAACCCTCGGGCGGCTCGCACGCGGGTGCGCCGCGCGCCCGCATCGGCGAGGTGGCGCGCGACCATCGCGGCGTGTACGCCACGCTGGGCGTGGGCGTGATGCTGATCAGCGCACTGCGCGCGTCGCGCCAGGTGGTGATCCCGCTGTGGGCGGATCACCTGGGCCTGGACGCCGCCACCACGTCGCTCGTCTACGGCCTGGTCGCCGCCGTGGACATGTCGGTGTTCTATCCGGCCGGCAAGGTGATGGACCAGCGCGGCCGCCTGTGGGTGGCGCTGCCCTGCACCTTGCTGATGGGGTTGAGCCTGATGGCAATCCCGCTGACCGGCGGCGTGGCCAGCTTCATCCTGGTGTCGGCGCTGCTGGGTTTTGGCAACGGCATCGGTTCCGGCATTGTGATGACGCTGGGCGCCGACGCCGCGCCGCCCGGCGCGCGCACGCAGTTCCTGGGCATCTGGCGCTTCATGGCGGACCTGGGCGCCAGCGGCGGGCCCGTGGCACTGTCGGTGCTGACCGCCTTGGTGTCGCTGGGCGGCGCATCGTTTGGCGTGGGCACGCTGGGGCTGGTGGCGGCCGGGGTGTTCTGGCGCTGGCTGCCCCGGCGCGCGCAGGGCTGAGCTTTTTCGCGCCCTGAAGCGGGGATACAGGCTTGTGATGCCGGGGCGATCAAGTCGGCGGATCGGCCCTATTCTGCGTCTCTGCTCCCGTCGCTGCCTTCGTTGCTGCCTTCGTTGCTGCCTTCGCTGCGTCCTGCGCTGTCGCCTTCGTTGCCGCCTGTGCCCCTGCCGCCGGTGCGTACTGCCCCATCAGCGCCACCACCCAATCGATGAACACCCGTAGCTTGGCGCTGACGTGCCGATTGGGCGGAAATGCAATGGTCAACGGCATCGGGTCCAGCCGCCAGTCCTGAAACAGCGGCGTCAATTCGCCCGTCGCCACATGCGGCTCGGCCATGTATTGGGGCAGCCACAATACCCCCATCCCCGCCAGCCCCGCCGCCAGGTACGCGTTGCCGTCATCCACCGCCAACACATAGCGCCCATGCACCCGCACATGCTCGTCGCCGCGATGCATGGCGTACGGAAACGCCTTGCCCAGCCGCTGCCACAGGTAGCCGACGACGCGGTGATGCGTGTTTTCCAGGTCGTGCGGATGCGTGGGGAGGCCGGCCCGTTCCAGGTAAGCGGGCGCGGCGTACACTGCCAATTGCAAATCGCCGACGCGGCGCGCCGTCAACGACAGATCGGTCAGTTCGCCGCCCCGGACCACGCAGTCCACGTTGTCGGCAATGACGTCAACGATGCGGTCGCTGACGCCCATGTCCAGTTGAATGTCGGGATATTGCGCGTGAAACGACGGGAGCGCGGGGATCAGCACCATGCGGGCCAGCGGGCTGGGCACATCGACCCGCAAGCGTCCCCGAGGCAAGGCCGAGGCCACCGACAGGCTGGTCTCGGCATCGTCCATGTCGGCCAGCAGCTTGATGACGCGCTCGTAATAGGCCGCGCCATCGGCGGTGACGTTGACCTGCCGCGTGGTGCGGTTGAACAGCCGCACGCGCAAGCGCGCCTCAAGCTGTTGCACCAGCTGTGTCACGGTGGTTTTGCTGATGTGCAGCGTTTCGGCCGCCTTGGTGAAGCTACCCGCCTCCACCACGCGCGCAAACGCCTGCATTGCATCGAAACGGTCCATCGTAGGCCCCCGCCCGTTTGAAGAATGTTTGGATTCTACAAACAGTGATGGACAAGCTTGCGCGTTTATCGACCGCTGGCGCGTCGTTACAGTGAACCCATCGCTAACGACGGGCCATGTCGGCCCGCTTGAAGGAGCACTCCATGACGACGCGAAACCCCGTTTTCCCCCCTGACCGCCACGCGCTGTACGAGCGCCACCGGTATTCCCCCGCCATCCGGTCCGACGGCTTTCTGTTCGTATCCGGGCAGGTCGGCAGCCGCGAGGACGGCACACCGGAGCCCGAGCTGGATGCGCAGGTGCGGCTGGCGTTCGACAACCTGAACGCCATTCTGAAGGCGGCAGGCTGCACGTTCGACGATGTGGTGGATGTGACCGTCTTCATGACCGACCCGCAATCGCACTTCGAGCGGATCTGGACTGAGGTGGTGCCGCAATACTGGGGTCGGGCACCGTATCCCACCGCGACTGCCGTGGGCGTGACCTGGTTAAGCGGTTTTGACTTCGAGATCAAGGTGATCGCGAAACTGCCTCAAGGGTCATAAGGCTGCCGGGCGGCGCAGGCAGGTCATGAAAACGTCAAGGCGGGCAACACCGGGTTTACGGCAGCCGCGGCTTGGTGAGTTTGGCGATATCATGGCAAAAAAATCGAGCCGCCTCGCGCGCCGCCCAGGAGACTTCCCGCTTGTCCGCAGGCCCGCACACGCCCAACGCGCCCCCCTTTCCCACCTTTGAGACTTCCGATTTCTCGGGCGAGGGCTCGTTCTATTTCGATCTTGTGCGCTTGCAGGACCGCGACGATATCCCGCGCGGCTTCCTGCATCGGCACAACTACTACCACCTGCTCTGGATGAGCCAGGCCAGCGGCACCCACATGCTGGACTTCGAACAGCACGAGGTGCGCGACCACTCGGTATTTTTCCTGTCGCCCGGGCAGATCCACGCCTGGACCTCGTCCGTCAAGCCGCGCGGCTACGTGTTGAATATCAGCACGGACTTCTTCGCCCACATGTTCCCGCGCGCGGACGACATCGCCAAGTTTCCGTTCTTTCATCTGGCGGGCGGCTCGCCCGCCATTTATCTGTCGCGTGAACAGCACGACGGCATGCTGCCGCTGCTCAATGAAATTGAACGCGAAACGCGTGACCGTCAGACCGGGCGCTTTGACGTCGTGCGTTCCTACCTGCTGATCCTGCTGACGCAGCTGCGCCGCCTTTACCCGGCCGATGAGCGCGAGTCCGCCGCCGGCCCCAGCTATTCGCTAGCCAAGCGGTTCACCATGCTGATCGAAGAACACTATCTGGACTTCGACGCCATCCGCCAATACGCCGACGCGCTGTGCGTCAGCGAACGCCAGCTGAACGATGCCGTCAAGCGCAGCGTGGGGCGCACCGCCAGCCAGCTGGTGCAAGAGCGCGTCGCGCTGGAGGCCAAGCGCCTGCTAAGCAATACGGGCCTGAGCATCGCAGAAATTGCGTTCCAGCTGAACTTCGAAGACCCCTCTTACTTTGCCCGCTTCTTCAAGAAGCACACCGGCAGCACCGCCGGCGATTTCCGCAAGAAGTACGACCGCCCCATCAGCTGATGGCCGCGCGGGCAGACGCGCGAAAAAGTGCAATACAAGCTCTGATCTGTCCTAACGCGCCCAAGGCCGGGCTGCGTACAGTTCATCCAGACCCAACCCGCCGCCTTGCGGCTTGATTGAAACTGCGATGAACGACACCCCAACATTGATGACAGGCGGCCAGCATGTGGTGCGCGCGCTGCTGCAACACGGCGTGGACACGGTATTTGGCGTGCCCGGCGAAAGCTATCTGGACGTGCTGGACGCGCTTTACACGGAACGCGAGCGCATCCGCCTGGTGTCCTGCCGCCACGAAGGCGCGGCCTCGTTCATGGCCGAGGCGCACGGCAAGCTGACCGGCCGGCCCGGCATCTGCATGGTCACGCGCGGCCCCGGCGCCACCAACGCCAGCATCGGCGTGCAGACGGCGTTTCAGGATTCCACGCCGCTTATCGTGCTGGTGGGCCAGGTGGGCAACGACATGGTCGAGCGCGAGGCGTTCCAGGAAATCGATTACCGGCGCATGTTCGGCCAGTTCACCAAATGGGTGGCGCAGATCGACAGCGCCGCGCGCGTCACCGAATACCTGAACCGCGCCTTCTCGGTCGCGATGTCGGGCCGGCCCGGTCCCGTGGTGTTGGCGCTGCCCGAGGACATGCTGACCGAACTGGCCCCGCCGCGGGACTGCGGCACGATTCAGTTTCCGCAGGCGCATCCGGCGCCCGACGCGCTGGCCGACATGCGCGCCCTGCTGGCCCGCGCGCGGCGGCCGTTGATGATGGTGGGCGGGTCGGGCTGGACCGACGCGGGCCTGGATGCCCTGGCCCGCTACGCCAGCCGCAACAGCCTGCCGGTGGCGTGCTCGTTTCGCCGGCAGGATCTGTACGACAACCACCACCCGCAATACGTGGGCGAAGTGGGCATTGGCGTGAATCCTGAACTGGCTGACGCCGTGCGCAACGCCGACGTGATCCTGGCGGTGGGTGCGCGCCTGGGCGAAATGGTCACGGGCGGCTATACGCTGCTGCAATCGCCCGTGTCCGAGCAGACGCTGATCCATGTGCTGGCCAGCCCCGAAGAGCTGGGCCGCGTGTATCAGCCCGCGTTGAAGATACCGTCGGGGCTGGACGCCTTCGCGCACGCAGCCGCCGCACTGGAGCCGGTGGACGGCACCCCGTGGCGCGGCTGGCTGGACGGGCTGCGGCAAAGCTACGTGCGTTACACGGAGCCGCCGGCCACCGATCTGCCCATGGACCCGGCGCGCATCATCGTTGCCCTGCGCGAAGGGCTGGACCCGCGCGCCATCCTGACCAACGGCGCGGGCAACTACAGCGCCTGGGCGCATCGCTACTACCGCTTCAGCCACCCGCGCACCCAGCTTGCGCCCACCAGCGGCGCCATGGGCTACGGCGTGCCCGCCGCCATCGCGGCCAAGCTGCGCCACCCTGAACGGCAGGTGGTCTGCCTGGCGGGCGACGGCTGCTTTCTGATGACCTCGCAAGAGCTTGCCACCGTGAAGCAGCACCGCCTGGCCATCATCTTCATCGTGTTCAACAACGGCATGTACGGCACGATCCGCATGCATCAGGAAAAGAACTATCCGGGCCGGACCCTCGGCACGGACCTGTGCAACCCCGACTTCGTGGCCTACGCGGAATCGTTCGGCGTGCCGGCCGAACGCGTGGACAGCCATGAAGGCTTCGCGCCCGCCTTGACGCGGGCGCTGGACAGCGGGTCACCCTATCTGATCGAACTTTGTCTGGACCCCGAGGTGATTACGCCCCGGGCCACCCTGACCAGCCTGCGCAAACAAGCGCAGCTTGCCGCTTCCTGACGTTCAGGATTGGATTGCCGCGCAGCAGTCGCAAGAACGGCGCGCGGCGATCCCATAAAAAAAATGACCACACCTGGAGAGAGACTATGAATACCCCCCTGCCCGCCCTGCGGCGGTTGGCCGTGGCCGCCTTGCTGGGCACCGCGACCCTTGGCGCTGCATCGTTCGCGGCATCCTCCGACGCAGCCTCGGCCTACCCCGAGCGCCCGCTGCGCATCATCGTGCCCTTTGCCGCCGGCGGCGCCACCGACGTGATCGCGCGCACCGTGGCGCAGTCCATGTCCGCCCGCCTGGGCCAGCCGGTAGTGGTGGAAAACAAAGCCGGCGCCAACGGCAACATCGGCGCCGTCATGGCCGCGCGCGCCGAGCCCGACGGCTATACGCTGCTGATGGCCACGTCCAGCCATGCCATCAATTCCACGCTTTATCACAAGCTGGACTACAGCCTGACGGGCGACTTCGCGGGCCTGTCGAACCTGGCGTCGGTGCCTTTGCTGCTGGTGGTGAACCCGTCGGTGCCCGCCAAGACCCCCGAAGAACTGGCCGCCTACGCCAAGGCCAGCGGCAACCGCGTGAACTACGCCTCGGGCGGCACCGGCACGGCGTCGCACCTGGCGGGCGCGCAGTTCAATTCACTGGCCGGCGCGCAGATGACGCACGTGCCCTACAAGGGGGGCTCGCAGGCGCTTAATGACCTGATGGGCGGCCAGGTCCAGATCATGTTCGCGAATCTGCCTGAAGTGCTGTCGCAGGTGCAGGCCGGCCGCTTGCGGCCCATCGCCGTCACGGGCAAGCAGCGCCATGCGGCCCTGCCGGACGTGCCGGCGTTTTCCGAAACGTCTTATCCCGCCATGAACGCCCGGTCCTGGTTCGGCCTGTTCGTGCCCGCGGCCACGCCCGCGCCCGTGGTGGAAAAGTTGTCGCAGGCCATCACCCAGGGCGTGGCCGACCCCGCCGTGCAGGACAAGCTGAAGGGGCTGGGCGCCGACCCCGTCGGCGACGGCCATGCCGCGTTCCAGCAATACGTGAACCAGGAAGTCGATCGCTGGAGCGTGCTGGTGAAACAGTCCGGCGCCACGGCGGACTGACGATCGATCAGATCCTGCAATGCGCGTTGCAACCCGCGTTGCAGCCCGCGTTGCAGCCCGCTTTGGCACCGCTCCCCCCTACGCAATCCCCATCGCAACACCTCAAAGGAAACACCATGCTTTACGACGTACGGACTTACACCTGCCGCGCCGGCACCATCAAAAAGCACCTGGCGCTTTATGCAGAGCACGGCTATGAGGTGCAAAGCCGCCACCTGGGCAAGCCGCTGGCCTACATGCAGACCGAGACGGGCGACGTCAACAGCTACATGCACATCTGGGTCTATGACAGCGCCGCCGACCGCGAGGCCAAGCGCCTGGCGCTGCAAAAAGACCCCGCCTGGGCCGGCTACCTGACCAAGAGCGCCGAGGCCGGCTATCTGATCCGCCAGGAAAACCGGCTGATGACGCCCACGGCGTTCTTCCAGCCTTGACGACCAAGGGCCAAGGGCCAAGGGCCAAGGACCGTCCTCGGCTGCGCGACGCGCGGTTGAGCCGCAACGGGCGGGAAGAAAAAATTCGGACATAATTATTGCCCTGGCACCCCGGCAGAGGCCTTGCGCCCGCCGCCCGCCCTGGCCTGTCCGCGCCGGATTTTTCCATGAACCTTGCCCGTATCGATCTCGTCACCCTCACCTTGTTCGTTGCCGTCGCGCGCCAGGGCAGCATCTCGGCCGGCGCGCGCCAGTCGCATCTGGCGGTAGGGGCGGCCAGCAAACGCATTTCTGACCTGGAGGCTGCCCTGGGCACCGCGCTGCTGTACCGCAACGCGGCCGGGGTGGAACTGACCGACGCCGGCCAGGCCTGCCTGGTGCACGCGCTTCGTGTGTTGCAGGAAGTCGAGCAGATGACGGGCGCGCTGTCCGACTTTGCCCAAGGGGTGCGCGGGCAGGTTCGCATTGCCGCCAACACCTCGTCGCTGACCCAGTTTCTGCCCGAGGATCTGGCCGCCTTCATGGACGGACACCCGGCCGTGCGCATCGACCTGGAAGAACAGAACAGCAGCGACATCGTGACCGCCGTGCTGGAGAACCGCGCCGATATCGGCGTGTTCGCCGACCGGACGGCGGCCGAGGGGCTGACGACCTTTCCGTATCGGCTGGATGAACTGGTGCTGATCGTGCCGCAGCGCCATCCCTTGGCCTCCGAGGCGCAGGTGGCGTTTGCCGACACCTTGGCCTACGACTACGTGGGCTTGCCGCCCGCCACGTCGCTGGCCACCCGCCTGTCCGAGGAAAGCGGCCGTCTGGGCCGGGCAATGCGTTTGCGCATTCAGGTACGCAGCTTTGACGCCATCTGCCGCATGGTCACGGCCACCGGTGGCGTGGGCATCCTGCCGCGCATCGCGGCCGAGCCGCATGCGCGGTCGATGCCGCTCAAGCTTATTGCCCTGACCGACGAATGGGCGCGCCGCTGGCTGCTGCTGGGCGTGCGCGATGCCGACACGCTGACCGTGGGCGCCCGCCTGTTGCTGGCGCATCTGCGCGGCGACCACTAAGGCTGCCACCGCTGCGGGTTTGCCCGGGGTTTCTCGTTCCGGGAATACCCCTTTCCCCGATTGTCCATTCCGCCCCGCGTCGCTTCGCGGGCACACTGCCGCCTATCCATCATCAATATCAAGCGTTGCCAAGGAGGCGAAATGGCTGGGCAGATTCTTGCTGGCATCCGCGTGCTGGAGCTGGGTCAACTGATAGCCGGGCCGTTCGCCGCCAAGACCCTGGCGGATTTTGGCGCGCAGGTCATCAAGATCGAACCTCCCGGGCAGGGCGACCCGCTGCGCAAATGGCGCTTGCTGCACGAAGGCACGTCGGTGTGGTGGGAAGCGCAGTCGCGCAACAAGCAGTCGGTGTGTGTGGATCTGCGCCAACAGGAAGGCCAGGACATCGTGCGCCTGTTGGCGCAACAGGCCGACGTGCTGATCGAGAACTTCCGCCCCGGCACCCTGGAAAAATGGGGTTTGTCGTGGGACGCCCTGCATGCGCTGAACCCGCGCCTGATCATGCTGCGCATCTCGGGCTACGGCCAGACCGGCCCCAAGGCGCGCGAACCGGGCTTTGCCGCCATCGGCGAAGCCATGGCCGGGTTGCGCTACCTGAACGGCGAACCGGGCCGCGCGCCGGTGCGGGCCGGCTTGTCGCTGGGCGACACCATCGCGGGCCTGCATGGCGCGCTGGGCGTGATGATGGCGCTGTACCAGCGCGATGCGCGCGGCGGCGTCGGGCAAGTCATTGACGCGGCGCTGTACGAAAGCCTGTTCAACCTTAGCGAAAGCCTGTTGCCCGAATATTCCGTGTTCGGCGCCGTACGCGAGCCGGCCGGCGCCGCGCTGCCGGGCATCGCGCCGTCCAACGCCTACCCTTGCCAGGATGGCTACGTGTTGATCGCGGGCAACGGCGACGCCATCTACACCCGCCTGATGGCGCGCATCGGCCGCGACGACCTGGGCCAGGACCCGGCCTTGGCGCACAACGACGGCCGCGCCCGCCGCGTTGCCGAAATCGACGCCGCCATCGGGGCATGGACGCAGACCCGGCTGATCGACGACGTGTTGGCCGCCATGCGCGAAGCCGACGTGCCGGCGGGCCGCATCTATTCGGTGGCGGATATTGCCGCCGACCCGCACTACCGCGCCCGCAATGCCATCACCACCGTGCAATCGGCCGCCGGCGTGCAGGTGGAAATGCCGGCCGTCTTTCCGTATCTGTCCACCAACCCCGGCGCGGTGCGCGAACGCGCACCCACGCTGGGCGAACACACCGATGCCGTGCTGGCGCAGGCGGGCTTGTCGAACGAACAACGCGACGCGCTGCGCGCCAAGGGAGTGATTGCATGAACGCCGGCCCCGCCAAGATCGAGATCAACGAAGTGGGCCCGCGCGACGGCCTGCAAATTGAAAAAGCCCTGGTCGCCACCGACGACAAGGTCGCCTTCGTGGACGCCTTGTCCGACTGCGGCTTTGCGCGCATCGAAGTCACCAGCTTCACTTCGCCCAAGGCCATCCCCGCGCTGGCCGACGCCACGGACGTGATGCGCCGCATCCGCCGCCGCCCGGGCGTGATTTACACCGCGCTGGTGCCCAACATCCGCGGGCTGGAACGCGCGCTGGAAGCGGGCACCGACGAGATGAACCTGGTCATGTCGTGCAGCGAAACACACAACCGCGCCAACCTGCGCATGACGCGCGAGCAGTCGTACGCGGAACTGTCGCAGGTGCTGGCCGCCGCCGCCCGCAGCGGCACGCCGTGCAACGTGTCGCTGTCCACCGCCTTCGGTTGCCCGTTCGACGGGGACGTGGCCGTGGACCAGGTGCTGGACCTGGCTGCACGGCTGGCTGACGCTGGCGCCACCGGCATCACGCTGTGCGACACCACCGGCATGGCATTCCCGACGCAAGTGGCCGCCTTGTGCGAACAGGCGTCCGCGCGCCTGCCGGGCGTGGCGCTGACGGTGCACCTGCACAACACGCGCGGCATGGCGCTGGCCAACGCGATGGCCGCCTGGCAGACCGGCATCACCCGCTTTGACGCGGCGGCCGGTGGCCTGGGCGGATGCCCGTACGCGCCCGGCGCCAGCGGCAACGTCAACACCGAAGAACTCGTGCACATGTTTGCCTGCATGGGCGTGGACACAGGGGTGTCGCTGGAGCCATTGCTGGCCATCGTGCGCGGCTTGCCGGCGCTGGTGCAGCGCGATCTGAGCAACGCCTTGCTGCAAGCGGGACCACGCTTGGCAACGCATGCCGCGCCCGAGTGGCTGGCCGAGAGATTTCCGCAGTAGCAGTGATGCAGTGAAGTACCGACGCAGTGAAGTACCGACGCAGTGAAGCACCGATGCAGCGCGGCCCTTGCCCCGCGCAGCCGTTTCATCCGTTTTGTTTTGACCACACCTATAAAAAACCAAGGAGACATCCCATGGCATTGCCCAGCCTGCCCACCATCCTGCGCGCCGGTATCGTCGCCGCGCTCACCGTCGGCGCCAGCGCCGCCAGCGCACAAGCGGACTTTCCCAACCGCCCTGTCACGCTGATCGTGTCCGCCGCGCCCGGCGGCACCACCGACATTGCCGCCCGCCTGATCGCCCAGCCCCTGGGCGCGGCGCTGGGCCAAAGCGTCGTCGTCGAGAACAAGCCGGGCGCATCCGGCGGCATCGCCGCGCAGGCAGTCGCCCGCGCCAAGCCCGACGGCTATACGCTGCTGCTGCAATACTCCGGCTTCCAGGTCATCACGCCCCACGTAACGCCCGCCGCCGGCTGGGACCCCATCAAGGACTTTGCCCCCGTTGCCAACGTGCTGTCCGCGCCGCAAGTGGTGGTGGTGCGCCCGGACCTGCCCATCAACTCGCTCAAGGAACTGGTGTCGTACGCCAAAGCCAACCCGGGCAAGCTGAACTACGCGTCGTCCGGCAACGGCTCGCTGCAACAGGTGGCCACCGAACTCCTGAACCAGATGGCTGGCACGCAGATCACGCACATTCCCTACAAGGGCACCGGCCCCGCGCTGAACGACCTGCTGGGCGGCGCCGTGGACATGACCATCACCACGCCCCCCCCGCTGTTGGGCCAGATTGCCGCCGGCAAGCTGCGCGCACTGGCCGTCACCGGCAAGACCCGCCTGCCGTCCCTGCCCAACGTGCCCACCGCCGCCGAAGCGGGCTACCCCGACCTGATCGTGTCGTCGTGGTTCGCCATGTACGCGCCCAAGGACACGCCCGCGCCGGTCGTGGACAAGATCGCCGGTGAAATCCAGAAGATCATGAAGACGGACGCCTTCCGCCAGAAGGCAGCCGAACAAGGCGCCGAAGCCATCTTCATGGGGCCGAAGGAACTGGGCGCTTACACGCAGTCGGAACTGGACCGCTGGGGCAAGGTCGTCAAGGCCGCGAACATCACGGCGAATTGATTCGAGGTGGCGGCGTCAGGGTGGAAGGTCCGGCTGCGCAGAGGCAGCCGGCATCGTGGCGATCAACGCAGGTTTTCCAAGCACGCGCTTGGCACCGAACGGCTGGACACGCGGGTCTTTGCAACCTCACCGTAGTTCTGGGACAAAGGCAGCCACAGTTTGAACAGCGTGCCGCCCGATAGCGGCTGCCAAGCGCAACGCGCCCCTAATACCGCTACGCGATTGCGTATATTGGCCACGCCGCGCCGCCCCGGCAATGGCACCTCCGGCGGCGGCGGCATGAAGGGTCGGCCGTTGTCCTGCACGCACACCCACACGCCGACATCCCCGGCGTCGCCGGTGCCACCCGCGGCCGTCGTCGCTTCGGCGGTGGTGACGGTGATATCCGTGGCGTCGCTGTGCTTGACGATATTGGTCAGCACCTCTTGCAGGATACGCAGCACATGCAGGGCGCTTTGCGCGTCGAGCCACTGCAACGGCGGCAGGTCGCTCATCCGCCAACGCAGCGTGATTCCGGCCCCGGTCAACCGGGGGCCCATACGAAACCGCAAGGCCCCCAGCAAGGCCAACAGGTCGGCATCGGTGATTTCCAGGGAATCGATGGCGATCTTCAGGTCGTCGATGCATTCGCGCAGAACCTGAGCGATGTCCAGCGGCGCGCGCCCCAGCTCCACCTGGCGCAGCGCGCTCATCAGGGAAGACCCCACGCCGTCATGCATCTCGCTCATCAGGCGTTGGCGCTCGTTCAATAGTGTCTGCTCGCGCTCGGCGACGCGCAGGCGCTCGTGCGCCTGGACCAGTTCGCGCTCTTGGGCGGCCAGTTGCTCGGCCAGCACCGCGCGGGCGCGCGCGGCCACCGCCAGCGCACGGGTGTAGCGCGTGAACGCGACATACACGAACAGGGTGAGCAGGCCCAGATTCACATAGGGCGTCAGGTAGATGCCTTCCATGTCCATCTTGAAGCTCTGCATGCGCAGGTCATGCCAGGCCATCAGCAAGGACACGGGCCCCCATGCGGCCAGCAGCACATTGGCGCGGCTGCGTTCATGCCAGGCGTTGGCGATGGCTGCATAGATCTGCGCCAGGGCCGGCGGCAGAATTGCCAGGCGTTGCACGGCCAGAATCCCGGGACGATCCGCCCACCAATAGGGCAACGTCGCGACGACGACGATGGCCCAGTACACCAGCAGGACGCGGCCCAGGCGCGGGCGGGGACGATGCTGCACCATGCCAAGAAAATAAAAGCCGCAGACGGGTACGGTGACCATGCCCACCAACGTCATCCACGAGAACCAGGCGAAACTCATGGCCAGGCCCGCGTCGTCCACCAGGAACAGCAAGGCTGCCAGCGCCTGTGCGACCGCCATGCAGAAGAACAGCGCGAACGGCCACGCCCCGCCGGCCGGCGCCAGGCTGGTATCGCGACGGCGGTTCGTGCGCAGCCAGATGGCGATGCCCAAGGCAAAGAATCCCAGCAACAGGAAAGAGCCACGCCAATAGGTCGGCAGCGCCGTCTGTAGAAACGTGCGCCAGCGCCAGGACGGCAACAAGTCGGCGGTCGGTCCGACCCACATCGAGGACAGCGCGCCGCCCGTATTCGGCTGGTTGGCCACGCGCACGTACACCCATGCATCCTTGTCCGGGTGCAACAGGCCAGCCACATCCACCCATAAAGGATGATTGAAATTGTTCCAGGCGCGGTCGCCGCGCGATTGCCAGGCGCGCTGTCCGTTCACGTATACCGCCAGCGTGCCGGTTGCCTGCCAGCGTGGGGCGTATAGCCGCAACTGCGGCGTCGGGAAGGCCGTGGCGGGAATATGAATCCGGTACCACTGCACCTCGGCACGGTCCGCCGATCCCGGCGCGGCTCGGGGCCACGGCGTTCGCGGCCGCGCATGCGGCAGGCGTACCGGCTGCCAGTCGGCGTCGGCGGCATTGATGGCGCTGTCCCCGGCGTCCAGTTCAGCCATCGACACCGGCTGCGTCCACGCCGTGCTTGATGACGACCACATCTGCGCTTCGGTGAGATGGAGCACGGGCGACTGGGCGTGCGCCAATCCGCAAACAGCCAGCAGAAAAAACCCCAGCATCGACTTGAGCACCGCGTCCCAATGACCGATGGCCACCCACGGCCACGTCAGCCGGGGCCACGTCGCGCTTGGCAGTTCAGTCTTCACTGAGCCACCCGTGTCGCGCGCCCTCGCGCACCGCTTCGGCCCGCGAATTCACTTGCAGCTTGGTATAGATACGCCGCACAAAGGTCTGCACGGTGTGCGGTGAGACGCCCAAAGCGCTGGCGACTTCGTCCACCGTGTAGCCCCGCGAGACCAGGCGCAGCGTCTCGGCTTCGCGCGCCGAAGGCGATACAAGGGGCGCGCATGCGGGGGCCGCGACAGCTTCAACGGGCGCCGTTTGCGCGGTGTGTCGCAATAGAAGCTTCCTGGCCACCATGGGGTTGATCGGGCTGCCTCCGGCATGCAGGCTGCGGATTTCGGCGACCAGTTCCTGCGCGCTCAGGTCCTTCAGCACATAGCCCATCGCGCCCGCTTCGATGGCGCGCAGGACGTGCGTCTCATCGCCAAAAATGGTGCTTACCATCACCGCGCAATCGGGCCAGGCTTGCCGCGCCGCGGCAATCACATCCAGGCCGGAGCCGTCGGGCAAGCCCAGGTCCACCAGAAGCACGTCAAGCGGCTGGCGTGGTAGCAGGGACAAGGCTTCGCGCCGGTTGGCGGCCATCCACACCATGCTTAATCCCTGCGCGGTCTGGACGGCGTGCGCCAAGGCCTGTGAGCAAACCGCGTCGTCTTCGACCGTCGCTACACGTATGAGACTTTGGCCGGCTGCCGATGCGCTGCCCGCGCGCGGCGGCGCTGCGTTCGTGTGGGGAGGTTGCGCCGCCTGTTCAGACCTTTGTTCAGTGTCTTTTTTTCGCATCAAGTGATCATCGGACGGCTTCGATTCATATCGAACATCGCGCACGGGGTCTCTAGAATGAGCCCCGCTGCAAGCATGAGCGGGAAGTCTGCCTTCATCGGCTGGTTCCGTCATGTCCTTAGTTCTAGGGACATACAGTGTTGCACAAGTTTTTTATGCTGCGCCAGCCACCTTAACGCTCTCTTGATAACCGGAAGACTGCATGACCAACCGCCGGGCTTACCTTCGCGTGACCACGCTTTCAGCCGCGATTGCCGGCGCCTTTCTGGGCGCCACGGCGTCCGCCCAGACGTACAACTGCGGCGGTAGCAGCGGCGGGCTGTCGTGCAACACGTCAGGCACTTCCGGGCAACCCGTCATATTCCAAGCCGGCAACTACAACCCCGTTCCGCCCATGAACGCAAGTGCCAGCGCGGACATCACGGTGACGGTCGGCGCTTCAACCAAGGCCGCGCTGGAGGTCTTGTCGATAGGCGGCAACGGCAATCCGGGCGGCACGCTGACCGGTACCGACACACAGGGCCTGACCGTGATCAACACAGGCAACCTGACGTTGCAGTCCGCGGGCGGGTCGATCGTCAGCGACGGCAACCTCTACGGGCTTTTCGCGCAGATGCAGGGCGGCAATGCCGCCAGCAGCAGCAACGGCGACTATGGCGGTAATGGCGGCGTAGCCGGCCGGTCGCAGACCGAGATCCTGTCGGTGACCAATCACGGCGACGTCAGCATCAACCTGCCCAACGTCACGGTGGCGGGTGGCGCGGCCGTGGGCGCGCTGAGCCAGGGCGGCGCCGGTAGCGGCACGACGGACGACCATAACCCCAGCGGGGCCGGCGGCCAGTCGGCGGGGGCGTCCATCGTCAATACGGGAAGCATCAAGGTCAACCTCGCGGGCACGGGCCGGTACGCAGGCATCCTGGCCTCCAGCAGCGGCGGAAATGGCGCCGACCAATACGACGGCGGCGCCAACATGGGCGGCGGCGGCGGCAGTGCCGCGGTCACCAATTCCGGCAATGTGGCATTGAACTGGGTCTGGGCCAACAACTCGGCGGCCTCGTCCGCGCTGTATGGCGTGCTGGCTCAATCCACGTCGGGCAATGGCGGCGATTCGACCGACAAGGGCCTGGGTAATGGCGGTGCGGCCGGCATCGGTGCCGCCAGCGACCTTAGCGCCAAGGTCACGCTGCTAAGCGGCGGCAACGTCAGCGTCACCCAGGGCGGCACGCCGCCGGCCCCTGGGGCGGGCGTGGCAGCCATCATCCTGGCGGGCAACGGCGGCAATGGCCTGGCCGACGAAGACGACACCTTGGGCGGCAATGGCGGCAACGCGGGCAGCATCAACGGCTCGCAGGTTCCCTTGCAGATCAACGTGACCGACGCCAGCGTTTCAACAACGGGCAGCCAGTTGCCGGCGTTGCTGGTTTCAGCGCGCGGCGGCGCCGGCGGCGGCAACTTCAACAGCGGCAGTTATCACGATCGTAATGGCGGCCTGGGGGGTCAGGCCGGGGACGCGGGGGTATGGGTGACCACGGCCGGCACCGCCATCGCCCTGTCCACCACAGGCGACCATGCCTCGGGCATTCAGACGTCGCAAGTGGGCGGTGCGGGCGGCGCGGGCGGGTACTACGGCGGCGACGCGTTGGGGTTTGGCAGCAGCAACGCGGGCAATGGCGGCAGCGGCGGCAATGTCGGCAGCCTGACGGTCAAGTTGGCGGGCAGCAAGGCCCTGCCCATTACCATCACCACCGCAGGGGAGGACTCCCATGGCATCTACGCGGTATTGCAGGGCGGCCAAGGCGCTGACGGCGGCACGCTTACCGGAACGATCGGCGGCGGTTCAGGCGGCGATGGCGGCGCCGGCGGCTCGACGGGTTCGATGAACGTGACCCTTACCGGCACATCGATCTCGACGCGGGGCGCGAACGCCTTCGGCATTCTTGTGCAGAACCTGGGCAATGACGGCGGCACCGCCGCGTCCGCGACAGGGACTGACGTCCAGGGGGGCAACGGCGGTAACGGTGGCTCGACGGGCTCGGTGACGATATCGACGGATGCAAACACGGCCATATCGACGCAGGGGCAAGGCGCGCCCGGCATCCTGGCGCAAACCGCCAGCGGCGCCGGCGCCAACGGCGGCAATGGCAACGGCCAGTTGAGCGGCGTGGACGGCAGCGGTGGCAACGGTGGCTCGGCGGGCGCGATAACCGTGGCCAACGCCGGCGCGATAACGACCGCCGGCACGGACTCGGTCGGCCTCATGGCGCAGTCGCTGGCGGGCGCGGGCGGCGCCGGGTCGGTGGACTACGGCATTTTCTACAGCAAGGGCGGCACGGGCGGCGCAGCCGGTTCAGCCGGCGTCATTACCGTGACGAACACCGGCGCCATCAACACCAGCGGCACCATGGCGATGGGCGTCCTGGCACAGTCCATCGGCGGCAGCGGCGGCGCGGCGGGAAGCGCCGGCGGCCTGGGTGTTTCGCTGGGTGGCGATGCCACCACCAATCCGTTCGAGTCCAATGCCAACACGGTGACCGTCAATGCGTCCGGAACCATCACCACGACGGGGCTGTCCGCGATAGGTGTCCTGGCGCAATCCATCGGCGGCGGCGGCGGCGCGGGCGGTGCTACGCAGGGGCTGATCAGCGTTGGCGGCACCGGCGGCAAAGGCGGCTCGGGCGGCACAGTGATCGGCACGCCCACCAACCTGACACTCGGCACCAGCGGCGACAACGCACATGGCTTGGTCGCCCAATCCATCGGCGGTGGCGGCGGCAACGGGGGCAATGCCAGCAGTTTTGGCATTTTCCATTCGGTGGCCGTTGGCGCATCGGGCGGCGACGGCGGCACGGGCGGGTCCGTCGTGCTGAACTTGAACAATTCCAATATCGTCACCCAGGGAACCAAGGCGGCAGGCCTGATCGGCCAGTCCATCGGCGGTGGCGGCGGCACGGGCGGGCAGGCGTTCGCTTATAGCGTCGGCCCGCTGGCCACGGTAGCCGTGGCGGTGGGCGGACAAGGCGGCACCGGCGGCGACAGCGGCGTCGTCAGTTCGCAGATGGTGGGCGGCAGCATCAAGACGGGCCAGACCTCGCGGCTGGTCAACGGCACCTGCGCCGACCCGTGCCTGACGGCGAACGCGCAGCCCATCGATTCGTTTGGCGCCGTCATCCAGAGCATAGGTGGCGGCGGCGGCCTGGGCGGTAATGCCACGGCGAAGGCGGCGGCAATCGGGATCCCGGTGACTGAAGCCGGCACACAGGTTTCGATTCCTGTTTCGGTGGCGGTCGGCGGCACTGGCGGTATCGCCGGTGATGGCAACTACGTGACCTTTGCCGCAGCGCAAGGCGCACAGATCGAAACCAGGGGCCAGGGCTCGCACGGTGTGTTGATCCAGAGCATCGGCGGCGGCGGCGGCGCGGGCGGCGACTCGTCGTCGCTGGCCGCTGCGCTGGATTACGGCGGTACGGTGCCCGAAGGCGCGTTCTCTTTATCCTTGAATGTGGCCGTGGCCGTGGGTGCGGACGGCGGCGCTGGCGGCAACGGCAATTCGGTGTGGAGCGCCCTGGGGGGCCTGGTCAACGTATCGGGCGGGCAAGCGACGTTCACGGCCGATCCGGCCGGCACCGCAAGCAGCTCAATCGCAACCTACGGCGATTATGCCAACGGCATCACCGCGCAATCGATCGGGGGCGGGGGCGGCAACGCCGGCTTCGGCAGTGCAAACACGCAAGATTTCGGCACCGGGTCCGTCCTGACGGCCAGCATCGGCTTGGGCGGTTCCGGCGCCGGCGGCGGCAATGGGGGCCTGGTCCAGGTGGAGGTCTTGCCCACGGGGCAGATCCAGACGGCGGGATCCGGCGCCATGGGCGTACTGGCGCAGAGCATTGGCGGCGGCGGAGGTGCGTCACAAGGCGGTTCCTATAACTTCGTTGGCCTGGCCCTGCACGTATCACCGTCGTTCGACGTCAAAGTGGGCAAGACGGGCGGGGCCGGCGGCGCGGGAGGCGCCGTTGGGGTGACGGTCGGCGGCAACATCGCCACCTACGGCGGTGACGCCGCGGGCGTGCAGGCGCAGTCCATCGGCGGTGGTGGCGGCCAAGGGGGATCGGCGGGGTCGGATGGTTCCGCGGACAATCCCATCGTGTCCATTCTTGATGGGCGCGTCGATGCCAAGGACGTGCTTCAGGATGCGTACCAGAAGCTCTTGAAAGAGAAGCCGCCCAACTATCAGCTCAACCTTAATCACGATGTATCGATTGGCGGCGCGGGCGGCGCAGGCAATACCGGTGGCACGGTCACGGTGAATCTGGATCCCACGGGCACGATCACCACCGCGGGCGATTGGTCTGCGGGGATATTTGCCCAGAGCATCGGCGGCGGCGGTGGTAAAGGGGGCGGCGCGCTTGCAACGGGCTCGGGCTGGGTGGATCCGACGAAAGTCGACGTGAACTCCAACTTCAGCGTGGGCGGCGATGGTGGCAAGGGCTCAACCGGCGGCAGTGTGACGACGGCGCTCAATGGCGGATCGATTGCCACCAGCGGCTATGGCGCGGCCGGCATCTACGCGCAGAGCGTGGGCGGTGGCGGCGGCCATGCCGCGGACGGCTCGGACGGCTTTTTCGGCACCCTCGCCGTCGGGGTCGGCTACGGCGGTTCGGGCGGTGGCGCGGGCAATGGCGGGGCCGTCACCCTTTCCACCGCTGCGGGCGCCCCGGCCAACATCACGAGCATCGGCACGCAAGGCGAAGCGGCGTTCGGCACGGTGCTGCAATCGGTGGGCGGTGGCGGCGGCTTCGCGGGTGCGGGTACCAGTGTGCGGGTTGCCGTGGCCGACGATCCCATACCGGCCATCAAACTGTCGACCGGCCAAGCCCAGAATACAAGCGAAGGCAACGGCGGCGCCGTGACGCTGCAAGACAACGGCGCCCTGCGCATCACGACGCAGGGCAACAACGCGTTTGGGGTGCTGGCGCAAAGCGTGGGCGGCGGCGGCGGGATCGTCATCAACTCGCAAAATCAACAAGCGACCGCCGGCATCAACACCAGCATTTTCGGTAGCGCACCCGAGACCGGCGCGCAGGCTGACGGCGGCACGGTGACTGCCAGTCTTGGCGCACAAAGCTGGATCAAGACTTTCGGGGCCGGATCGCATGGCCTGGTCGCCCAATCAGTGGGTGGAGGCGGTGGTTTGGTCGGTCTGCCGGGCACCGCGCCCACCCTCACTGTGGATGCAAGCCAAGCCGGTTCCATATCCCCGGGCAACGGGCAAGGCGGCAACGTCTCGGTGACCAACAACGGCATCATCGCCGTGACGGGCGCCGGCGCCATCGGGATCCTGGCGCAAAGCGTCAGCGGGGCCGGTGGCCTGAAGCTGGCGGCGGATGGGAATACCGTCTATGCAGGATCGGGCACTTCGGGAATGCTCAGCAACGCCACCGTCAACGTCACGGTCGGCGCCAATGCAAGCGTCTCGTCAACGGCGGTCAACGGCATCGGCATCTTCGCGCAGAACGCCAATGGAAACGGCGTGACCCTCACCATTGACGGCAGCGTTACCGGCGGCTCCGCCTCCCAGGAAGCAACCGCCATATGGACGGACAGCGCGGCCGACAGCATGATGAACATCGCCGGCACGGGCTCGGTGGTCGGCGCCACCGCGGTCTGGGCCACCACCGGCCTGATCAATATCAACAACGCCGGCCTGTTGATGGGCAACGTCTACCAGAACGGCGGCGGGATGACGAATACCGGCACCTTCTCGTCCGGCGCGCAATACGTCGGGACATCGCTGCAAAACAACGGCCTGGTTGCGCTGGGCGGACGCGAAGGCACTTACTGGGGTTACGACCGGACCCGTTTCATCGCCACGAGCTTCAACACCACTTACACGCAGTCCGCGCAGGGCACCCTCAAGGTGGGGGCCGACTTCGACAAGATGGCATCCGACTTCGTGACCATCAACGGGCCCGCCACCCTGGACGGCAAATTGCTCGTGGCGCCGCTTGCGCTGTTGCCGAATCGGGAACTGGCCGTACTGAACGTCAATGGCGTGCAGAGCGGCGCCCTGACCGCATCGGATTCCCCGGTGGTTGACTACGAAGCGCGCCAGGATGGCGGCACGACCCACGTGCGCTCTGTCGGCGCGAACTTCAACGCGGATTCGATGCAGTTAAAGCGCAACGCGACGGGTCTGGCCAGCCATCTGCAACGTGATTGGGATCAAGGCGGGTCCGCCGAACTTGCCAAGCTGTACGCGGTGCTGGACGCGGCCTCGCGCCAAGGCGCCGGCTCGTACCAGAATCGCCTGTCGGACCTGTCGCCCGGCGTTGCGCTGGCGCCCGCCGCGCAGATGCAGTTGGGCATGGCGCGCTTTACCGGCGCGATGATGTCCTGCCCGACGTTCGTGGGAGACGGCCCGATGACCAAGGAGCAGGATTGCGTCTGGGGGCAGGTCACCGGGCGCAATACCAACCAGGACGGCGGCAACGGCTCGTCGGGATTCTCGCTGGACAGCGTCACGTACCAGCTGGGCGGCCAGCGGCGGATTGCGCCGGACTGGTATCTGGGCGGCTCGTTCGCCTACCAGAACTCGCATCTTCGTGGCGACGATCGACGCGTCACCGGTTCCGGCGACACGGGGTATGCCGGCCTGGTGCTCAAGCGCGAAGCCGGGCCTTGGACCATTTCGGGCGCGCTGGGCGCAGGCTATGGGTCGTATGACCTGAACCGCAATCTGGCGATTCCCAACTTCAAGTCGCAAGCCACGGCCAAGCCCGACGTGTACAGCTTCGGCGCGCGCATACGCGTGGCCAGGACCTTTACCGACGGCAACGTCTACGTGAAACCCTATGTGGATCTGGACGCGACCTACTCGCGCATGTCCGGCTACGAAGAGTCGGGTGACGCCCTGCATCTGAAGGTTGCCGGGAGCGATCAGATGGTCTTCGGCCTTGCCCCCACTTTGGAAGTTGGCGGACGCAGCGAGCTACCGCAGGGCGCCGTGTTGCGGCCGTTTGCCTACGCAGGCGTGTCCCTGCTGTCGGAGGATGGCTGGAAGACCAAGTCCAGGCTCGCCGGCGCCCCTGACAGCGCGGGCAGCTTCACCACCACGATGCCCACCGACAATGTGGTCGGGCGCATCGGCGCGGGCTTCCAGGTCACGCACGCCACCAAGCTGGACTTCAGGCTGCAATACGATGGCGAGTTCGCGTCCCGGGGCAACAGCCATTCGGGATCGCTGAAGATGGCTTACCGGTTCTAGAGTTATGCTTGGCTCACTGGCCGCCACCCCGCATTGCCGGGCCATGGCGACGGCCCAACCGCAACCCAGGAGCATCGACATGAAGCTATCGAAGCGCGCGTTATTGGCAGGGCTGGCGCTATCCGCGCTGTGGGCGGTGGCCCCCGCGGCCATGGCGCATCACGGCTGGTCATGGGCGGAATCCGAACAGATGACCTTGCAAGGCACGGTCGAGCAGGTGCAGGTCGCGCCGCCCCATCCCACGTTGAAGGTGCGGGCCGATGACGGTATCTGGGTGGTCGAACTGGGCAATCCCACCCAGACGAAGGAGGCAGGATTCGTCGAGAATTCCGCCAAACCCGGCGACGCCATCACCGCCATCGGCAACCGCGACCAGGACGCCGGCAACAAGCGCATGAAGGCCGTCCAGATCATGGTGGGCGGCAAGACTTACGACATCTATCCCAGCCGCATCAAGAAGCCTTGAACGCCACGGCTTTCAGCCATGCCTGAACTGCTTCGGCTGGCGCTGGAACAGCTTTCGGCCTTGCCCCCGGCGCTGTGGCTGCGACGGTCAGGAACGCTTTATCTACTGGTCAACGCCGCCCATATCGGGGCTATTGGCGTGCTGATCGGTTCTATCATTCCGCTGGACCTGCGGCTGCTGGGCGTTCTCAAGCCCACTTCCTTGGCGCTTCTGGCGCCTGTGCTGGCGCGCACCGCCGCGTTCGGCCTTGCGCTGGCCGTGCTGACCGGCGCCACGCTGTTCACCGTGCGGGCGCAGGAATACCTGGAAAACCCGGCATTCGTGGTGAAGATGGGCCTGTTGGGCGCGGGGGCGATCAACGCCTGGCTGGTGCGCCGGAGCGCGGCATGGGGAAAGGTTTTACAAGGCGGCCGCCCGTCCGGCGCGCTGCGCTGCCAGGCCGCCGTCTCGCTGCTGCTATGGACGGGCTGCCTGGTAGCGGGCAGATGGATAGGGTTTCTGTAGACCGGCGTTCGTCTGGTGTCGAAGATCATTGAAGGAAAATCGCCGGCCCCGGCCCCGGCCCCTGCCTTGCGCGCCGCTGCGCAGCCATCACGGCTCTGGAATATTTTCCCGAAAGATGACCTGAAGCCGCGGCAGGTAGCTGGGTTCGGGCGCGCCCTTCACGGCCGCCACCAGCAGCTTGACGATCTCGCGCGCCTCGACGCGCGGGTTCTGGTCGATCACGGCGTCCATGGTGCGATCCAGCAACAGGCGGCGCGTGGCTTCCGTGAGGTCGTGGCCCACGAAGACAATGCGCTGGGCGGAGGCTGCCTGACTCGAACGGGCCTCGCTTGCCCACCCCTCGGCCGGCCGCGCCTCAGCCGGCCGCGCCTTAGCCGGCCGCGCCTCTTTCAGTGCCCGCGCGATGCCTTGATTGCCGGCGCCGATGTTGTAAATCGCGTGCGGCGGCTCTTTGCGCAGCAGGTCCTGCGTGACGGCAAAGGCGCGGTCGCGGTCGTCACCGATTTCCAGAATGTGGGCGATGCGCAGGTGCGGGAACTCTTCGCTCAGCAGCGAGCGAAAGCCCATCTCGCGTTCTTCGTGGCCGCGATACGCCAGTGACCCCACGAACACCGCGACCCTACGCTCCGTGTGCTGTGGCAGAAACCGGCCCAGCAACAGCGCGGCCAGACGGCCCGCGGCGCGGTTGTCGATACCCACATAGCCCAGGCGCGCCGAGATCGGAATGTCCGACACCAGGGTGCTCACATGCACGCCGCTGTCGCGCAGCGCCATGATGGCGTCGCGCACTTGTGGGTGGTCCAGCCCGACCAGGCCCACGGCCTGCGTCTGCTCGCGCAGCTCGTACAGCTTTTGCGCAAGCTTATTGGCGTCGAATCCCTCGATCAGATGCAGGCGGGCCCGCACATCGGGGCGGGTGGCGGCTTCTTCCAGCAGGTGCCGGCCCAACGCGGTCATGAAGCTGTTGGTGCCGGCGGGCAACACGAAATCGACCCGCACATCCTGGCTGGCGGCATCGGCGCCCTGGACGAAGTAGCCGAGGCGATTGGCGATTGCCAGCACGCGGTCGCGGGTCTTGCCGCGCACGCCGTCGCGGTCGTTCAGCACCCGGTCCACGGTGGCGGTGGACATGCCGGCTTCACGGGCAATGAGGGAAATGGTGGGGCGCATGCGGGATCAGGCTCTCAAGACACCATCAGGACGATGGTAGCGGGGCGATCATAACCCATCATTTGCAATCATTCTGGATCAAAAAGGTAATGTTGCTGCCCAGGAAGCGCCATCCACCTTTACCCCTGATTGTTTTGATGTGATTATCGCGGCTCAATAACATCAAACACCGCACGGCAGGATGCCAGGCAGTCGACAGTGCATACCAAGCCGGCAGGAGGAGCACATGTCGCACCCTACCCTGGTGCCCGACCCGCCCATTCGGGAACGGCGCTTTCGCATCGGCTGCATCGGCGCCGGCATGATCATGGCCGAGTGCCATCTGGCGGCGTACCAGCAGGCCGGCTTCACGGTGGCGGCGATTGCATCGCGTACCCGCGGCAAAGCGGCCGCGGTCGCCGAACGCTACGGCATCCCGCTAGTGCATGAGAATCCGCTGTCCCTGATCGCCGATCCGCGGATCGATATCGTGGACATCGCGTATCCGCCCGACCAGCAGCCCGCTCTGATTCGCGCCGCCTTGCGCGCCCCGCACGTGCGCGGCGTGCTGGCGCAAAAGCCGCTTGCCCTTTCGCTGGACGAAGCGCGCGCCTTGCGCGACGAGGCGCGGGCCGCCGGCAAGATCCTGTCGGTCAACCAGAACATGCGCTACGACCAATCGATGCGCACGCTCAAACAACTGCTTGACCAGGGCGTGCTGGGCACCCCGGTGTTCGCGCAGATCGACATGCACGCCATCCCGCACTGGCAGGATTTCTTGCGCGGCTATGAGCGGCTGACGCTCTCGAACATGAGCGTGCATCACCTCGATGCCCTGCGTTATCTGTTTGGCGAGCCCACCGAGATCACCAGCATCACCCGCCCCGATCCGCGCACCGAGTTCGCGCATCAGGATGGGCTGGTCAGCACGACGCTACGCTTTGACAACGGCCTGCTTGCGCTGTCGCTTGAAGATGTGTGGGCCGGCCCGCGAGCCGAGGGATACCCCGACGACCAGCACATCCGCTGGCGCGTGGAAGGCACCGAGGGCGTCGCGCGCGGCACCATCGGCTGGCCCACCGGCGAGCCGTCGACCCTGAGCTACGCCTCGCGCGCGGCCCAGGGCCATACCGACGGGCGTTGGATAACCCCCACGTGGGACACGATGTGGTTTCCGCATGCCTTCATCGGCGTGATGGAGCAGTTGCAGTACGCGCTGGCCAGCGGCACCGAGCCTGCGTTGAGCGTCACCGACAACGTACGCACGATGGCGCTGGTCGAGGCCGCGTATACGTCCATCGCCGAAGGCCGCACAGTACGGCTGCCGGCTGTTGAATAACCAGACAGAAAAAACAGACGGAGACAAGCATCATGATCCAGACCGGAATCTTCTCGGGTTACTTTCCCTATGAGCTGGAGCGCACCGCCAAGGTGATCCGCTCGCATGGCTTCAACACCGTGCAGCTGGACCTGCATTTCAAGGACATGGAGCTCGGCCCGGGGCAGCTGACCGCGCAGAAATGCGCGCAGATCCGCGACACCTTCCGCCACTACAACCTGCCGGTGTCCTGCATCTCGGCCTACACCAATATCGTTCATCCCGATCCCGCCGAGCGCCAACGCCGCAACGGCTATCTGAAAGAGATCCTTACGCACGCGCGCCAGCTGGGTTCGCCTTACGTGATCTCGGAAACCGGTACGTTCGCCACCGACAGCGACTGGGTGCATCACCCCAGGAACAAGACCGAGGAAGGCTGGGACCAGTGCCGCGCGGTGATCGCCGAGCTGTCGCAACATGCCTATGACCATGGCGCGGTGTTTTTGCTTGAGACCTATGTGAACAACGTGGTGGGATCCGTAGAGGAAACGCTGCGCATGTTCGCCGAGGTGGATCACCCTGGCCTTGGCCTCTTGATGGACCCGACGAACTACTTCGAAGCGCACAACATCGACCAGATGGACCGCACGCTCAATCAGGTGTTCGACGCGCTTTCCGACAAAATCTGCATCGCGCATGCCAAGGACGTGAAGCGTTCGGGCGATGACAAGTCGGAAAAGCACAGCGACATTGGTGACGAGGGCGCGGCCGAAAGCCATACCTTCCGTGGCGTGGGCGAGATCGAGCTGCCGGCACCGGGCCTGGGCGCGCTCAATTACGACCTTTACCTTCAGCGCCTGGCGAAGAAGCATCCCAACATTCCCATCATCATCGAGCACTTGACCGAAGACGACGTGCCGCGCGCCAAGCGCTTCCTGGACGAGCGGCTGCGCGCGAACGGCCTGTAGTCCGCCTGGCGCAACAGCGGCGCACCGCGACGCACCATTCCATTAGGCCCGTGGCGCGCCGCGAACACGATTCTGAACACCGACACCGGCAACCGCGCACCCGCGCCTTTGCCAGGGAGAACTCATGCCTGACATTTACGGAACCTGGATGACGCGCCGCGACGTGGAGGCGCGCACCGGGCAGCTTGCGCAGTTTGCCGGCGTACGCCTGATGACGCTGGACGACGGGTTGGAGCGCGGTATCCGCATGCTGGAGTTCCGCAGCGGCACGGGCCTGCGTTTTACGGTGCTGGTGGATCGCGCGATGGACATCGCCGATTGCGAATACCGCGGCTTCGCCATGGGATGGCAGTCGCCGTCGGGCTACCGCCATCCCGGCCTGCATGACTATGAAGGCGAAGGCGGATTGGGCTGGATGCGCTCGTTCTCGGGCCTCATGATCACGTGCGGACTGGACCACATTCTATTCATGTACGACGCACCGGCCGACAACTATGTGTATGGCCCGCGCAAGACCGCCAAGCAATCCATCCATGGCCGCGTGGGCACCATTCCGGCGCGCCTGACCGGCTACGGCGAACGCTGGGACGGCGATCGCTGCGTGCTGTGGGCAGAGGGCGTCGTGAGCCAGGGCACCGTGTTCGGAGAGCACCTGGAGCTGCACCGCCGTATCGAGATCGAGGTGGGCACCAACGACATCAAACTGTCGGATCGCGTGGTGAACCGCGGTTTCTACCGCACGCCGCACATGCTTTGCTATCACATCAACCTGGGCTATCCGGTGCTGGACGCCGACTCGCGCTATCTGGCGCCGATCCGCGATGTGGTGTGGGCCGCGCACGAGCAAACCTACCGCAAGCAGGGCGTGGGCTACCGCCGCATGCCGGCGCCGCAACTGGGCTTTCATGAGCAGGTGTGGCAGCACGAGATGGCCGCCTCCGCCGACGGTAGCGTCCCGGTGGCCCTGGTGAACGATAAGCTGGGGCTGGGCATGCAGGTCAGCACCTTCAAGCATCAATTCCCTTGCCAGTATCAATGGCAGAACCTGCAATCGGGCCAGTATGCGATGGGCATCGAGCCGTCGACCAACCATGTGCTGGGCCAGGGCGCGGCCCGTGAGCGCAACGAGCTCATCTGGCTTGAGCATGGGCAAGAGCGCCGCTACGACACCACGTTCAGCGTGTTGGGCTCGCCCGCCGATATCGCGGCATGCGAAGCACGCATCCGCGCGATCGCGGTGCAGCCCGAGGCCGATTATCCGTCGTTGTCGGGGCGCTTCGCGCCCATCGCGGGGCGCACATGAGCGCGCGCTTCTCTTTGCAAGGCCGTCGCGTTTTGGTCACAGGCGCGGCGGGCGGCTTCGGTGTGGACACCACGCTTGCGCTGCTGGAAGCGGGCGCCCGCGTGATCGCGCTGGACAACCACGCCGGGCATATCGATCGCTTGCGCAGCACCGTGCCGGCGCGGCTTTCCGACCACCTTCACATCGTGCAGGCCGATCTCGCGGACGCGGGCGCGCTGCAATCGCAGCTTGAGCAGCTGACCGCCCAGGGCCCGATCGATGTGGTCATCAACAACGCGGCGATCTACCCGTCGCGCCCCTTCGAGGAATACAGCGACGCAGAGCTGGCGCGCGTGCACCGCGTGAACGTGGAGGCGGCGATTCAGATCATCCGCGCGGCGCTGCCGGGCATGCGCCAGCAGCAATGGGGCCGCGTCATCAACATCTCGTCGATCACGCTGTCCGGCGGCTGGGAAAACCTGCTGCCCTACGTGCAATCCAAGGGCGCGATGGTGGGCGCCACGCGCGCATTCGCCCGCGAGTTCGGCAAGTGGGGCATCACGGTCAACGCCATCTCGCCGGGCGCGTTTCCCACCGACGCCGAGAAGATCCACCCTGATCCCGAGGGCTACAACCGCATGGTGCTTGAACGCCAGTCGGTGAAGCGCCGCGGCCACGCAGGTGACATCGCGGCGGCCATCGTTTTCCTTGCCTCGGACGAGGCGGGTTTCATTTCCGGACAGACGCTGGCGGTTGACGGCGGCTGGGTCATGCATTGAGGCGCATCGGCGCACGCAAAGGGTAGAAGCATGAGTATTCTTTCTGGCTACAAGGTTCTGGACTGCTCCATCGCCATGGCGGGGCCTTTCGCGGCGCAGCGCCTGGGCGACCTGGGCGCCGACGTGATCAAGATCGAGCCGCCCACCGGCGAATGGCAGCGGCACGCGCCTGCCGGCGGCATCACGGGCAACAAGATCAACGTGTCCTTTCTCTCGCTGAACCGCAACAAGCGCTCGCTGGCGATCGATCTGAAGAGTGCCGGCGGCAAAGAGATCATCCAGAAGCTCGCGGCGCAGGCCGATGTGTTTATCCAGAACTACCGCCCGGGCGTCGCCGGCCGTCTGGGCGTTGACTACGAGACCCTGTCGGCGCTGAACCCGCGCCTGATCTATGTATCGATGTCGGGCTTCGGCGAAGACGGCCCCTATGCCACGCGCCCCGGCCAGGACCTGCTGTTGCAGGCGATGTCGGGCGCCATGCTGTCGTCGGGCCGTGCGGGCGAAGCGCCACGCGCGGCAGGCCAGTATGTGGTCGACGCCGTCACCGCGTATTGCGCCTTCGAAGGCGTGCTGGCCGCCCTGCTGCACCGCGAACGCACCGGCGAAGGCCAGAAGGTCGAGGTCAACATGCTGGATGCAATCACCACGATCCAGATGCAGGAGCTCTCGGTCTACACCGTGGGGCACAAGCCGCAGGTGCGCAGTGCCGAGCCGCATGCCCACGTGTACATCCGCGCCCCCTATGGCACCTTCGCGACAAGCGATGGCTATCTGGCGCTTGCCATGCCCGACATGAAAGTGCTGGCGCGCGTGACCGAAGAGCCGCGCCTGGGGCAGTACACCGACGAGCGCGACGGTTGGGAGAAGCGCGACGAGATTTATGCGCTGGTGCGCGACACGCTTGCCAAGGCCTCGACGGCCGACTGGTTCGCCAAGCTGGATGCCGCCGGCATCTGGTGCAGCCCCGTCTATGGATACGCCGATCTGGTGGAAGATCCGCAAATCGCGCACAACGGCACCTTTGTCGAGTACGAGCATCCGACCGAAGGCCGGATCAAGACACCGGGTTTTCCGATCCGCTTTTCCAAGACGCCAAGCCAGGTGCTGCGCGGCGCACCGCTTACCGGCCAACACACCGACGAAGTGCTGCGCGATTTTGGCTTCAGCGCCGACGAGATCGCCGCGCATGCGGCCTCGGGCGCGGTGCTGCGTGGAACCTCGGAATGAGCGAGCGCGCCCTGCCCTACCGCGGCCTTACCTGGGACCATCCGCGCGGCTTCAATGCCCTGCGCGCCGCCACCGCACGCACGCCGCTTGTGCACTGGGACAAGCAGTCGCTTGAAGGCTTTGAATCGGCGCCCATCGCCGAACTGTGCGCCCGTTATGACCTGGTGGTGCTGGACCATCCCCATCTGGGCGAGGCCCTGGCGCACGATTGCCTGCAAGCGCTAGACACCGTGTTCGCGCCCGACGAGCTGGCGCGGATCGCGCGGGACAGCATCGGGCTGTCGTACGACAGCTATCGCATGGCCGACCGCCAATGGGCGCTGCCGCTGGACGCCGCCACCCAGGTCATGGCCACGCGCGCCGACCGGCTTGACGGCGCCGTGCCGCGCACCTGGCGCGAGGTGCTGGCGCTGTCGCAACGCAGCGGCGCGGTCGCGCTCAGCTGGGGCGGTCCGCACCCGTTCCTGTCACTGCTGTCGATCGCGGCCGCCATCGCGCCCGATACCGACTTGCGCCCGCACGGCGCTTGGCACGACGAGGCGACGCTTGCCGACGCGTGCGATGTGCTTGGCGAATTGGCGCGGCTTACACCCGCGCAGGCGCTGGCTTACAACCCGATTGCGCTGCTCGGCCACATGAGCTCGCGCGATGACATCGTGCTCTGCCCGCTGGTCTATGGCTATGTGAACTACGCCACCAGCGCGGTGGCGAAACCGCTTACGTTCCGCGATGCGCCCGAGGCTGAAGCGGGCAGGCCCGGCTCGATCCTCGGTGGCACCGGCATTGCGATATCACGGCGCTGCATCGTGGGGCCGGAGTTGCGCGCGCATCTGCTGTGGTTGCTTGCCGCCGATACCCAAAGCCGCTTCATTCCGCAGCACGAAGGGCAGCCAAGCCATCGCGACAGCTGGGCCGACGCGAACGTGAACGCGGCCAGCGGCAACTTCTATGCCAACACGGCCCGCACGCTTGAAGCTGCCTCGATCCGGCCAAGGCACGATGGCTACATTGCCTTCCAGACACAGGCCTCGCAGTTCCTGCGTGACGGCGTCGCCGCCCGCGCATCTTCCCAGTCATTGGCGCGCGGCCTGACGCAGCGCTTCCAGGCCAGCCTGGCCGCCGCCTTCAAGCACACCGCAACCTAAGGATTCCGACGTGATCGCACTCGTCAATCTCAGTATCGATGGCCATGTCGCCATCATCGAACTCAATCGTCCCGAGAAGCTGAACGCGATGACGCCCGAGATGGCCGACCTGCTGATCGCGGCGGTAGGGCAATGCAACACCGACTCGCAGGTGCGCGCGGTGATCCTGACCGGCGCGGGTCCCAAGGCCTTCTGCGCCGGCTCGGACATTACCGAGCTGGACCGCTACGCCACGCCCTGGGATTTTCGCAATCGGCTTGACTACTGCGACTGCGTGCGCATGTTGAAGAAGCCCACGGTGGCGGCGATCAACGGCTATACCTTCGGCGGCGGCCTGGAAATGGCGTTGGCCTGCGATATCCGCATCGCCTCGGACAACGCGCGCCTGGGCGCGCCCGAGATCAAGCTGGGCTGGATTGGCGGCGGCGGCATGACGGCGCAGCTGGTCCATGCGGTCGGCCCGAGCAACGCCGCGCTGATGGTGCTGACCGGCGACCCCATCCGCGCCGAGCAGGCGCTGGCCTGGGGCTTGGTGAGCGAGGTGGTGCCACAGGAGCAGTTGCGCAACCGCGCCCAAGCCCTTGCCGCCACCATCGCCTCACGCGCGCCTATCGCGGCCGAGACGGCACGCGTCAACCTGCGCGCCGCGCTGTCGATGCCGCTGGAGAAGGCAGTGGAATACGAGCGCGACCTGCAAGCGATCTGCTTCGCCACCGCCGACGCCAAGGAAGGCCGAAGAGCATTCGAAGAAAAGCGCGCGCCCAAGTTCGAGCGGCGCTGACGAGGACGGTCAGGCGGTCAGGAAGCGCGTGACTTCGGCCCAATCGTTAGTCGACAGGGCAACGTCCTCGAAGTCGCCGGCTTCCTCGTCGTAACGCGAAACACAGAAGCGCTGGCTTCGGCCGGATTCGCGGTCGGCGTAGTCGGCGTAGTCGACATACACCTTTAGCCCGCGCTCCTTGTTCTCGAACGAGGGAGCTGCATCGATATAGCTCGATGCGTCGACATACCCTTCGGGAAGGGGCGGCAGGGTTGTGATGTCGAAGTCGGGAAACTCTCGACGAAGTCGTTCAAGGTTCATATGGGAAGCATGTAGAGGCTGGCGGCCTGACATTTTACGTTGAATGTACTGACTCAACCGGTTCGCGATCACCTCTGGACGCCAGTGAGCAAATAAGGGGACGGCAATCGACGGCTTTCGGCCTCGCTTTGTCACCACGTCACGTAACTTATTCGAAAAGGTCCTCACCGACTTATTGGCAACCTGCTGCCGGGTTACCTCATTCCAAATGACATTCTCGGGCGCTCGCTGGTTGCCGTAACGTGATGCCCAAAACGCTGCTTCGTGTGTACCGTTGTCCATCGTTCTGCCCCGATCCGTAATCAGTACGTGCCGCGCACCGTCAGCATCCAGTTGCGCGGAGCGCCGTATAGTGTTCGACGCTATTGACGGACAGCCCCATCCGCGATTTCAGGTTGGGTCAGACCGTCGAGGCGGTGCCAGATATAGGCCTGCCGGCACTTCTCTGGCAACTGCGCCAAAGCGTCGTCGAGCGCCGGATGTTCGTGATCGACCAGATCATGTAGCGGCACGGCGGCGCGTTGGCTGAGCTTGCGCAGACCGCTTGCCAGGTTGTTGCGGCTGGCTTGATAGAGATAGGCACACGGATCGGCCAGCGCGGCGCCTTCTCGCTTGAGCATGCCGAGCGCGGCATCCTGCAACGCATGTTCGGCCTCCTGGCGATGCTCGCAGCGACGCGTCCAGTCGCGAAACATCGTCGCATACTTGACGAGCCAGCTATCGGGCGGCGGAGGGGTCGGCACTGTCGGGAACGGACTGCGAAGGAGGCCGGATCATAAATGATAATAGTGTTATTTCAATGATCCGCCGATGCAGCAACGGTTGCCAAGGGCGTTGCTTTCCCAGCCTTTCCCCTGCCCTGATTCCACGGAGCGTGCCCCGCCACATTGACACCGAATGCAGGACCGCATCAACGTTGGGCAGAATTGCTCCGTGCATCGGTTGCGCGACTCTTGTTTACAGGCCCAGCAAGCGATCTACGGCATGCGCGATGGTGCCAGCGTTGTTGGAAAAGGTGAGCAACGACGATGGGCAGAAAGCGCGTGTCTCCTCTCACCATCCAACAGCAGAGGACGGCACGCCTTGATGCGATGGAAACCGTGGCAGCACGTCCTCCGACAGCTCCTGCAGGACGTCTGCCGGCGCGCGCTGTGAAAACTGTATTCCCAGCGCTGCATGGTTCACTCCCGCCGCCTGCCAGGTCTCCAAAAGCGCAATCAGCCCCTTGCGCCCTGTGCGCAGGACGTAGCCGCCGTGTAAGGGCGTGCGAGGATAATCAGGATCATCTACCAGATCGATCCATTCGTTGGTCATATGCGGGCGGAACGCCCCGCCGGGGATGAGTGCACGCCAGGCACGGATTTTTTCCGACAGATGTTGAGGGCCGATAGCATCGTGGGTCGAATTGGGGTACGTCAGCCAGCCATCTGCGTGCTCGGCGATCCATGCAAGCGATTGGCCCGACGAGCCCGTCACCATCATGGGAATGGTGCCGACGACGGGCTTGGGAAGGAACTCGGCGCCCGAAAAGCTTCCCAGCGGGGAATCAATCTCCAAGAGTCCCGTATGCATGAGTTGGCGTATGTAGCCGATCCCCTGCGCGAAGCGCTCTGCCCGACGCGCGTGTTCCAACCCATAAGCGGGGAATTCTATCGGCCTATCGCCGGATGCCACGCCCATAACCAGGCGGCCACCCGAAAGCTGATCGATAGTCGCGGCCGCCTTGGCCAGGTCGATGGGATGGCGCAAGGAGAGGACGGCACTGCCCGTTGCAAGCGACACGTTCTTGGTTCGCGCGGCGAGAAACGCAAGATAGGTAAAGGGATCGAATACCTGCCCCGCGTCGCCAAAAGACGGGTCGAACAAGGGCACGTCCCGCACCCACACAGCAGCGAAGCCATGCCTGTCGATTTCAGTGACTAAATCGGCTTGGCCAGCGAGCGCCTTCATGTTTCCTTCATACCGTCGAAGCGGCAGGAAGACGCCAACCGTCAGACTGTCCGGCGCAAACATACGGCGGTATCCGGCGTGCGAGTGAAACGAGGCGAGCGGGGCGCCGGCCTTCTGCGGGAAGGAGCTGGTTTCGTTCATGGATTTCAACATTGGGTTCATGCGCTTGTAGCCGGAGCTGGCAACGTAATGCCCGCGCGCACCGCAGGCCGATCCGCAACGCGCTCATGCCACGCGCTCAGGTGAAGGTGCCGGCTGAAGTCGAAACCGACAATCCGCGCGATGTGCATCCAGCCGAAATGGGCGATGTCGGCAATGGAATAGTCTTGGCCGGCGAGATAGCGGCGCCCTGAAAGGACACGATCCAGCACGGAAAACGCCTCTTCCGTGAGGTGGCGATATCGGTCGATGGACGAGGCCGAGGCCTCTGGCGCGAATAGTTCGAAGTGCACACGTTGGCCCAGCATTGGACCCACACTGGATGCATGGAACTGCAACCACTTGATCGCCTCCCAGCGCGAACGCAAATCGGAGGGCAGCAGCTTTCCTGTCTTCTCGGCCAGATAAAGCAGGATCGCTGCCGACTCGAAAAGTTCTATCCCGGTATCGCTATCCGTCAGCACAGGGATACGACCATGGGGATTGAGCGCGAGAAAGTCTGCCCGGCGATGCTCACCCTCATCAATACGCACATGGTGGAGGCGATAGGGCAAGGAAAGCTCTTCAAGCGCGATGGTGGCCTTGAAGCCATTAGGCGAGCTGTCGGTATAGAGATGCAACATGATATTTATAGATAAACTAAATTGAGAAATAACGCCGACCTCAAATTCTCATCTATAAAGCTGGTCGTCTGAAGCGATAATTTCTCCTCCCCATATTTAGCAAAACTAAAATCCTAATGAACTACCCTTTACAGGCGCTACGCACGTTCGTGGAAGTTGGACATCGGGGCACCGTCAAGGCTGCCGCGCAGGCCCTGCATGTGACTCCGGGCGCAGTCAGCCAACAGATTCGATTGCTCGAAGACCGACTGGGTGTTGTTTTGCTGACGCGCGAGCGCCTCGGCATGCGCTTGACTGACGCCGGTACCAGCTTCCACGCGAAAGTGTCAGATGCGTTTCGTCAGATCGACCACGCGGTACATGCTCTGGAGGCGACCAAGAAGAGAATGAGCCTGACGGTAAGCACGGTCGCCACATTTGCCGCGTCCTGGCTCGTACCCAGGCTCGGGCATTTCAAGCGTTTGCATCCTGAAGTCGAAATCCGCGTGGAAGCGACGTCTGAGTTGGTGAATCTGCACCGTGATCGTGTGGATGTGGCCGTGCGCCATGGGCTTGGGGATTATCCCGGTCTGGATGTCAAACCGCTTATGGCTCCGGCTTTGATTCCTGTGGCCTCAGCGGAATTTCTTCACACCCACCAGGCCGTCATCCGCGAGACGCAGGATTGCCTGAACTATCCTCTGTTGCACGATTCTGATCGGGCCGATTGGCCGCTCTGGCTGAAGGCGCATGGTGGCGTCGAAGATGCACGCGCAGAGCGCGGCAGCGCATTTGACGATGATTTTTTGCTTATCCGCGCGGCGGAGACCGGCCAGGGCTTGGCATTGATCCCGCAAGCCTACGCCGAAGATGAAATCGCGGCGGGACGGCTCGTACAAGTGCTGGACAAACCGTGGCCGGCAAGATTTGCCTACTACGTAGTGACGCGGCCAGGGGCGACTGAGCGGACCGAGGTGAGCATGTTCATGGATTGGATATTGCAAGAGGCTGCTCGATAGTTCGAATCGCATACGGCGGCATGCAGTGGGCCTGGCCAGGATCGACATGACTTTCTGAGTCGCCGCGGATCGCCGCGAAGGCCAGCTCCCGGCCAGGAACGGTCGCGGGAGATCGGGGTCCGTATGGTGTGTAAAACGCATTCAAGCGCTATTCGTGCCAGAGGGGTAGTACCGGAATTTAGGTGCGCGCAGGGCATCGCTATTCGCCAGGATCGCAATGCCGGCTTGCGTTGTGGGCATCTGACACCCCTCGTGTCGCGCGAATAACGCCCGTCGCTTGCCGGATGCTATCTTGCCCTCTGAACGCAGACGCCATTCAGACACAGTCAGCGTGCCCGCACATCCCACTTCGGGTCGAATGCGATGGCACTACCATCCGAACAAATTAGGGTTCACTGAACATGCTTACAGATATCCTGGTTGCCTCGACTGAAGACATCCCCGCGATTCTCTCTGGCGAGTCGGCCAACTGGCCAATCTTGAAGTTCAAAGCGTTGGACAACATGGTGCTGGCCGGACTATGGTCCGCGCTCGGCGGAACGACCGCCACAGAATTTGAAGGCGAAAAGCACCTTCGTGCGCACACGCAAGAGCGATGGGTCTTCGAGTTCCCTGAGGACTTTGTGCGCAGGCTTTCAGCCGCGCAGTCAGAAGCCATTCCAGGCATATCTGCTGTCTGGGCCAAACACGACGAAATGGTGCACATGGGCGCCGATGGTCCGGCCATCGAGCCGGTTGTTGAAGCTTTGTCTAAGTTTGCTCGGGAAGCGACGAGCCAAGGAAAGCGTCTCTTCCTTTCGATGAGCCTCTAATCGAATGACTGCTTTCGGGAGAGTCGAAGGACTGCTTCGGGTCGAAAGCGGAAGTTCTCTGAAAGCCGGTCAAGCCTACCGCTCACCCCTGACGACCCGGTGCCAAGAGATTCTCAAAAAACCGGACTCGGGGCTAAGTACCTTTGGGGCTGAAATCGACCCAAGTGCCTGATCTGCTTTGGGCTGACACGTTTTATTTAATCTCGATCCGCATGACGCAAATCCCAGGTTCGGCGGCGTTTGACACTCACTTGCGACGCCCCCCGCCCCCAAATATGTAACAGCCGCCCCTCCCCCCCTTGAACCCTGCAACATCATCCCTATAATTAGCACTCGACACCGGTGAGTGCTAACAGCCCTCCCGGGGCTAACCGATCATTCACTTTCAATCAAGTAAACAGGAGTTCCTCATGGCCTTGCGTCCCCTGGGCGATCGCGTGATCGTCAAACGCCTCGAAAACGAGCGCAAGACTGCCTCGGGCATCGTCATCCCCGACAGCGCCGCAGAAAAGCCTGATCAGGGCGAAGTCGTGGCCGTCGGCCCCGGCAAGAAGACCGAAGACGGCAAGATCCTGCCGGTCGACCTGAAGGCTGGCGACAAGGTTCTGTTCGGCAAGTATGCCGGCCAGTCCGTGAAGGTTGATGGCGAAGAACTGCTCGTCATCCGCGAGGACGAAATCCTCGCCGTGGTTCAGTAAATCCCGCCTCAAACGAATTTTGGAAGGAAGCTAAGAAATGGCTGCCAAGCAAGTATTGTTCGGTGACGACGCCCGTGTGCGTATCGTCCGCGGCGTGAATGTTCTCGCCAACGCTGTTAAGACCACCCTGGGCCCCAAGGGTCGCAACGTCGTGCTGGAGCGCTCGTTCGGCGCCCCGACCGTGACCAAGGACGGCGTGTCCGTCGCCAAGGAAATCGAACTGAAGGACAAGTTCGAGAACATCGGCGCACAACTGGTCAAGGACGTTGCCTCCAAGACCTCCGACAACGCCGGTGACGGCACCACGACCGCCACCGTGCTGGCTCAAGCCATCGTCATGGAAGGCCTGAAGTACGTTGCCGCCGGTTTCAACCCGATCGACCTGAAGCGCGGCATCGACAAGGCTGTCGCCGCTGCCGTGGCTGAACTGAAGAAGCAATCCAAGCCGGTCACGACCAGCAAGGAAATCGCTCAAGTCGGTTCCATCTCGGCCAACAGCGATGCCTCCATCGGCCAGATCATCGCTGACGCGATGGACAAGGTTGGCAAGGAAGGCGTCATCACCGTCGAAGACGGCAAGTCGCTGGAAAACGAGCTGGACGTCGTCGAAGGCATGCAATTCGACCGCGGCTACCTGTCGCCCTACTTCATCAACAGCCCGGAAAAGCAAGTTGCCGTGCTGGAAGATCCGTATGTCCTGATTTTCGACAAGAAGATCAGCAACATCCGTGACCTGCTGCCCGTGCTGGAACAAGTTGCCAAGTCGAGCCGTCCCCTGCTGATCATTGCAGAAGACGTCGAAGGCGAAGCGCTGGCCACCCTGGTTGTGAACAACATCCGTGGCATCCTGAAGACCACCGCCGTCAAGGCTCCGGGCTTCGGCGACCGCCGCAAGGCCATGCTGGAAGACATCGCCATCCTGACGGGCGGCACGGTGATCTCCGAAGAAACCGGCATGTCGCTGGAAAAGGCCGGCCTGGCTGAACTGGGCCAAGCCAAGCGCATCGAAGTGGGCAAGGAAAACACGACGATCATCGACGGCGCTGGCGACAGCAAGTCGATCGAGGCTCGCGTCAAGCAAGTCCGTGTCCAGATCGAAGAAGCCACGTCCGACTACGACCGTGAAAAGCTGCAAGAACGCGTGGCCAAGCTGGCCGGCGGCGTTGCCGTGATTCGCGTTGGCGCTGCCACCGAAGTCGAAATGAAGGAAAAGAAGGCTCGCGTCGAAGACGCCCTGCACGCTACCCGCGCCGCAGTGGAAGAAGGCGTTGTGGCTGGTGGCGGTGTTGCACTGCTGCGCGCCAAGCAAGCCATTGCTGAACTGAAGGGCGACACGCCTGACCAGAACGCCGGTATCAAGCTGATCCTGCGTGCTGTGGAAGAGCCGCTGCGCACCATCGTCACGAACGCCGGCGAAGAAGCCAGCGTCGTGGTCAGCAACGTGCTGAACGGCAAGGGCAACTACGGCTACAACGCCGCAACCGGCGAGTACACCGACCTGGTCGAGCAAGGCGTTCTGGATCCCACCAAGGTGACCCGCACCGCCCTGCAAAACGCTGCCTCCGTCGCCAGCCTGTTGCTGACGGCTGAAGCCGCCGTGGTCGAACTGGCCGAAGACAAGCCCGCTGCCCCGGCCATGCCGGGTGGCATGGGCGGCATGGGCGGCATGGACTTCTAAGTCCCGCTTTCCTTGCACGGCCTCCCCGGCGTCAAAACCGGGGAACGCAGTATCTGAAAAACCCCCGGACCTTCGCCCCGGGGGTTTTTCTTTTTGTGCGCCCATCTTTTTGTGCGCTCCTGCCCGCTATCGACGACGGATTCGCCGTCCGGTCACCGCACACATTGCCTGTTGTTTCCACCGCGCCCCGTGGCGCCCGGTGCGAACACGTTTGCGCACAAACTCGCGGTTTCCCCGGGACGCATGCGTCCCTACAATGAAGATTCCTTCGCCCACGCCGCCCAAGCCCTATGCGCCTACCCCAGAGCCTGCGAGCCTTGCGTCCGTCCGAGATTGGCGGGCTGTTGATGGACTCCGCCAACCAGTGGTCAAGCCACCGCGCATCCAGCAAGGGCGCCGCGCTGGCGTTGTACATGGTGTTTTCCTTGGCGCCGATGCTGATCCTGGTGATCGCCGTGGCCGGCGCGTTCTATGGCGAAGACGCGGTACGGTCCGAGCTTTTCTTGCAGATGCGCGACCTGACCGGCGAACGCGGCGCGGAAGTCATCCAGACGGTATTGGCCAGCGCGCATGAATCCGGCGGCGGGTGGATCGCCGCGCTGATCTCCATTTTTGTGCTGATCTTCAGCGCCACCACCGCCTTTGCTGAACTGAAGGCCAGCCTGGACGATTTGTGGGACGTGCCCGCCAACCAGAAGGGCGGCATACAGGGCATGGTGCGCAGCCGCATGCTGTCGTTTGGCCTGGTGCTGGTGCTGGCGTTGTTCCTGCTGGTGTCGTTGACGGTAAACGCCGCGCTGGGCGCCGCGCAAAAACTGTATGGCGACCTGTGGATGGCATCCACCGTTGCCAAGGTGGTGGATTGGGCGTCGACGCTGTTTTCGTTTGCCGTGGTGGTCGCGCTGTTTGCCGTGATCTTCAAGTTACTGCCCAGCGCAAAAATATCCTGGCGCGACGTGATCCCGGGCGCCATCGTGACGGCCGCGCTGTTCCTGGTGGGCAAATGGGGCATCGGCCTGTACCTGAGCCGGGGCGCGGCCGTGTCCGCCTATGGCGCGGCGGGCTCGCTGATTGCCTTGCTGCTGTGGATCTACTATTCCGCGCAGATCTTCTTCTTTGGCGCGGTGTTCACCCGGCAATTCGCGCTGCGCTTCGGCGATGCCGCCAAGCCCGGCAAGACGGACCCGGCCCCCGCGGCACCCCCACAAGCCTAGGCCGCTGGATACAATCGCGACTACCGCGAGTTCTTCGACGCTGATGGCCCCGCCCGCACACGCGCTGCGGTGTATCCGTTGCCGCACCCGCACTTGCTGATTTCAATCAAGGCGGGCGCCCCCAAGCATGTCGAACTTCCGCATCACGCCCAACGCGCTAAGCCATAAGCTGAAGCTGCATCAATTGCAGATCTTCGAACGCGTGCTGGCGCGCCGGTCGCTGTCGCGCGCGGCCAGCGAACTGCACCTGACCCAGCCCACCGTCACCAAGGCCATCCACGACCTGGAAGCCTTCTTCGGCGCGACCTTGTTTGAACGGTCGAACCGGGGCGTCACGCCCACGGAGCTTGCCTTGGTGCTGGGGCGTCGCGTGCACGCCATGTTGGCCGAAGTGCGCTACATGGCCGACGACATCGACGCGGTACTGGGCGGCGCCAACGGCCACGTGGTGGTGGGCACGCTGATCGCCGCGTCCGCAAAATTGCTGCCCGAAGCCATTGCCCGCATGATGACGGACCACCCGGGCATCCAGGTCACCGTGCGCGAAGGGCCGTCGGCCCAGCTGCTGCCCGCGCTGGCCACGGGCGACGTCGATATCGTCGTGGGCCGGCTGCCCGGCGCCGACATGGCGTCGATATCCGGCGTAGCGGTGGACCATCACAAGCTTTATCGCGAGGCACTGTGCCTGGTGGTCGGCGCCCAGCATCCCATGGCCGCCGCGCAAGAGGTCAGCTTGGCGGACCTGGCGGATCACATCTGGATTCTGCCCGCGCCCACTTCGCCACTGCGGGCATCGGTTGAGCGCACGTTTTTCGACGCCGGCCTGCGCCTGCCGGCGCGCCACGTGGAATCCCTATCGTTGCTCACCAACATCGGCATCCTGATGCATAGCGACGCGCTGGCGCTGATTCCCTACGACGCGGCGGCCCAGTTCCTGTCCATGGGCTTGCTGGCGCGCCTGCCCACGACGGTGTTCGGAGATTTTGGCGACGTGGGCTATTCCGTGCGCGCCGATCGTCCGATGACGCCCGCTTGCCAGCGACTGGTGGAATACCTGCAAGCCATCACGGCGCAGCGCGAACCGGCACCGGCACGGCCCGCATAACGGACAGGCGCGGGCGCGGGCGCGGGCGCGGGCTCGGGCGCGGGCGCATCCGTTTCCCTACGGGAAACCCCGCGATAGATAAGCCGCATATCCAACCGCGCAATTTCTATTATTCCCCCGGCGCGCTCGCCCCCTAGACTTCATCAAACCAAGCTCCCCGGAGATCTTCATGCCCGCCTATGGCCCGCCGTTGAATTTCCAGCGCTGGATCGACGATCACGCGCATCTGCTCAAACCGCCCGTGGGCAATCAGCAGATCTGGCAAGACGCCGACTTCATCGTCACCGTGGTGGGCGGCCCCAACCACCGCACCGATTATCACGATGACCCGCTGGAAGAATTCTTCTACCAAATTCGGGGCAACGCCTGGTTGTCGCTGTGGGTGGACGGCAAGCCCGAACGCGTGGACTTGAAAGAAGGCGACATCTTTTTGTTGCCGCCGCGCGTGCGCCATTCGCCGCAACGCCCCGAACCCGACAGCGCCTGCCTGGTCATCGAGCGTCAGCGCCCCGTGGGCCTGCTGGATGGCTTTGAATGGTATTGCCCGCATTGCGGCCACCTGGTGCACCGCGTGGAAGTGCAGTTGAAAAGCATCGTCACCGACCTGCCGCCGCTATTCCAGGCGTTCTACGACAGCACCGACAAGCGTACCTGCCCCGGCTGTGGCCAGATTCATCCCGGCAAAGGCCATGCGCCCGCCGGACAAGCCGTGCCCGCCTAGCGCCCCCCCTCTTGCGAAGCCGTTATCCATGATTCAGAAAATCGACATGCACGCCCATTTCTTTCCGCCGATCACGCGGCAGGAAGCGGCGGCGCTTGATCCCGTGCACGCGCCCTGGCTGCGCCCGGACGCCGGCGGCGCCACCGGCCAGATCATGGCGGGCGACCGCGAGTTCCGGCCGGTGGACGCCACCTTGTGGGACCCGGCGCTGCGTATCGAGCAGATGGATCGGCATGGCGTGGACGTGCAGATCCTGTGCGCCACGCCAATCATGTTCGGCTACACCTACCCCGGGCAGCTTGCCGCCGACTGGGCGGCCCGCATGAACGACCTGGCGCTGGAACACTGCGCCCATGCGCCCGCGCGCTTGAAAGCGCTGGCGCAGGTGCCGCTGCAAGACCTGGAGCTAGCTTGCAAAGAAGCGTCCCGCGCACGCGCCGCCGGCCACCTGGGTGTGCAGATTGGCAACCACGTCGGCCCGCGCGACCTGGACGACGACACGCTGGTGCAGTTCCTTGTCCACTGCGCCCACAACGATATCCCGGTGCTGGTGCATCCGTGGGACATGATGACCGATGGCCGCATGAAGAAGTGGATGCTGCCCTGGCTGGTAGCCATGCCCGCCGAAACGCAGCTGGGCATTCTGTCGTTGATTTTGTCCGGCGCCTTCGAACGCATTCCGCGCAGCCTGAAGCTGTGCTTCGCGCACGGCGGCGGCAGCTTTGCGTACCTGCTGGGCCGCGTGGACAACGCCTGGCGGCATCGCGACATCATCCGACAAGACTGCCCGCACCTGCCCTCGTCCTATACCGACCGCTTCTACACCGACAGCGCCGTGTTCGACCCGCGTTCGCTACGCCTGTTGATTGACGTGATGGGCGAAGACCGCGTGCTGCTGGGTTCCGACTACCCCTACCCGCTGGGTGAACAGGAAGTGGGCCGCCTGGTGACGCAGGCTGAACTGGTGCCCGACGTGCAGCAGAAGATCCTGTTTCGCAACACGACGACGTTCTTTGGTTTGCAGCCCTAACCCCTACGCGGGGCAAGACACCACGACCGTGACACACGGCAACTCAAGGGAAAAGACATGAATCGCACCACCACGCTGGCCGCCGCTGCGGCCATGGGCCTGGCCTTGTCAGGCGCCGCGATGGCCGACGTGAAGATCGGCCTGTTGACGACATTGACCGGCCCCGGCTCCGTGCTGGGCCAGGACCAGCTGGACGGCTTCATGCTGGCCGTGGACCAAGGCGGCGGCAAGCTGGGCGGCGTGGCGGTGCAGGTCATCAAGGAAGACGATCAGTTCAAGCCCGAAGTGGGCGTGCAGGCCGCGCGAAAGCTGGTGCAAAGCGACAAGGTGCCGATCATTACCGGCGTGGTGTATTCCAACGTGATGCTGGCGGTGGTGCGGCCGGTGACCAGCGCGGGCGTGTTCCTGGTGGGGTCCAACGCGGGGCCGACCAACCTGGCGGGCAAGGACTGTTCGCCCTATTTCTTTTCCACGTCCTGGAACAACACGCAGCGCCACGAAGGCAGCGGCGAAATGGCCAACCAGATGGGGTTCAAGAAGGTCTACCTGTTGGCTCCCAACTACCAGGCCGGCAAGGACGCGATGGCCGGTTTCAAGCGCTTCTACAAAGGCCAGATTGCCAACGAAGTCTTCACCCAGGTCAACCAGCCCGACTACTCGGTAGAGCTGGCGGCGCTGGCCGACGCCAAGCCGGACGCGGCGTATGTGTTCTTTCCGGGCGGCATGGGCGTGAACTTCATCAAGCAGTACCGGCAGGCCGGGCTGTTCGGCAAGATACCGCTGTTGTCGGTGGACACCATCGACGGGGCCACGCTGCCCGCGCTGCAACAGGATGCGCTGGGCGCCGTGACCAACGTGCCGTATTCGCCCGACCTGGACAACGCCGCCAACAAGGCGTTTGCCGCCGCGTTTCGCCAGAAGTACGGACGCGAGCCGTCCAGCTACGCCGCGCAATCGTTCGACGCGGCCCAGCTGATCGGGTCGGCGCTGAAGAAAACGGGCGGCAAGGTCGATGACAAGGACGCGCTGCGCAAGGCGCTGGAAGCGGCCGACTTTACGTCGGTGCGCGGGGAATTCCGCTATCAGCCCAATCACTTTCCGGTGGCCGGATTTTTCCGCGCCGACGTGCAGGCCGGTGTGGACGGCAAAGTGGCGTTCGTGAACAAGGGCCCCATCTTCGCGGACCTGTCCAAAGTGTCCGACCAGTACGCCGCGCAATGCGTAATGAAGTGATGCGCGGGGCCGCGCCGGCCCCGCGCCAAAGGTGACGACCATGTCCGCGACGCTGCTGCTAGTGCAGGCCTTGAACGGCTTGCAGCTTGGCATTCTGTTGTTTTTGCTGGCCGCCGGCCTGACGCTGGTGTTCGGCATTATGAACTTCATCAACCTGGCGCACGGATCGCTGTACATGATGGGCGCGTTCATCGCGGCCACCGTGTTCCGCCACACCGGATCGTTTCTGTTGGCCGGCGCCGCGGTCATCGTGGGCATGGCGGCGCTGGGCCTGCTGCTGGACCGCATTGCGCTGGCACGGCTGTATCCGCGCGACCACCTTGACCAGGTGCTGGCCACCTTCGGCTTCATCCTGTTCTTCAATGAGCTGACCCGCATCATCTGGGGCCCGGCGCCCATCAGCATGGGGCTGCCGTCGTGGCTGTCGGGCACCATCGACATCCTGGGGGTGACGTATCCGCTGTACCGCTTCCTGATCATCGTGGTGGGCCTGCTGGTGGCCGGTGGCTGCTATGTGCTGATCCACCGCACGCGGCTGGGCATGCTGATCCGCGCCGGTTCCACCGACCGCATGATGGTGGGTGCGCTGGGCGTGAACATTGCGCGGCTGAACACCTTGCTGTTTGTGCTGGGCGCGGTGCTGGCCGGCTTGGCGGGGCTGATGGCCGGCCCGATCCTGTCGGCGCAGACGGGCATGGGCGAACCCATCCTGATCCTGACGCTGGTGGTGATCGTGATCGGCGGCATCGGTTCGGTACGCGGCGCGTTTCTGGCGGCGTTGATGGTGGGGCTGATCGACACGCTGGGCCGCGCGCTGCTGCCCACCTTGTTGCGCGCCACGCTGCCGCCCGCCGCGGCCAATGCCGCCGGGCCGGCCATTGCATCCATGCTGATCTACGTGGTGATGGCGCTGGTGCTGGCCATGCGGCCGCAGGGCCTGTTTCCCGTCAAGCATGGATAAGGGGAATCGCATGTACCTACCCTCCGCGCGCTTTCTCGTCGCCACCGTGTTGCTGGTGCTGCTGGCCTTGGTGCCCGTGTATGCCCACTGGCAGGGCGAACCTTTCCTGTTGGCCCTGTTCGGCCGCGTGCTGGTGTACGGCGTGGCAGCGCTGGCCTTGAACCTGTTGCTGGGCTTTGGTGGCATGGTCAGCTTTGGGCATGCGTTGTATCTGGGCTTGGGCGCGTATTCGGTGGGCGTGATGTCGCACTACGGTATCGAAAGCGGCTGGCTGCATCTGGCGGGCGCGTTGGGCGCCTGCGCCGTGGTGGGCTTGATCAGCGGCTACGTGGTGATGCGCACATCAGGCATCGCCTTCATCATGATTACGCTGGCGTTCGCGCAAATGTTCTATTTTCTGGCCACGGGTCTGGAAGGCTTTGGCGGCGACGACGGCATGTCCTTGTTTGCCGGCAGTGACTTTGGCGCGTTCCGGCTGGATACGCCGCTGGCGTTGTATTACGCGGCCTTCGGCATGTTGCTGGCGGTGCTGGCGTTGATGCATCGGCTGATTCACGCGCCGTTCGGCATGGCGTTGCGCGGCTGCCAGGCCAACGAACGGCGCATGCGCGCGCTGGGCTTTCCCACGTTGCGCTACCGGCTTGCCGCCTATGTGATATCGGCCATGATCTGCGGCGTGGCGGGCGTGCTGCTGGCCAACCTGACGATGTACGTATCCCCGTCGTATCTGGCCTGGACCACATCCGGCGAACTGATTGTGATGGTGGTGCTGGGCGGCATCGGCACGCTGTTTGGCCCCGTGGTCGGCGCGCTGGCATTCCTGCTGTTGGAAGAAGGGCTGAAGCTGTTGACCGGGCATTGGATGCTGGTCATGGGCCTGTTGATCGTGGGCGTGGTGCTGGTGTCGCGGCGGGGCGTGTATGGCAGTTTGCCCGACACGCCCTGGCGGCGTCGCGCGGCCACGCCGCTGGGCCAACCTTCCGGAGAGCCGCAATGAGCGCATTGCGTGTTGAAAACCTGGTCAAGCGTTATGGCGGATTGACGGTCACGGACAATTTGTCGCTGGACGTGCAGGCCGGCGAACTGCACGCGGTGATCGGCCCGAACGGTGCGGGCAAGACCACGCTGATCGGCCAACTTAGCGGAGAGCTTCGGCCCGACGCCGGCCGCGTGCTGCTGGATAACCGCGACATCACCAGCATGCCGGTGCACACGCGGGTGCGCCACGGCCTGGCACGCTCATATCAGATCACGTCGGTGTTCAAGCCGTTCACCGCCCTGGAGAACGTGGCGATGGCGGTGCAGGCGCGGCGCGGACATAGCTTTCGGTTCTTCAAACCCGTGCTATCCACGCCGGCGCTGACGGAGCCGGCCCGCGATGCGCTGGCGCTGGCTGGCTTATCGGCCCGCGCCAATACGCCGGCAAACGAGCTTGCGCATGGCGAACTGCGGCAACTGGAGTTGGCGATGGTGCTGGCTTGCCGGCCGTCGCTGCTGTTGCTGGACGAGCCCATGGCGGGCATGAGCCAACACGAATCCGAGGCCATGACGCGCCTGCTGTTGCAGCTGCGCGGCCGCTACACGATCTTGCTGGTGGAACACGACATGCAAGCCGTCTTCGCGCTGTCAGACCGCATTACGGTACTGGTCTACGGCAGCGCGCTGGCATGCGGCACGGCGGACCAGATCCGCAACAACCCGCAGGTGCGCGAATGCTATCTGGGCAGCGAACGCGCCAGCGCCCGCCGCAAGCAGGAGGCCGCCGCATGAGCCCCCTGCTATCGCTGCGTGGCGTGACGGCGCACTATGGCGCCAGTCAGGCGCTGTTCGGCATCGACCTGGACATCGGCCCGGGCGAATTCGTGACGCTGCTGGGCCGCAACGGCATGGGCAAGTCCACCACGGTGAATACCGTGATGGGGCTGACGCGCGCCACCGCGGGCAGCATTGTTTTTGATGGGTGGGACATCAGCCGGCTGCCGTCTTACAAGGTGGCGCAATGCGGCATCGGGCTGGTGCCTGAAGGGCGGCATATTTTCCCGAACCTGTCCGTGCGCGAAAACCTGGTCGCCACCGCGCACAACCGCCAGGGCCTGGCGCAGCCGTGGTCGCTGGACCGCGTGTACGCGCTGTTTCCGCGCTTGGCCGAACGCGCGCGGCATCTGGGCAGCCATCTATCTGGCGGCGAACAGCAGATGCTGGCAATCGGGCGTGCACTGTTGACCAACCCACGCTTGCTGATTCTGGATGAAGCCACCGAAGGGCTGGCGCCCGTGGTGCGGGAAGAAATCTGGCAGGCGCTGGACAGTCTGAAGCAGACCGGGCTGGCCGTGCTGTGCATCGACAAGAACCTGGAACCGCTGCTGGCCACGGCCGACCATCACGCCATCGTCGAAAAGGGACGCGTGGCCTGGACGGGATCATCGCAAGCGTTTCTGGATGACGAGCCCCGGCTGTTGCAGTACCTGGGGGTGTAGGTCCGGTTGCTCAGACACGTTGCGCGGGCAGCGGCACGCCCAGGCGCAGGCTCCAATCCTGCATCTGCGCCCACAAGGCGGGCGGCACGGGAATGCCGTCTTGCCGGCGCGTGGCTTCGGCCGCCGCTTCAGGGTCGCCCGGCATGCGAGGCGCACCGGGTTGCCCCGATAGTTCCATCGCCATCGCAGCCACCACACCCGCCAGCGCCGCGCCGCCCGCGAAGCGAGCCGGGTCGATCACGATAAAGAACGCACCCAGCTCGCGCGGGCGCTGCAATTGTTCATACATGGGCGAGATATGCGGGCCGTAGGGGTTGCCGTTCAACGGTCCGCACAGCAGCTCGATCATCATGGCCAGCCCGTAGCCTTTGTAGCCGTATTCTTCACCGCCCAACGGGCGCAGCGCGCGCACGGCGTCAGCGTCCGTGCAATCCCGCCCCCGCGCATCAAGCGCCACGCCCGGCGGCAACGTCACGCCATCGCGGCGCGCGTTCATGACGCGGTTCCACGGAATGGCGGTGGTAGCCATGTCCAGGCACAAGGGCTGCGCGCCCGCGCGCGGAAACGCCAGCGATATCGGGTTGGTGCCAAAGAACGGCTGATGGCCGCCATGCGGCGCGGCAATCGAATCCGAATGGGTGAACGCAATGCCGATCAAGCCTTGCCGTGCCGCCGCCCGGCTATACAAGCCGACCGCGCCGCAATGCGAGGAATCGCTGACGCCCACGGCGGCGATGCCCGCTTCGCGCGCCAGTTCAATGGCCAGCGCGTTGGCCTGGTGCGCCACGATGATGCCCTGCCCTTGCCCGCCGTGCAGCTGGGCCGTGCCGGGCCCCGTCCGTTCGATGCGAATGGCGGGGCGCGGCGCGATCGAGCCATGCGCGACGCGGTTCAGGTAGTGCGGCAACCGCGCGATGCCGTGCGAATCAATGCCCCATAAACTGGTCTGCGCAAGGCTGGCCGCCAGGCAGTGCGCGTCTTCATCGCTGAAGCCTTGTGCGCGCAGGCAGGCCCCGGCCCAGCGTTCCCATTCATCGGCATCCACTCGGCTTTGCCCGGACATGCGGCGCTCTCCTCAAGTAGCGGCTTGCACGGCGTACAGCACGCCATGCCGGCGCAGGTTTTCCAGATGCGTGGCCAGCGCGGCAACGAAGTCGGGCATGCGGCCCAAGCTGCCGAACACCGGCTTGTATCCCGCCAACACCATCGCGCGGCGATGCGCCGATTGCGCCGGCGCGGACGCGCGGGCCGCCACCTCGGCGCGTGACAGCAGCTTGGCCAGGCGCGAGGCCAACGGGTCGTCGATGGCGTAGCGCCCGCCTTGCTCGTCCTCGCCACGCAGATAATGCAGCCACGCGGCCACTGCCAGGGATAGACGCTGGATGTCGTCGCCCGTGCGCAGGCGGTCGCGGATGGTCTCCAGCAGCCGTTGCGGGATTTTCTGCGAGCCGTCCATCGCCACTTGCGGTATCGGATGCGGCAGCGCGGGGTTGGCGACCCGTTCCAGGAAGCGGCGGCGGTATTCCTCCAGCCCGCTGTCAGGGATGCCCTTTAACGTAGGCGCGATTTCCAGCCGCATCATGGCGTCAACGAACGCATGCAGCGCGGGCGTCTGCACCGACTGGCTGATCGTCCGGTGCCCCAGCAGCGCGCCCAGGTAGGCGAAGGCGGAATGCGGGCCGTTCACCATTCGCAGCTTCAAGCGTTCGTAGGGCGCGGCGTTGCGCACGAAGGTGGCGCCGCCCTGCGTTTCCCAAGCCGGGCGGCCGGCGGCGAACTTGTCTTCGATCACCCAGTTCAGATAGGGCTCGCCCACCACGGGCCAGGCGTCTTGCACGCCCAGCTTGTCGGCGATGCGCCGGCGGTCATCGTCGTCCGTGCCCGGCACGATGCGGTCCACCATGGAGTTGGGAAAGGTGCAGTGTTTGTCGATCCATCCCGTCAGGGCGACGTCCACGCGCAGCGCAAAGGCCAGCACCAGGTTGCGCAGCAGGTCGCCGTTGCCGCGCAGGTTGTCGCACGACATCAGCGTGACGGGCGGCAATCCGCGCTCGCGGCGCAGCGCCAGGCCGTGGACCAGAATGCCGATGGTGCTGCGCGGACGATGCGGGTTTTCAAGGTCGTGCAGGATGTCCGGATCATCCCAGCGCAGGTGGCCCGTGGCCGGCTCGTGGCTATAGCCCTTTTCGGTCACGGTCAGGCTGACGATGCGGGTCTGCGGATACGCAATCCGCTCCAGCACGGCGTTGGGGTCTTCTTCCGCCACCATCACACGCAGCACCGAACCCACCACGCGCAGTTGCTCGCGCGCCTGGCCATCGGGTCCGCCGTCGCGCAGCGCCAGCGTGTACAGGCCGTCTTGCGGCGTCAGCGCATCGCGCGTGTTGGGCCGGCGCAGCGACACGCCCAGGATGCCCCAGCTGAGATCGCCGCTGGCTTCCATGGCCAGGTCCGTCATCACCGCCTGGTGCGCGCGATGAAAGGCGCCCAAGCCCAGATGCACGATGCCGGGCGTTAGCCGGCTGCGGTCATAGATGGGTTTTTCCACGTCCGCGGGCAGACGCGGCAACGACTCCGTATTCAAACGTTCAAGCATGGTTGACCACTGGCGGAAGGCGCCATGCACCTGTCGGATGACCGGCCAGTCGGCGCGCGGGTGAGGATATCCGCAGACGCCGATTTGTTCGATGCCGGGACAGTGACAAAATGCAACAATGTCGTCGTTGTGTTCATCGCGCTCATGGTTTGCGCGCCGTTCGCCTACATCACCGCGCCCAATTGCCATGGCACGAATTCGTTCTGACCATAGCCGTGTTCTTCGCTGCGGGTGCGCCGTCCCGACGCGGTTTGCAGCATCAGCTGGAAGATGCGTTCGCCCATCTGCGCCACGCTTTGCGCACCGTCCACCACTTCGCCGCAATTGATGTCGATGTCGTCGGACTGGCGTTGCCACAACGCGGTATTGGTCGACAGCTTCAACGATGGCGCGGGCGCGCAGCCATACGCTGAGCCGCGCCCGGTGGTAAAGCAGATCAAATTGGCGCCGCCCGCGACCTGGCCGGTGGCGGATACGGGGTCATAGCCCGGGGTGTCCATGAACACCAACCCGCGCGAGCGCACGGGCTCGGCGTATTCGAACACGTCGGTCAGGTTGGTGGTGCCGCTTTTGGCGATGGCGCCCAGGGACTTTTCCAGAATGGTCGTCAGCCCGCCCGCCTTGTTGCCGGCCGACGGGTTGTTGTCCATCTCGGCGTCATTGCGGGCGCAGTAGTCTTCCCACCAGCGCACGCGCGCCAGCAGTTTGTCGGCCACGGCCGGGGTTTGCGCGCGGCGTGTCAACAAGTGTTCGCCCCCGTAGATCTCGGGCGTTTCCGACAGAATGGCCGTGCCGCCGTGGCGCACCAGCAGGTCCACCGCGGCGCCCAGCGCGGGGTTGGCGCTGATGCCCGAATAGCCATCGGAACCGCCGCATTGCAGGCCCACCGTCAGGTGGCCGGCCGACACCGGCTGGCGCTGCACCTGATTGGCCTGCTCCAGCATGCGTTCCACCAGCTCGATGCCGCGCGCCACCGTCTTGCGCGTGCCGCCGGTGTCCTGAATATTGAAGGTGTGCAGCAGGCCGCTTTCACGCAAGCCCTCTTGTTCCATCAGGCCGCCGATCTGATTGGTTTCGCAGCCCAGCCCCACCACCATCAGCCCACCGAAGTTGGCATGGCGCGCATAGCCGCCCAAGGTGCGGCGCAACACCTTCAAGGGTTCGCCCTCGCTGCCGGTGGCGCAGCCCGCGCCGTGCGTCAACGCCACCACGCCGTCCACGTTCGGACAGGCGGCCAGCGCATCGGGATGGATGTCGCGGCGGAAGTGGTCGGCGATGGCGCGCGCCACCGTGGCCGAACAGTTCACGCTGGTCAGGATGCCGATGTAGTTGCGTGTGGCGACGCGGCCGTCGGCGCGCACAATGCCGTCGAAGGTGGCGGGTTCGGCCACGTAGTCGGTGGGATGCGCGCCCTGCCCCACGGCGTAGTCGCGTTCAAAATCCGAGAATTCCAGGTTCTGCGTGTGCACGTGCTGCCCGGCCGCAATGGGCTGGCGCGCCACGCCGATGATCTGGTTGTAGCGGCGCACCGGCTCGCCCGCCGCGATGGCGCGCACGGCCACCTTGTGGCCGGGCGGCACCAGCCCTTGCACCGTCACCCCTTCGCTGTCTAGCCTTGTGCCGCTGACCAGCTGGCGCCGGGCGATCACCACGTTATCCGCCGGGTGGATGCGTATGACGGCCGTATCGTTGTGGGACATGAAGACTCCGGAAAGTAAGGGGTGCGGGGCGGGCGAGCGATCAGCCGTCGATCAAGGCCGGGTCCCAGGCATGCACGCGCTGGCGCTGTTCGCCCAGGCCCGCGATGCCCAGCTTGATCTCGTCGCCCGCCTTCAGGTACACGGGCGCGGGCTTTTGCCCCATGCCCACGCCGGGCGGCGTACCGGTGCTGATCAGGTCGCCCGGATACAGCGTCATGAAGCGGCTGACATACGCCACCAGCTGCGCCACGCCAAACACCATGGTGCGCGTGCTGCCGTTCTGATAGCGCTTGCCGTTCACTTCCAGCCACATCTCCAGGTCTTGCGGGTTGGGGATTTCGTCGGCGGTGGCCAGCCAGGGGCCGATGGGGCCGAAGGTGTCGCAGCCCTTGCCCTTGTCCCAGGTGCCGCCACGTTCGATCTGGTATTCGCGTTCGGACACGTCGTTGACCACGCAGTAGCCGGCCACGTGCTTCATGGCGTCGGCTTCGCTGACGTAGCGCGCCTTTTCGCCGATGACCACGCCCAGCTCGACTTCCCAATCGGTCTTGATGGAATCCTGCGGCAGCACGACGGGGTCGTTGGGGCCGACGACGGCGGACGTGGGCTTCATGAAGATGACGGGCTCGGCCGGCACGGGCAGGCCCGATTCGGCGGCGTGGTCGGCGTAGTTCAGGCCGATGCAGATGAACTTGCCCATGCCGCTCCAGGGCGGCGCGATGCGGCCGGGATTGGCCACCAGCGGCAGCGTGGACGCGTCCAGCGCGCGCAGTTCGGCCAGGCGCGCGGGCGTCAGCGTTTGCGCGGTGATGTCGGGCAATACGGAAGACAGGTCGCGCACCTTGCCCTGGTTGTCGATCAGGCCTGGCTTTTCAGAGCCTTTGGCGCCATGGCGCATCAGTTTCATATCGGTTCCTTGTTGCGGAAATAGAAATAGGAAATAGAAATAGGAAATAGGAAAGAGGGAGAGCCTCAGTTCGTCCAGCCGCCGTCGATCACCTGGGTGGTGCCCGTGGTGAAGGCGGATTCGTCGCTGGCAAGATACACCGCCAACGCGGCGATTTCATCCGCGCGGCCAATGCGGCCCATGGGTTGGCGGGCGGTGAACGCGGCCTGCACGGCGGCAATCGTCTGCCCGCTTGCCGCCGCCTGCGCTTCAATGCGCTGGTGCAACGATGGCGATTCGACGGTGCCCGGGCAGATGGCATTGCAGCGAATGCCTTGCGCCACGAAGTCCGCCGCCACCGCCTTGGTCAGCCCGATGACGGCGGCCTTGGTCGCGCCGTAAGCACAGCGGTTGGGCGCGCCCTTGATGCTGCCGGCCACCGACGCCATGTTCACGATGGAGCCGCCGCCGCGCGCCAGCATGCCCGGCAGGCACGCGCGGATCAGCCGGTACATGGACCGCACATTCAAATCGAAGGAAAAGTCCCACGCGTCTTCGTCGCAGTCCAGGATGGTGCCGGCGTGCACGAAGCCCGCGCCGTTGAACAACACGTTGACCGGCCCCGCGTCTTGCGCCAGCGCCGTGATGGCGCGTCCGTCCGTCACGTCCACCACTTGCGTGCGGCAGCCCGACAGCGCCTGTAGCGCGGCTGCGTTGATGTCCACGGCCAGCACGTTGGCGCCTTCACGCACAAACGCCTCGGCCACGGCGCGGCCGATGCCCTGGCCGGCGGCAGTGACGATGGCGGTCTTGCCTTGCAGTCTTTCCGACATGAGTGCGTCCTTTTTTATTTGCCGGCCATGCCCATCGCGGTGGGCAGCCACAGGGTGATCTGGGGGATGTAGGTGATGGCGATCAGCGCCACGAACAGCGGCACCAGCCACGGCAGAATGGCCATGGTGGTGCGTTCAACGGACAGCCGCGCCACGCGCGCCAGCACGAACAGCACCATGCCCATGGGTGGATGCAGCAAGCCGATCATCAGGTTCAGCGTCATGATCAAACCGAAGTGGATCGGGTCGATGCCCAGCTTGAGCACGATGGGCAGCAGGATGGGCACCAGAATCGTGATGGCGGCGATGGTGTCGATGAAGCATCCCACGATCAGGATCAACACATTGGCCATCAGCAGGAACACCCACTTGTTCTGCGTCACGCTGAGGATGGCGTCGGTCAGCGCCTGCGCGGCCTGCGTCGTCGTCAGCAACCACGCAAAGACCGATGCCGCCGTCACGATGAACAGCACGGACGCCGTGGTTTCGATGGTGTCGAACGACGCCTTGGCCAACGTGCGCAGCGTCATCGAGCGGTAGCGCACCAGGCCCAGGAACAGCGCCCAGATCACCGCCGCCACAGCCGCCTCGGTGGGCGTGAACCAACCCAGCGTCATGCCTCCGATCAGGATCACGGGCGCCATCAAGGCCATGACGGCCGAAAAGTTGAAGCGCCAGTCCAGCACCAGCAATGCCACGAACGAAATCCCCGTGGCCATGTTGGGCGACACGCCGGCCAGCGTCATCAGCCAGATCGACAGCGGAAACGCCAACACGATCAGCACTTCCAGGCCGGCGCCGGCCAGACGCTTCCAGTTGAAGGCGACGTCGCCGCCCCAATTGTTGCGGCGCGCGTAGTACGCCACCGTCAGCATCATCAATAGCGTCAGCACGGCGCCTGGGATCAGGCCCGCCAGGAACAGCGACCCGATCGACACGTTGGCCATCATGCCGTAGATGACGAAGGGCAAGGACGGCGGAATGATGGGCCCCAGCGTGGCCGACGCGGCGGTGACGCCCACGGCGAATTCGGTTTCGTAGCCGTGGTCTTTCATGGCCTTGATTTCGATGGTGCCCAGGCCGGCCGCGTCGGCGATGGCGGTGCCCGACATGCCGGCGAAGACCACCGAGCCAATGATGTTGACCTGCCCCAGCCCACCACGCATCCACCCCACCAGCGCGACGGCGAAGTTGTAGATGCGGCCGGTGATGCCGGCGATGTTCATCAGATTGCCGGCCAGGATGAAGAAAGGCACGGCCAGCAGCGGAAACGACTCCACCCCCGCGATCATGCGCTGCGCGACCACCACGTCGGGCACGCTGCCCGAGATCAGCACGAACAACAGCGACGCGCCCGCCATGGACACCGCCACCGGCAGGCCCAGAATCATCAACAGCAGAAAGGTTCCAATCAATGTGCCCATGGCATGCTCCTGGAAAGGCACTGCAACGTCATAGGGGCCAAGCCCGGCGTGTCGGATCAATCCTGCGACTCGTAGGCCGCGGGATTTTCCAGGATGGAATAGCCTTGTCGCCAGTTCTGCACGGACACCTGCAACGACCGCACGAACATCATGGCAAAGCCCGCCAGGGCCAGCCAGTACACATAGGACTTGTTCCAGAACAGCGTGGTCATGGGCTCGTCGCCCACCAGCACGATGTAGCGATACGTGAGCCACACGGCGTAGCCGAAGAACACCGTGCGCAGGATGTCGATGACGGTGGCCAGCACGCGCCCCACCGGCTTGGGCAGGTAGCGGTACAGGAAGTCCACCTGGATGTGGCGGCAGGCGCGCACGCACATGGCGGCGCCCAGAAACACCACGCCGATCAGGCAGTACACCGCCAGTTCCTCGGTCCACGCGAACGAATCGTTCAGCACGTAGCGGGAAAAGAATTGCAGGAAGACCAGGCCGGACATTACCCAGAAAATGCCCAGGCAGATCCAGTCCTCGGGCTGATAGCCGGCCAGACTCACTTCGTGCTGGTCGGCCTCTTCGAAGCTATGAACGATGTCGTCGACGCTGGTCTGATGCGGGCCGGAAGACGACGTTGCGTGGTTTTGCAGCGGCGTCGGGCCGTGGCTGACGGCCGCCATCGGCGCCGCTTTCGCGTTGGAGTGCATGACGTTCCCCTGATCGGAATGGGTAAGGTGGGGCGGGCCGGCAAGGCCCGCCCACGCGGGCGCTCACCAGGGGGCTACTTCACCGCCTGGATCTTTTCCCAATCCGATTTCTGATAGCCGTATTGCTCGAACGGCACCTTCTCCAGCACGGTCTTGCGGAAGTCGTCGATGTTGACTTCGGCCACGTTCAGGCCGCGCTTCTTGAACACTTCAACCATCTTCTTTTCGCTGTCGGCCACTTCGGCCGAGGCCTTCTCAGCGGCCTGCCGCGAAACCTCGGCGAAGATCTTCTTGTCTTCGTCGGACAGGCTCTTCCACAGCTTGCCCGAGATCACCGTGTTCAAGTGATCGACGATATGACCGGTCAGCACGATGTTCTTCTGCACCTCGTAGAACTTCTTGGCTTCGATGGTGGTCAGCGGGTTCTCTTGGGCCTCCACGGTGCCGTTCTGCAAGGCCAGGTAGACCTCGGCAAACGCGATGGGCGCGGTGTTGGCGCCACAGGCACGCGGCATGGCCAGGTAGGCGGCCACGTCGGGCACGCGGATCTTCATGCCCTTCATTTCAGAGCACTTGGTGAAGGCGCGGTTGGACGTGGTCTGGCGTGTGCCGTAGTAGGTGGTGGCGACGATGTGGTTGCCGCTTTTCTGGTCGTAGCCGCCCGTCAGCTCTTTGTAGATGTCGCTTTTGGTGTAGGCGATCAGGTGCTCGGGGTTGCGGAAGGTGTAGGGGTAGTAGGTGACGCCGATGCGCGGGAAACTCTTGGCGGCGAAGCTGGAGCCGGAAATGATCATGTCCACCGTGCCCAGGGTGAGGCCCTGGTTGATGTCGTTTTCCTTGCCCAGCTGAGAGGCGGGATAGACGTCGATGTGATAGCGGCCGTTGGTGCGTTTCTCGATTTCCTGAGCCGCCCACACCGACGAGGTATGGAAGGGTTCGGACGTCTCGTACACATGCGCCCACTTCAATTTGGTTTGCGCCAGCGCGCTGCCACTGACGGCCAGCGCGACGGCGGCAAACAGCACTTTGATAGCGTTGCCTTTGTTCATGTTGTCTCCTCTCTTTGAGGTAGCGGGCGCGGCGCAGGGTGTTGTGGGCCGACCCGCCTTATGTTTCACATCGGAATATCACATACGTGGTGCACCTTGGTACTGCGACTGCGACTTTAGGACCCCCCGGTGGCGTCAGGACGCCGCCGGTTCTTTGCTATCGATGCGCATCGTCTCGGCCGCGCCCGGCCAACTGGCGGTCAGGCGGTCGAACGAGCAGGAAAGATGGTGATGCATGGCGGCGCGCGCGGCCGGCTCATCGCCCGCTGCGATGGCGGTGATGACGCGGCGGTGTTCGGTGATGGCGACGGCCCAGCTGTCCGGGTTTTCAAAGTAGTCGCCCAGCTTCACGGACAAGGGGTTGTGGCGTTCGTCGAACAGTTCGCCCACCACGCGCACCAGCACGGCGTTGTTGGCCATTTCGGCCACGCGCAGGTGAAACAGGCGGTCGCCGCGTATGGGCACGTAGCCGGCACGGGCTTCGTCTTCCATGGTGCCCACGGCTTCCAGCAGTCCGTCGACCAGCGCGGGCGTGGGGCTGCGGGCGGCCTGGGCGGCAAGTTCGCCTTCGATGGTCCAGCGGGCGCGGATGGTCTCCAGGGGGCTTTCGGCGGTCAGGCTGGCGCGCGGCGCCCCCGACAGGCTTTGCACGTAGACGCCCGATCCCATGCGCACTTCCACCCAGCCTTCGACTTCCAGCGCAATCAACGCCTCGCGCACGGACGGGCGCGACACGCCCAGCTTCAGCGCCAGGTCGCGTTCCGGCGGCAGCCGCGCGCCGACCGGAAATTCGCCCGCTTCGATCAGCAAACGCAGCTGGTCGGCGATCTGGCGGTACAAGCGGCGCGGCTCGATGGTCTGGATCGGCATGGTGGGTGGGGTGAAATCGGACGGGTAAAGTGGCCTTACCAATTGACCAGAATCCTGCGCCTGCCGGCCATGCGTCACAATTAGGGTTTGCCCATAGGTTTGCGCCGCGTCACGCGGGCAACCCATATCTGTTAAAAAGCCGCCACACCCGGCCTTCCTACGCGCACATGACCCACGACCCGCAACACTCGCCCTTCAAAAGCTCCGGCGGCTTGCGCCGCATCCTGAATGCGCTGCGCTACTCGTGGCAGGGCTTGCAGGCGGCCGTCAAATACGAAGCGGCGTTCCGTCAGGAGCTGGCCCTGGCCGTGCTGATGATTCCGGCCGCGTTCTTCCTGGGCCGCACCACGGTCGAAGTGTTCTTCCTGGTGGGCACGGTGGTGATGGTGCTGGCGGCGGAACTGCTTAATTCCGCCATCGAGGCGCTGGCCGATGCCTTGTCGGTGGAACGCCACCCGCTGCTGGGCCGCGCCAAGGACCTGGGCAGCGCGGCGGTCATGTTGCTGCTGATCTTTGCTGGCGCCGTCTGGATCGGCGTGGCGATCAGCCGTTTCGTCATGCATTGAAACGGTCAGCATCCCGTGGGGGATGCGGCCGTCTTTATACTGGGAGCCATGATGCCTAATTCGACGTCAACACGCTCTGAACGCATCGTCATCGTCGGCGGCGGTGCGGGTGGCCTTGAACTGGCCGCCAAACTTGGCCGGATCCACGGCCGCCAGCACATTACGCTGGTTGACAGCCGGCCCTTCCACATCTGGAAGCCGTCGCTGCACGAGGCGGCCGCCGGCACCCTGGATATACACCAGGAAGGCCTGTCCTACCTGATGCTGGCCCACATGAACGGCTTTTCGTTCGCGCAGGGCCGCCTGATCAGCGTGGACCGCGAGCGCCGCCAGATCGTGGTGGACGCCGTCAACGATACGCAGGGCCTGGAAGTTTTGCCGCGCCGCGAACTTGCCTACGACACGCTGGTGCTGGCCCTGGGCAGCACGTCCAACTTCTTCAACACGCCCGGCGCGGCCGAACACGCCGTCACGCTGGACACCACCGAAAACGCCGAACAGTTCCGCCTGACCATGCTCAAGGCCATGGCGCTGGTGGACCAGGCCAAGGTGCACAACCCGTCCGCCCGGCTGGACCTGGTGATTGTGGGCGGCGGCGCCACCGGCGTGGAATTGGCCGTGGAGCTGACGGAAGCCAGCCACGTGGTCAGCGCCTACGGCCTGCCTAACTTCCGTGCCGAACGCGATCTGGCCATTACTTTGGTGGAAGGCGCGCCGCGCATTCTGTCGGCGTTGCCGGAAAAGATCTCAGAGGCCGCCACCCACCGGCTGACCGAACTGGGCATCGGCGTTGAAACCGCCTGCCGCGTGTCCGAAGTGACCGGCCACAGCGTCAAGACGGCCGATGGCCGGGAATTTCCGGCGCAGCTGTGCATGTGGGCCGCCGGCATCAAGGGGCCGACCTTGCTGGCCGACCTGGGCTTGCCGCTGAACAAGCTGGGCCAGGTGGAAGTGAACGAACGGCTGGAAACGCCGGACCCGAACATCCTGGCCCTGGGCGATTGCTGCTCGGCGCCCTGGCGCGACGGCCGCAGCGTGCCGGCCCGCGCGCAAGCCGCGCATCAGGAAGCCGATTACCTGGCCAGGAAGCTGACCGCGCGCCTGCGCCACAAAGCCGAGCCCACCGAGCCCTACGTCTACCAGGATCACGGCTCGCTGGTGTCGCTGGGCCAGGACGCGGGGGTGGGCAGCCTGATGGGCAAGCTTGCCGGACGGGGACTGTTCGTAAGCGGTACACTGGCGCGCTTGATGTACATGAGCCTGCACCTGATGCACCACAAAGCGGTGTTGGGCATTTCGCGCACGGCCTCCCTTGCCCTGGCTCGCCTGCTGATGCGGCGCACGCGCCCCCGGGTCAAACTGCACTGAACTCCCCATGAATTTCCTGCAAAAACTCGAACACGCCTGGACCACCAGCAACTCGCTTCTGCAAGTGGGCCTGGACCCCGACCCCCAACGCTTTCCGCGCGAATTGCAGGACAAGCCGGACGCCATCTTCCAATTCTGCCGCGACATCGTCGACGCCACCGCACCGTACGCTTGCAGCTTCAAGCCGCAGATCGCGTACTTTGCCGCGCACCGCGCCGAAGACCAACTGGAAGCGCTGTGCCAGCACATCCGCGACACGCACCCCGACCTGCCGATCGTGCTGGACGCCAAGCGTGGCGACATCGGTTCCACCGCCGAGAACTACGCGCGTGAAGCGTACGAGCGCTACCAGGCGCACGCGCTGACGGTCAGCCCGTACATGGGGCTGGATTCCGTCGAGCCCTACCTGGCGTGGCGCGACCGTGGCGTGATCGTGTTGTGCCGCACGTCCAACCCCGGCGGTTCCGACCTGCAATTTTTGAAGATGGATAACGGCGAACCGCTGTACTTGCACGTTGCCGGGCTGGTTGCCGACAAGTGGAACGCCAACGGCCAGTGCGGCCTGGTGGTGGGCGCCACGTTCCCGAACGAACTGGCGGCGGTGCGCCAGCGTATCGGCGACGCCCTGCCCCTGCTGGTGCCGGGCATCGGCGCGCAAGGCGGCGACATTACCGCCACCGTGAACGCTGGCGCCAACGCGGCGCGCAGCGGCATGATGATCAACTCATCGCGCGCCATCATCTACGCCAGCGGCGGCGACGATTGGCGCGAAGCCGCCGGCCAGGCCGCCAAGGGCCTGCGGGACGCGATCAACGCAGTGCGTTGATTTCCTGGTCAGCCCCCACGAATTCCAGCAATCCGCGCAGTGCGAATTCCACGGCGGCGTGACGCACCTGCGTGCGGTCGCCGGGGAACACGTGGGTGGCGGCGCGGCTGGTGATGCCGTCGCCCACCCGCATCGCAAACCCGAACGACACCATGCCCACCGGCTTGCCCGGCGTGGCGCCGCCGGGTCCGGCAATGCCTGTCGTGGACACGGCCACGTGCGCGGCGGGCGCTACCAGCAACACACCGTTGGCCATCTCAAGCGCCACGGGTTCGCTGACCGCGCCAAAGTGATGCAGCGCGTCGGGTGAGACGTCCAGCTCGGTCACTTTGGCATCGTTGCTGTAGGTGACGAAGCCGCGTTCAAACCAGTCGCTGGAACCCGCCACCGACGTCATCGCGCCGGCCAACAGCCCACCGGTGCACGATTCCGCCGTGCCCAGCATCCAGCCATGACGCCGCATCGCGTCGCCCAGCCGTTCGGCCAAACCGGCCAGCGTGGCTTCCGACAGCTGTGCCGCCGACAGATTCGAACGGGTACTTGCTTGCAGTTCGCTCATCCCAAGACTCCTGTGCGCGCGACCAGCACCATGACCAACAGGGCATAACCGGCCGCGACGATATCGTCCCACATGACGCCAAAGCCACCCTTGATATGGGCGTCGAAGAATTTGATGGGCGGCGGCTTGACGATGTCGAACGTGCGAAACAGCGCAAACGCCAACAGCTGCGACATCCAACCGGCCGGCGTCAGCCAAAGCACCAGCCAAAACGCCACCATCTCATCCCAGACCATTCCGACATGATCGGACTGCCCAAGTTCAAGACCGACGCGATGGCAGGCCCAGCAGCCATACAGAAAAGCCAACGCCAGGAACACGCCAATCGCCAGGTCGGATGCCGCGGGTGCGACGGCAACCCAGATGCCCCAAGCAAGTAGCGTGCCCCACGTGCCCGAGGCCGGCCGGATCAGGCCGCTGCCCAGGCCAAAGGCGATCAGGCGGCCGGGGTCACGGCACACCCACCCAAGCGTGGGATACGCGGCCCGCGAGCGTTCGCGTATGGATTGGGACGACTTATCGGATGAAGACATGGTTCGTGGGCCGCTTGGCAAAGGGATCGGAAGAAAGCTGGACAGAAGGCGAAATGGGGCAGCGCGAACGGCAATAAGGACAGCAAAGAGAACGGCACGGAGAACAGCAAAACAAACAACACGGAACCGGCAATGGGCAACGGGCAACAGGCAACAGGCAACAGGCAACAGGCAACAGGCAGCAACGTAAGGCCACGGCCATGGTGCCCGCTTTTCAAGCCCCGGGAAAATGATCGAAGCCGGCCGGCAGATCGGCCAGCGGCTGGCCGTTGGCATCCAGCACGCGCAACCCGGGTTGCGCCTGCGTCTGGCCAACGCGCGTGACGCGGGCCTGCGCATGGTCCGCAGCCTGTTGCACGGCATCGCGCCGCGCGGCGGGCGCGGTAAAGCACAGTTGATAGACGTCGCCCCCACCCAATACGGCACGGCGACGCGGCGCATCTTCCAGGGTCGCCACGGCGTCGGCGACCGGCATGCGGGCGTATTCCAGGCTGGCGCCCAGGCGGCTGGCGGCAAGGATGTGTCCCAGGTCCTGCAACAGGCCGTCCGACAAATCGATGGCGGCGTGGGCAATACCTCGCAGCGCCAGGCCCAGCGGCACCTGCGGTTGCGGCCATTCCAGCGCGGGGCGGGTCGCGGCCAGCAAGGCGGCGTTGGCGGGATACTGGCCGTCCAGCAAGCGGTAGGCTACATCGGCGGCGCCCAGTTCGCCCGACACCCAGATATCGTCGCCCGCCTGCGCGCCATCACGCCGCAACGCCTGCCCGGCAGGCACCGCGCCGAACACCGTCACGCTGATCGCCAGATCGTGCGCACTGCGGGTGGTGTCGCCACCGATCAGCGGGCAGCCGTGGGCGTCGGCCAAGGCATGGAAGCCGTCCGCGAAGGCGGCCAGCCAGGGTTCGTCCAGGCGCGGCAGGGCCAGGCCCAGCACGCAGCCGATCGGGCGCGCGCCCATGGCGGCCAGGTCGGACAGATTCACGGCCAGCGCCTTGTGGCCCAAGGCGCGCGGGTCCACGTCGGGAAAGAAATGCCGGCCTTCCAGCAGCAGGTCGGTACTGGTGGCGACCTGCTCGCCGGGCGGCACGGGAAACAACGCGCAGTCATCGCCCACGCCCAGCAACCCCGTGGGCGCGGTGCGGGTGAAATAGCGCGCGATCAAGTCAAATTCGGACGCCACGGCAACTCCGAGATGCCGGCATTGGGGCCGGTTGGAAACACAAACGCGAAGGGGTCAGGAGCAGACCACGCCTGGCGCACCGGTTAACGATGCGCACAGGGCGGCATGCGCCTGACCCCTTCGTCGGGCCCGGATCAGCGTCGCTGCTGCGCCGCCGCCTGGACCTCGTTGGCACGCACGTCAGCGGCCAGCTTGTCCAGCACGCCGTTGACGAACTTGAAGCCGTCGGTACCGCCGAACGACTTGGCCAGTTCAACGGCTTCGTTGATGGCAACCTTGTACGGCACTTCGACATGGTGAATCAGTTCGAAGCTGCCGATCAACAGGATGCCATGCTCAACGGGCGACAACTCGGCCAGCGGGCGGTCGACATAGGGCGTGAAGCGCTCGCGCAGCGCCGGGGCTTCGCGCAGGACACCATGCAGCAAGGTCTTGAACCATTGCGCGTCGGCCTCGGAAAAATCCTCGGTGTCGCGCAGATGGGCGTCGATCTCGCCGGCGTCCTGCGTGCCTTCGCCGCCGCGCAGCAGCCACGCGTAAACGCCTTGCAGCGCGAATTCGCGTGCACGGCGGCGTGCGCTGCGCGCGTTGGCGCGGGCTTGCGCCGCGCTATCAGCGCTGGTCGTCGTCTTCTTCGTCGTCAAAATCTTCGTCCTCGTCGTCTTCGTCTTCGTCTTCTTCCTCGGGTTCCAGCGCCGCCACCAGGTTGGCCATTTCAACGGCCACCTGGGCGCAATCGCGGCCCTTGCCGGCGGCGCGGGCTTGCGCCTGCTCGTCGGTGTCGACGGTCAAGACGCCGTTTGCGACGGGGATGCCGGTTTCCAGGGAGATACGGGTGATTGCAGTGGCCGTTTCATTGCTGACCACTTCAAAGTGATAGGTCTCGCCACGGATGACGGCGCCGAGCGCGATCAAGGCGTCGAATTCAAACGTTTCGGCCATGTGGGACAGGGCCACGCCCAGTTCCAGGGCGCCCGGGACGGTGGTGACCATCACGTCGCGTTCGTCCACGCCCAATTCGGCCAGTTCCTTCAGGCACGCTTCGAGTTCGGCCTGACCGATTTCTTCGTTGAAGCGGGCGCGTACGATGCCGATGTGCAGCCCTTCGCCGTTCAGGTCGGGGGTAAGGATGTAAGGGTTCATGTGTCGGCCTTCAGTGTGTTGCGGGAGTATTCTGCGGGTCGCAATCGTAACCCGTAATGGTCAGGGAAAAGCCCGCCATGCTGGGCATCTTGCGCGGTCGGGCCAACAGCCTCATCTGGCCCACGTTCAGGTCGCGCAGGATCTGGGCGCCGATGCCATACGTGCGCAAGCCGAAGCGGTCGGTGCTGGCGGCGGCGTCGGCCTGGGCCTTCGGGTCGCTCCAGCCGGCAATCTGGCCAAACAGGTGTTCCGTGGACGACTGGCAGTTCATCAGCACCAGCACGCCGGCCGGCGCGGCGGCGATGGCTTGCAGCGCCTGCGCCACGCCCCAGCTGTGCGGGCTGGCGCCGGTGTCCAGCACGTCCAGCACCGAGGCCGGTTCATGCACGCGAACCAGCGTTTCGACGTCGGGGGAAACGTTACCATGCACCAGCGCCAAATGGGCCGAGCCCGTGGCGCCGTCTTCGTAGGCCACGGCCTCGAACGTGCCCCAGGCAGTCTTCATGGGGCGCTTGCCCACGCGCTTGACGATGGATTCGTGTTCGCTGCGGTACTGGATCAGGTCGGCGATGGTGCCGATCTTCAGCTTGTGCTGGCGGGCAAATTCCACCAGGTCCGGCAGGCGCGCCATGGTGCCGTCGGGCTTCAGGATTTCGCAGATGACGGCGGCGGGCGTCAGGCCGGCCATGGCGGTCAGGTCGCAGCCCGCTTCGGTGTGGCCGGCGCGCACCAGCACGCCACCGGGCACCGCGCGCACCGGGAAGATGTGGCCGGGCTGGACCAGGTCAGACGGCTTGGCGTCGCGCGCCACGGCCACCTGGATGGTGCGGGCGCGGTCGGCGGCCGAAATACCGGTTTCAACGCCTTCGGCGGCTTCGATCGACTGCGTGAAGTTGGTGCCGTAGCGCGTGCCGTTGCGGGCCGCCATCATGGGCAGTTCCAGCTGGCGGCAGCGTTCTTCGGTCAGGGTCAGGCAGACCAGCCCGCGGCCGTGGGTCACCATGAAGTTGATGGCTTCGGGCGTGACGAATTCGGCGGCCATGACAAGGTCGCCCTCGTTTTCACGGTCTTCTTCGTCAACCAGGATGACGATACGGCCGGCGCGAAGCTCGGCGATGATCTCGGCAACAGAGGCGATACCGAAGGATTCCGGCTCGGAGCCGGGCAAAGAGGACAACTGGACGGACATGGCGGGCACGCAAACCAGGCGGGAAAGCCCGGATTTTACCGCCCCTGGGCCCAGAACCCCTATTGGTCTGCAAGAAGCCCGTCCGGCGGGGGCCATACGGTTAAACTTTCGCCCGGAGATCCCCCTTAAAACTCGAAGGAAAAACCTCATGCAAGCCCTTGCGGCCATGCCTTTGACCGTGGCGGCGGCGGTTCGCGTCGTCCTGACCGACATTGACGACACGCTGACCACCGAAGGCCGCCTGCCGGCCGACGCCTACGCCGCGCTGGAACGCCTGGAACAGGCGGGAATCCAGGTGGTGCCCATCACCGGCCGCCCGGCCGGCTGGTGTGACCATATCGCCCGCATGTGGCCGGTGCGCGCCGTGGTGGGGGAAAACGGCGCGTTCTATTACGCGTATGACCGCCAGGCCCGCCGCATGACGACCCACTACTGGACGGACGCCGCCTCGCGCCAGGCCAGCCGCAAGCGGCTGGACGCCATCCGCGACCGCGTGCTGGCCGAGGTGCCGGGCTGCGCGGTGGCCAGCGACCAAGACTATCGCGTGGCCGACCTGGCCATCGATTTCTGCGAAGACGTGCCCGCGCTGCCGGATTCGGCCGTCAGCAAGATTGTCCAGATCTTCCACGACGCCGGGGCGCAGGCCAAGGTTAGCTCGATCCACGTGAACGGCTGGTTTGGCGACTACGACAAGCTGACCATGACGCGCACGATGTTCCAGCAAGAATTCGGCCAGGACGTGGCCGACGCGTTGGACAGCACGCTATTCATCGGCGATTCGCCCAACGACGAGCCGATGTTTGCGTACTTTCCGATTTCGGTCGGCGTGGCGAACATCCAGGCGCAATTGCACCGCTTGAAAGACCGCCCCGCATTCGTGGCCGCCTATCACGGCGGCGCCGGCTTCGTCGAAATGGCCGACCGGCTGCTGGCGGCGCGCCCGCAGCCACAGGCCGCGCAATCATCCCCAGCCCGATCGGCGTAAGGGCGGACACACCGTGGCCACCTCCAAGACCCCCGCCGCGCCCGCCAATGACGGCCGCCGCAGCATCCAATCCATTGAAGTGGGCGTGCCGTTGCTGTCCGCCCTGGTCGACGCCGGCAAGCCTTTGACCTTGCGCGACCTGGCGGCGGGCGCCGGCATGACGTCCGCCAAGGCGCACCCCTATCTGGTCAGCTTCATCCGCGTGGGGCTGGTGCAACAGGACGCGGTTACCGGCCAGTACGAGCTTGGGCCCTTCGCCTTGCAGATGGGCCTGGTCAGCCTGCAACGGCTGGATCCGGTGCGCATTGCCATGCCCGAAATCGCCAAGCTGCAATCGGACATCGGTCACACGCTAGGCATCGCCGTGCTGGGTTCGCACGGCCCCACGATGATCCACATGACCGAAGCCAGCTACCCGGTGCACGTGAACATGCGCAAGGGCACGGTGATGTCCATGCTGCACACCGCCACCGGGCTGGTGTTCGCCGCGTGGCTGCCGCCTAAGGTCAGCGAGCACTACATTGCCCGCGAAGAAGGCGACACCGCGGTCATCGCCAGCGTGCCGCCGCCGCGCAAGGCGTCGCGCGCCAATATCGAGGCCCAGCTGGCCGACATCCGCGTGCACGGCATGGCGCGCGCACTGGGCAACCCGCTGCCGGGCGTGGATGCGCTGTCGGTGCCGGTGTTCGACAACACCGGCAACATCGTGCTGGCGCTGACCAGCCTGGGGCCGACGGGGCTGTTCGATGTGTCATGGGACGGCACGATCGCCAAGCCGCTTCAGGCCTGCGCGCACGAGATCTCACGCAAGCTGGGCTATCGGGTCTGACTTGCCCTGCCGACGTTCGCAAACAAACGAACATAAAGCGAACAATTCGAACAAATCCCGAAAAGAAAGGCAGGGACTTTCCCAGGTGTGCCTGTCCCCTCTTGTGTGTTTGAATTCAGGAAATATTCAAATTCATCCGAGAGGAGACAAAACCATGCACGCGATGCGTCTTATGCAAGCGGCCGCCCTGGCCGCATTCGCCGTTGGCGGTTCCGCCGCCAACGCCGCCGACACCTGCTCGAACCGCGGCGATCTGGACCAGATGTACTGCGACGCCAACAAGGATCTGGTGGCGGATACGCCCGCCGACGCCTCCAAGCAGAAAACGCCGTCGACCCTGGTGTTCACCTACACCCCCGTGGAAGACCCCGCCGTATACGAAGACATCTTCAAGCCCTTCACCAAGCACCTGTCCGAATGCACGGGCAAGCGCGTCGTTTTCTATCAGGTGCAAAGCAACGCGGCTGAAATCGAAGCCATGCGCTCGGGCCGCCTGCACGTGGGCGGTTTTTCGACAGGCCCCACCGCCTTCGCGGTGAACATCGCCGGCGCGGTGCCGTTCGCGGTCAAGGGTTACGCCGACGGTTTCCAGGGCTACAACCTGATCGTCATCGTCAAGAAAGACAGCCCGTACCAGAAGCTGACGGACCTGAAGGGCAAGAAGCTGGCGCACACCGCGCCGTCGTCGAACTCGGGCCACATGGCGCCCGTGGCCCTGTTCCCCAAGGAAGGCCTGACGCCGGACAAGGACTACAAGGTGGTGTTTTCGGGCAAGCACGACCAGTCCGTCATGGGCGTGAATTCGGGCGACTACGACGCTGCCGCCGTGGCGTCGGACGTGTTCAAGCGCATGGTCGAACGCGGCCAGGTCAAGGAAGCCGATTTCCGCGTCATCTACCGCAGCGAAAAATTCCCGACCTCGTCGTTCGCCTATGCGCATGACCTGGAGCCCAAGTTCCGCGACCAGATGCTCAAGTGCTTCTACGACTACCGCTTCCCCGCGGAAATGTCCAAGGCCTTCGATGGCGCCGACCGCTTCTATCCGGTGACCTACCAGAAGGACTGGGCCATCGTCCGCCAGGTGGCTGAATCGGGTGGCGAGAGCTTCAACCGCGCCGCCTACGACCGCGAATCCGCAAAGAGCAAGAAGTAATCCAGCATGACGACGTCGCTACGCATTTCCGGCCTGGTCAAGGAATACCGGGCCGGCCGGCCGGTTCTCAATGGCATCAACCTTGAAATCGCCGGTCAAGGCCTGACCGCCATCATCGGCCCTTCCGGCACCGGCAAAAGCACGCTTCTGCGCTGCATCAACCGGCTGATCGAACCCACCCAGGGCGAGATCGTGTTGCAGTCCAAGGATGGCGCCGTGGACCTGGCCCGTGTGCGTGGCGCGTCGCTGCGCCGCGCCCGCCGGCGCATCGGCATGGTGTTCCAGGAATACAACCTGGTCGAACGCCTGACCGTCATGGAAAACCTGCTGACGGGCCGGCTGGGCTATACCTCGGCGCTGAAGGCCTGGATGCGCCGCTTTGAACCCGAAGATATCGAGCATGCCTACAAGCTGCTGGACACCGTCGGGCTGGCGGGTTTTGCCGACCAGCGCGCCGATGCGCTGTCGGGCGGCCAGCGCCAGCGCGTGGGCATCGCCCGCGCGCTGATGCAGCGCCCCCAGCTGCTGCTGGCCGACGAGCCGACCTCGTCGCTGGACCCGAAGACCTCCGTTGAAATCATGGAGTTGCTGTCCGACCAGGGCAGCGCCACCGGCATCCCCGTCATCGTCAACATCCACGACGTGGAACTGGCGCGCCGCTACGCGACCCGCATCGTCGGCATGTCCGGCGGGCATGTGGTCTACGACGGCGACGGCCAGGGGCTGGACGCCGCCATGCTCAAGACCATCTACGGAGGCGAGTCTTGGCTGGAATGACGCACCCCCGGGGCGGTCGCCCCTTTGCCATGTCCGGGCGCGCCAAGGCGGGCCTGGTGTTGCTGGTGATCTACACCATCTATGCGGGCGCGCAGCTGGATTTCAGCTGGGCGCGCTTCGAAACCGGCATGGGACACGCGTCGACGTTTCTTTCGCGCATGTTTCCGCCCAATTTCGAAAAGCCCGCCACCTTGTGGAAGGGCATTGCCGAAAGCCTGGAAATTGCCGTGCTGGCCTCGGTGCTGGGCATTCTGTTCGCCTTGCCCGTGGGCCTGCTTGGCGCGCGCAACATGATGCCCGCCTGGGTGTCGTGGCCCGCGCGTTCGCTGGTGGCCTTGTGCCGCGCGCTGCACCCGGTCATCGTCGCCATCCTGTTCGTGAAAGCCGTGGGCTTTGGCGCGCTGGCGGGCATCCTGGCGTTGACGGTGGCGTCCATCGGTTTCATCGGCAAGCTGTTCACCGAGGCCATCGAAGAGATATCGCTAAAGCAGGTGGAAGCGGTGCGCGCCAGCGGTGCGTCGTTTGCCAACGTGATCATCTTCGGCGTGCTGCCGCAGGTGTTCGCGCGCTTTATCGGCTTTGCCACCTACCAGTTCGACTCGAACCTGCGCAACTCCACCATGGTGGGCATCGTGGGCGCGGGCGGGGTGGGCGGCACGCTGTTCTCGGCGTTCCAGCGCTTTGACTACGACTTCGTCAGCGCCATCCTGCTGACCTTGATTGCCATCATCATGCTGGGCGAAATCATCGCGGGCTTCGTGCGCGCCGTGTTCCTGGACAACCTGGGTTTTGACCGCATCCTGCAAGGCCGCTTCGCCGGCGCGCGCGGTATCGGTTCCGGCAAGCCGCCGGTGGCCCGCAAGGCCGAGGTGGAAGAATGAACGCCCACGCCTCAAGCCTGAATCCGCCCGGCTCGCCGCGTGTGTGGCAGCGCTACAGCATGGGCCAGCGGCTGCTGCGCTTTGCGCTGTATCTGCTGGTGGTGGCGGCCATCGCGCAAGCCATACGCGGCGTGGAAGTCATACCGGAATTCCTGTATGACGCGCCCGAGCAGATGGCCGACCTGTTTCGCCGCATGTGGCCGGTCGATTGGGCCTACTACCCGGACGGCGTGCACAGCGCGCTGATCGAAACGCTGCACATCGCCACCCTGGGCACCATCCTGTCCGTCTTCATGGCGGTACCGGTGGGCCTGCTGGCGGCCAACAACCTGACGCCCAGCAAAACCATCAACATGCTGGCGCGATTGATCCTGGTGTCCAGCCGGTCGGTCAATTCGCTGGTGTGGGCGCTGCTGTTCATCGCCATCTTCGGGCCGGGCGCGCTGGCCGGCACGCTGGCCATTGCGTTCCGCTCCATCGGGTTCGTGGGCAAGCTGGTGGGCGAAGCCATCGAAGAAGCGCAGCGCGGGCCGATCGAAGCGGTTACCGCCACGGGGGCCAGCAAGGCATCAGTACTTTGGTATGCCTACTGGCCGCAGATCCGCCCGGCGTTCTGGTCCATCGTGCTGCTGCGCTGGGACATCAACGTGCGTGAATCCGCCGTGCTGGGGCTGGTGGGCGCGGGCGGTATCGGCATGGCGCTGGATACGGCGCTGAACCTGTTCCAGTGGGATCGCGTGGCGCTGGTGCTGGCCGCCATCTTCGTCGTGGTCGTGCTGGCCGAAATCATCATCACGCAGGCGCGCAAGCGCATCCTGTAAGCGCTGGTTCCTGATTACGCTTGTCGGTTTCCCCTGACCAGCGCTCCTTGGCGCCGCCCTTGAGAAAGGGCGGCGTTTTTCTTTGGCCGGGCAGCAGCGGCTTGTTGTGCACCGCGAATGGCGACTATGCTCGATGTGACCAAAATATGAACCGTCATCAAATCCGCCCCCTTGCTTGATTAAGATCTCGGCTTTTGCCGTCGGACACCCCCCGCCATGTCGGAACAGGAATTGAAACTGCACGTGCCCGCCGCGACGCGCCAGGCCGTACAGAACGAAGTCAAGCAACGCGACGCCACGCGCATCCGTCTGCATGCCATGTACTTCGACACGCCCGAACGCGAGCTGGCGCGGGCGCGCATTGCCATCCGGCTGCGCCAGGAAGGCCCGGATTGGGTGCAGACCCTGAAGATGCCCGGCATCAACGCCATCACGCGCATCGAACTGAACCACCCCCGGCCCGGCCCCGTGCTGGACCTGTCCGTCTATGCCGGCACCGAAGTCGAAGAGGCGCTGGGCGCGGTCAAGGGCGAACTGGGCCTGCGCTATGAAACGGACGTGCTGCGGCTGCTGCGCAAAGTCCGCACGCGTTACGGCACGGTCGAGCTGGCCTTCGACACCGGCATCCTGCGTGCCGGCGCGCTGGAGCTGCCGATTTCGGAACTGGAATTTGAATTGATGTCGGGCCGCCCCGCCGCCATCTTCGCCGTGGCGCGTGGCTGGCAACAGCGCCACAGCCTGGTGCTGGACCCGCGCAGCAAGTCCGAACGCGGCGACGCGCTGGCGCAACTGGCCCACAAGCTTGCCGTTGAGGACGCCAACCCCGGCGACGACCTGGAAGCGCGCCGCGCCCAGGCCATTGCCCAATTCTGGGCACCGCGCGGTGCTGCCCCGGTCCAGCTGCGCGAGGACATGACGGCGCCGCAAGCCATGGGCCGCATCGCCGCCGAATGCCTGGACCAGATCGCGCGCAACGCCGCCGTGTTGGCCGAAGTCGATACCGAAGGCGTCTACCGCGCCGGCAATTCCGAACACGTGCACCAGTTGCGTGTGGGCGTACGCCGCCTGCGCTCGGCCTGGAAGTTGTTCGACGGCTGGGTGGCGCCGGTGCCGGACACACTGCTGCAAGGCGTGCGCACGCACTTTGCCGCCTTTGGGGCCAACCGCGACCAGGCCGTGCTGAATGAAACGGTGGCGCCCGCACTGATCCGCGCCGGCATGCCCGTGATTCCGATGGAAGCCGCGCCGCCTGAACAGGACGCGCAGACGATTGCCGCCGGCAAGGCGTTCCAGGCCTGGCTGCTGGAGCTGCTGGAATGGAGCCTGGAGGTGCCGCCCCCCTTGCCTTCGGGCGGCGCGCAAACCGTGGCCAACGGCACGCCCAGCGACGCCGCGCCCGAACCGGCCATCCGACTGGAAGGCGCACTGGCCGCCACCAGCGTCAAGCCGACCATCATCCCCATGCTGGCGCCCGAACCCGATCCGCACCATCTGCGCAAACAACTGGCGCGGCGCCTGCACCGCTGGCACAGCAAGGTGGCGGAACAGGGCACGCAGTTCTCCAAGCTGGATATCCCCACGCGCCATGAATTGCGCAAGCGCGGCAAGCGGCTGCGCTACAGCCTGGCGTTTGCCGAATCGCTGCTGCCCGCCGCCAAGCTGCGCGGCTATCGCAAGCTGTTGTCCCGCGTGCAGGACGTGCTGGGCGAAATCAACGATCTGGCCGTCGCCAAGGACTACTACGAGTCGTGCACCGCCACGCATCCGCAAGCTTGGTTCGCGCTGGGCTGGATCAGCGCACGGCTGGAGGAACTGGCCGTGGATGCACAAAAGGCCTTCGACGCCCTGGCGAAAAGCAAGCCGTTCTGGCGCTAGGCCAGGCCGCGCGCGGCTGCGCCACGCGTCTCGGCGTTGTGGCCTCTGCGTGCGCACATCGTTTGCGGGGCAGTGCCTGGCGGGCGCGTCGGCGCCTCGGCCCATCTACCCCATCTTCGCGACAATTGGCCGCGCGTTTTGCACCTGGACACGCTTCTAGCAAGGCGTTTCAAAAAAAGGGCCAGAGTCAGCAACCGGTCAGCTTGCTGTCAATTTGTCGACATTAACGGCGTCAATACTGGATCGCTGTCGCCCGGCCGCCCCGCGCCGGGTGCATTCGTGGCCCGCAGCATCCCGCCCGACATTCGTCCTGTGTGACGGCACGACGGCCCTTGCGGGCCGTCAGCCCATCCACAACGACCGAACCATGGAAACCCAATCCCCCTTGCTCGCCCATGCAAGACGAGGCCTTGCGGCCTTATGCGCCTTGTCGCTGGTGTTCGCGCTGTCCGCTTGCGGCGGTGACGACAACGACTCTGACGAACCGGCTCCCGCCCCGCCCACCACGACGCCCACCCCGCCCGCGCCCCCGGCCGCGTGCGCGGTGCACTGCGCGCCTTGAGCCCGTTTCCCATCGATCACCAGGACAGACAAGCCAATGACGTTCGACGCATCCAAACGAAAGTTCTTCAAGACCACCGTGGGCGCCACCGCCGCGGTCAGCGCACTGTCGATGTTCCCGCCCAGCATCCGCCGGGCGCTCGCCATTGAAGCCAGCAACGCCACCGGCACGATTCAGGACGTGAAGCACGTTGTGATGCTGATGCTGGAAAACCGTTCCTTCGACGGCTACTTCGGCACCTTCCCCGGCGTGCGCGGTTTTGGCGACCGCTTTCCCATTCCGCTGGCCAACGGCAAATCGGTATTCCACCAGACGCGCAGCGACGGCACCGAAGAATTGCCCTACCACCTGGACGCGGCGCAGGGCAACGCGCAACGCGCCGGCAGCACGCCGCACTCGTGGCCCAACTGCCAGGCGGCGTGGGACCACGGCCGCATGAACAAGTGGCCCAGCGCCAAGCAACCGCTATCCATGGGTTATTACGAAACCGCCGAAGTGCCGTTCCACCGCGCGCTGGCCGACGCCTTCACGCTGTGCGACAACTACCACTGTTCGATGCACGCCGGCACCATCCCGAACCGCCTGTTTTTCTGGACCGGCACCAATGGCCCCTCGGGCGACAACGTGTCGGTAGTGATGAACGAATGGAACGACGGCGCCGACGTGGGCCCGTCCACCGAAGGCTGGACGTGGACCACCTATGCCGACCGCCTGCAAGCGGCCGGCGTCAGCTGGAAGGTCTACCAGAACATCCCCGACAACTTCGGCTGCAACGAGATGATGAGCTTTCGGCACTGGCGCGCCGAGATCGAAAAAATGCCGGCGGACCGCCGCGTCACCAACCAGGGCGGCCCCGCGTACAACCCGGCCATCGACGACCAGTACAGCCCGCTTGCCAAGGGCTTTGGCAACACGATGGCCGACGGCGGCTTCCTGCAAAGCCTGCGCGACGACGTCGCGAACGGCACGCTGCCCGAAGTGTCTTGGATCATCCCACCGGCCGCCTACAGCGAGCACCCCGGCCCCTCCAGCCCCGCCAAGGGCGCGTGGTACATCCAGGCCGCGCTGGACGCGCTGACGCAGTCGCCCGAGGTCTGGAGCAAGACGGTGTTCCTGGTGACCTACGACGAGAACGACGGCTTCTTCGACCATATGCCCACACCGTCGGCGCCGTCGCGCAACGACGATGGCACGCTGGCCGGCAAGTCCACGCTGACCGACGCGCAGATGGCGTTTGAATACTTCACCTATCCGCCCGCCACGCCCAAGCAGCTGACCGCCGACGGCAAGCCGTTCGGCCCGGGCATGCGCGTGCCGATGTGGGTGATTTCACCGTGGAGCCGGGGCGGCTGGGTCAATTCGCAGGTGTTCGACCACACCTCCGCGCTGCGCTTTCTGGAACAGCGCTTTGGCGTCGTGGAACCCAACATCAGCGCGTTCCGCCGTGCCGTGTGCGGCGACCTGACCACCACGCTGGACTTCGTGTCGCCCAACAGCGCCCGCCTGCCGACCCTGTCGGGCCGCACGACCAAGACGGACGCCGACGGGCTGACGACCTGGCAGGAAGCGCAGCCGGCCATCGCCATCCCCACGCAGCAAACGCTGGCCCCCCAGGCCTCGGGCACGCGCCCGTCGCGCGCGCTGCCGTACGAGCTACACACCAGCGCGCGCGAGCAAGCCCGCGAGAACCGCGTGCAGTTGCTGTTCGCCAACGCAAGCGGTGCGCAAACGGCAGCCGTCTTTCATGTGTACGACAAGCTGCACCTGGACCGCATTCCGCGCCGCTACGTGGTCGAAGCGGGCAAATCGCTGGATGACGTCTGGGACGTGTCGGGCGACAGCGGCCAGTACGACTTGTGGGTGCTGGGTCCCAACGGCTACCACCGTTCATTCGCGGGCGACTTGATGCGCGCGGCGGGCGCACAGCCCGAAATCCAGGTTTGCTACGTGCCGTGCGACGACGCCCAGGTGCAGGTCAAACTGCACAACAACGGCACGCAGGACTGCGTCTTCACGGTGCAAGCCATGGCCTACCGCAACGATGGCCCGTGGACGGCATCGGTGGCGGCGGGACAGGTCGGCGAACTGAGCTGGCCGGTCACCAGCAGCGGCCAGTGGTACGACTTCACGGTGGGCTGCAACACCTACCCGGCATTCAAGCGGCGCTTTGCGGGCCGCATGGAAACGGGCAAGCACGGCATCAGCGACCCGGCGATGGGGCAGCTGGACAGCTGATAACCAAAACGGGACGGCGCCTGGGGCGTCGTCCCGTTTTGCGGCCCGGTGGGCCAGCGATCGGCTGCCGGGTCAGTGCCGGATCAATCCGCCAGCAAGGCGCCCGCGAATTCGTCCGCGACGAAGGGTTGCAGGTCTTCCAGGCTTTCGCCCACGCCGATCCAGTACACCGGAATCGGACGCACGCCCTGGCTGCCCGCCGCCACGGCGGCCAGCGTGCCGCCCTTGGCGGTGCCGTCCAGCTTGGTCACGACCAGGCCGGTCAGGTTGATGGCGGCATCAAAGGCGCGAATCTGCGCCAAGGCGTTCTGGCCCGTGTTGCCGTCCACCACCAGCAGCACTTCGTGCGGCGCCGATGCATCCGCCTTGCCGATGACGCGACGGATCTTTTTCAGTTCTTCCATCAGGTGCAGCTGCGTGGGCAGGCGACCCGCCGTGTCCACCATGACCACGCCCATGCCGCGCGCGCGGCCGGCGTTGACGGCGTCAAAGGCCACGGCAGCCGGGTCGCCCCCCTCTTGCGAAATAACGCTGACGTTGTTGCGGCTGCCCCATTCCACCAATTGTTCGCGCGCGGCCGCGCGGAAGGTGTCGCCCGCCGCCAGCAACACGCTGGCGCCCTGGCGCTGGAACGTGTGCGCCAGCTTGCCGATAGACGTGGTTTTGCCGGCGCCGTTCACGCCGGCAATCATCACCACCAGCGGCTTGGCGCTGGTCAGGTTGAAGCCGCGCTCCAGCGGGCGCAGGTGGTCGGCCAGCAACTGTCGCAGCGCGGCCTTGACCTTGGCGGGGTCTTCGATGCGTTCTTTCTTGACCCGCGCACGCAGCGCGGTCAACAGCTTCTCGGTGGCCTCCAGGCCCGCATCGGCCATAATGAGCGCCGATTCGAGTTCCTCGAACAGGTTTTCATCGACCTTCACACCGACGAAAATGCCACCAATGCTCTGACCCGTACGCGACAAGCCCTGCTTCAAGCGCGACAGCCAGGAAGATTTCCTGGGCGCTTCGGGGGTGGGAGTGGGTGCGGGTGCGGGTGCCGGTGCGGGTGCGGGCGTCGGCGTCGACTCGGGCGCCGGTGCAGGCGTTACGATCGGCGCGGGCGGCACAACCGACGCTGGCGCGGCGGCTGGTGCCGGGGCTGGCGCCGGGGCTGGTGCTGGTGCTGGTGCCGGGGCTGGTGCCGGGGCTGGTGCTGGTGCTGGTGCCGGGACTGGTGCGGCGGAAGGCGCCGTTGCGGGCGCAGGCGCGAATGCCGAAGGGGTCTGAGGCGCGGCAGCCGGTGCAGGCGCGGACGATACCGTCGGCGCCGACATCGGCAACGGTGCACGCACGGATTCGGCGGCAGGCGCGGGCGCTGGCGGTGTAGCCGGTGTAGACGACACAGCCGGCGCGCTCGGGACAGCCGGCGTTGCCACCGTAGGCGCCGCGGGCGATACCGGGGGCGTAATCTGCGGCGACGGCGCGGCAGGCGCAGGCGCGGTACCCGGCGCGGGAATCGGCGCGGGAATCGGCGCGGGCGCCGGGCTGACGGGCGCCGGGCTGACGGGCGCCGGGCTCACTGGCGTCGGGCTGACTGGCGCGGCAACGGGCTCCGTGGGCGCTACGGGGGCGTCCACGACCTCCGGCGGCGGCGCGGGCTGGGCCGGCGCGGCGGGCGGAGGGTTTTTTTTCTTGAAGAAGCGGCTAAACATGGGTCACAAGTATATTCGTATCGTCGGGGGCCAATACAGGCGCACCCCCATCGCCGTTCCTGACGTGGAGACGCTGCGCCCCACGCCCGACCGGGTTCGCGAAACGCTGTTCAACTGGTTGAATCATCTCTGGGCCGGCGAATTTGCCGACAAACAGGTACTGGACTTGTTCGCCGGCAGCGGCGCCCTGGGCTTCGAGGCGGCGTCTCGCGGCGTGGCGCATGTCCAGATGGTCGAGCGGGACAAGACCGCCGCGTCCGCGCTGCGGACACTGCGCGACAAGCTCAAAGCCGACATGATACGCATCCACGTGGGCGACGCCATGCAGGTCGCCGAACGGATGGATGCGTCCCGCTTTGACCTCATCCTGTTGGATCCACCCTTCGGACAGGGTTGGCTGCCGCGCCTGTGGCCGATCTTGCCCGGTATTCTCAGCCCGCACGGGCTTGTCTACGTCGAGGCGGAAACGGCCATCGAAGCCCCCGAAGGTTTCCAGATCTTGCGGCAGGACAAGGCAGGGGCGGTCCACTACCATCTGCTGGAATTTGCTGCATTGCGGAAATAGATCAATAATCCGAGCTTCGGAGGATGGTGTACACCACTAATAACGGTACGGAGCTCGCATGATCATCGCTGTATATCCCGGCACTTTCGACCCGCTGACCCGCGGCCACGAAGACCTGGTCCGCCGTGCGGCCACGCTTTTCGACAAGGTCGTGGTGGGCATCGCCCACAGCCGCAACAAGAAGCCTTTCTTCAGCATCGACGAACGCGTTGAAATCGCGCGCGAAGTGCTGGGCCACTATCCCAACGTGGAAGTGCAGAGCTTTGGCGGCCTGCTGAAGGACTTTGTGCGCGACCAGAACGGGCGCGTCATCGTGCGCGGCCTGCGCGCCGTGTCCGACTTCGAATACGAATTCCAGATGGCCGGCATGAACCGCCACCTGCTGCCCGACGTCGAAACCCTGTTCATGACGCCGTCGGACCAATATCAATTCATCTCGGGCACCATCGTGCGTGAAATCGCCCAGCTGGGCGGTGACGTCAGCAAGTTTGTGTTCCCGTCCGTGGAACGCTGGTTGCAGGAAAAGGCCAAGGAACGCCGCGAGCAATCCTGGCCGGGCTGATCCACCGGCACGGCACCATCCCGAAGGGCGCGATTCGCGCCCTTCTTGCGCTGGGCGGGCCGGCAGTACAATGGCAGCCGCCCCCGGCTTTACACCGTTGCCCACCATGGCCTTGCTCATCACCGAAGAATGCATTAATTGCGACGTTTGCGAGCCCCAGTGCCCGAACGACGCGATCTCCATGGGTGATGACTATTACGTCATCGACCCCGACAAATGCACCGAGTGCGTCGGCCATCACGACGAACCGCAGTGCAAGGTGGTGTGCCCGGTAGAGTGCATTGAATTGCACCCTCAGTGGAACGAAGGCCAAGAGCAGCTCATGGCCAAGTACCGCCGCCTGACCGGTGCCGCATGAGCGACGCCACGCAGCACGGCATTCCCCTTCCCCCTGGTTCCCACCACGCCCGCCGCGATATCTCGGCATCGGCAATTGCCGCCGGCGTGGTCGCGGTGCTGGTCAGCTTCGGCGGCACCGCCGTGCTGATGGTGCAGGCCGGCCACGCGGCTGGCCTGGACGCGGCGCGCATCGGGTCGTGGATCGGTTCACTCAGCCTGGCATTCGGATTTGGCGGCGCGTTCTACAGCCTGCGCACCGGCCTGCCCATCGTGATGGCGTGGTCCACGCCCGGCGCGGCGCTGCTGGTGACCGCGCTGGTGGGCGTGCCGTTCAACGAAGCCATCGGCGCCTACATCCTTGCGGCCGGCCTGACGCTGGCCTGTGGCCTGTTCGGCTGGATCGACCCCATTCTGCGCCGCATTCCCGGTGAAATCGCCGCCGCCATGCTGGCCGGCGTGTTGCTTAACTTCGGCATGGGCATCTTCAGCAACGTCGCGCACCAGCCCGGCCTGGTGCTGGCCATGTGCGCCACGTACCTGTTGTGCCGACGCTGGGCGCCGCGCTATGCGGTGCTGCTGGTGATGATCGTCGCCATTGCGCTGGCCTTCGCGCTGGACATGATCCGGCTGGACCTGCTGGACTGGAGCCTGACGCAATTCGTATGGACCACGCCGGAGTTCAGCGCGCAAGCCGCCGTCAGCCTGGGCATTCCGCTGTTCGTCGTCGCCATGGCGTCGCAGAACCTGCCCGGCCTGGCCATTTTGCAGGCGGCGGGCTATCGCCCCCCGGCTTCGCGGATTGTGGCCGCCACGGGCTTTCTGGGCCTGCTGGCCGCACCGTTTGGCGCGCACAGCGTCACGATGGGCGCGATCAGCGCCGCCATCTGCACCGGCCCCGAAGCGCATCACGACCCTTCCAAGCGCTACATCGCCGCCGCCACCTACGGCTTGGGCTATGTGGGCCTGAGCGTCGTGGCGGGCGCGGTGGCCGTGTTCTTCCAGGCCTTGCCCGCCGCCCTGCTGGCTGCGTTGGCGGGCTTGGCCCTGCTGGGCACGATCATGGGCGGCATGTCGGCCGCCATGGTCAACCCGCAACGACGCGAAGCCGCGCTCATCACCTTGCTGGCAACGGCGTCGGGCTTCAGTTTCTGGGGTATTGGGTCGGCCTTCTGGGGCCTGGTGGCGGGCCTGCTGGCCCACGCGGCGTTCGAGTTCAAGCGGCGTCCGTAAACGCGGCGGCCCTTCAGTCCGGCCAGGAGGCCACGGGCGTGTCGGGGTGCACCTTCATGATCCGGCACGGCACCTGCACGAAGTTCGAGATCCAGGCCGCGGCCAGTTCCCCTTCGTCGATCACATCGATGGTCTGGTCGCCCACCTTCATGCTGTAGCGCACGCTGTCGTCGTCTTCGATAACGTCCAGCGGGATGTCCATGCGCAGCATGCCCGGCGCTTTCAACACCAGGTAACCCAGGCGCAATTCCACCGCAACGTCGGCCAGCCGGGGGCACAGTTCGCGGTTCAGCCACTGGCCGGAATCATTGGCGATGAGCCATTGGCGGTGATACGCCGCGGCGGACGGCTGCGCCGTAACGCCGCATTGCGCGATGGGCTGGAAGCTATCGGTGCTCATTTGCCTAGCAGTCCTTTCAGGGCCTTGTCCACGGCTGCGCCGTTGCCGTTGCCGTTCTTGCCCGAGACGGCGTCGCGCAGCTTGTTTTCCAGGCTGCGCTTGAGGATGGCGCCGATAGCGTCTTTCCACAGCAGCGTGTACGTGGGCTTGTCGAACGGGCCCTTCACATGCACGGGAATCGTCACGTCCTTCAGGTCGATCAGTTCCTGGCCTTCGGGGTTGGCCGCCGGATTGACGACGCGCGCACGCGCCACCAGGTCCAGCTCGCTCTTGACGAAGTCGATGTTGGCCGGCTCGCCCTGCGTCACGCGCAGCAGCGGCGACACGATGTTCAGGCGCTTGACGGCCGCCACGCCCTTGGTGAAGGCAAGGTCCGCGTCCATTTCTGAAAACTCGGTCTGCTTGCTGGTGTCGGCGGGCACGGTTTCGTCTTGCGATTCCGGCTTGAAGGCCGCCTTCAGTTCGCGCAGCGTCTGGGTCAGGTTGATGCCCTTGACCGCGCCGTCGCGCAGGCGCACCTGCAACGTGCCGCCCAGCGCGCTTTTCATCGCGTAGGCATTGGCGCCGGCCGTCTTCAAGTCCAGCGCCAAGCTGCCCGTGCCGCTGAGCACGTTGCGGTTGGCCAGGTCCATCAACAGCGGTTCGATCGCGATACCCGCCAGCGACATCTTGCTGGCCAGCTGGTTGCCTTGCGCCGCGTCCACCGACAACGCGCCCGCCAACTTGCCGCCGTACAAACCGGCGGTCAGGCTGGAGATTTCCAGCTTGCCCTTGTCAAGCTTGACCACGGCGGCCACTTCATCCGCCTTCAGGCCACGCACCACCAGCTTGCCGACCTTCAACGTGCCGTTGACGCTGGGACCAACCAGCGCGGACAGGTCGATGGTGTCGTCCACCGGCGCAGCGGGCGCGGGCGGCGCGGCGGGCTTGGAATCATCCTTCTTGCCATCGGCGGGGGGCTTGGGCGGCGCGGCCACCACGGGCGGCACCAGCTTGTCCAGGTCCAGCGTGTCCACCACCAGCGCAAACTTCACCGCAGGCGTTTGCGACAGCTTGGTGATGTCGGCGCTAAGGTCGAACTTGCCGCCTTCGAGCACGGCGTTGATCTTGCTGCTTGCCTGGTCTTTCAGCAGGTCGGCGTTCAGGCTGCCGATCACCGGAATCTGCAAGCTGCCCTTGGGCAAGCCCGGGTCGGTGATATTGACGTCGCCGCGCAGCGCCGACAAGCCGCCGCTACGCTGCAACAGGTTCAAAGTCAGCGGCGATGCAAAATTCAGCTTCACGACGCGGTCGCCATTCTTGGACGTGCTGTCCAGCTTGGCTTCCTTGATGTCGAGTTCGGCGGCGTTGCCGCTGATGCCGTTCAGGCCAAAGCTGGCATCCAGGCCGCTGATGCGCACGCGGCCAGTCAGCGCTTCACCGGTGGCAGAGGTAGGCGAAATGTTCAGCGCGGGCGCGTCCACGGCGAATTCAAACGGGCCGTCAGCCGAGCCGCCCTTGGCTCGCACCGCCAGCTTTTCAATTTGCAGCTGGCTCTTGTGCGGGTCGATCGCCAGCTTGGGCATGGCCACGCTGGCTTCCACATTGGTGGCGCGCGCCGCCGGGTCCGTGATGTCGCCCTGGAAAACCACTTCCAGACCGGCCACGTCCAGCGCGGATTTCTGGCCGTTGAAGGCCAGGTTGCCACGCACGGCAAGGCTCTTGGCCTCGGCGCCGGGCAGCTTGCCGTCCATGCGCAGGTCCAGTTTTTGTGCCGCGTAGCGCTTGGCGGACGGGTCCAGCGTCAACAGGGCCTGCCCCGTCAGGTTGGCGTCCACGCGCGGGTTGCCGCCTTCCACGCGCGCCGTCAGGCGCACATCAAAGGGTTGGTTGAACGTGACGCGGCCAGTATTGGCGTTGATCTTCGTAACCGCCACCGCCATGCCGGAGATTTCGTCCTGCAACTGCACTTCGCCGTCCTTCAAGTCCAGGCCGGCGATATCGATCTGCATGTTGTTGCGGGAGGGCGGCATGGTGCCGCTGGTGATGGCTTGCGCGGCGGTCTGTGCCGCGCCCACCAGGGCCTCGGCCGGATTGGACGGCGCGGTGGTGACGGTGGATGCGCCGCCGACCAGATTGCTGAAATTGAATTGGCCGTCCTTGCCGCGCACCACCCGGGCCTTCAAGCCGCTGATGGCCACGTGGTCGACCACGAAGCTGTTGGACAGCAAGGGCCAGACGGCAACCGCCAGGCGCGTGCTTTCAATGGAAGCGAAGGTGTCCGAGCTGTTGGGCTCGGACAGCGACACGCCCTGCACCGACAAGCCGATGCGCGGAAAGAGCGATAACTCGATCTCGCCGTCGATCGTCAATGTGCGGTGATAGCGTTCCTGCACAAGCTCTTCCAGCTTGTACTTGTACGCGTTGGGGTCGAATGTCAGCAAGAAGATGGCCAGGCCAACGACGGCCACGACAACCAACACAACCAGGCCTATCAAAATGCGCTTGAACCACGTTTTCATTGCTGCCCCGTCGGTACCTCGACTGGAAATTCTTGGATGCCGCCCACCGCGCAACGCGCGGGGATGGTGCTGTAGCGGCGGAAAACCCACGCGCCAATTGGAGCTGTCTGCCTTTCAGGGCGAGTCCTCGCTCCTGCCGGAAGCTTGTGGCCGCGGCGTTTGAAAAGAGGATCTACCAAGGAAGGCGTGCTGAAGACGTTGGAATCACCAACGTGCAGATTTCGCTATCGTAACAAATCGGGCCGGCTTAAAGCGGCCTTGTCAGACCATGACACCAAAAACGCGATAAGTCACGGGCGTATTTAATGGCGGCGTGGGGTCACGGCACCGGTCCGCCCGGCCCTGAAGCTGACAATTTTCTGTCCGGCGGATTGTAGGACTAGAATGATTGATCGATCAATCATTGATACATCCAACAATGTCCGCCCCCACTCCCAGCACCCCGCATTCGCCCGGCCAGGTGCTTCCCTTCCGGCAAACCCTGCTGGCCATGCTGGGCATGTGCTTCGTCATGATGATGGTTGCCATTGACCAGACCGTGGTGGGTACCGCGCTGCCCACCATCGTGGCCGAGCTCAAGGGCTTTGAACTGTACGCGTGGGTCGCCACGTCGTACCTGCTGACCTCGGTGATCACCGTGCCGATCTTCGGCCGCCTGGGCGATTATTACGGCCGCAAGCCCTTTGTGGTGGCGGCCATCATTCTGTTCACGCTGGCGTCAGCGCTCTGCGGCGCGGCCGACAGCATGCTCACGCTGGTGCTGGCGCGCGCCTTGCAGGGCATCGGCGGCGGCATGCTGGTGGGCACCGCGTTCGCCTCTATCCCCGACCTGTTCCCCGACCCGCACGTGCGCCTGCGCTGGCAGGTCATGCTCAGTTCTGCCTTCGGCATCGCCAACGCGGTCGGCCCCACGCTGGGCGGCGCGCTGACCGAACACTATGGCTGGCGATCGGTGTTCTACGTCAACCTGCCCATCGGCATCCTGGGCCTGTGGTTTGTATCGCGCTACCTGCCGCACCTGCGCAATCACACGTCCGGCAAAGTGCGGCTGGACTGGCAAGGCGCGCTGCTGATCGCGCTGGCGCTGGGCAGCCTGCAACTGCTGGTCGAGCTGCTGCCCAAGGAAGGGTTCAGCGGCCCCATCGTGCTGCTGGGCGCGGGCAGCATTGCCGCGTTCGGCCTGCTGATCTGGTGGGAAAAGCGTTGCCCGCATCCGCTCTTGCCGCTGGACATGTTCCGCAATCGCGGCCTGGCCACGCTGTTCACGCTGGCGCTGCTGGTGGGCGTAACGATGTATTCGCTGCTGTTCTACGCGCCCTTGCTGCTGCAAGGCGGCTTCGGCCTGTCGCCGCAGGACGCCGGGCTGTTGATCACGCCGATGGTCGTTTTCATCACGGTGGGCAGCATCATCAACGGCCGCATCATCACGCGTATCCGCAACCCCAACCGCATGCTGTATGCGGGCTTTTTGCTGATGGCGCTGTCCTGTATGGGCATCGTCACCACGCACAACTACACGTCGCATGTGCTGATTGGCGCGTACATGCTGATGGCCGGCCTGGGCATGGGGTTTATCATGCCCAACCTGACCGTGTTCGCGCAGCAGACGGCGGGCCGCACGCACCTGGGCATCGCCACGGCGCTGTTGCAGTCGCTGCGCATGATCGGCGGCATGCTGGGCACGGCGGTCGTGGGCACCATGGTCAGCCACAGCTATTTCAGCGGCGTCGAGTCCACGCTGCGCGGCGCGTCGGCGCAATGGCTGCCTGAATTGAACGACCCGCAGATGCTGGTGAACCCCGCGGCGCAGACACAGTTCCTGGCACAATTGGCGCATCAAGGCCAGGACGGCACGTCGCTGATCGAGATCGCGCGAGTCGCGCTGGTGGGCGCCATCCATGAAGGCCAGCTCATCGCGCTGGCCGTCGCCATCTTCGCGCTCTGGTGCGTGCGACGCGTGCCGCTGGTGCAACTGGCCCGCCCCACCAAGGCGGAGCCCGCCGGCGTCGGAGAATAGCTTTTGCCCAGACAACAACAAGGCCTGCAAGTCATCCAGCACATGGGGCAGACGTACCGCGTCATGCAAAGCGCGTTCAGCAGCAAGGTAGGCCACGCCCTGCCCCGCTGGCGCATCCTGCTGGCCCTGCATGAAAACGGCCAGTGTTCGCAGAAGCACCTGGCCGAACGCTGCCGGCTGGACCCGGCATCATTGACCCGGCAGTTGCAGGCGATGCAGAAGCTGGGCTGGATTTCGCGCGCCGTGGATGCCCAGGACAACCGGCTGACCAATGCCACGCTGACCGCCACAGGGCAGGCGGTGGTGAACGAAGCGCTGCCTAAACGGGCAGCGTTTTTCGAAGAGGCGTTGAAGGGGTTGTCAGCGGCGGATGTGGACACGCTGAACCGGGTGCTGAGCGTGCTGGAGTCGAATTTTCTAAGGGCGGCGGGCGATAGGGGATAAGGCGGGGGTTGATGCGGGACTTGAACTTGGCCGCGCTGCTTATTTATCCGCACCGCCCAGTTCGCGCTCGATCTGCTCGATGCTAGGCAGGCTGGTTTGTAGCTCTTCAGGCAGAGATTCCAACAGCTTGTATTCGGCGATACCCATGGGTTGGGATTTGTCGCCGAGGGCGTATTCAGCGACGACCTTGTTCTTGCTCTTGCACAGCAGCAGGCCAAGTGTCGGGTTGTCTTGATCGCTTTTTACCTGACGGTCAATGGCAGTCAGATAGAAGCCCAGTTGCCCCAGGTGTTCGGGTTTGAACGCACCACCCTTGAGTTCGATAACCACATAGCAACGCAGCTTCAGGTGGTAGAACAGCAGGTCAATGAAGAATTCATCTCCCCCTACATTCAGCAGCACCTGGCGGCCGACAAAGGCGAAGCCCGCGCCCAATTCCAGCAAAAAATCGGTGACGTGGCTGACCAGTGCCCCCTCGATTTCCCGCTCCTGCGCCTCGTCCGTCAGACCCAGAAAGTCGAAACGGTAAGGATCTTTCAGAGATTCGCGGGCAAGGTCTGACTGCGGCGCAGGCAGCCGCGCTTCGAAGTTGGTCACCGCCTTGGCGCTGCGCTCCATCAAGCGGGTTTCGATCTGCATCACCAACACGTTGCGCGACCAATTATGCTCGATGGCCTTGGCTGCATACCACTTACGTCCTTCCGGGCTGGGCAGCTTGTCCAGCAGCGCCAATTGGTGATACCAAGGTAATTGTGCAAGCACCTCTTGCACAAATTCCGCGTCCGGCCAAGCTTGGGCAAAGGCGCGCATATATTTCAGGTTGCGCGGGGAAAAGCCCTTCATTCCCGGGAATGCCGTGCGCAGATCATGCGCCAGCCGTTCGATGACTTTGGCACCCCAGCCTTGTTCCGCCTGGCGCTGCAAGATGTCGCAACCGATCTGCCTGTACAGCAGTACCAGCTCTCGGTTGACGGCTTGAGCGGCCCGTTGCTGCGCCGTATGAATGCGGATCTTCAGCTCGCCCAGCCAGTGGTCGTAACCTTCAGGCGCGGGTATCAGGGATGCGGGCTTATCGCTCATGCCGCCGTCGAGCCTCAGACCTTGATCAGACGTTGAACAAGAAATTCATCACATCGCCATCCTGCACGATGTATTCCTTGCCTTCGGCGCGCATCTTGCCGGCTTCCTTGGCGCCTTGCTCGCCCTTGTACGTGATGAAGTCTTCGTACGCGATCGTCTGCGCGCGGATGAAGCCGCGTTCAAAGTCGGTGTGGATGACGCCGGCGGCTTGCGGGGCGGTTGCGCCGATGGGCACCGTCCAGGCGCGCACTTCCTTCACGCCTGCCGTGAAGTAGGTTTGCAGGCCCAGCAGCTTGAAGGCGGCGCGGATCAGGCGGTTCAGGCCCGGCTCTTCCATGCCCATGTCGGCCAGGAAGGCCTGGCGGTCGGCGTCGTCCAGGTCGACGATTTCGGATTCGATGGCGGCGCAGATGGCGACGACCGGAGCGTTGCGCGCGGCGGCAAATTCGGTCAGGCGGTCAAGCAGCGGGTTGTTGGTGAAGCCGTCGTCGGCCACGTTGCCCACGTACATCGCGCGCTTGGCAGTGATGAAGCATAGTTGGGCGATGTCGGCCTGTTCTTCGGGGCTGAGATCCAGCGCGCGGATCGGCTTGGCTTCGTTCAGCTGGGCCACGCACTTTTCCAGCACGGCCACGATGCGCTGCGATTCCTTGTCGCCGGAACGGGCGGTCTTCTGGTGACGCAGCAGCGCTTTTTCAGCGGTTTGCATGTCGGCCAGTGCCAGTTCGGTTTCAATGACTTCGATGTCGGCGATGGGGTCGATCTTGCCGGCCACGTGGATCACGTTGGGGTCTTCGAAGCAGCGCACGACGTTGACGATGGCGTCGGTTTCGCGGATGTGCGACAGGAACTGGTTGCCCAGGCCTTCGCCCTTGCTGGCGCCGGCAACCAGGCCGGCAATGTCCACGAATTCAACGGTGGCCGACAGGATGCGCTCGGGCTTGACGATTTCAGCCAGCTTTTGCAGACGCGGATCCGGCACTTCGACCACACCGACGTTGGGCTCGATGGTGCAGAACGGATAGTTCTCGGCGGCGATGCCGGCGCGGGTCAGAGCATTGAAGAGAGTCGATTTGCCAACGTTGGGCAGGCCGACGATGCCGCATTGCAGAGCCATGGGAATCCTGTGTAAGTACGGTATTGATCGTTAACGTTCTAGTTTACCCCGGGTGCGCCCCGTGGCAGTTTCGCCTGCGCGGCGATGCGGCCCCGCTATTGGGCAATGGATGGCGCCCAGCGCATCACGGCCCAGATCATCAAAATGGGGCCGGCGTTGAACGTGGCGTGCAGCAGAATGGCCGCGCCGATGCCGCGGCGCACGCGCATCCAGCCCAGCACCAGCCCGGTCAGCCACTGCGGCAGCACCAGCAGCGGCATCAGCCAGTACGGCGTCTTGCTGTAGACAAAATTAGTCAGATGCACCGCCGCGAACGTCAGCGCGACCAGGTGGAACACCAGGCCAAAGTGCTTCAGATAATAGCGCCGCCACGTCGTGTCCCAGCCCGTCAGCAGCGTTGCGCGTTGACGCACGCCCCAGCACGCCAGGATCACGAAGGCGGCCAGCAGCAGCCCCGTCCACAGCTTCGGGCCATACAGCACGACCGGCATCAGCGCGGGCACCAGCCACAGCACCTGCAACGGTCGGCGCAGACCATAGCGGAACAACATTTCTTCGACCAGCGGCGCCCAGATCACCGCCGTGAGCCACGGCAGGTTGGTCGGATCGATGCGGTGGGTGGCGCCCCCCAGGCCGGCGGCCATCACGGCAACGGGACCCAGCGCAAAAAGATTCAGCGCCCACAGCAGCCCGGCCCAGGCCAACAGGCGCCCGGGGCGTATGCCCGGCCACCAGTCGGCTAGCAATCCACTGCCCGCCGCGCGGCCCGGCACGCGCGATAGCGGCCGCGGGTGGCGGATGTAGCGCCAGAAATCCGCGACTTCAGTTCGGAAGCGGGTTTTGGCCACGGGCTGGGATGGCGTGGGGTGGTTCATCCGGCGACGTTGCCGCTATGCAATTGGCGCGTAGCCAACGGAAAATCGCCCGCCAGCATCGCGGGCACGACGGCCCGGCAGCGGTCGATGACGGCTTCGATTTCCTTTTGCTCGTCGCGGCGCGGCGGGTGCAACACAAAGTCGGCAACCTGCTGCGCCAGGCCCAGCGTACGCGGATGGCCGATGCCGATGCGCAGGCGCCAGAAGTTCGGGCTGCCCAGCACGGCCTGGATGTCCTTCAGGCCGTTGTGGCCCGCATGGCCACCGCCCTGCTTGAGCTTGACCTGCCCGGGCAGCAGATCCAGTTCGTCATGCAACACCAGCACCTGTTCCGGCGCCAGCTTGTAGAAGCGCGCCAGGGCGCCCACAGCCTGGCCCGACTTGTTCATATAAGTGTTGGGCTTGAGCAGCAGCACGTTGTCCGCCCCCAGGCGCGACTTGGCGACCATGCCGAAAAAAGATTTCTCTAGCGCAAAAGAAGTGCGCAGATCGTCCGCCAGATGGTCGGCCAGCCAAAAGCCGGCGTTGTGCCGGGTCGTTTCGTAGTCGGGACCGGGGTTACCCAATCCCACAATGAGGCGTATGGGAATAGACATGATGGAGGGTGTTTAAACCAAAAAACCCTGCGCATGCAAATGCACACGCAGGGTTTCGGGCACAAGCCGCGGAAAGCCCGAAGGCTTTCCAGCAGACTTAGGCAGCCGGAGCGGCTTCTTCGGCTTCGTCGGCAGCGGCAGCGCCGCCCTTGACGATGGCGGCAGCCAGCAGCGGGTTGTCTTCACCGCCGTGGGGCACGTACGTCACGCCCATGGGCAGCTTGATGTCGGCCAGGTGGATCGAAGCGCCGGCCAGGATGTTGGTCAGGTCGACTTCGATGAACTGGGGCAGAGCCTTCGGCAGGCAGGTGATTTCCAGTTCGGTCGTCACGTGGCTGATGATGGCGCCGGCCAGCTTCACAGCGGGCGAGATTTCGGCGTTGACAAAGTGCAGCGGCACCTTGGTACGCAGAGCTTGGTTGGCGTCCACGCGCTGGAAGTCCACGTGCAGGACTTGCGGCTTGTAGGCGTGCCATTGAACCGAACGCAACAACACTTGCTCATCCTTCGAGCCTTCGAGCTGCATTTGCAGGATCGATGCGTGGAATTCTTCCTTACGCAGGGCGTGATAGATCTCGTTGTGGTCGAGTTCGATGTTCAGGGGGGCAGCCGTACCACCATAGACAATGGCGGGAACGCGGCCCGCGCGGCGCAGGCGGCGGCTCGCACTCGAACCCTGGACGCTACGCGCAGTGGCGATGAATTTCATGGAAAACTCCAAAAACAAAATAAGGTGAAGAGGCTTCACCAGTTAACGGCACGGCGCGCAACATGCGCGCCGTGTTGATTGCGCCTTGCCGCGACCAGCAAGGTACAAAAACTAAGGGTAGGCTGCGGCCTGACCGACGCGAATCGCGTCAGTCGACGAACAGCGAGCTGACCGATTCCGCGTTCGAGATACGCAGGATGGTCTCGCCCAGCAGCGCGGCGCACGACAGCTGGCGGATCTTGCCGCTGGCCTGGCCTTGCTCGGAGAGCGGGATGGTGTCGGTGACGACCAGTTCGTCCAGTTCCGACGCTTCAATGCGGTCAATGGCGCCGCCCGACAGCACGGGGTGCGTGCAATAGGCGTAAACGGCGCCGGCGCCGCGGTCTTTCAGGGCCTGGGCCGCCTTGCACAGCGTGCCGGCGGTGTCGACCATGTCGTCCATGATGATGCAGGTGCGGCCGTCGACTTCACCGATGATGTTCATCACTTCCGACACGTTGGCGCGCGGACGACGCTTGTCGATGATGGCCAGGTCGGCTTCCAGCTGCTTGGCCAGCGCGCGGGCGCGAACCACGCCGCCGATGTCCGGGGACACCACGACCAGGTTCGAGAAATTGCGGCGCCAGATGTCGCCCAGCAAGATCGGACCGGCGTAGATGTTGTCCACGGGGATGTCGAAGAAACCCTGGATCTGGTCAGCGTGCAGGTCCATCGTCAGGACGCGGTCAACGCCAGCCACTTGCAGCATGTTGGCCACCACCTTGGCCGAGATCGCGACGCGCGCCGAACGCGGGCGGCGGTCTTGGCGGGCATAGCCAAAGTACGGAATCGCGGCGGTGATGCGGCCGGCCGACGCGCGGCGCAGGGCATCAACCATCACCATGATTTCCATCAGGTTGTCATTGGTGGGCGCACAGGTGGGTTGCAGGACGAAGACGTCCTTGCCACGCACGTTCTCGTTGATTTCGACCATCACCTCGCCGTCGGAAAAGCGACCGACGGTCATCTTGCCCAGGGACATATCGAGGTGGTTGACTACGTCCACGGCCAGCCGAGTGTTGGCCGTGCCCGTGAAGATCATGAAGCTATCGTTTGCCATGATGGATGATGCGATGGTCGTTGTAAGACACTAACGAGGTGATGCGGGGTGGAAACACCAGCGAATCCGGAAAATAAAAAAGCTGCTGAACCCGGGCCAGTGTCTTACAGGCGTGTTCAACAGCTTTTTTATGTATTCGGTTGGCTGGGGAGGAAGGATTCGAACCTTCGCATGCCGGAATCAAAATCCGGTGCCTTAACCAGCTTGGCGACTCCCCAACTATCTTGCAATCCAATTCCGCAACGGATGTTCAGTTAAACCAGTACAAGCCTGCACTAACCGAAACCGTGGATGCGTTGTGCTGTTTGTTTTAACAGCGCCGCGCATTATAGCGGATATTTCTGTTTTCGCCAAAACGGCTTCGGAAAGTTCTGAGAATTCGGCGAATAAACATGCGCCTGATCCCGACATGCGTACAGGATAACCCTGTTCTGCAAGCCACCGCGATGCCCTGAATACTTCAGGATAAAGACGGTGAACCACCGGCTCCAAGTCATTTTTCCCGAAGGAAAAAGTTGGCGAAGCAAGAAAGTCCGCTATTGTGATGTAAGAAGAATCCCTTGTCAAATCGGGTGCCGAAAATATTCCTACAGTCGGCACGCTGGTGTCAGGTTGCGCTACGAGATACGCGCGTTCGGGCAGCGTCACGGCGGTCAGTGCTTCGCCCACGCCTTCCGCAAAAGCGGATTGCCCGAACACGAATACCGGCACGTCGGCGCCCAACGGCAAGGCCAGGTCCATCAGCTGGCGCCGCGTGAGGCCCGTGTTCCACAGCTTGTTCAAGGCGATCAACACCGTGGCCGCATCGCTGGAACCGCCGCCCAGCCCGCCCCCCTGTGGAATCCGTTTTTCAAGGCCGATCCGCACGCCCTGGCGCGTGCCGGTGGCGCGCTGCAAAGCATGCGCGGCCCGCAGGGTCAGGTCGTCGGCTTCCGACACGCCGGCAAGCTCGGTGGCGCGGCTGATGATGCCGTCGGCGCGCACGTCGAAATGCAGCGTGTCGCAAAGGTCGATGAAGCGGAAAACCGTTTGCAGCAGGTGGTAGCCGTCAGCGCGGCGGCCCACCACGTGCAAAAACAAATTCAGCTTGGCGGGAGCGGGTACGTCGTACAGAGTCACATCAGGCAACCGGTGCGGGACAAGCCCACATTCTAGCCACGCGCCGGGCCCTGCGCCGTGTAGTACGGCACGTTGGCGCGCGCCAGGGGCTCGCGGCCACGCAGATGGTCGGCCAGCTTTTCGGCCATCATGATGACCGGCGCGTTCAGGTTGCCCGTGACGATGTCCGGCATGATGGACGCATCGATCACGCGCAGGTTTTGCAGCCCGTGCACGCGCCCATAGCCATCCACCACCGCCATCGGGTCCGAGACCGCCCCCATCTTGTTCGAGCACGACGGGTGATACGCGGTCTCGGCTTGCGCGCGCACAAAGGCATCCAGGTCCGCATCGCTTTGCAGGGCATTGCCCGGCGAAATCTCGCGGCCGGCATATTGCGCCAGCGCGGGCTGCGCGAAGAGTTCACGCGTGATGCGCAGCGCCGCGCGAAATTCGCGCCAGTCCCGCGGGTGCGACATGTAGTTGAACAAGATACTGGGATGGTCGTGCGGCGAGCGCGACCGTACGTGCACGCGCCCCCGGCTGGGCGAGCGCATTGACCCCACATGCATCTGGAAACTGTGTGCCTTGATCGGGTTGGACCCGTTGTAATTGATGGCCACCGGCAAGAAGTGATATTGCAGGTTCGGCCACGGGAAGTCGTCGTGGCTGCGTATGAAACCGCCGGCTTCGAATTGGTTGCTGGCGCCGATGCCCGTCCCCATCAACAACCACTCAGCACCGATCGCCGGCTGATTGCGCAACCTGAGCGCGGGGGCCAGCGACACGGGCTGCTTGCATTCAACCTGCACGTAAAGCTCCAGGTGGTCTTGCAGGTTTTCGCCCACGCCGGGCAATTCATGGCGCACGGCGATGCCCAGGCGGCGCAGCAGCTGGCCCGCGCCCACGCCTGACCGTTGCAGGATCTGCGGCGACGCGATGGCGCCCGCGCACAGCAGCACCTCGCGGCGGGCAAAGCTGCGGTGCTGCTGGCCATGCTGTTCCCAGGCCACGCCTTCGGCGCGCTGGCCCGAAAACAGGATCACGTCGGTCAACGCCCGTGTCACGATGGTGAGGTTGGCGCGCCCGCGCGCCTGATCCAGATAGCCGCGTGCCGTGCTGGCGCGACGCCCGCGCGGGGTCACGGTGCGGTCCATGGGGCCAAAGCCTTCCTGCCGATAACCGTTCATGTCAGGCGTATGCGGATAGCCCGCCTGCGTGCCCGCCGTAATCATGGCGTCGAACAACGGGTTGTTGTCCAGCTTGGGCGTGGTGACGCTGACGGGCCCGGCGCCACCGTGATATTCGCAGGCGCCAACGTCGCGGCTTTCGGCCTTCTTGAAGTACGGCAGGCACGACAGGTAATCCCAATGCGCCAGGCCTTCGATGCGCGCCCAATGGTCGTAGTCCAGCGCATTGCCACGGATGTAGCACATGCCGTTGATCAGCGACGACCCGCCCAGGCCCTTGCCGCGGCCGCAGTCCAGGCGGCGCCCGTTCAGGTGCGGCTCGGGGTCCGTCTGGTAGCCCCAGTTGTAGCGCCTGCCTTGCAACGGCATGGCCAGCGCGGCCGGCATCTGTGTGCGGAAATCGAAACGGTGATCCTGCCCGCCCGCTTCCAGCAGCAGCACGGTGGTGCCCGGGTCTTCGGTCAGCCGCGTGGCCAGCGTGTTACCGGCTGATCCCGCGCCCACGATGATGTAGTCGTACTCCCGCTTGATCGACATGCCCTTCCCCCCTACGCGTACAGAAAGCGGGCGGCCCGGCGTCACGCCCGGCGCCCGGTGCGATGTGCGACGGCGCCGTCAGAACACCGAGGCGAACTCCCCAAGTTCGACCTGGACGGACTTCGTTTGCGTATATTGCGCCAGCGCGTCCAAGCCGTTTTCGCGGCCCAGACCCGACTGCTTGTATCCGCCCACCGGCATTTGCGCGGGAGATTCGCCCCACGTGTTGATCCAGCAAATGCCCGCCTGCAAGCGATGCGCGATGCGGTGCGCGGCGGCAAGGTCGCTGCTGACCACGCCCGCCGCCAAGCCGTAGCGGCTGTCGTTGGCGCGCTGCACGACTTCGTCCTGGCTATCGAAAGACAGGATGGTCATGACGGGACCAAAGATCTCTTCCTGCACGATTTCCATGCTGTCGTCGCAGTCGGTGAACACGGTGGGGGCCACGTACGCGCCCTTGGCCAGCACGCCGTCCGTCAAGCGCACACCGCCGGCCAGCAAGGTTGCGCCTTCGCGCTTGCCGATTTCGATCCAGCTCAGCACGCCGTCCATGTGCGCGGCGCTGACCAGCGGGCCGAAGTTGGTGCGGGGGTCGAAGGGGTCGCCCACCCGAATGCGTGCCACGCGTTCCAGCACGGCGGCTTCGAATGCCGCCTTTTGCGACCGGTGCACGAAGACGCGCGTGCCGTTGGTGCACACCTGCCCCGAGCTGAAGAAATTGGCCATCATGGCGATGTCCGCGGCGCGTTCGACGGAAGCGTCGGGCAACACGATCAAGGCGGACTTGCCGCCCAGTTCCAGCGTCACGCTCTTGAGTGATGCCGCCGCCACCCCCATGACCCGCTTGCCCGTATCCACGCCGCCCGTAAAGGATACTTTCGCCACGGCCGGGTGCCCGGTCAGCCAGTCGCCGATGTCACGGCCGCTGCCCAACACCACATTGAAAACGCCGTTGGGCACGCCGGCTTCGGTATAGATTTCGGCAAGCCGCAGCGCCGTCAGGGGCGTGATTTCGGCGGGTTTGAAGACCATTGCGTTACCCGTGGCCAGCGCCGCGGCCGACTTCCACATGGCGATCTGAACCGGATAATTCCATGCGCCGATGCCCGCGATCACCCCCAACGGTTCACGCCGCGTGTAGAAGAAGCTGGACTCGCGCAGCGGCACCTGGATGCCTTGCACGGCAGCCGCCAAGCCCGCGTAGTACTCGATGACGTCCACGCCGGTGGCGATGTCCACCGTGCGGGTTTCCGACAGCGGCTTGCCGGTATCCAGCGTTTCCAGTTCGGCCAGTTCGTCATTGCGTTCGCGCAGCAGCTGCGCGGCCCGCAGCAGCACCTGGCCGCGCTGGGCGGGGGACCGCGCCGCCCATGCCCTTTGCCCTTCTTGCGCGCTGGCCACCGCGCGGTCGATATCCTGTCGGGCGGCCACCTGCACTTCCGCCAACACCGCGCCATTGGCGGGGTTCACCGTGGTGATGGTCTTGCTGCTGATGGCGTTGGTGCGCCGACCGTGGATGTAGAGTTGCTGGATGGGCAAAGGCATGGAGGTCCGTCCTATTGTCAAAGTGAGGGCGGGCCCAGGGCCGGCTCCCCCACGAATTGGCTGCGAGCTAGCAGCAGGTCTACATAGTCGTAAGCGACGGCGCGCGCTTGTTCGCCCGCGAAATCCGCGCCCATCAAACCACCGCGCAACCACAACCCGTCGACCATGGCGGCCAGGCCGCGCGCGGCTTCCCGCGCTTGGGCAAGCGGCAGCACGCGCTGGAATTGGCAGCACAGGTTGGAATGCAGCCGGCGATCATTGGCGCGTTGCAAACGGCCCAGGCGCGGCTGGTGCATGCTGGCCGCCCAGAACGTCAGCCACGCGCGCATCGCGCTGCGCGAAACCTGCGTGGGCACGAAGTTGCCTTCGATGATGGCGCGCAGTTGGGCACGGGCGTCGGGCGCGGCAGCGGCGCGCGCGCGCGAAATGGAATCACGCAGGTTGCGCAGCAATTCCCGCATGGACGCTTCCAGCAAGCCGTCCTTGTCGCCGAAGTAATGGCTGATGATGCCGGTGGACAGTTTGGCGGCGCGGGCAATGTGCGCGACGGAGCTTTCCGCCAGGCCGACCTGATCGATGGATTCAAGCGTGGCCTGAATAAGCTGATTGCAACGAATGGGCTGCATTCCGACTTTTGGCATGTTGCGCGGGGATTCCTGATGACGTGACGATGGCGACGGCAAGGACGGCAACGAGCTGTCCGCCGGGTGCGGTCGAGTCTAATTTATATTGATTGATCGTTCAATATAAAAACGGTAAGGTGCCGCAGACACATTGCCGGCAGACACATTGCCGGCAGACACATTGCCCGCAACACATCGACGGCAGCAACGCGAACAGCATCACACCGGTAGCACCACGCAGCATCACCACACGGGGAGACAGCGGTGCGGCATGAACGGACCACTTCGACGCAGCCAACGGCAAGCGCACCGCCTTGGCGCGCATGGCTGGCGCATACCAATCCCATCGTTTTTCTTAGCGCGGCCGTCTCCGTCCTGGCGTTCGGCGCCCTGCTCATCTGGCAGCCCGATGCCGCGCAGGCATGGCTGCAAGCGGCGCAGTTGCTGGTGGCATCGCACTTTGGCTGGTACTACATGCTGGCCATGACCATCAGCGTGGGCTTTGCCCTATGGCTGGCCCTGTCGCGCCACGGCGCGCTGCGCCTGGGCGATGACGACGAGGCCCCGGAATTCAGTTATCTGTCTTGGGTGTCGATGCTGTTTTCATCCGGCATCGGCATCGCGCTGGTCTATTACGGCGTCTACGAACCCCTGGACCACTTCCTGTTGCCGCCCACCGGCGTGGGCGGCACGCAAGAGGCGGCGCGCAACGCGCTGACGCTGACCTTTCTGCACTGGGGCATCCACGGCTGGACGCTCTATGCCCTGACCGCCACCGCGCTTGCCTATTTTGCGTACCGCCACAAGCAGCCGCTGGCGCTGCGTTCGCCCTTGCAGGGGCTGTCGGACAAACCCTTGCCCAAGGGGGTCGGCCATGCGGTGGACGGCTTCGGCGTGCTGGCCACGATAGTCTCCATGGTCACCAACCTGGGCCTGGGCGCCTTGCTGCTGCACGCGGGCCTGACCTATCTGCTTAACGTTCCCGACACGGCCGCCGCCCAGGTGCCCATCGTCATCATCATGATGGTGGTGGCCACCGGCGCGGCCGCCCTGGGCATCAAGCGCGGCATTGCCGTGCTGTCCAACGTGAACACCGCATTGATGTGCCTGTTGTTGCTGTTCGTCTTCCTGGCCGGACCCACCCGCCTGCTGCTGGACGGCATGGTGCAGAACCTGGGCGACTACCTCAATGCGTTTCCGGGCAAGACGTTCGACCTGTACCTGTACGACATGAAGGCCGTGCGCTGGACCAGTTCCTGGACCATCTTCTATTGGGCCTGGTGGATCGGTTGGGCGCCCTTCGTCGGCATGTTCATCGCCCGTATTTCACGCGGACGGCGGATACGGGAATTGATCTTCGGAGTGATGCTGGTGCCGCTGGGCTTCACGCTGGCCTGGCTATCCATCTTCGGCAACACCGCCATCAATCTGGTGATGAACGAGGGCGCGGCGGGGCTGGGCGAAATGGCCTTGGCCAATCCGCCCATGGCGTTCTACACGCTGATGGAATACCTGCCGCTGACGCAGTGGGTGGCCGCCGTGGGCGTGGTGATGTCGTTCATGCTGTTCCTGACGCCGGTCGATTCAGGCACGCTGATGATCGCCAACCTGTCCGCGCGCAACGCGGACGCCGGGCACGATGCGCCCATCTGGCTGCGGGTATTCTGGGCGTCGCTGACCACGATGCTGGGCGTGGGGTTGCTGCTGGCGGGCAACTTCAATGCGATGCAGACCGCGGTGGTGCTGTGCGGCCTGCCCTTTTCGGTGATCTTGCTGGGCTACATGGCCAGCCTGTACCGGGCGCTGGCCCGAGACAACCCCGAGCCCGGCCGCCAGCCCCTCCCGCGCTGAAGCGAGCCAAACATGCGGGCTAAAAATGCGGGCTAAAAAGCGGGGGACGTTTACGGCTGGTTGACCACCAGCCGAACCATGATGCGGCGACCCGGCTCCTGGCGTTGCAGCACCAGCATCCGCGGGCCCAGGTTGTCGTAGCGCGACAGGTTGGCGCGCCAGCCGCCTTGCTCGAAGGCGGTGGGACGGCCCTGATCGTCACGCGCGATCTCCGACGCTTCCGGGTCGGCGGGCAACTTGCCGCGCAGCCAGTCACGCAAGCCCGACACGGGCATGCTGCTGCCCAGCGCTTCTTCGGCCAGGGCATCGGGGTTATCGGCTTCCAGGCGGGTGCCGTCAGCCTTGGTCAGGGTGGCCGCGCCGGGCCGCCCTTGCACGCGCGCTTCGGTTGAACCCAACGGGTTGGTCAGGTCCAGCACATAGCGCTGGCCGTCGTCCGACCACGAAAACCCGCCCTGTACGGCGTTTTGCTTGCCGCCTTCTTCGTTGACGGTGATCGCAAAGCGGCCAATGCGCGAGAACGCATCGGCGCCGGCGCCTTCAATGGGTTTGGGCGTGGTGGTGCAGGCGGCAAGCGCCGCCGCCAGCAACGTCAGGAGCGCCAGGCGCAGCCAGGCAACCATGCCCGGCAGGCGTCGCAATGCCAAAGCCATCACAGGTTGACTCCCAGCCGCCGAACGACGTCCTGGACGGTCTTGTTCTTGGGATCTTTCATCAGCGCCACGCGCAGCAGCTCGATGGCCTGATCGCGCTTGCCTTGGCTCCAGAGCACTTCGGCCAGGTGGGCGGCGATGTCGGCTTCGGGGCGCACGCTGTAGGCGCGGCGCAGGTACTGCGCGGCGGATTCGGATTCGCCCATGCGGTACTTGACCCAGCCCATGCTGTCCAGAATGAACGGGTCGTTGGGCGACAGTTCAAGCGCCTGGGTGATCAGGTCCAGCGCTTCGGGCAGGCGCTGGTTGTGGTCGGCCAGCGTGTAGCCCAACGCGTTGTAGGCGTGGGCGTGGTCCGGGTCCAGCGCGATGACCTGGCGCAGCATGCGTTCAAGATCGGCCAGGCGGTTCTGGCGTTCGTACAGCATCGCCAGTTCGTATTTGATTTCGACGGTGTCCGGCAGCGCCTGGTCGGCGGCTTCCAGGGTGCTGACCGCTTGCGGCACGCGGTCCGCGTCGCGCAGGATCTGCGCCTTGGTCAAGACGCCCAGCGTGCGCTCTTCTTCGTCTTGCGGGCCGGCGGCGTCGATCATGGCCAGCGCGTCGTCCACGCGGCCGCTCTTGGCGCGCAACGCGGCTTGACGCATCTGCACGGAATAACGCAGCGTCGGGTCGTCGATGCGGCCCAGTTCGCGGATGGCTTCGTCGTAGTTGCCCTGGTCTTCGGCAATGCGCGACAGCAGCACGTGCGCGTCGGCCGCGGCGGCGCCGGCATCGGTTGCGCCCGGCACCGTGGCGCGCTGACGCTGCTGCTGCACGTCCAGATACTGTTGCAGCAAGGTCTTGGCTTGCGGCAGTTGCCCCGCCTTGTAAGCCAGCTGCGCCTGCATGAAAAGCAGGTCAAAGTCTTCCGGCGACCGGCGCGACATGGCTTGCAGTTCGGACAGCGCGCCGTTGTAGTCGCCGCTATCGGCCAACTGGCCCGCCAGCATCAGGCGCACCTTGCGGGCGTTGGGATTGCGGTTGATATAGGCGCGGGCCTCGGTCTGGGCGCGTTGCGGGTCCACCTTGGAGCCGTATTCCAGCAGACGCTGGGCGGCAGCTTCGGATTTCGGGTCGCCGGCCAGGGCCGCCCGGGATTCCTGCGTGGCGCGTTCGTAATCACCCGCGGCCGAGGCCACGTCGGCCAAGGCCAGATGGGCGGCAGGCAGCTTGCGCACGCTGTCGCTCAGGGATTCGTCCAGGATGCGCAGCGCCAGGCGGCGGTCGTTCAGGCGGCTGAGCACGGCCAGCGCCTGGCCGATGGCGGCCGGCTTGTCGCGCGAGGCGTCGATGCGGTTGCGCAGCGCCTGGGCCAGGCCCTTGGTCTGGCCATTGGCGGCCGCCAGGGCCAGCTCGGTGGAGCTGGCTTCGACGTCGTTGGGAGACAGGCGCGCCCACACGCGGGCGGCGTCCAGCGCACCGGCAAGATTGCCGCCGGCCAACTGGAACTCCAGGCCGCGTCGCGCCAGGCGGGGGTCGCCCGTGTCGCGGGCAAGGCCGACCATGGTGGTGGCCGCCGTGCCGTACATGCCGCGCTGGGCGGCGATTTCTGACGCGAGGACGCGGTAGAAGATGTCGGCGGTCAGCGAGACATAGGGCAACTGACCCGGCCGCAGGCGGATCACCTCGGTTTCCGGCTGGCGGTTCTGCGGGGCCATGCGAGGCCCGGTCGCATCACGCGTCCGGCTGTCGGCCGCCTGGGCCGGCAGCGAAAAACCTGTTGCCAGCGCAAGCGCCAACACGGCGATCCCGATATTCATTTGTTTGAAAGACGACTTCACGCGGCCCGTCCGGTTGATGGCACAATCTTCGTACACGCAATTGATGATCTTACACTGGCTCATGCCGGAACTGCCTGAAGTCGAAACCACGCGTCGAGGAATCGACGCCGTCATCACCGGCCGGACGCTCTTGCGACTGGTCATCCACGAAGCCCGCATGCGCTGGCCCATCCCCGCCGACCTGCCGACGCAGATCGGCGGGCGCGAGGTGCTGGAATGCGCCCGCCGCGGCAAGTATCTGCTGCTGCGGTTCGAGCACGGCACCCAGATCGTGCATCTGGGCATGTCGGGATCGCTGCGCAGCGTGGCCCCTGGTGAGTTTCTGCGCAAGCACGACCATGTCGAATGGATCTTCCAGGATGCGGTGCTGCGCCTGCACGACCCCCGCCGCTTTGGCGCGGTGTTGTGGCATGACCATGCCGATGGCCCCATCGACGCGCATCCGCTGCTGGCCAAGCTGGGCATCGAGCCCTTCGACCCCCGCTTTGACGGCGCCTGGCTGCACCGGCATTTCAAGAACCATGGCGCCGCCATCAAGCAGGTGCTACTGGCCGGCATGGCCGTGGTGGGCGTGGGCAATATCTACGCATCCGAAAGCCTGTTCCGCGCGCGCATCAACCCCAAGACGCCTGCCAACAAACTGTCATTGGCCCGTTGCGAACGGCTGGCCGACATGGTGCGCGCCACGCTGGCCGACGCCCTGACCTCTGGCGGCAGCACGCTGCGGGACTACGTGGGCGCCACCGGCGAACCCGGCGCGTACTTCGAGATCCACGCCGCTGTCTATGAACGCGAAGGCCGGCCCTGCCGCGTGTGCGAAACCCCGATACGGCGGTTCGTCCAGGGCCAGCGGGCGACTTACTACTGCCCAAAATGCCAACGGAACTAGGCCTAAGGCCCTGAAATTCCGGGGAAAATCCCTGCAAACCCTCGGCCATTTGTTTATAGCGAACGTATTGCACAAACACTAACGCCACGCTATATTCCTTCCACACACTATTCCTATAACAGTGGAAGGAGCCTCCATGAGCAAGCAATTCGCCTCGCACGCCGACATGGACGACAAGGTCGTCTCGTTTGAAAAACTGTCCGACAACGCCTATGCCTACACGGCCGAAGGCGACCCCAACACGGGCGTGATCATCGGCGACGAGGCCGTCATGGTGATCGACACCCAGGCCACCCCGGTCATGGCGCAAGACGTCATCCGCCGCATCCGCGAAGTGACCGACAAGCCGATCAAGTACATCCTGCTGTCGCACTATCACGCCGTGCGCGTGTTCGGCGCGTCCGCCTACAACGCCCAGGAAATCCTGGCCAGCCGCGACACCTATGACCTGATCGTCGAACGCGGCGAACAGGACAAGGCCAGCGAAATCGGCCGCTTCCCGCGCCTGTTCCGCAACGCCGAATCGATTCCGCCGGGCCTGGTCTGGCCGACGATGACGTTCAAGGGCGAAATGACCGTCAACCTGGGCAACCTGGAAGTCAAGTTGCTGCAAGTGGGACGTGGCCACACCAAGGGCGACACCATCGCCTGGCTGCCCGAGCAGAAGATCCTGTTTGCCGGTGACCTGGTGGAATACCAATCCACCCCGTACTGCGGCGACGCCTACTTCCGCGACTGGCCCACCACGCTGGACGCGCTGTCGGGCTTTGAAGCCGAAAAGATGGTGCCCGGACGCGGCCCGGCGCTCAAGAACGCCACCGAAGTGCGCCAGGGTCTGGCAGGCACCCGCGCGTTCCTGACCGACCTGTACGGCGCCGTGAATCGCGGCGTGGCTGAAGGCAAGGACCTGAAGACGATCTACCGCGAGGTCTACGACTTCATGAAGCCGCGCTACAGCGACTGGGTCATCTTTGATCACTGCATGCCGTTCGACGTGTCGCGCGCCTATGACGAAGCTTCGGGCCACACGCACCCGCGCATCTGGACCGACAAGCGCGACCTGGAAATGTGGGCGCAGCTGGAAGGCTGACCCCGGCGGGCCGGCAGCCCCGGCCCGATTGATTGCAGCAAGAACCGAAGGCGCGCGTCGCAAGGCGGCGCGTGGCTTCGCGCATAAAAACAAAATGACCCACACAGGAGACAACCGTGGGAGACATCGACTTTCAGGCGATGGAGTTCGCCTATGAAAAGCACGCCGACCAAAGCGCCGGCACGGCCCCTCGCCACCAGGTGGTAGTGGTGGGCGCCGGCCCGGTCGGCCTGACCACCGCGCTGGACCTGGCTCGCCAGGGCGTGCGCGTGGTGGTGCTGGACGACGATTACCGCTTGTCCACCGGGTCGCGCGCCATCTGCTTTTCCAAGCGCACGCTGGAAATCTGGGACCGCCTGGGCGTCGGCCAGCGCATGATCGACAAGGGCGTGTCGTGGAACGTGGGCAAGGTGTTCTTCCGTGAACAGGAAGTGTGGCGCTTTGACCTCTTGCCCGAACCCGGCCATCGGCGCCCCGCCTTCATCAACCTTCAGCAGTACTACGCCGAAGGCTATCTGTACGAACAAGCCCGCCAGGAACCGAACATCGACCTGCGCTGGAAAAACAAGGTCGCCGGCGTCACACAGACCGACGACGGCGTAACCCTGACCATCGACACGCCCGAAGGCGCCTACACGCTGCACGCCGACTGGCTGGTGGCCTGCGACGGCGCACGCTCGCCCGTGCGCAAGCTGATCGGTCAGGAAAGCCACGGCCGCATCTTCCGCGACCGCTTCCTGATCGCCGACGTGAAGATGAAAGCCGACTTCCCGACCGAGCGCTGGTTCTGGTTCGATCCGCCCTTTCATCCGAACCAATCCGTACTGCTGCACCGTCAGCCGGACAACGTCTGGCGCATCGATTTCCAGCTGGGCTGGAATGCCGACCCCGTCGAAGCCGTCAAGCCGGAAAACGTGCTGCCGCGCATCCGCGCGCTGCTCGGGCCCGACGCGCAATTCGATCTGGAATGGGTCAGCGTCTACACCTTTGCGTGTGAACGCATGGACAAGTTCCGCCATGGCCGCGTCGTGTTCGCGGGCGACTCCGCGCACCGCGTCTCGCCCTTCGGCGCGCGCGGCGCCAACAGCGGCGTGCAGGATGCCGAAAACCTGGCCTGGAAATTGAAGCTGGTGCTGGCGGGCCTGGCCCCCGATGCGCTGATCGACAGCTACAGTGTTGAACGCGAATACGCCGCCGACGAGAACATCCTGAATTCGTCGCGCGCCACGGATTTCATCACGCCCAAGAGCGACATCAGCCGCAGCTTCCGCAACGCCGTGTTGAACCTGGCCAAGACGCATCCGTTCGCCCGTTCACTGGTGAATAGCGGCCGCCTGTCGCTACCCGCAACGTATGCCGCGTCGCCGCTGAATACGCCCGATACGGACGCGTTCGCGGGCCGCATGGTGCCCGGCGCCGTCGCGCTGGATGCGCCGGTGACGCAGAACGGCGACAAGGACTGGTGGCTGGCGCAGCTGGACAGTGGCTTCGTGCTGGCCCTGTTCTGCGGCAACGCACTGCCCGATCGCGACACGCAGTTGGCGTTGCAAGCGATGCGCATGGGCGCGGTGCCCGTCAAGACGGTGCTGGTGTTGGATGCGCAATGCGACGCTTCTAACCTGGCTGCCGACCTGCCCGTGGTGACGGACGTGGAAGGTTGCCTGGCCAAGCGTTACGACGCGCAAGCGGGCACGGCCTACCTGATCCGCCCCGATCAGCACATCGCCGCGCGCTGGCGCGCCTTCAACGCCGACGCGGTCGCAGCCGCCGTCAAGCGGGCCACGGGCCACGCATGAATACAAAGGTCATCCCATCATGCTGATTACCGAAACCAACCTGAGCGCGCCCGACGACTTCTACGAAGCGTTGATCGAAACGCACCGCGATTTAAGCAACGAGCAAAGCCAGGAACTGAACGCCGCGCTAATCCTGCTGCTGGCCAACCACCTGGGCGACGTGGCGCTGCTGCGCGAGGCATTGCAGCAGGCCCGCGCGTCGGTGGTGGAACGCGCGTAGCGGCGCGCCACCACCCGCCTAGCGCCCCCCGCCCACGCCGAACGTATCCACGATCAGCGCACGCAGCCACTGATTGCCGCTGTCCCGGTCAACGCGGCGTTGCCAATATAGATTCGTCTGCAGGGCGGGCACCTTCACCGGTGGCGTCATGAAGCGCAGGCCGAAAGGCGGCGCCGCGCTGGCCGCCAGCTTTTCTGGCACGGTTGCCAGCAGATCCGTGGCGCTGACGATGTAGGGCACGGCGGAAAAATGCGGCACGCTGAAGTGCTCGGCCAGCACGATGCCCGCGCGCTCCATCGACTGGTTCACCTGCCCGTAAGGCGCGGCGCGCGACACAATCAGGTGGCGTTCGGCGCGAAATGCCTTGATGCCCATGCCCGCATGCGCCGTCGGGTGCGCTTGCCGGAACAAGGTAGCGTAGCCCTGACGAAACAGCATGCGCTGCAACGTGCCCGCCCCCATTTCATCAAACGCCCCGATCGCCAGATCGACCCGGCCCGATTCCATCTCGCGCGGCAGGTCCGGCCCCTGGACCCGCACCGAATCGATGCGCACCTGCGGCGCCACCTGCACGCAGACCTCCATCAGGCGAGGCATGAAATGAATTTCGCCCACGTCCGTCATCGCCACGCGAAAGCGACGGCTGCTGGTTGCGGCATCGAACACGTCCTGGTCTTGCAACGCCTGCGTCAGCATGGTCAGCGCCTCGCTGACGGGCCCCGCCAGGCGCTGCGCGCGCGGTGTGGGCAGCATGCCCTGGCCGGTACGCACAAACAGTTCATCGCCAAAGGCGTCGCGCAGGCGGCGCAGCGCGTTGCTGACGGCGGGCTGCGTCAGGTCCATGCGGCGCGCCACCGCCGACAGGCTGCGGTCTTCCAGCAAGTGCTGGAACAAGATCAGCAGATTCAAATCGACGTTGCGCAGTTCGGCCATGCCGCCCCCTTTCTACTATTCACAAAATTTATAGTCTGTATTTTTGCATTCCCGTAGCCATATCGGGGGGTTTTTCCGACAATGACGGATCGCCGCCGGTTGGAACCGCGGCACCCCATACCGAACGCGCGGCCATGCACCGCGCCGCCACAGGAGGATTCCATGGAACTGCAATACCTGACCGGTTTCGGCAACGACTGCGCCACCGAGGCTTTGCCCGGCGCGCTACCCGTGGGCCGCAATTCGCCCCAGCAGTGCCCGTATGGCCTGTATGCCGAACAACTGTCCGGCACGGCCTTCACCGCCCCCCGCAATGAAAACCGCCGTTCGTGGCTGTACCGCATTCGCCCGGGCGCGCAGCACAAACCGTTTGAACCGTTTGCCGGCGCTGCCCGCTGGGAAAGCACGTTCGGCCATGGCCCGGTCACGCCCGACCAGCTGCGCTGGAGCCCGCTGCCGATTCCCGACGCGCCCACCGACTTTCTGGAAGGCGTGCAGACCTGGGGCGGCAACGGCGGCCCCGACGAGCAGGGCGGCGTCGCCATCCACCTGTACGCGGCTAACAAGTCCATGCAGGGGCGCTACTTCTACAACGCCGATGGCGAACTGCTGCTGGTGCCGCAACAAGGCCGTCTGCGCCTGGCCACCGAGCTGGGGCTGATCGACCTGGAACCGCTGGAAATTGCCGTGATCCCGCGCGGCGTGCGCTTTCGCGTCGAGTTGCTGGACGCCGAGGCGCGCGGCTACATGCTTGAGAACTTCGGCGCGGCGCTGCGCCTGCCCGAGCTTGGCCCGATTGGCTCTAACTGCCTGGCCAACGCCCGCGACTTCAAGACGCCGGTGGCCTGGTACGAAGACATCGAAGGCGACTTCGAACTGATCGCCAAATTCACCGGCGGCTTCTGGCGCGCCCCGATCGACCATTCGCCGCTGGACGTGGTGGCCTGGCACGGCACGCACGCGCCGTACAAGTACGACCTGCGCCACTTCAACGCGATCGGGTCGATCAGCTTCGACCATCCGGACCCGTCGATCTTCACGGTGCTGACCGCGCCGTCCGACACCCCGGGCACGGCCAACATGGACTTCGCGATTTTCCCGCCGCGCATCCTGGCCATGGAAGACACCTTCCGCCCGCCCTGGTTCCACCGCAACGTCGCCAGCGAATTCATGGGTCTGATCCAAGGTGTGTACGACGCCAAGGCCGAAGGCTTTGCACCCGGCGGCGCCAGCCTGCACAACTGCATGAGCGGCCACGGCCCCGACGCCGAAACGTTTGAAAAAGCGTCGCACGCCGATACGCACAGCGCGCACTACATCCGCGATACGATGGCGTTCATGTTTGAAACGCGCCGGGTGATCCGTCCGACCGCGCAGGCGCTGGCCTCGGGGCAATTGCAGAACGACTACTACCGCTGCTGGCAGGGCATCGTGAAGCACTTCAACCCCAACAAGGCGTGACGGCGAACTTTCGCTGATCCACGCTCACGGCGATGCGCGCAGGCGCATCGCCGTTTGGCATTGGCATTTGGCATTGGCATTTGGCATTGGCATTTGGCATTGGCATTTGGCATTGGCACTTCGCACTGCCCTCTGCTTTTGGCGCACGCCCACCCGTCTTCATCCGGTTTACGGCCATCCACACACACACATCAACGAGACACGCAGCCATGACCACCACCATCAACGAAACCCACGACCCGTCCTTGAAAAGCTGGGTTGCCAGCGCCAACACCGACACGTCCGATTTCCCGGTGCAAAATCTGCCCTATGGCACCTTCCGCCGCAAGGGCACGAACGAATCGTTCCGGCCCGGCGTGGCCATTGGCGACCAGATCCTGGACCTGGCAGCGCTGGCCGCACTGAAGCCGTTTGAAGGCCCGGCCGCCGACGCCATGGCCGCCTGCAACAGCGACAGCCTGAATGCGTTGATGGCGCTGGGCCATGCCCACTGGAGCGCCCTGCGATTGGCGCTGTCGCGCGCCTTGCGCGAAGGCGCCGCGCTGCGAGCCACTGTCGAACCGCTGCTGGTGCCGCAAGCCGACGCCGAGCACACCACGCCCGCGCGCATCGGCGACTACACCGACTTCTACATCTCGGTGCACCACGCCACCGCCATCGGCAAGCAATTCCGCCCTGACAACCCGCTGCTGCCCAACTACAAGTGGGTGCCCATCGGCTACCACGGCCGCGCTTCCAGCATCGGCGTCGACCAGAAATTTCCGCGCCCCGTGGGCCAGACCCGCCCGGCCAACGAAGGCGACACGCCGCAGTTCGGCCCGTGCGCCCGCCTGGACTATGAGCTTGAACTGGGCATCTTCGTGGGCACCGGCAACACCCAGGGCGACCGCATCGACCTGGCCGATGCCGACCAGCACGTCTTTGGCTTGTGCATCCTGAACGACTGGTCCGCGCGCGACATCCAGGCTTGGGAATACCAGCCGCTGGGCCCCTTCCTGTCGAAAAACTTCGCATCGACGATTTCGCCGTGGATCGTCACGATGGAGGCGCTGGAGCCCTTCCGCACGCAGTACAACCGCGGCCCGGCCGAACCGCAGCCGATGCCGTATCTGGCCTCGGACGCGAACCGCGCCAAGGGCGCCTACGACGTGCAGCTGGAAGTGCTGATGACCACCGCGCAGTCGCGCGAGGCCAAGGCGCCGCCGGTCACGCTGTCGCGCAGCAACTTCCGTGACGCCTACTGGAACGTGGCGCAGTTGATCACGCACCACACGGTGAACGGCTGCAACCTGCAACCGGGCGACATGCTGGGCACGGGCACGCTGTCCGGCCCGCAGCCGTCGGAAGCCGGCTCGCTGCTGGAACTGAGCCAAGGCGGCAAGACGCCGATCGACCTGCCCTGGGGCGAGAAACGCACGTTCCTGCAAGACGGCGACCAGATCATCATGCGCGCCGCTTGCCAGAAGGCGGGCTATCCGAAGATCGGCTTCGGTGAAGCCTCCGGCGTGGTGTTGCCGGCCAAGCTGTAACGCAAGCTCCTAGGCAGACCCCGCGCGGCACAAGGATCACGCACCTGCTGCGCCGCGCGTGGCTCATCGTCAAAAACAAGAAAGGCCGCTCCGTTTACCGGGCGGCCTTTCGTTATTTCATGCCGCCGTTGCCAAGGCATCAGGGCATCAAAGCGCCATCAAGGCAGCCGGTATTTTTCTTCGCGGTAAACCCAGCTTGCCCACAACGCATGCGCTAGCGCTTCTTCGGTCAACGCCGGGTCCGCGGGCTCGACCGGCGCATAGACTTCATCCTTGCCCACCGGCGCCGCTTCGTATCGGAATTCGCGCGGCGCTTTCTGCGGCTCCAGCACCAGCAGCTTGTCGCCCTGCAAATAACCGAAGTTGTCCGCGTACTGCATCATTGCGCGGTTCGGATCGCGTTGGGTCAGGTCGGCGCCCAGCATCGGGTTGACGTTGTCCAGGCCGATCAGCGACAGCAGCGTGGGCGCCATGTCGATCTGGCTGACCAGGCGCTCATCCTGGCGCGGCGCAATGCCCGCGCCCAGGAACAGCGCGGGAATCTGGAAGTGGCGTACCGGCACCGGTATCGACCCATACACGCGGGAATCGTGATCGGCAATCACCAGAAACACGGTGTTGTCCCAGTACGGCGCCTGCCTCGCCTTTTCAAAGAACTGCCCCAACGCCCAGTCGGCGTATCGCACCGTGTTATCCACCGTGGCCGGGTCGCCCACCGGCTTGATGCGACCTTCGGGGTATTCCCAAGGCGAATGGTTCGACACCGAAAACGCCAGCGTGAAGACCGGCTTGTCGCCGTCCGCGCGCAGCAGGCGGTCTACCTGGTTGAACATGTCTTCGTCGGACGCGCCCCATGACCCTTCGAAAACCGGGTTCACGAACTTGGGTCGGTCCACGACTTCATCAAAGCCGTTGCCCAGGAAGAACGCGCGCATATTGTCAAAGTGCGACTCGCCGCCATACACGAAGCGCGAGTGGTAGCCATGCTTGCCCAGCACCTGCGCCAGCGTGAAAAAGCCGGTTTGCGAACGCGGCAGCTTGACCACCGCGTCGGCCACGCTGGGCAGGAAGCCCGCCGTCACCGCTTCGATGCCGCGCACCGAGCGCGTGCCGGTGGCGTAGGCGCGATGAAACATCCAGCCTTCCTTGGACAGGCGGTCGATATTGGGCGTCAGGTCACGCCCGCCCAGGCTGCCCACGTACTGCGCGCCCAGGCTTTCCTGCAAGATGATCACCACGTTCAGCGGCTTGTCGCGCCGCACGGTGGCTTTTTGCTCGTGCAGGCTGGGATAGCGCGCATCCAGCGGCGCGCCGGTCAGGCCGGCTTTCTCGCGCACGATGGCGTTCATCTGGTCCACGGGCATCCGTGGATACATCGCGGCCGACGACCGTTCGTCGCGCATGCGATAGGCCGCGTCGAACACGCTGTACAGCGAATTCAGCGCCAACGCGTTCACCATGGAATCTGAACTGAACGCCACCTTGGCGGGGTTGATGGGGCGATGCTCCAACGTGCCGCGCGCGCCCAGCACCACCAGCGCCAGGATGACAAAGGATGCAATCGGCCGCTTCCACCACGCCATGAACCCATCGCGCGATCGCGTCGGAAACAGCTTGAACGCCAGCCATGCGGCCACCACCAGCACCACAAACGCTGCCAGCAGCACACCCTTGTAGCCCTGCCACAGCATCGACCCCACTTCCTTGGGATTGAGCAGGTAAATGAAGTACAGCCGGTTCGGCCGCGTGTCGTATTCCGCGATGAACTGCGGCGTGGACACTTCCAGCAGCACATACAGCATCCACCAGATGCGGAACCACCACGCGGTAATAGTCGCGGCCAGCGGGCGATGCCCAAACCACGGCGACAGCACCGCGGGCAACGCAATCACCATGGACAACAGGCAAACGTCGATGCGCAGCCCGCCCAGCAGCACCGGCCACAAACCGCCGGCTGCCTGTACGCGGTCCCACATCCAGAATGACAGCCCCAGCCGCGACAAGGTCAGCAGCACCAGGACGGCCAGGATGAATCGAAGTGTCAGGCGACGCATGCGGCGGCCCTCCGCAAGGGGCGAAGCGCGTTCGCCACCGGTGATGAAAGAATGCCGCTGTTGATGCCGAGCAAAACCATGCCGTCTCGTGTCCGAAGTGAAAACGGGCAAAGATTAACGCGGTTTTGCGTACGCGGCCGCGAGATTCGCAACGGTTCGCGACGGCTCTCAACGGCCCGCAGTGGCTTAAACGTTGTACGACATCGTATTTCGCGCTACGCCGCGCGGGCGGCGTCCCGTACGGGCTTGTGCGGGACCCGTCTGTTTACTGCGCGCGCCGCAGGCGCTCGCGGCTGTTGCTTAGATGCGTGCGCATGGCCGCGCGCGCGGCTTCCGCATCCTGGCGCATGATCGCGCTGTAGATGTCTTCGTGTTCCAGGTTCACGCGGGCCAGGTAGGCCGCGCGGTCTTCGTGCGCGAATTTGGCGGAATTGATGCGGGTGCGTGGAATGATGGCGGACCCCAGGTGCGACATCAGGTCCGCGAAATACCGGTTGTCGGTGGACTGCGCCACCAGCAGATGGAATTGGAAGTCGGGCGTGATCGTATCGCCGCCGACGTCCAGCGCGGCTTTGAACAAGTCCAGCGCGCGTCGCATTTCCTGCAACTGCACGTCGCTGCGCCGGATGGCGGCAAGGCCCGCGGCCTCGCTTTCCAGGCAGATACGCAGCTCCAGCAGCACCAGCACGTCGCGCACTGTGGCGATGTCGGCCGGGTCGACGCGAAAGTCGACGCTGCCGCTGGGCTCCAGCGCATACGTGCCGACGCCGTGATGCGTTTCAACCAGGCCCGAGGCCTGCAAGCGCGACAGCGCCTCGCGCACAACGGTTCGGCTGACGCCAAACTGACGCATGATCTCTGATTCGGTGGGCAGCTTGTCACCAGGGCGGATTTCGCCACTGCGTATGCGTTCGGAGATGCTCTCGACCAAGCCTTGAGCCAGATTCCGGGGACGACGCTGCGGCAAGACAGGAGTATCGACAGGAGCGTTCATCAGGGTTAATCCGAAAATGAGTACAAAGGCTTGACGCTGAAATTTGCGGCTAATTATACTTTGCGCAAGTTGTACGACAACGTACCAGATACGTTCCCACTCCGCACCTTCTACCGAGCGTTGCGACATGAGCAGAACCGTCAACCCGCCGCCAGCGACCACCCGCTGCCCGCGTCTATTACTCACCGGCGCCGCCGGTGGCCTGGGACAAGTACTCCGTCCCCGACTCAAAGTCCACACCGACCTGCTGCGCATTTCCGACGTGGCGCCCATGGCCGCCGCGGGCGACGGCGAAGAAGCCGTCCCCTGCGATCTGGCCGACGCCGCCGCCGTGTCGTCGCTGGTGCAGGGCGTGGATGCCATCGTGCACCTGGGCGGTGTATCGGTCGAACGCCCGTTCGAACAGATTCTTCCGGCCAACATCCAGGGCGTCTACAACCTGTACGAAGCCGCCCGGGTGCACGGCGTGCGCCGCGTGGTGTTCGCCAGTTCCAACCACGTCATCGGCTTTTACGAACAGGGCCAGCAACTGGACGCCAACGTGCCGTTGCGCCCCGACGGCTATTACGGCCTGTCCAAAGCCTATGGCGAACATTTGTCGCGCTTTTACTTCGACCGCTACGGCATCGAAACCGTGTGCCTGCGCATCGGTTCGTCGTTTCCCGAACCCAAAGACCGCCGCATGCTGGTCACCTGGCTCAGCTACGACGACCTGACCGACCTGGTCACGCGCGCGCTGTTCACGCCCGACGTCGGGCACCTGATCGTCTATGGCGCGTCCGCCAACCGAGACAGCTGGTGGCGCGACGATGCCGCGAAGGTACTGGGCTTTGTGCCCAAGGACTCCTCAGAGGTTTTCCGCGCGCGGGTCGAGGCGCAGCCGCCGCTGGCTGCCGACGATCCGGTTGCGCGCTACCAGGGCGGCGCGTTCGTCACGGCCGGCCCATTCCCCTTCCCCCCGGTTTCCACCAAGTAGGCGCGCCCATGCCCGCAATCGCCGAACGCGTTGGAGACATGCTGTGCGGCGTCGGAGAAAGTCCGGTCTGGCGCGCGAGCGACCAGGCCTACACCTGGACCGACATCCCCAACAAAACCCTGTGGCGCTGGTCCCCCGCCAGCGGCGAATTCGCGCAATGGGCGCTGCCGCGGATGGCCGGCTGCATCGCGCCGCGCGGCGCGGGCTGGCTGTTGGCGATGGAAGATGGCGTGTACGAATGCGACGCGCTGCTGCCTGAAGCGCCGTGCCGCCCGCGCCTGCTTGCGCAGGTGGCACACCCCGCGCCCGGCATGCGTTTTAACGATGGCCGCAATGATCGGCAAGGCCGCTTCGTGGCGGGCACGATGGTGATGGACATGGGCCGCGCGCTAGCGGCCGGCCGCCTGTATCGCCATGACCCCGACGCGCGCGGTCTGACCGTGCTGGTGGACGATTTGATCGTGCCCAATGGCCTGGCATTCAGCCCGGACGGCAAGACGATGTACCTGTCCGATTCCCACCCGTCGCGCGCCATGGTCTGGGCATTTGATTACGACGTGGGCAGCGGCACGCCCCACAACCGCCGCCCGTTCATCGCCGCCTTGCCCGCCGGCCGCCCCGATGGCGCCGCGGTCGATGCCGACGGTGGCTACTGGATCTGCGGCAACGACGCCGGCCGCGTTTACCGCTACACGCCCGACGGCCGGCTGGACCAGACCTACTCCGTTCCCGCCCGCAAGGTCGCCATGTGCGCCTTTGGCGGCGCGGGCATGGACACCCTTTTCATCACGTCGATACGCCCCCCCGACGCCGCCCCCGGCGCCCTGGACGGCGCCGTGTTTGCCCTGCGCCCCGGCGCGCGGGGCCTGGAGGAAACCGCAAGCGCCGGTTAGCACCCGACCGGGGCGGCCTTGACGCGCCCCATGCAACGTAGGTCTGTACACGAAGAGCTTTCAGGCCGTTCTGGCCCATAACAAAACGCCGTACTCCAACCGGAGGTAGACATGCTGCGCCCCACCCTGACCCGCGCCATCCTGGCGGCGGCTGCCTTGCTGACCCTTGTTCCCCTTGCTGACGCGGCCGAGCTGCGATCCGCCGACATCCACCCCGACGACTATCCCACCGTGCAGGCCGTGCGCCAGTTCGGAGAGCTGGTCAAGCAACGCACCAACGGCCGCATCACCGTCAAGGTCTATGCGGGCGGTGCGCTGGGCAATGAAGACGATTCGATCGAACAGGTCAAGCTTGGCGCGCTGGCCATGGCGCGAGTATCCAGCGCCGCCATGCACAACATCTGCCAGACCACGCGCGTGCCGTCGCTGCCGTTCCTGTTCCGTTCAAAAGAACATCTGCACAAAGTGCTGGACAGCGACATCGGCGATCAGATTCTGCGTTCTTGCGAGGCCGCCGGCTTTGTCGGGCTGGCCTGGTACGACAGCGGCTCGCGTTCGATGTACACGCGCAACAAGCCCGTCAAGACGCTGGCCGACGCCAAGGGCATGAAGATCCGCGTGCAGCAGTCGGACCTGTCCGTCGCCATGGTCGAGGCCATGGGCGGCAACGCCACGCCGATGCCGATGGGCGAGGTTTATACGTCTTTGAAGACGGGGCTGGTGGACGCCGCCGAAAACAACTTTCCCAGCTATGAAAGCGCGCATCACTACGAGGTCGCCAAGTACTACGCGCTGACCGAACACACCATGACGCCGGAGATCCTGATCTTTTCCAAGCGCCAATGGGACAAGCTGGCGCCCGAGGACCAGAAGATCCTGCGCCAGGCCGCGCGCGAATCCGTGCCGTTCATGCGCAAGCTGTGGGACGAGCGCGAACAGAAGTCGCGAGCCGTGGTCGAGAAGGCCGGTTCGCAGATCGTGGACGTGGACAAGGCGTCTTTCCAGGGTGCGATGAAGCCGGTGTACGACCGCTTTGTCACCACGCCCGAAATGAAAGACCTGGTCGCGAAGATCCAGGCTGTCCAGTGAGGGCGACATGTTGGCCACACCCACGAATGAAACCGGTGTAGCGGCGGTGGGCCGGGCGCAAGCCCTGGCCGGCCCGCTGGACGCCTACACGCGCGGCTGCGCCCTGCTGGCGCGGGCCTGCATGTGGACCAGCGTGTTCGGGCTGGTCTGCCTGATCATCGCGGTCAGCTTGCAGATCTTTGGCCGCCACGTGCTCAACAGCACGCCCACCTGGGCCGAAAGCCTGGCCCTGCTGCTGGTGCTGTACGTCACCATGCTGGGCGCGGCGGTTGGCGTGCGCGATGCGGGCCATATCGGCTTCGAGTCGCTGCTGGAAGCGCTGCCCGCCGGCGGGCAACGGCGCTTGCGCATTTTCATCCACCTGCTGGTGCTGCTGTTCGGCGTGTTGATGGCCTGGAACTGCGGCGTGCTGGCGGAATCCGTATCGGCCTACAAGATCCCGAACCTGGGTATCTCTAACGCCTGGAAGTACATTCCCGCAACCCTGTCGGGCACCTTGATCGCGCTCTTTTCGCTGGAGCACATCATCGCGATCCTGCGCAACCATAAGGTGGTACCGGCATGGCGCTGACACTGCTTTCGTTTACGTTCATGGGCTTTTTGGTGATCGGGGTGCCGGTGGCCTTCGCCATCGGCCTGTCGTCCATCACCGCGATCATGGTCGAGGACCTGCCGCTGGCCGTGGCGTTCCAGCAGATGACCTCGGGCATGAACGCGTTCTCGTTCCTGGCCATTCCGTTCTTCATCTTCACGGGCGAATTGATGCTGTATGGCGGCATCGCCGACCGCATCGTCAACTTCGCCAAGTCGCTGGTGGGACACGTGCGCGGCGGGCTGGGCATGTCGAACGTGGTGGCTTGCACGCTGTTTGGCGGCGTGTCGGGCTCGCCGGTGGCAGACGTGTCGGCCATGGGCTCGGTGATGATCCCGATGATGAAGCGCGAGGGCTATCACGCCGACTACGCCGTCAACGTCACCACGCACGCGGCGCTGGTGGGTGCGCTGATGCCGACCAGCCACAACATCATCATCTACACCTTGGCGGCGGGCGGCAAAGTGTCCATTGCCGCGCTGATCGCGGCGGGCGTCGTGCCCGCGTTGATCCTGACGCTGTGCAACCTGGCCGCCGCGTATTTCGTGGCGCGCAGCCGGGGCTATCCGGCGGGCACCTTTCCAGGCTGGCACATCGTGCTGCGTTCGCTGGTGGCGGCAGCGCCGGGGCTGTTCGTGGTGGTGCTGATCATCACCGGGATTCTCAGCGGCGTGTTCACCGCGACGGAATCGGCGGCGGTGGCGGTGCTGTATGCGCTGGCGCTGACGATATTCGTGTATCGCTCGCTGACGTGGGACCAGTTCGTGCGGGCGGCCAGCAAGGCGGTGAAGACGACGGGCGTGGTGTTGCTGCTGATCGGCATCTCGGCCACCTTCGGCTATCTGATCAGCTTTTACGGCGTGGCCGAAAAAACGGGCGAGCTGATGGCCTCGATATCGACCAGCCCGTGGGCCATCTTCCTGATGGTCAACATCATCCTGTTCGTGCTGGGCACCTTCCTGGACATGGCCGCCACCATTCTGATCTGCACGCCCATCTTCCTGCCGATCTGCATGCAGTACGGCATGGGGCCGGTTCAATTCGGCATCGTCATCTTGCTGAACTGCGCGCTGGGCTTGAACACGCCACCGGTGGGCACCACGCAGTTTGTGGGCTGCGCCATCGGCGGGGTATCGGTGGGAACGGTCATGCGAACGATCTGGCCGTTCTACGGCGCCTTGCTGGCGGCGCTGGCGCTGGTGACCTACGTGCCCGCGTTCTCGCTGTGGCTGCCGGGCGTGCTGCTCAACTGATCGCGCGACAGGCGGGACGGGCCGGATGGACCGGGCCGTTCCGCATCGGCCCGCCCGCCCGCATGCCGCGTCGCGATCAGCGGCATGAAGAACAGCGCGGCAAGAAACCACAGCAGGGCCGCCGACCACAACGTCTGGCTCAGGAAATGCGCGCCTTGCAGAATGCGCACCACTGAAAACAGCACGCCGGCCGACACGCCCAGCGCCAGCCCCCACCAGCGCCATGCAGGCCGGCCCAGCGACCAGCCCAGAAAGTACAGGGTCAACATTGAATACCCCGCGCCCGCGTGGCCGCTGGGCAAGGCGCCGCCGGCCCTTGCGCGCACCCACGTCCACCAGTGCAGCGGATACGGCGTGTAGCCGCCCAGCGTCTCCAGGTCATAAGGGCGTGGCAGGGTCGTGTAGTGCTTGAGCTGATTGACCAGCAGCTGCCCGGCTAGGCAAGTGGCCGCCAGCGCCAATGCGGCCCCGCGCCACCGGCGCCAGGCGGGCACCCGAAAGCTGGCGGCGACCACGCCGACGGCGGCAAGCGCCACGCCGATGGGCAGCACCAGCACCAGGCGATGGCCCAGCATTTCAAGCAATCGGTTGGTGTGCAGCGGGAAGTCGTCCAGCGCCGGGTTGAACAGCGCATGCGCAATGCGCAGGTCCAGCCCCGACACGTTGGTCCACCAGGCGGCGGCGGCCAATGCCAACGTCACACCGATCAGTTGGCTGCACAAATACCAGGCAAGCGTGGGCGCACGCGCCGGGGACAGCGGTGGGGACGGCATGGTGGCAAGGACCAGGGGACGGTTCGGGGAATCGCAGAGCTTAGCGCCCCGAAGGTCGAATAATCGTCAAATTCGCGTCTGTGTCCGCGGCGCAACGGCGGTGGAATGCGCGTCGAACCGCAGCAGGAAGCGGGTGCCGCGCGATGCCGGCTCGCGCGACGATTCCACGGTAAGCAGCCAGCCCTGCATGTCGCAGACACGTTTGGCGATGGCCAGCCCCAGGCCGCGCGCCGCCTCGTGCTGACCGGCGGCGGCCGTATCGCGCATGCGCCCGCTGTAATAGCGGCGGAACAGAAAAGGCAGGTCGTCCGCCGCGATGCCCTTGCCGTCGTCGCTCAGCTCCAGCACGTCCGGCGCGCGAAAGGTGGCGGTCAGCGTGGCCGGCGCGGCATGCTCGACGGCGTTGCGCACCAGGTTGCGCAGCACGGTCAACAAGGCGTAGCGATCCAGCGTCAACACATGGCCCGACGCGATCTTATTGTCGAAACGCAGTTCGGCCAGCGCGCCCTGCGCCTCGTAGCCGCGCCAAGCGTCCTGCATGCATTCGGCGATATCGACGGGTGCGGGGGGAAGCAACTGGTCGCGCGCCATGGCGCGGGCGCTTTCCAGACACACGATCACGTCGTCCACGTTGTCTACCACGCGCGTCAGGCGCTGGCGTTGGTCGGCCGTCAAGGCCTGGGTCAGCAGCATCAGTTCGCTGTCCGAGCGGATGGCGGCCAGCGGCGTGCGCACTTCGTGGCTGAGGTTGCCGGCGAATTCGCGCTCGCGCGCGATTGACCGATCGACCTGGTTCTGCACGCGGTTAAACGCTTCGATCAGGCGGCCGGCCTCGTCATCGCGGGTCACGGCCATGTCGGGCGCGCCAGGCGCCCAGGTGGCCAGGCGGTCGGTCAGGTCCAGCAGCGGGCCCACCGCCACTGCCGCCACGCGGCGCGACAAGGCATAGGCACCCAAGACGCAGATGGCGCCCACGCCCAGCACGATCAGGCCGAAATCATGGACCCGCTCTTCGTTGTCGGTGGCGTCGTACAGCAGGTACACCTTGCCCCGGCCCGTGTCGGCCACCATTACGTGCCAGGTATAGGCTTCGGGTTCGATCAGGTGCAGCCCGTTGTCCAGCTCCGCCACTTCGTCGGGGATGCCGGCGGGACGCTGCCCGTCCACGCTCATCCAGGCCCGCATCGACCCGCCCAGTTCGCGCACGCCGCCGCGCGGCAGGAATTCATCGCTGCTGCGCGCATGCTGCACCAGGCGGTCCATTTCGGTGTTCAGGATGTCGTTGACCAGGTCATCTTCCATCTGGTCAAACGTCAGGTAGGCCAGCAGCGCCAGCGCCGTCACGAATAGCGCCACGGTGCCGGTCAGCGCCCACACCACCCGTTGGGTCAATGTGCCGCCTGAAGCGCGCGTCATGGACAGATTCCGTTCAGCGTCAGGCGCCAGCCCGTGCCGTGCAAGGTTTCGATGCCGTCAAAACCGGCGTCCGCCAACGCACGGCGCAACAGGTGGACCTGGCTGCGCAACGCGTCCGACGACGGCGGTTCATTGCCCCACAGCAGCGATTCCAGTTCTTCACGCGCGACCACCCGGCCCGGGTCACGCATCAGCGCGTCCATGATCAGGCTGGCCTTGCGCGTCAGATGCACGGGCTGACCGTTGACCAGCACGCCACGGCTGCGCGTGTCGTACTTGAGCGGCCCGAATTCGCGCACCGCATCCACCGTTGCCCCCTTGGCGCGCTGGATCAGCGCCAGCAGCCGGGCTTCGACTTCAAGCAGCGCGAAAGGCTTGGTCAGGTAGTCGTCGGCGCCGTGTGAAAACCCCGCCAGCTTGTCTTCCAGGCTGTCGCGCGCGGTCAGCATCAGGACGGGCACGTCGGCGCGCATGTCGTTGCGCAGCGTGTGCAGCACCGCGTTGCCGTCCATGCCCGGCAGGCCGATATCCAGGATCAGTGCGTCAAAGCGCTGCGCCTTCATGCGTTCCAGGGCGGCGTGGCCGGTGTAGGCAACATCGGGCAGGAAGCCGCGCGCCTCCAGAAATGAATACAGGTTGCCGGCGATGATGTGATCGTCTTCAACGATCAGCACCCGGTAATTTGCACCGGCCGCGGGGCTGACTGCCATGTTGGGGGCTCCCTGTTCAGTAGATCGCAAGTCGCGGCGCAAGGGCGCGCTAGGCTTGCAGGACCTTACCCGGATTCATCAGCCCTTGCGGGTCCAGCGCGCGCTTGATGCGGCGCATCAGCGCAAGCTCTACCGGGCTTTTGTAGCGCGGCAGTTCGTCGCGCTTGAGCTGCCCCACGCCGTGCTCGGCGCTGATCGACCCCTGATGCGCATGCACGCTGTCATGCACCACGCCATAGATCTCGCTTTGCAGCGCCAGCAGTTCGGCTTCGGTCTGGCCCGGCGCATTGGCCACGTTGTAATGCAGGTTGCCGTCGCCCAGATGGCCGAAGATGACGTGCCGCACACCCGGAAAGCGCGCTTGCAGCAGCGCGTTGGTCTTGTGCACGAAGCCGGCGATGGACGAGATGGGAATGGAAACGTCGTGCTTGACGGACTTGCCCAGTTCGGCTTCGGCCAGCGGAATGCTTTCCCGCAGGTGCCACAGCGCCTTGCTTTGCGCGACGTTGGCGGCGATGGCGGCGTCGTGGATCAAGCCGGCGTCGATGGCATCGCCCAGGACGGCCTCGAAGCGTTCGCGCGCGTGGGCCTCGCTTTCGCTATCGGACAGTTCAAGCAGTGCAAACCACGGCGATTCGGCGGAGTCGCCGTCAAAGGGCAGGCGCTGTTGCGGGAACAGGCGCACCACGCCTTGCAGGCAGGCGTTGCTCATCAGTTCGAAACCCGTCAGCGCGGCGCCGAAGCCGGCCCGCGCGCGGGACAGCACGTCAACCGCCTGGTCGATCGTGTCCAGGGTCAGCAGCGCGGTGCAGCTGGCAACAGGCCGGGGAAACAGTTTCAACGTAGCGGCGGTGATGATGCCCAGCGTGCCTTCGCTGCCGATGTACAGGTCGCGCAAGTCGTAGCCCGTGTTGTCTTTGCGCAGGCCACGCAGGCCATCCCAGATTTCGCCTTCGGCCGTCACCACTTCCAGGCCCAGCGTCAGGTCGCGCGTATTGCCGTAGCGCAGCACCTGCGTGCCGCCGGCATTGGTGGCCAGGTTGCCGCCGATGGTGCAACTGCCTTCGGCGGCCAGGCTCAGCGGAAACAGCCGGTTCGCGCCCGCCGCTGCTTCTTGCACGGCTTGCAGGATGCAGCCCGCTTCTACGGTAATGGTGTCGTTGTCGGTATCCACATTGCGCACCGCCGTCAGGCGGGCCGTGGACAGCACGACGGCGCGGCCGGTGTCATCCGGCGTGGCGCCGCCGCACAAGCCGGTGTTGCCGCCTTGGGGCACCACCGGCACGCCATGGCTCAGGCACAGCTTCACGGCGTCGGCTACTTCCTGGGTAGAGCCGGGCCGGATCACCGCCAGGGCCGACCCGCGATAACGGCGGCGCCAGTCCAGCACATAGGACGCGGCGTCCTCGCCGGTCAGCACATTCGTGAAACCCAGCAGGGACTGAAGATCGCTCAGCAATGTCATAGGCGCCGCACAAGAGAGGGGCCTGGGCGCGCCCAGGCACGGGTCTAGGGATGTGCGGGCTATTGTAGGGGTTCGGCCCCGATGACTGAAGCAGGGTTTCGGGCGCGGGGCCGAAGCGCCGCCGCGCTAGCCGACGGCCTGATCCAGCCGCGTGCCCGTCAGGCCCGAACAATAGGCGCGCGACGCGATGCGGTTCATGAGGAAGGCGCGGTCGGTGCCGGCCGGGCCGGGCATTTCAGACAACGCCCGGTAGGCGCGGCGCAAGGCCTCGCCCCGCGTGTCGCCGCAAACCAGCAGGCGGGTGCAGGGCAAGCGGCGGTCGACGCAGCCGTCGATACGCATTTCCAGCGCATGCGCGCCGACGGCGTCGGGGCTGGCCACGATGGAGCCGGCATGCGGTTGCGCTTCGGCGCCAATCACGCGGAACACGCCGCTGCGGTCGTCCAGGGAAAACGCCACGGCGCCCATGCCCTGCCAGTTGCGGTCTCGGGCGACCTCGGCGGCAATCGTGCGCAACGCGGTTTCGATGGATGATGGAAGATGCGGCGCCGGGCATTCGGCGATCAGCACGCGGGCCTCGCGCCAGACGCAGCGTTCCCACGCGCGGCCGGCGACCATTTCGCCCGTCTCGGATACAAATACATGGATATCAAGCCGGCGCTCACGGCCCGCGGCCGGCCCGGCATAGTCCGTGGGAGGACCGCGCCGGCTGCTGGCGCCCCCCGATGACATCACAGTAGAAATTTTGGCACCCATGGCCCCTCCCGGTCTTTCTGCTTGCAGCGCAAGCGTATCACCTTCCCATGACAAGCAATTTGTGGGCCATGCCGCCGCAGCCCATAGCAGATGCCCACCGACCCCGCCCGCGCACCGGATCAAAGCGGCACGCTACGTGCTACGCACCATTTCAGGGCGGGCGCCACCCTTAAGACGCCCTACTGCTCCCGTCGGATGAGGCGCATGCGCCGATGGGGGATAATTCACTTTTCTTGCTTAACCCGGTCGGGTTTTGATATACGGGTTTACCACTAGGCCCATCAAAACCAGCGCTGCAACCTTCTTCTTCAAGGAATCGTCGTGGGCAACAACACGCAATTTCCCGCTTCCGTCTTCAAGGCGTATGACATTCGCGGCACCGTGCCGGACCTGATCGATGCAAAGTTCGCTCGCGCGCTAGGCGTGGCGCTGGCCGCTCGCGCACGCGAAGAAGGCGTGCAGACCCTGGTGGTGGGCCGCGACGGCCGCCTCAGCAGCGAAATGCTGTCCGACGCCTTGCAGGAAGGCATGCTGGAAGGCGGGGTCGATACCCTGGATGTCGGCATGGTGCCCACGCCGCTGGTGTACTTCGCCGCGAACATCATGCAAACCGGGTCCGGCGTGGCCATCACCGGCAGCCACAATCCGCCCAAGTACAACGGCTTCAAGATGATGATGGGCGGCCGCGCCCTGTATGGCGACGAGGTACAGGCCTTGGGCGCCGCCATGAACGGCGCACCCTCGGCCCCGGCTGAACGCGCCGGCGTGCGCCGCCAGCTGGACCTGGTCGCCGCTTACATTGCGCGCGTGGCCTCGGGCGTGAAGCTGGCCCGCCCCATGAAGATCGCCATCGACTGCGGCAACGGCGTGGCCGGCGCGGTGGCGCCGCAGCTGTTCCGCGCGCTGGGCTGCGAAGTGACAGAACTGTTCTGCGAGGTGGATGGCACGTTCCCCAACCACCACCCGGACCCGGCCGAACCCAAGAACCTGCAAGACCTGATCAAGTGCGTGGCCGAAACCGACTGCGAGCTGGGCCTGGCCTTTGACGGCGACGGCGACCGCCTGGGCGTCGTCACGAAATCCGGTCAGATCATCTGGCCGGACCGCCAACTGGTGCTGTTCGCGCGCGACGTGCTGGACCGCAACCCCGGCGCCACCATCATTTACGACGTCAAGTGCAGCCGCCACGTGGGGCTGTCCGTGGAAGCCGCGGGCGGCGTTCCGCTGATGTGGAAAACGGGCCATTCCCTGGTCAAGGCCAAGCTGGCCGAAACCGGCGCGCCGCTGGCCGGCGAAATGAGCGGCCACATCTTCTTCAAGGAACGCTGGTACGGCTTTGACGACGGCCTGTACACCGGCGCGCGCCTGCTTGAAATCGTATCGCGCCAGGCCGACGCCTGCGCACCGCTGGAAGCATTGCCGCAGGACGTTTCGACGCCCGAGCTGAAACTGGAAATGGAAGAAGGCCAACCCTTTACCCTGGTCAAGGGCTTGCAGGACAACGGCCAGTTCCCCGACGCCCGCCGCGTCATCACCATCGACGGCGTGCGCGCGGAATACGCCGACGGTTTCGGCCTGGCCCGCCCCTCCAACACCACGCCCGTTGTCGTGCTGCGCTTCGAGGCGGAAAACCCCGAGGCGCTGGCACGCATCCAGGCCGACTTCCGACGCGAACTGGGCAAGCTCGCGCCAGAAGCGACTTTGCCGTTCTGATTGCGTCCATGTCGCTATCCAACAGCCCGGCCTGGCAACCATTCACGGCAGCGGCCAAGGCCGCGCCCTTGCGCGGCGAGCAGCTCAGGGTCATCAACGCGCCGGGCCTGCGGCTGGATCTGAGCACCCAGCCGCATTCGCCGGCGCTGCACGCGGCGTCTGAAGCGCTGCTAGCGCAGCAGAACTTTGACGCCGCCCGCGCCTTGTTGTTCGATGGGGGCCACGCCAACTGGACCGAGGGCCGCGCGGCCTGGCATACCGCCCTGCGCGCGCCCAACCCGCCCGCCCCCGTGGCGAAGGTGGTGCAAGCCGAACGCGACCGGCTGCGCGAATTCGTACGTGAAGCCGATCGTGCCGACCGCTACGGCTACGTCCTGCACCTGGGCATCGGCGGCAGCGACTGGGGGCCTCGCCTGGTGACGCGCGCCTTGCGTCATGGCGGCGCCCGGCGCGAAGTGCGATTCGCATCGAACGTGGATTCGCATTCCGTCGCCGACGCCATGAGCCGCCTGGACCCGCACGACACGCTGGTCATCGTCGCGTCCAAATCGTTCACCACGACCGAGCCGCTGGCCAACGCCGAAGTGGCCATGAACTGGCTGCGCGAAGCCGGCGTGGCGGACCCGATCAAGCAAGTGGTGGCGATTACCGCCAACGTGGAAGCCGCGCTGAACCTGGGTATCCTGCCCGATCACATCTTCCAGATCTGGGACTGGGTGGGCGGCCGTTATTCGTTGTGGTCCGCCATCGGCTTGCCCATTGCGCTGGCGCTGGGCAACGACGCGTTTGACCGGTTGCTGGCAGGCGCGGCGGCCATGGACGAACATTTCCGCACGGCGCCGCTGGCTGACAACGCGCCGGTGCAGATGGCGCTGGCAGGCGTCGTCAACCGCAGCGTGCTGGGCTATGACTCGCTGGTCATCGCGCCGTACGACTCACGGCTGTATCACCTGGTGCCGTGGGCGCAGCAGTTGGAAATGGAGTCGCTGGGCAAGGTGGCAACGGCTGACGGCAGCGCCGTTGGCGTGCCCACCGGCCCCGCAATCTGGGGGATGTCGGGTACCGATTGCCAGCACACCTTTTTCCAATGGATGCATCAGGACGCGATGGGTGCACCCGTGGATTTCATCTTGTGCGAACAGCCGGATCACGCCTACGCGCGTCACCACGAACTGCTGATAGCCAATTGCCTGGCGCAGCGCTCGGCGCTGCTGCGCGGCAAATCCCTTGACGAGGCGCTGGCGGAAACGTCCGCCACCGAAAGCGATCCGGCGCGCGCGCGATGGCTGGCGCAACACCGCGTTCATCCGGGCGGGCGCCCGTCTTCGCTGATCGTGTTGCCGCGGCTTGAGGCCTACACGTTGGGCGCGTTGCTGGCGATGTACGAACACAAGGTGTTCACCCAAGGCGTGATCTGGGGCATCAACCCGTTCGACCAATGGGGCGTGGAATTTGGCAAGGCGCTGGCCAAGGGCATCATGCGCGAACTGGATTCGCCGCAGCCCAGCCAGCAGGACCCGTCGACCCGTTTCTGGATCGACGCGATCGCGCGGCGGCAGTAGGCGGACAGCGCGTCGGCGGCAGCCTACGGCTAGCCGCCAGCCGCGCGCCGCCCCAGCGCGTCGTACAGCTCAACATGCACGCGCGCAACCTGGCGGATATCGAACTCGCGTTCGGCCAGATCCCGCCCGGCCGTACCCATGGCCTGGCGCAGCGCGGCGTCTTGTGCCAAACGCGCGATGGCGTCAGCCAGCGATGCGGCATCGCGCACCGGCACCAGCAAGCCGGTCTTGCCGGGGTCGATGGCGTCTCGGCAACCGGGCACGTCTGTCGTGACCACCGCGCGCCCGCAGGCCGCGGCTTCGATCAGCGATTTGGGCAGCCCTTCGCGATATGAAGGCAGCACGGCGATGTGGCTGGCGGCGTATAGCTCAGCAATATCCGAACGTTCGCCCAGCGCTTGCACCGCGCCCTCGCGCTGCCAGGCCTCCACCTCTTCTTGCGTGGCCGACGTGGGGTTGCCCGCATCCACCCCGCCCACCAGTTGCATCGTGACGGGCACGCCGCGCTTGCGCAGCAGCGATGCCGCGTCGACAAACTCCCGCACGCCTTTGTCGCGCAACAAACGCGCCACCATCGTGACCACGACGGGCGGCGACGACGGCTCGGGCGACGCGCGATAGGCGTCCAGATCAACACCCGCGCCACGAATCATGACAACCTGCTCGTCGCGCACCGCGCCCAGGGACTTGAGCAGGTCGCGATCATTGGCATTCTGGAAAATCACGCGGCTGTTCGGATGGCCCAGCGCCACGCGGTACAGACGCGCCACCACGGCGCGCACCAGGCGCATCTTCAGGGAGTTCGACAGGAACACGAAGCCCAGCCCCGAGATCGCCGCCACCATGCCCGGCACGCGCGCCAGCCGCGCGGCAATGCCGCCGTACAGCACCGGCTTGATCGTCACCAGGTGCACCACGTCCGGGCGCACGCGGCGAAACAGGCGCACCAGCGCGCGCAACGTGCCCAGTTCCTGCAAGGGATGCTTGCCGCTGCGCGTCATGGGGATGGCGTGATGCGTCATGCCCAGCGCCTGGATGTCGGCCACGGCCGGGCCATCCATCGTGGCCACGTGCACGTCATAGCCCGCCTGCTGCGCCGCCAGCGCCACCGGCACGCGGTGCGACATGAAAAACGCGGGATTGTTGACCACAAACATCAGGCGGCGGCTCATGCCTTGGCTCCAGAAATACGGCGCCATACGGCGGTGTAACGTTGCACCATGCGTGCCAGATCGAAGTTTTCCAGCACGCGCGCGCGGCCGGCTTCCCCGGCGCGGCCCGTGCCACGCGCGGCCACATCGCACAGCGCGGTTTCGATGCCGCGCGCCAGCGCTTCGGCCTGCTCGGGCGGCACGACGACGCCGGTGTCGGCAACGATGTATGCGGCGTCGCCCACATCGGTCACCACGCAATAGACGCCGCACGCCATGGCCTCGGCCACCACATTGGGAAAGCCCTCGGCGCAGCTGGACAGCACATGCAGGTCCAACCCGTTCATCACGGCGGGCACGTCGTCGCTGGGGCCGGCCAGGATCAGGCGGTCGCGCAGGTTCAGCTTGTCGATCAAGGCAAGCAGTTCGGGGTTGTCCGCGGTCATGCCGCGCCCGACCAGCACGCAGCGCAAGCCGCCGTCACGCCCGTCGCGCACCAGCGCGGCCACGGCGCGCAGCAGGTTGGCGTGGTCTTTCAACGGGTCCCAGCGGGCCACGCTGCCGATCACGGGCGCGTCTTCGGATAGGCCCCATTGCGCGCGCATGCGCGTGCGGGCCTGGGCGTCCGGCGCGTAGCGCGACAGGTCATAGCCGTTGGAAATGACGACCATGCGGTCGCGCCGGTAGCCCTTTTCGGCATGGCGTTCGGCGGCGTTCTGCGCCGCGCACACAATGGCGCGCGGCACGCTGCCCGACAACAGCGCGCAAGCGCGCAAGACGATGCGCGCCGAGCGGCTGCTGCGTTCCAGGTGTTCGCCGGAATTGCGGATGCCCCAGGCGATGGCGCGTACGCCGGCCAGCCGCGCGGCCAGGCCACCGATCAGGTCGGCGTGATACATCCAGGTCTGCACGACGTCGGGACGCGTGTCGGCGATCAGGCGGCGCAGCGCCATGAAACCGCCCAGGCTGACGCGGCCGCGCTTCATGCCCAACGCATGCACCGCGACGCCGGCATCGCGCAGGCGCTGGCCGTAGATGCCTTCGTCGGTCAAGGACACGACGGTGTGCGACACACCCGCGTCCCGGTACGTGGCCAGACGCAGCAGCACGGATTCCGCACCGCCCTGCCCCAGGCCGGTGATCACGTGCAGCACATGTAATGCCGGGGTGCTCATCGCCCCTCCCGCACCGCGTCGAACAGTTCGTCCCATTCCGACAGCACGCTGGAAAGCGCATAGCGCTGGCGTACGGCGGACGCGCCGCGATCGCCCAGTTGGCGACGCAAGAGCGGGTCGCTCATGATGCGTTGCAAGGCGTCGCGCAAGGCATCGCGGTTGCCGGTGGGCACCAACAGGGCGTCCTGCCCATCGCGCGTCATTTCGCGTGGGCCGCTGGGGCAATCGAAGGCCACACATGGCAGGCCCAGCGACATGGCTTCCAGCAGCACGTTGGGAAAGCCTTCCACCAGCGAGCTAAGCACAAAGGCCTGACCGCGCGCCAGTTCGTCCCAGGGGGTTTCGGTACGCCCCGGCAAGCTGACCCGCGCTTGCAGGCCCAACTTGGCGACCTGCGCTTCAAGCGCCGCGCGTTCAGGGCCTTCGCCCCAGATGCGCAGGTTCCAGTCGGGATGCGCGGGCGCCAGCTGCGCAAAGACGTCGATCAACAAATCAAAGCGCTTGTCGGTCACCAGGCGGCCCATGGCCAGCAGTTCACGCGGGCCGTCACCGTCGTGCTGCACCACGCGCGGTGCTTGCAGCAAGGGCGCGGGCAAGGGGTTGGGAATCACTGCCAGGCGCTTGATGCCCGGCACCTGCCGCGAGAACGGGCCGGCGGTGTCTTCGGCCTGCACCGTCACCATGTCGGCACGCGGATACAGCAGCCGGCGCAGCTTGCGCCACACGTTGCCCGTCGTGGTCTCGGCCACGGGATTGGTACGTTCGCAGACGATCAGGGGCACGCCCAGGCCCCGCGTGGCCAAAATGGCGGCCACGTTCACGTTGGTCAGGAATGACACGACCACATCGGGCTGGGTGTCACGGATGTGTTTGCGCAAGGCCATCAAACGCTTGAACGCCGCCATCGCACCCGAGGCGCGGGTGCCGGCGATGTCCGCCAGCCAAGCCAGCTGTACCTTGTCGGACAACGGATAAAAGCAGGTGCCCTTGGACGAATAAGTGGGCGTCAACGTGACGGTGTCCCCGCGTTCGGCCCATGCATTCACCAGCGTGGCGGCCACCCGTTCGGCGCCGCCCGCGTGCATGGAACTGACCAACATCAGAATTCTCATACGTCAACGACTCCCAATCGTTCCCCCTTGATCCGGTGCTGCACGATAACGATCCAGCCAGGCTTGCATCATCAACACGCCCCACAGGTGGCTGTCCCAGTTGCGATGGCCCGACGTGTGTTCACGCCATTTGCGCAGGATCGGTTCAGGTTCGAACCAGCCTTCCTGGCGCAGCCGCGCGGGGTCCAGCAACGCATCGGCCCATTCGCGCAGCGGGCCGCGCAACCAGGCGGCCAGCGGCACGGCGAAGCCGCGCTTGGGGCGGTCCACCAGCGCCTGCGGCACATGGCGATGCAGCACCTGGCGCAACAGCCACTTGCCCGTGTTGCCGCGCACCTTGTATTGATGCGGCAGGCTCCAGGCAAATTCATACACGCGGTGATCGATCAGCGGCACGCGCGTTTCCAGGCTGACGGCCATGGCGGCGCGGTCAACCTTGACCAGGATGTCGTCCGGCAGATACGTGACCGTGTCCAGCTTCATCATGGCTTCGAAGGTCGAGCCCTGCATGTCGCGCGCGAATTCCGACACGGGCTCCACGCCGCCTTTGACTACCTGCGACGGCTCCGGCCAGTACGACACGAAGTGGCGATAGAAATCCCCGCGCGAGTCGGTGCGCAACAGCTCGCCCAGCTTGCCGACCTTGCCGCGCCAGGCGCCGCGTCCGGGAAGTTGAGCCGAGGCGGACAGCAGCGCGCCGGCCGGCTTGCGCAGCATCGCGGGCACGCGCTCGCACTGTTGCCACCAGTTATTCACGCGGAAATAGCGCGAGTAGCCGCCGAAGAGTTCATCGCCGCCGTCGCCGGACAGCGCCACGGTGACGTGCTGGCGCGCCATCTTGGTGACCAACGACGTCGGGATCTGCGAAGAATCCGCGAACGGTTCGTCGTACATATCGGCCAGCGAGGGCACCACCGCCAACGCATCGTCAGCGGTCACGTAGAGCTCGGTGTGATCGGTGCCCAGATGCGTGGCAACGGCCTTGGCGTGCTGCGCCTCGTCATAGCCTTTTTCGTGAAAGCCGATGGCAAAGGTGCGCACGGGCTTGGCGCTTTGCGCCTGCATCAATGCCACGATGGTCGACGAATCGATGCCGCCAGACAGGAACGCGCCCAAGCTGACGTCCGACAGCATCTGGCCACCGACCGCCTTGGACAGCACGCCTTCCAGCGCCTCGGCGGCTTGCGCGTCGGTGCCGAAGGACAAGGGCGCGCGCGCCGCCGCGTCGGCGGCTTCGCGGGCGGACCAGTACACGCGCGGTTCCGGCATGCGGCGGCTGCGGGTGTCGTCGGCGGTGAATTCGATCCACGTTCCCGGCGGCAGCTTGTTGATGCCCTGGTAGATGGATTGCGGCGCGGGTATGTAGTTGTGGCGCATGTACGAGGCCAGCGCGTTGCGATTCAGGTCGCGGCCGAATCCGGGGATGGGCATCAAGCCCTTCAACTCGGATGCAAACACCAGTTCGGCGCCCGTATAGCCGTAGTACAGCGGCTTTTCGCCCATGCGGTCGCGCGCCAGCATCAGCTTGCGCGACGCGCGATCCCACAGCGCGATGGCGAACATGCCGACCGCGGCTTGCAGCGTGGCTTCGATGCCTAGCGCGGTAAAACCGGCCAGCAGCGTTTCGGTATCGGAATGGCCGCGCCAGGTGGGCGCCAGTGCCGATTGCTCCAGCTGCTTGCGGATGTCCATATGGTTATAGACCTCGCCGTTGAACACCATCACGTAGCGGCCGCAAGCGGACGTCATGGGCTGGTGGCCGGCTTCGGTCAGGTCCAGGATGGCCAGGCGCACGTGGCCCAGGGCCACTTCGGCTTCCGGGTCCTCCCAGAAGCCGTTGCTGTCCGGCCCGCGATGGCGGATGCGGCGGCAGCTTTCGGCCAGCAACCGTTCCTTGTTCCCGATGGGGCCCCAAATTCCGACTATTCCACACATGATGAGGTTCTCGTGGTCACCGTAGCAACGGCGTGCCGCAGGGCCTAGCGGCCCGTTTCGCGCACGCCGTCAAAAAGTTCTTTCCATTGCTGCAACACGCGCGCGGCCGAAAAACGGTCGCGCACATCGGTTGCCGCCTGCGCCATCCGCTGGCGCCTTGCGTCATTGTCCATGACTTCGGACAACGCCTTGCACAGCGCGGGCACATCGCCGTTGGGCCGTACCAGCACGCCGTCGATCCCGTCGCGCACGATCTCGCGCGGGCCGGTATCGCAATCGAACGACACGGCCGCCAAGCCGCTGGCCATGGATTCCAGCAAGGTGTTGGACAGGCCTTCAAAGCGCGAGGTCAGCACGTACAGGTCGGCACTGTCGTACCAGTCGCCCACGTTGCCGGCGCGGCCGGGCATCGAGATGCGCTGGGCCAGCCCTGCCTGGTCGATCTGTGCCTGCAATGCGCCGCGTTCATGGCCTTCGCCCAGGATAACCAGATCCCAGTCCGGATGCGACGGCGCCAGCGTGGCGTAGGCCTGGATCAGCAGGTCAAAGCCCTTGTCGGCGTGCAGACGGCCCACGGCCAGCAGACGCTTGCGATCAGGCGTCGGGCTGGGCGCCAGCATGGGCTCGGCGCGCGGCAGCGGCCAATGCACCGGGTTGGGGATGACGGCCAGGCGCGAGCCCGGCACGTGGCGCTCGATCCAGTCGGCCGTGCCACGAGTCAACGCCACCACACGGGCGGCGCGCGGATAGGTCATGCGACGCAGGCGCTGCCACAGGCCCGACAGGGTCTGCGACGGCGGATGGGTGTGTTCGGTGGCGATGACGCGGCATCCCAGCCCCGAGGCGGCCAGCACGGACAGCACGGACGCCGTGGTCATCATGCCCAGCACGATGTCCGGGCGAAACGCCTTGATAACGCGACGCAGCGCACGCACACGTTGCACGTTGCTCCAGATGCCGCGCAGCCCGCCGCCCTCGCCCGCCGTGTTCAGCACTTCGCGGCGAACCTTGGGGTGCAGCGCGTAGACGTCGTCGTCGGCGTTGGCCTGCGTGACCACCATGACTTCGCGGCCCATGCCGGCCCAGTGCGCGCTCAGGTCGGCGGCAACGCGTTCAGCGCCCCCGCCATGCAGCGAATGGATAAACAGCAGCACGCGCAGCGCGCGTCCGGAGTCGGCTTGCGACATTCAATCGGCCTCCTTGGGTTCAGCCTTGCGCATCGCCACCACGAGGTAGCAGGCGAAGGACAGCACATACATGAGGCTGGTTGCCAGCATGATGCCGGCCGCGCCCATCTTGGGTGCCAGCACGGTGTTCAACACGGCCTTCAGCGCGAAGTTGGCCACGGCGATGGCGGCCATGATGCGGTAGCGATTCTGGCTGGCCAGCAATTGCACCAGGATCAACACGCCAAAATAGAAAGGCAGTTGCAACAGGCCCCAGCGCAATACATGCGCGACGGCCTCGGTGTTCTCGGCGGTGAAGGCGCCGCGCTGGAACAGCACGGACACGCCCCAGGGTGCCAGCACCCAGCCGATGGCCACGGCCACCGCGCCCGCGCCCACCATCAGCACAGACCATTTCAGTGCCATGCTGCGCGCGCGGTCGGTATCGCCGCGCGCCTGCACATCGGCCAGCACGGGCAACGCGGCGCGCCCGACCGACACCGCGCCGATGCCCAGCAGCAACGACAGCAGCCGGCTGGCGTAACCCAGCGTGGCGTTGGCGTTGGCGCCCAGGTTGGCGGCGGCGTATTGGTCCAGCGGGCCGACAAAGCTCATGGCCACCTGGCCGATCAGCATCACGCCGGCCGCGCCCATCAGCTCGGGCCAGTGCGGCGAACGCAGCGTCAGGCGCGGCGCGCCCCAGAAGCCGCCGTCGGCACGCGCGGCCAGCCAGGCCAGCCAGACGGTCTGGATGGCGTAGCCCACCAAGGTGCCCCACAGCAGCGGGCCCACGCCGTCGGCGCTGACGGCCAGCATGACCCAGGCCAGCGTGGCCACGGCCGGCACGCTGTCCAGCAAGGTGTTGACGTGGCGTTCGTGCGCGCGCAGGCGCGCGGCGCTGATGCCCGCGACGAGCAGCAAGGCGGACACCGGGGCAAAGGCCACCAGCAGGTCACCCGTCATGCCGCGCACGCGTTCGGGCAAGCCCTTGCCCAAGGCGTCCACGACGTAGGGCCAGGCAAACCAGGTGGCTATCGCCAGCGCGACACCGGCCGCGGCGACCCAGCCTTGCAGTTCTTTGATGAATTGGTCGCGCTCGGCATCATCCGCCCGGCGCAGGCGCACCAGCACGGGGATCAGCACCACTGACAGCACGCCCACGATGGTGACCGGCAGCCAGGTGGCCATGGTCATCGTGAATTGGTAGGCGTCCACGGCGTCGCTGACGCCGTAGCGGTACGCCACCGCCATCTCTTTGATGGCGCCGGCGGCCTTGCCCAGCAGAAGGAACACCGCCACCCGGAACGCGCCCTTGAAGATGCGCTGGTGGTCCGGGTGGATGTTGCCGAGTTTGCGGACGAGTGCTTTCAAATCAACGCAGGAATTGCGTGTACCAGGGCATGGCCACTTCCAGGCCTTGCAGCACGGTGTGCGACGGCACGTAGCCCAGCAGACGGCCGGCCTTGCTGACGTCGGCCTGCGAATGGCGCACGTCGCCGGCGCGGAAGTCGGCGTAGACCGGCTTCTTGCCGTAGTTGACGTTCTGGTTGCCCAGCGCGGTGACCAGGAAGCCGAACAGGTCGTTCAAGGTGCTGCGGCCGCTGACGGCCACGTTGTAGACCTGGTTGCGGGCTTCGGGCGAGGCCATCGCGCCAAGCAGGTTGGCCTGCACCGCGTTGTCGACGAAGCAGAAGTCGCGGCTGGTTTCGCCGTCGCCGTTGATGGTGACGTCTTCGCCCTTGATCATGGCGGCGGTCCACTTCGGGATCACGGCGGCGTAGGCGCCATCGGGGTCCTGGCGCTTGCCGAACACGTTGAAGTAGCGCAGGCCCACGGTCTCGAAGCCGTACGAACGCGCGAACACGTCGGCGTACAGTTCGTTCACGTACTTGGTGACGGCGTAGGGCGACAGCGGCTTGCCGATGTTCTCTTCTACCTTCGGCAGGGCCGGGTGGTCGCCGTAGGTGGAGCTGGAGGCCGCGTAAACGAACGACTTCACGCCGGCGTCGCGCGCGGCGACCAGCATGTTCAGGAAGCCACCGATGTTGACTTCGTTGGTGGTGATCGGGTCTTTCAGCGAACGCGGCACCGAGCCCAAAGCGGCCTGGTGCAGGACGAAATCAACGCCTTCGGTCGCGCGCTGGCAGGCGGCCAGATCGCGGATGTCGCCTTCCACGAAGGAAAAACGCGCCCACTGCTCGGGCGACACCGAGTCGCGCACTTCATCCAGATTGCGCTGGTGGCCAGTGGCGAAGTTGTCCAGGCCGGTCACGGTCTGGTTCAGCTTCAGCAACGTTTCCAACAGGTTCGAGCCGATGAAGCCGGCGCAGCCGGTCACCAGCCACTTGCGCGGCTGGGCGGTGAGTTCTTGCTTGATGGTTTCAAATCGCGTGGTCATGGCGGAATCCTTACAGACGCAGGTCGGATTCGGCGGGCGACAGCACGTACTTCAGGTCGTACAGCACGTGTTGCGGCTTGCCCAGCTTGCGGATGCCTTCGGCGCCCATGGCTTTGAACTGGTTGTGCGCCACCGCCAGGATCACGGCGTCGTACTTGCCTTCTTCAAGCTTGGCCACGGGGGTCAGGCCGTATTCGTGCACGGCTTCTTCCGGGTCGACCCACGGGTCGTAGACGTCCACGTCAACGTTGTAGTCGCGCAGTTCGCCAACGATGTCCACGATGCGGGTGTTGCGCAGATCGGGGCAGTTTTCCTTGAAGGCCAGGCCCATGACCAGCACGCGCGCGCCTTGCACATGAATGCGCTGCTTGGTCATGCACTTGACCAGCTGCGACACCACGTAGCCGCCCATCGAATCGTTCAGGCGACGACCGGCAAGAATGATCTCGGGGTGGTAGCCGATGGACTGCGCCTTGTGGGTCAGGTAGTACGGGTCCACGCCGATGCAGTGGCCACCGACCAGGCCCGGGCGGAAGGGCAGGAAGTTCCACTTGGTGCCCGCGGCTTGCAGCACGGCTTCGGTGTCGATGCCCATCTTGTTGAAGATCAGGGCCAGTTCGTTGATCAGCGCGATGTTGACGTCGCGCTGCGTGTTCTCGATCACCTTGGCGGCTTCGGCCACGCGGATGCTGGACGCCTTGTGCGTGCCGGCGGTGATGATCTGCTTGTACAGCTGGTCGACCAGTTCGGCGACTTCGGGCGTCGAGCCGGACGTGACCTTCTTGATGGTGCTGACGCGGTGATCCTTGTCGCCCGGGTTGATACGCTCGGGGCTGTAGCCGGCGTAGAAGTCCACGTTGAACTTCAGGCCCGACACGCGTTCCAGCACGGGCACGCAGTCTTCTTCGGTGGCGCCGGGGTACACGGTGGATTCATAGATGACGATGTCGCCGCGCTTGAGCACGGCGCCGATCGTTTCGCTGGCCTTGACCAGCGGGGTCAGGTCGGGCTGCTTGTATTCGTCGATGGGCGTGGGCACGGTCACGATGAACACGTTTGCCTTGCCGAGTTCGGCGCGGTCGGCGGTGTAGGTCAGCTGAGCGGCTTCGGCCAACTCTTCGTCGCTGACTTCCAACGTGTGGTCGTGGCCGGCCTTCAAAGCGTCGATACGGCGCGTATTGATATCGAACCCGATGACCGAGCGCTTCTTGCCGAACTCCACCGCCAGGGGCAGGCCGACATAGCCCAGGCCCACGACAGCAAGTTTCACATCCTGAATTTGCAACATAACTCTCCCTTCACCGTAGAACGTTTACGGCATCTTAAATATGGTCGGGTGATCGATGACTAACGAGCCCCCGGCGGTGATCGCCGGGGCGCTCAACTCTTAATCCGAGGTTTTCAAAACGGACGGCAGCAGCAGCCAGCCGGGGCGGCGCCACGACACCAGGCGCGCATACAGCCAGACATAGACGCTGGCGAACACCAGCAGGCTGGCGCCCAGCGCCCACGCGTTGTCCCACCAGATGGTGGCCGGCACCAGGCCGATCAGCGCCAGCACCCACATGTAGGGCGACGCCATCGCGTTGCACAGCGCCGGCACGGCATGGCGGCGACCACGGCTGAAGGTCACGCGGACCAGGCGGCGGAACACCAGTTGGTGCAAGTGCAGCGCATCCGGCTGGTCAACCGGCACGCCACGCTTGAAGCGGCGACGCCAGATCGAAAAACCGGTTTCGAAGACGGGGTAGAACAACACGGCCAGCGCGTAGAACGGCGACACCGACGGATTGCGCACCACCAGCAGCACGGCCAGCTCAGCCAGCATGAAGCCCAGGAAGTACGCCCCGCCATCGCCCAGGAAGACGCGGCCGAACGGAAAATTCCAGACCAGGAAACCCAGCGTGGCGGATGCCAGTGCGGCGGCGATCATGAAGATGGGCACATCGCCCACTTGCAGGGCCACCAGGCTGATCGACACTGCCATCAGCGTGGCGACCATGCCGGCCAGGCCGTTCATGCCGTCAACGATGTTCAGCGCATGGGTACAGCCGCCCACGGCAAACATGGTGAACAAGAGGGATACGGGCCAGTACGACAGCACGTAATCCACAGGCGCCATGCCGACCCGGCTGACGCCGCCCAGCAGCCACCAGGCAATCGCCGCCGACAGAAAAGCCGCCAGCAAGCGCTTGCTGGCGCCGATGTCTTTCGTGATGTCTTCCAACAGGCCCGCGACGAACACGGGCAGCGCGGCAACGAACAGGGCGGGCCAAAGCCACGTCAGGGTCATGTTGGCCGGGCCGAGCACCAGCAGGCCCAGCAGCGTGCCGGCCAGTACGGCCAGACCGCCGACGCGGGGCGTGGCGCGGGAATGGTTCGCTTGTGGTTTATTGAGGTCGCTGTCGCCGGTAAAGCGGCCATGCCAGCGCTCCGACCACACGATGAGTCCCCCCACCATGAACGCGACCACGCAGATATACAGCCAGGTCACTGGATCACCTTTGGTTGGTCTATCGAGACAGGCCCGCCATTATGGGAGGCAGGTGTAACGCCCATATATGTGAGGGATAAGGAAGTGCAATTCACGGGCACGAAACGTAACGCCCTTGCCGGGGCCGTTCGTGCGCGCAGAAGTACGGATTTCATGCTGGCGATTGTAGAGCTTTCCGCCTTGGCGCATACGAAATATCCAAGGGAAAACACGGACGCGTCCATAGGGAGGATGGCCAACCTCGCGGCAACGGCCGGGCCGCAAATACCGTTAAATAGGGACGGATTATCACCAGGCAAAAAAAAGCCCGAGATCGTGAGATCTCGGGCTAAATCCACCAAAGGAGGAGGGTGGAGGAGACAACCGTGGCATGTTGGGAGCGGGCTTTCTGCTCGCTGCGCTGTCGGGGTTTTGCACCGCGCCGACTGCGTTTCAACATCCGATGAATGAATAGTACCGATGTTTTTTGTGCGATGCAAGAATTTTTTTGATCTCTTTAAAAGGTCAAATCCGACGTTGCATTTTCGCCGCAAATTCCCCGGACGCCCCCTGGAGAGCCATACCTGGCAACGACTTGGCCAAAAAAAGGGTTTTCGCCGAACGGGTAAACCCCTTGCGGATTTACCCTTGGCGCTTCCGGGTAATCCCACCCCGAAAAGCGCACCAGTTCAGTGCGCCGCGCACCACGATGCGGCCAAATTGGCGCAGTGCAACATTTCCTTAAACACCCTTAACGATCGATTCCGGGCGCGCTTCATATCCAGTACGCCGTGGTCGTCATCACCTTGGACATCGCCCGCATGGCCGTCTTTACAGGGCCCGGCAGCGGTATGCCCCCTGCCCGCTCGGCGCTGGCCCGGTGCTCGGCCTCGTCGTCTTTCATCTTTCGGACGACCTCGCGCGAGCGTTCGTCCTGCACCGGCAAGGTGCGTAGATGTTCTTCCAGATGGGCCTCGACCTGCTTTTCGGTTTCAGCCATGAAACCCAGGTTGCGCGGCACGCCTGCATAGCTGGCCAACACGCCCAGCGCAAAAGAACCGGCATACCAGACCGGGTTCAGCAAGCTGGGCCGGCTGTTCAGCTCGGTCAGCCGTTCGTTGCACCACACCAGATGGTCGACTTCCTCGGCGGCGGCATTGAGCAGCAGCGCACGCGGGCCGGGTTCGCGGCAGACCGAGGCTTGGCCACGGTACAGCGCCTGGGCGCAGATTTCGCCCACATGGTTCACGCGCATCAGGCCGGCGGAGTGCCGCTTGTCCTGCTCCGACAGCGCGCCCGGCGCGTCGGGGGTCGTGGCCGGATACGGCCGGCCTGCCGTGGCGCTGTTGGACAGTACGCGCAGCGCGCGGTCGGCCTCAGCCAGCAGGGCATCCAGCGGGCCGATGCGGCGGCGAATGGAAACGGGTCCGGATTGAGACAAAGCAGTGGACATGGGCGGCTCCTGTGCAAACTGGCGCCACACACCCCTGATGCGGGGCGGGGCTCTCATGCCTGGAATTGTACGCAACAGGTATCATCGACCATTGACTGCGCTCAATGCGGAAGGACACTCAAAATGGAATGCACGATTGACTGGGGCGGCCCCAACGGCATGCTCTTTACCGCCAGCACCGGCAGCGGCCACGTGGCCGTGATGGACGGCGCCGTGGACGGCGGCGGACACAACCTGGCGCCGCGCCCGATGGAAATGCTGCTGGCCGGCACCGGCGGCTGCACGGCGTACGACGTTGTGCTGATCCTGAAGCGCGGCCGTCACGCCGTCACCGGATGCAGCGTCAAGCTTCAGGCCGATCGCGCCGAATCCGACCCCAAGGTCTTTACCCGCATCCATTTCGCCTTCACCGTCACGGGCCGCAACCTGCCGCAGGCCGCCGTTGAGCGCGCCGTGCAGTTGTCGCACGAAAAATACTGCTCGGCTTCAGCCATGCTTGAAAAGACCGCGGCGCTGACCTTCTCGGTCGACATCGTCGACACCCAGGAAGCGCCGGCCGCCGCCTGAGAACCGCCATGAAACAATATCTAGACCTCGTTCAATCCATCCTGGACACCGGCTCGTGGCAGGAGAACCGAACGGGTATCCGCACCATCAGCATGCCGGGCGCCTCACTGCGCTTTGACCTGCAAAAGGGCTTTCCCGCCGTCACCACCAAGAAACTGGCCTTCAAATCCGCCATCGGCGAAATGGTCGGTTTCTTGCGGGCCTCGCGCAGCGCGGCGGAATTCCGTGAACTGGGCTGCAAGGTCTGGGACCAGAACGCCAACGAAAACAGCCAATGGCTGGCGAACCCCTACCGCGAAGGCCCGGACGACCTGGGCCCGGTCTATGGCGTGCAATGGCGCCAGTGGCCCGCCTACAAGCTGCTGGATGCTGGCAACAATGGCCAGCTTGAAGACGCGCTGTCTCGCGGCTACGCCAAGGTGGCCGACTTGCAAGAAGGCGGCGTGGACAAGGTGCTGCTATATAAAGCAGTGGATCAGCTGCGCCAGTGCCTGGACACGATCCACGAACGTCCCGGCGACCGCCGCATCCTGTTCCACGGCTGGAACTGGGCGCAGATCGAAGAAATGGCGCTGCCGCCCTGCCATCTGCTCTATCAATTCCTGCCCAACGCCACCACGCAGGAAATCTCGCTGTGCCTGTACATCCGCTCGAATGACGTGGGGCTGGGCACGCCGTTCAACCTGACCGAAGGCGCCGCGCTGCTGCACCTGCTGGGTCGTCTGACGGGTTACAAGCCGCGCTGGTTCACGTATTTCATCGGCGACGCCCATATCTACGAGAACCACCTGCCGATGCTGCGCGAGCAGCTCACGCGCGAACCCTTCGAATCGCCCCAGTTGGTATTGTCGGACCGCATTCCCGACTTCGCCGTCACCGGCCGCTACGAACCCGAGTGGCTGGAAAAGGTCGAGCCCGGCGACTTTTCATTGTCCGGCTACACGCATCACGCCCCCCTCACCGCGCCCATGGCCGTGTAGGAACGCACCCGGGAGGCCGCCCTATCGGCGGCCCAGGGCGCCCGCGCTCGGCGGCCAGAAGTGAAGATTGGTGAGCTTCTTGAAGCGCGATTTCGGTATAACCCATCCCTTAGCCTCGGACGCGCGTCCAGCACTACGCGCGCGCCCCGGCTTTCGACCGGCCCATGCCGCGCCGAGCCCGCCGCCAGTCGCCCATCCCGCGACGCGCCCGGCAGCGCCGACCGCAGGCCTTGCTTGCCCCTTTCCCCTTCCCGACAAGAGAGACCGTAAATCGCCAGCGTCGACAGCAGCAATCGTCTTACGACCCAATTGCAACTGTTGACTACTAATTGATTTGATTTGAGGCCGGCGCGACGGCAGTAAAGCGCTTAGGACAGGACCGCACAAATGCTCGTTGGAACTTATAACCCTTCGCTCGTCCTCGTATCTCTAGGGGTCGCCATCCTGGCGTCATACACGGCGTTGGGCATGGCCAATCGTGTGCGGGCCTCGCACGGGCTGCCGGCCGCGCGCTATTGGCTGGCGGGTGGCGCCTTTGCGATGGGCGTGGGCATCTGGTCGATGCACTTCGTGGGCATGCTGGCCTTCAACCTGCCCATCCCGATGGGTTATGACCTGTCTTTGACGGTGCTGTCCCTGGCCATCGCCGTGGGCTGCTCGGCGTTTGCGCTGTGGATCGTCTGCAAGGATGAACTGCCATGGCGGCGCCTGCTTAGCGGCGCGTTGCTGATGGGCGCCGGCATCG